>NZ_JAVREV010000011.1:0-262069 GCF_031845565.1 Streptomyces johnsoniae | reverse complement strand
CCGCCCGGGTCCGGCCGGCCCGGTCGGCGCCGCCCCCCCCCCCCGGCCCTTGTGGCAGCTTCGTTACCCGGTCGCGCCCCGGGCACGGCGTCCGTCTCAGGGCTGGACGCTGTTCGCCTCGATGACCGCGGCGAAGTCCTCTGGCGTCTTGGGAACGTCCACGACCTCGTCGTTGTACTTCAGCGTCGGGGTGCCGGACACGTCGGGCGCGGCATCGAACTTGTCGGACATCTGGAGGGCCCAGACGGCGAACGTGCTGTCGGTGACCGCGGCTTCGAAGTCCGCGTTGCCCTCCAGCTCGGGAACCTCCTGGGCTATCTCGATCAGCCGCTCGTCGTCGGCGAACGCGTCGGACGACTCGGCGGGGTGGAACTCCTCGGAGTAGAGGGCCGCCTGGAGGTCCAGGAACGCCGAGGGGCTGACGTCGAGTGCGGCGCCGAGTGCGGTCAGGGCGTTCTTGGAGCCGGAGCCGCCGAGCCGGTCGTCGAGGAAGGAGCCGAAGACGTACTCGACGGCGAAGGTGCCGTCGTCGATGCCCGCGTGGACGCTGTCGCCGATGCTCTGCTCGAAGTTGGCGCAGGCGGGGCAGCGCGGGTCCTCGAACAGAGTGAGGGTGTTGGCCGCGTCCTCCTCGCCGATGCGGATGGTCAGGCCGTCCTCGCCCGAGGTGTTGGCCGGGGCGTCGGCGGCGAACTCGCCCGACCCGCCGTCCTCGATCTGCGTGCGGACGGCGCCCCAGTCGGTGTTGTCCGAGTCGCCGCCCATGTTGGCGACGGCCACGCCGACGCCGCCGGCGACGGCCAGGAGGGCCAGGGCCGAGCCGCCGACGATTGCCTGGCGGCGCACCTTTTCGCGCTTGGCCTGGCGTTCGCGCTCGGCACGCAGCCGTTCGCGGGCCTCGCGTTTGGCCACGGAGGTGTTGCGCTTGCTCATGGGATATCTCCGTCGAGAAGTGTCGGTGGTCCCGGGCGCGGCGGGGCGGCCGGGACGGGTGACTGCCGGTGCGGGGTGCTCGCTCAGTGGGCGAGCGCCGCGCTGGGCGGGCCCCGACGGAGGACGGAGTGGGCCAGGGGCGGCGCGATCGGCGCCGCGGGGGCGGTCCGCGGGCGGCGCGGCAGCCGCGGGGGCTCGGCCGCGGGCACGTTGCGGAACGTGACGGCGAGCAGCAGCGGCCGGAAGCCGGCCGCGACGGCGGCGTGCAGGAGCCGGGCCAGGGCCCGTTCGCCGCAGCGCAGCCAGCCGGCCGCGGCCAGACCGGCGCAGACGTGCGCGGCCAGCAGTACCCAGGGCCCGGCCGGATCGGCCGCGTCCAGCGGCCCGCGGCCGGCGGCCGCGAGGTTGACGAGCGGGGTGCCGACCTCGCCGGCACAGAGCAGGTCCACGCCGAGCAGCCGCAGCGGCCCGGTGACCGGGCCGCCGCCGGGGCCGTAGCAGGTGGACTGTCCCGCGGTGAAGAGGGTGTCGGCCGCCAGGTGCAGGGGAACGAGCAGCGCGGCGATGGCGCGGAAGCCGCGTTCCCCGCCGCCGAACAGCAGCCAGGCACACGCGAAAACCGCGGCGCCGACGGCGGCGACGGCCGGTGCGGGCAGGGGCGCGCCGGACAGCAGGACGTGGGCACCGGCGGAGAGCGTGACGCACAGCGCGGCGAACATCGCCGCGCGGGCCGCACGCATGCCAGGAGCCGATATACCCATCGAGCCCGAGTGTGCCACGGCCCGCGGGGCGGGGGTACGGGCGGTGCCGGGTGAGGTTTTCCGGCCGGCCTTCCCCCGGGTGGGCGGCGTGCGTTCCCGGGCCGGGAGCGGGGCACCGTCCTGACCTTGGGCATTGCCGTGATCATGGCTCTGACCTGCGGAAACGCCGAGGAATTGGGATCGCGTGCGCGGGGCCGGTGCGGCTGGTGCGGATGTAGGGTTCAGGGTGATCCAAGCCCCTGCTGCGGAAGGCCGTGGAGTGACGAAGCCCTTCACACACCTGCATGTGCACACCCAGTACTCGCTGCTCGACGGAGCGGCGCGGCTTGCGGACATGTTCAAGGCGTGCCGGGAGATGGGCATGTCACACATCGCCATCACCGACCACGGGAACCTGCACGGCGCCTACGACTTCTTCCAGCAGGCGCGGGCCGCGGAGATCACGCCGATCATCGGCATCGAGGCGTACGTGGCGCCGGAGTCGCGGCGGCACAAGCGGCGGGTGCAGTGGGGGCAGCCGCATCAGAAGCGGGACGACGTCTCCGGCTCCGGCGGTTACACGCACAAGACGATCTGGGCGTACAACAGGACGGGGCTGCACAACCTGTTCCGGCTCTCCTCCGACGCCTACACCGAGGGCTTTTTCGTCAAGTGGCCCCGTATGGACCGGGAGACCATCGCGCAGCACGCGGAGGGCCTGATCGCGTCCACCGGCTGTCCTTCCGGCGAGGTGCAGACGCGGCTGCGGCTCGGTCAGCCCGAGGAGGCGCTGAAGGCGGCGGGGGAGTACCGGGAGATCTTCGGAAAGGACCGGTACTTCCTCGAACTGATGGACCACGGTCTCGAAATCGAGACCCGGGTCAGGGACGGGCTGCTGGAGATCGGCCGCAAGCTGGGCATCCCGCCGCTGGTGACGAACGACTCGCACTACACGTACGCCCACGAGTCGGCCGCGCACGACGCGCTGCTATGCGTGCAGACCGGGAAAAACCTGTCGGACCCCGATCGCTTCCGCTTCGACGGCTCGGGGTACTACCTGAAGTCGCCGGAGGAGATGTACGCCATCGACTCCTCCGACGCCTGGCAGCAGGGCTGCGCCAACACCCGCCTGGTGGCCGAGCAGGTCGAGACCAGCGGCTGGTTCGAGCCGCGGGACCTGATGCCGCGCTTCGACGTGCCCGAGGGGTACACGGAGGTCTCCTGGTTCCAGGCGGAGGTGGCCCGCGGCATGGCCCGCCGCTACCCGGGCGGGGTGCCGGAGTCGCGGCAGCGGCAGGCCGAGTACGAGATGGGCGTCATCATCCAGATGGGGTTCCCCGGCTACTTCCTCGTGGTCGCGGACTTCATCATGTGGGCCAAGCAGCAGGGCATCGCGGTCGGCCCTGGGCGCGGTTCCGCGGCCGGTTCGATCGTGTCGTACGCGCTGGGCATCACCGACCTCGACCCGATCGACCACGGTCTGATCTTCGAGCGCTTCCTCAACCCGGAGCGCGTCTCCATGCCGGATGTCGACATCGACTTCGACGAGCGCAGGCGCGGCGAGGTGATCCGTTACGTCACCGAGAAGTACGGCGCCGACAAGGTGTCGATGATCGGCACCTACGGCACGATCAAGGCGAAGGCGGCCATCAAGGACGCCTCGCGCGTGCTGGGTTACCCCTACGCGATGGGTGACCGCATCACGAAGGCGATGCCCGCGGACGTGCTGGGCAAGGGCATTCCGCTGTCCGGCATCACGGACAAGGACCACCCGCGGTTCAGCGAGGCCGCCGAGGTCCGCGGCATGTACGAGAACGAGCCGGACGTGCGGAAGGTCATCGACACCGCGCGTGGCCTGGAGGGGCTGGTCCGGCAGATGGGCATGCACGCCGCGGGCGTGATCATGTCCAGCGAGCGGCTGGTCGACCACGTGCCGCTGTTCGCGCCGAAGAACGACGGTGTGGTCGTCACGCAGTGGGACTATCCGACGTGTGAGGCGCTCGGCCTGCTGAAGATGGACTTCCTGGGCCTGCGGAATCTCACGATCATGGATGACGCGGTCAAGCTGATCAAAAAGAACAAGGACGTCGACATCGAGCTGCTCAATCTGACGCTCGACGACCCGAAGACGTTCGAGTTGCTGGGGCGCGGGGACACGCTGGGCGTCTTCCAGTTCGACGGCGGGCCCATGCGGTCGCTGCTGCGGATGATGAAGCCGACCGACTTCGAGGACATCTCCGCCGTCGGCGCCCTGTACCGGCCGGGCCCCATGGGCATGAACTCGCACATCAACTACGCCCTGCGCAAGAACGGCCAGCAGGAGATCACGCCGATCCACAAGGAGCTGGAAGAGCCGCTGAAGGAGGTCCTCGACGTCACCTACGGCCTGATCGTGTATCAGGAGCAGGTGCAGAAGGCGGCGCAGGTGCTGGCCGGCTACAGCCTCGGACAAGCGGACCTGCTCCGCCGGGCCATGGGCAAGAAGAAGAAGGAGATCCTGGACAAGGAGTTCCTTCCGTTCCAGAAGGGCATGCGGGAGCGCGACTACTCCGACGAGGCCATCCAGGCCGTGTGGGACGTGCTGGTGCCGTTCTCCGGCTACGCGTTCAACAAGGCGCACTCGTCGGCATATGGCCTTGTCACCTACTGGACGGCATATCTCAAGGCCAATTACCCGGCCGAGTACATGGCCGCGCTGCTCACCTCCGTGCGGGACGACAAGGACAAGTCGGCCGTCTATCTGAACGAGTGCCGGCGCATGGGGATCAAGGTGCTGCCGCCCGACGTGAACGAGTCGGAGGCTTTCTTCACCCCGCGCGGAGACGAGACGATCGTTTTCGGCCTCACCGCCGTCCGCAACGTGGGGCAGAATGTTGTCGATTCGATCGTGGCCACGAGGAAGGCGAAGGGGAAGTACAGCTCGTTCCCCGATTTCCTGGACAAGGTCGAGGCGGTGGTCTGCAACAAGCGCACCATCGAGTCGCTGATCAAGGCCGGCGGATTCGACAGCCTGGAGCACACGCGCAAGGGCCTGACCGCGCATTTCGAGCCGATGATCGACAACGTCGTGCAGGTCAAGCGCAAGGAGGCCGAGGGACAGTTCGACCTCTTCGGGGGCATGGACGACGACGCCGGCAGCGAAGGGCCCGGCTTCGGCATGGACGTCGTCTTCACCGAGGAGGAGTGGGAGAAGGCGTATCTCCTCGCGCAGGAACGGGAGATGCTCGGCCTGTACGTGTCCGACCACCCGCTGTTCGGCATCGAGCACGTGCTCGACGACAAGGCGGACGCGGCCATCTCGGCACTGACCGGAGGCGACTACAGCGACGGCGCGATCGTCACCATCGGCGGCATCATCTCCGGCCTCCAGCGCAAGATGACCAAGCAGGGCAACCCCTGGGCCATCGCCACCGTGGAGGACCTGGCGGGCTCCATCGACTGCATGTTCTTCCCCGCCACCTACCAACTGGTCTCCACACAACTCGTCGAGGACACCGTGGTGTTCGTCAAGGGTCGCCTCGACAAGCGCGAGGACGTCCCGCGGCTGGTCGCCATGGAGCTGATGGTGCCCGACCTGTCGGAGGCGTCCGCCGATTCCCCCGTGACCATCACCATTCCCACCCTGAGAGTCACCCCGCCGCTGGTGGAGCGGCTCGGGGAGGTGCTCGGCCAGCACCGCGGGCCGACCGAGGTGCGGGTGAAGCTCCAGAGCGCGCGGACCACGACCGTGCTGCGCCTGGACCGGCACCGGGTGCAGGCCGATCCCGCGCTTTTCGGCGACCTCAAGGCACTGCTCGGGCCCGCCTGCTTGGCCGGGTGATGCCGCAAGTTGGCGCGATGATGGAAGCTGCTTTACCGAAACGGGTAATTCCGAGGTCTACCTTCGAAAGGGAGGATTTCGACAATCGAGGGGTGGGCCGTCATGGAGACCCGGATGATCGAAAAGGCAGTATTCCTGCTGCGCCAGGTGCACAGTTCCCGGCAGGAGGCCGTGCACGCGCTGGCCGTGTATTTCCCCGGCGCGGCATTCGAGGACAGGCTGCGGTGTGTCCACGAAGCCTGGGACATCGCCCGCCGTGGCGAACAGCCCGCGCAATCCGTCGTGTCCCAGGTGTCCGACGCGCGGTATTTCGCGGCGGCACACGAACGGCACGCCTTCACCGACTGAAAGGTGCCCGGCCGGCCCGGCTCCGGCGCCACGGGGCGCACTTCCCGCGACGGGGTGTGCGCCCCGCGGCGTTGGAGCCGCGTCAGTTGTGGCCGAAGCGCCGCTCGCGTTTCCTGGTCTTCTGCTGCTCCTCAGGAACCTCGGCGCGGCTCTGCTCGGCCGGACGCTGCGGCTCCGACCGGCGGTTGCGGTTCTTGTTCCTGGCCATGATCGCCTCCTGGGTGAATCATCCTCCGGGCGCGGAACGCCGACCGCCACCAGATTCGCACGGCGCAACATAGTTCGCATTCCGGGCGGCGAGGGTCATCGATTCGCCACGCCGAAGATCGAGTTGGCACAGATAACGGCGGCGTGGTCGGGCAGACTCAAGAAAACGGTACGGGAACGTCGGGAGAAAGAAGGTGCAACGTGGACCGCTGCGTCGTCCTGGTGGACGCGGGCTATCTGCTTGGCGCCGCCGCCAGCCTTCTCGCCGGAGAACCTGCCCGGCCCCGCATCACCGTGGACCACGCGGCCCTCATCCAGGGCCTGCGGGAGCGCGCCGAGGCGGACACCGGCCGGCCGCTCCTGCGGATCTACTGGTTCGACGGCGCGCCCGACCGCGTGCCCCAGCCGGAACACCGGCGCCTGCGCGTCATGCCGCGCGTCACCGTGCGCCTGGGTGCGCTCACCAGAAGTGACGGGCGGTGGGCGCAGAAAGGCGTCGACGCGGCCATGCACGCCGAACTGACCGAGCTGGCCCGCAACCGCGCCTGCGCCGACATCGTCCTCGTCACGGGCGACGGCGACCTGCTGCCGGGCCTGATGTCGGCCAAGGAGCACGGCGTTGCCGTCCACCTCTGGGCCGTCCAGGCCGCCGACGGCGACTACAACCAGTCCGAGGACCTGGTGGCCGAGGCCGACGAACGCCGCGTCCTCGACCGGGCCTGGATCACCCGCGCCGTGCGCGTCAGCGACGCGGCCGTCCCCGGCACCCCGCACGGCGTTCCGCGTTCCGAGATCGCCGCCATCCTCGCCGCCCCGCTGCCGGAGACCGGCGCGCCCGCGGGAGCGCCCGCCGGGCGGGAGCCGGCGGTCGCCGTGAAGAACGGCGCCCCGCAGACCGGGGAGCCCCCCTGCCCGCCCCCGCACCGCGACGCCACCGGCCCCGCGGTCAAAGGCGTTCCGACGCCCAAGGACCTCGCCTCGCTCGGCCGTCCCGTCCCGCCCCCGGCCACCGCCACGCTGCGCTGGTCCTCCGACCGCGGCTGGGTGGACCGCGGCACCCCGGAGGAGCCGCCCGAGGTCGCCGGGCTGCCGATGCTCTCCCAGCTCACCACCGCCGAACAGCGGTGGGCCGACCGCGAGGAGGACATCACGGCCGTCAGCGGCGACCCGTTCGAGGTCGGCCAGGTCTTCGCCCGCCGCTGGGCCGAACGTCTCTCCGCCCCGGCCCACTTGCAGCAGCTCTCCGGCGAGTACCCGCGCATCCCGCACCGCATCGACGGTGAACTGCTGCGCTACGCGGCCCGCTTCGGCCTGCTCGCGCACAAGGACGATCAGATCGACGAGCAGGACCGGTACGCGATCCGCGCGGGTTTCTGGCGCGAGGTCGACGGGCGCACCGGCGCCGAACGGGCCTCCTGAGGGCGCGGGCCCGGGGCGGGCGGCGACTTGACCGAAACATGCCCCGGTGTCCGGCGGCCGCGGGCCGCCACGTAGGCTCCTCCACCGTGGCCTCATCCATCGCACGGGCCGGCTCCCACCCCACGGCGGAGCGGCGTGCGCCGGGCAGTACGGCGACCGCCGCCCGGCCCGCCTTCGCCGTGCGCGGCCTGACCAAGACCTACCCGGCCGCGCGGGGCCGCGCCGGCCGCGGGCGGAACGCCGAGCGGCCCCGGCCCGTGCGCGCCAGCGACGACATCAGCCTGGACGTGGCCCGCGGGGAGATCTTCGGCCTGCTGGGGCCCAACGGAGCGGGGAAGACCACGCTCGTCCGGCAGCTCACCGGCCTGCTGCGGCCCGACGCCGGCCACATCACCCTGCTCGGGCACGACCTGGTGCGCCACCCGCGCCGGGCCGCGCGGCTGCTGGCCTACCTCGGGCAGGAGTCGACCGCGCTCGACGAGCTGACGGTGGCGCTCGCCGCCGAGACCACCGGGCGGCTGCGCGGCCTCGGGTCCGACGCGGCCCGCCGCGAGCGCGACGCCGTCCTCGACGAGCTGGGGCTGGCGCCGCTGGCCGGGCAGCCGCTGAAGAAGCTGTCCGGCGGGCAGCGGCGGCTCGCCTGCGTGGCCGCCGCGCTCACCGGCGAACGCCCCGTGCTCGTGCTGGACGAGCCGACGGCCGGCATGGACCCGGTGGCCAGGCGCGCGGTGTGGTCGGCGATCGACCGGCGGCGCACCGGGAACGGCACCACGGTGCTGCTCGTCACCCACAACGTCATCGAGGCGGAAACGGTCCTCGACCGGGTCGCGGTCCTCGACTCGGGCCGCGTCATCGCCTGTGACACACCGGGCGGTCTGAAGGGCATGGTCAGCTCCGAGGTGCGCCTCGACCTGGTCTGGCGCGGTGAACCGCCGCTGGGCGAGCCGGAGATCGCCGCCCTGTACGGCGCGGCCACCGTCGCGGGCCGCCGCTGGACGCTGCGGCTGCCGCCGGAGCGGGCCCGTTCGGTCGTGGCCGCCGTCACCCAGGGGCCCGCGTTCGCCGCGCTCGACGACTTCACCCTGGCCACCCCCAGCCTGGAGGACGTCTACCTGGCGCTCGGCGGCCGGGGCGCGGGACTGGAGCGCTCGTGAGCACATCCGCGATCAGCGCCGTGCATCCCCTGGCGCCGGGCGCGCGCCTGTGGCCCGCCCTCGGGGCGGTCTACCGGGCGCAGCTCTCGCGCGCCCGCGTGGCGCGGATACCGCTGCTGTTCGTCGCCACCTTCCAGTCCATCGGGATCATGGTCCTGATGCGCGGCGTCGTGGACGGCGGCGGGGGCGAGGAGGCGCGCGCCGTCGTGGCCGGCTCCGCCGTGCTCGTCGTGGCGTTCGTCGCGCTCAACCTGCTGGCCCAGTACTTCGGGCAGCTGCGGTCCGCCGGCGGCCTCGACCACTACGCGACGCTGCCGGTGCCCGCGGCGGCGGTCGCGCTGGGCACGGCCGCCGCGTACGCGTCGTTCACGGTGCCCGGCGTGATCGTCACCGCCGTCACCGGGAGCCTGCTCTACCAGCTGCCGATGGGCGGCCTGTGGGTGATCGCGGCCGTCGTACCGCTGGCCGGTGCCGCGCTCGCCGGGCTCGGCGCCGCGCTCGGGCTGCTGGCGCCGCGCGCCGAGCTGGCCACCCTGTGCGGACAGCTGGGCATGTCCGCGGCGCTGCTGCTCGGGGTGCTGCCCGAGGGGCGGCTGCCGGAGCCGGTGCGCTGGCTGAGGGAGCTGCTGCCGTCCAGCTACGGTGTCGACGCGCTGGCCGCGGCCCTGGGCCCGCGGACCGACTGGGGCTCGGTCGCGGCGAACCTCGCCGTCTGCGCCGCCGTCGGCGCCGCGGCGCTCGCCCTGGCCACGTGGGCCTACCGCAGGGCGGCCCTGCGCTGAGCCGCCGGAAAATACGGTCATACGCCCGAACGGCCGTCCCGCGGGCCGAACAGGTGCCCGTACCTGGCAGGATGACAGGGTGACCGTTCCCCAGCCCGCACCGGATCACCGTCCGGCCGCCGACAATGCCGCCGAGCACACCGCCGGAGGCGAGGGCCACGACCCGTGGGCGGCCAGGACCGCGGCGCCCGTGCCCGGCCGCGCCGCGGCGGGGACCGCGCCCGACTGGGGCCGCGAGATACGCGACGGCCTGCTCGTCGCCCTGCCGGTCGCCGTGCTCGGCGGGCTGGTGCTCGGCCTGCTGTGGCTGTGGCGCGCGCCGCGCGTTCCGCTCGTCTCGGACGGCCAGGCGGTGCTGCTCGCCAATTCGGAGGGGCAGGCGGCCATGGGCGCCGACGCCACGTTCCTGCTGTTCGGCCTCGCGCTCGGCGTGCCGGTCGGCATCGCGGTCTTCGTGGCGCGTCGCCGCGGCGGCGTGGGCACCGCGATCGGCCTGGCCGTGGGCGCCCTGGCCGGCTCGTGGCTGGCCTGGCGGCTCGGGGTGTGGCTCGGCCCGGCGCAGGACGTCGCCGGGCACGCCAGGGAAGTCGGCGCCGACGTCGAGTTCGACGCCCCGCTCGACATCGGGGCCCGCGGCGTGCTGCTGGGCCTGCCGTTCGCCGCCGTCGGCGTCCACCTGCTGTGCATGGCGGCCTGGGGCCCCCGCGAGCCGCAGCAGCAGCCCGCGGAACTGCCGCATTGGCGCGGACACGGCGCGCCGCCGCCGGACCACGCGCCGGGAGGCACTTCCTGATCTGGCGCGGCTCGACCGGCCGCCCGCGGATCGGCGGCCTGCCGAACGGTGCCTGCCCGAACGGAACGCGCGGTCGGCCCCCGTTCGGTCAGTCCTTCGCGATCGGCGCCGTGCGCGCGCCCGTCAGCGTCACCAGATCCGCCGGGGACAGCTCGATCTCCAGACCCCGCCGGCCCGCCGAGACGAAAACCGTCTCGTGCCCGGCCGCCGAGGAGTCGACCACCGTCGGCAGCCGCTTGCGCTGCCCGAGCGGCGAGATCCCGCCCCGCACGTAGCCCGTGGTCCGCTCCGCCGTCGCCGGGTCGGCCATGGCCGCCCGCTTCCCGCCGACCGCCGCCGCCAGCGCCTTGAGGCCCAGCGAAGCCGACACCGGCACCACCGCCACCGTCAGCGCCCCGTCCACCTCGGCCACCAGGGTCTTCAGCACCCGCCGCGGGTCGCTGCCCAATGCCTCGGCCGCCTCCTCGCCGTAGGACGCGGCGGCCGGATCGTGCGCGTACGCGTGGACGCGGAAGGGGATGCCCGCCCGCGTCGCGGCCACCGTCGCCGGCGTGCCGCCCGCCGCGGCGCGCTGCTTCCTGCCCACTGCCGGCCCTCCGCTCAGTTCAGACTCGTCGGACGGGCGGTGTACTCGGCGCCGGGAACGGAGGGCAGCTTGCCGATCAGTGACGTCTCCTGCCGCAGGATACGCAGCTCCTCCGCGAGTCTCGTCGCCGTGTCCTTGGCCTGGAGCAGCCGCTGCTTGTCCGACGTGTACAGCATCGTCGCCGCCGCCACCAGATAGGACACCACCGACGGGTCCTCCGGCAGCTCCTGCCCCGGGGCGAGCGTCCGCTCGTTCGCACCCGCGAGCACCTTCTGGTAGGCGCGGAACGCCCGCAGCACCCCGGAGGCCAGCGCGCCCGCGCCCTCGCCCGCCTCCTCCGGGAGCGGCTCGACGTCCGCCGTCAGGTACGGCCCCTCGGTGTGCACCGAGAGCAGCCGGAACCTGGTCGTCCCGGTGGCCAGCACCTCGTAGCCCTCGGCGTCCTCCTCGTCCGCGCCGCCCGCCGCGGACCGCGCCCTGATCGTCGAGGCGTCCGCGATACAGCCCACGCCGTGGAACGACAGCATCGGGTCCCGCGCGAACCCGGCCCCCGCGCCCGCCTCCGGCGGCTCCGAGCCGTCCGGCAGGCCGAGCGCGCTCGGCGCCACCTCGTGGCCGTCCCTGATGGCGACGACACCGAACGGACGTGGCCCCTCGCCCGGAAGTTCGAGCAGGTCCCGCATCATGGCCCGGTATCTGGCCTCGAAGACGTTCAACGGCAGCACCAGCCCGGGAAACAGCACGGTGTTCAGCGGAAAGAGCGGCAGGCGCGTGGTCGTCACGACCGGCCAGCCTATCGGCTGGGCTCCGGGGCAGGGCCCGCATGGTGAAACGCGTCAGCGGTGCGCGTGTGGCGTCTGCGAGACTGGACGGGTGCTGACCCGAATCGACCTGCGGAGTTCCCCCGGCCAGGGGGCGATCGACCGTGACCTGCTGCCCCGCGCCGAACTCGACGTCGAGGCCGCCCTGGAGAGGGTGCGGCCCATCTGCGAGGACGTACGCCATCGCGGGACCGCGGCGCTGATCGACTACGCGCAGCGGTTCGACGGGGTCACCATCGAGCGCACCCGCGTTCCCGCGGAAGCCCTGGAGCGCGCCCTCGCCGAGCTGGACCCGGCCGTCAGGGCCGCCCTGGAGGAGTCCATCGCGCGCGCCCGCCTCGTCCACCGCGAGCAGCGGCGCACCGACACCGCCGTGCGCGTCGTGCCCGGCGGCACCGTCACCGAGCGGTGGGTGCCGGTGGAGCGCGTCGGCCTCTACGTGCCCGGTGGCAAGGCCGCGTACGGCTCCTCCGTCGTCATGAACGTGGTACCCGCGCAGGAGGCCGGCGTCGGCTCGCTCGTGGTCGCCTCGCCGCCGCAGCGCGCCCCGGGCAACGAGTGGGGCGAGGGCCTGCCGCACCCCACGATCCTGGCCGCCTGCGCGCTGCTCGGTGTCACCGAGGTCCACGCCGCGGGCGGCGCCCAGGCCGTCGCCATGTTGGCGCACGGCACGGCCGAGTGCGCCCCGGTGAAGCTGGTCACCGGCCCTGGGAACGTGTACGTGACCGCCGCCAAGCGCCTGCTGAAGGGCATCGTCGGCATCGACGCCGAGGCCGGACCGACCGAGATCGCCGTGCTCGCCGACGCCTCCGCCGACCCCCGGCTGATCGCCGCCGACCTCATCAGCCAGGCCGAGCACGACGTGCTGGCCGCCGCCGTCCTGATCACGCCATCCGCGGAGCTGGCCGACGCGGTCGACGCCGAGCTGGGCCCGCAGGTCGCCGCCGCCAAGCACCACGAACGCATCTCCGAGGCGCTGACCGGCCGGCAGTCCGGGATCGTCCTCGTCCGCGACCTCGACCACGGCCTCGCCGTCAGCGACGCCTACGCCGCGGAGCACCTGGAGATCCACACCGAGGACGCCGCGGCCGTCGCCGCCCGCGTCCGCAACGCCGGCGCCGTGTTCGTCGGGCCGCACGCCCCCGTCTCGCTGGGCGACTACTGCGCGGGCTCCAACCACGTGCTGCCCACCGGCGGCTGCGCCTGCCACTCCTCCGGGCTGTCCGTCCAGTCGTTCCTGCGCGGCATCCACGTCGTCGACTACGACCGGCAGGCGCTGGCCGAGGTCGCCCACCACGTGGTGGCGCTGGCCGAGGCGGAGGACCTGCCCGCGCACGGCACCGCGGTCAAGGCGCGCTTCGAGAGCGGGAAGGCCGGGCCGGGCGCGTGACACGTATCGACGACCTCCCCGTCCGGGACGAGTTGCGGGGCAAGATGCCCTACGGCGCGCCCCAGCTGGACGTTCCGGTGCGGCTCAACACCAACGAGAATCCGTACCCCGCGCCCGAGGATCTGGTGCGCCGCATCGCGGAGCGCGTGGCCGCCGCGGCCCGCGACATGAACCGCTACCCGGACCGGGACGCGGTGCTCCTGCGCACCGAGCTGGCCGCCTACCTCTCCAGGACCGCGGGCCTGCCCCTCGGGCCCGAGCGGGTCTGGGCCGCGAACGGGTCCAACGAGGTGCTCCAGCAGCTCCTCCAGGCGTTCGGCGGCCCCGGGCGCAGCGCGCTCGGCTTCGACCCCACGTACTCGATGCACTCCCTCATCGCCCGCGGCACCGGCACCGGGTGGATCTCGGGGCCGCGCACCGAGGACTTCGGCATCGACCGGGACGCGGCCGTCGCCGCCGTGCACGAGCACCGGCCCGACGTGCTGTTCATCTGCTCGCCGAACAACCCGACGGGCACCGCCGTCGGCCCGGAGACCGTGCTCGCCCTGTACGACGCGGCGCAGCGGGCCGCCCCGGGGCCGCGCGGCGCGCTGGTCGTCGTGGACGAGGCGTACGCCGAGTTCAGCCACCGCCCCTCGCTGCTCCCGCTGACCGAGGGCCGCCCGCTGCTGGTGATCAGCCGCACCATGTCGAAGGCGTTCGGCGCGGCCGGGCTGCGCCTCGGCTACCTGGCGGCCGACCCGGCCGTGGTGGACGCGGTGCAGCTGGTGCGCCTGCCCTACCACCTGTCCACGGTCACGCAGGCCACGGCGCTCGCCGCCCTGGAGTTCACGGATACTCTGCTGAGCTACGTCGAGGAGCTCAAGGGCGAACGGGACCGGCTGGTGACCGAGCTGCGGGCGATCGGCCGCGAGGTCACGGAGTCCGACGCCAATTTCGTGCAGTTCGGCCGGTTCGCCGACGCGGCTGCCGTCTGGCGGCGGCTGCTCGACCACGGCGTGCTCGTCCGGGACAACGGCGTGCCCGGCCGGCTGCGGGTCTCGACCGGGACCCGCGCGGAGAACGACGCGTTCCTCGACGCGATACGTGCAGTGACGAAGGAGATCAGCGAATGACCCGCGTGGGCCGCGTGTCACGCACCACCAAGGAGACGTCGGTGCTCGTCGAGATCGGTCTCGACGGCACCGGGCAGGTCGATGTGTCGACAGGAGTCGGCTTCTTCGACCACATGCTCGACCAGCTGGGCCGGCACGGCCTGTTCGACCTCAGCGTCAAGACCGAGGGCGACCTGCACATCGACAGCCACCACACCATCGAGGACACCGCCCTCGCGCTCGGCGCCGCCTTCCGGCAGGCGCTCGGCGACAAGAGCGGCATCGTCCGCTTCGCCGACGCCTCCGTCCCCCTGGACGAGGCGCTCGCGCAGGTGACCGTGGACCTGTCGGGCCGCCCCTACCTGGTGCACCGCGAGCCGGACAACATGGCGCCGATGATCGGCTCCTACGACACCACGATGACGCGCCACATCCTGGAGTCCTTCGTCGCTCAGGCACAGGTGGCGCTCCACGTTCACGTGCCGTACGGCCGCAATGCGCACCACATCGTGGAGTGCCAGTTCAAGGCCCTGGCCCGCGCCCTGCGTTACGCCAGCGAGATCGACCCCAGGCAGCCGGGCATCCCCTCGACCAAGGGCGCCCTGTGAACGGAGAGACATTGTGAACGGGGTTTCGACGCTGCTCATCGTCGTCGGGCTCTTCCTGGCCGGCGGCGTGTACTCGTTCGCGAAGCAGGGGCTGCCCCGCGGCGTCGTCGTGCTGCTCGCCGTCGCCAGCGGCCTCTGCCTGCTGGCGGGGGTGCTGAGGCTGGAGTGGTAGCCATGAAGAGTGTCGTCGTCTTCGACTACGGGTTCGGCAACGTCCGTTCCGCCGAGCGGGCCGTCGCCAGGGCCGGGGCGCGGGTCGAGATCACCCGGGACCTCGACGCCGCGCTGCGGGCGGACGGGCTGCTGGTACCGGGCGTCGGCGCGTTCGCCGCCTGCATGAACGGCATCCGCGAGGCGCGCGGCGACTGGGCCGTGCAGCGGCGCCTCGCGGGCGGGCGGCCCGTGCTCGGAATCTGCGTCGGCATGCAGGTCCTCTTCGCCCGCGGCATCGAGCACGACGTGGAGAGCAAGGGCCTGGACGAATGGCCCGGCACCGTCGGGCCGCTGCGCGCGCCCATCGTGCCGCACATGGGCTGGAACACCGTCCGCGCCCCGGCCGACTCCGCGCTGTTCGCCGGACTGTCCGCGGAGGAGCGGTTCTACTTCGTGCACTCCTACGCCGTGCACGAGTGGGAGCTGCCGCCCGACAGCGGCACCGCGGCGCTGTCCGTCCCCAGGGTCACCTGGGCGACCCACGGCGAGCCGTTCGTCGCCGCCGTGGAGAACGGCCCGCTGTGGGCCACGCAGTTCCACCCGGAAAAGTCGGGCGACGCCGGTGCCCGCCTCATCACCAACTGGATCGAGACTCTTTGATGCTGGAACTGCTTCCCGCCGTCGACGTCCGCGACGGCCAGGCGGTGCGCCTGGTGCACGGCGAGTCCGGAACGGAAACCTCCTACGGCGACCCGCTCGCCGCGGCCCTCGCCTGGCAGCGCGCCGGCGCCCCGTGGCTGCATCTGGTCGACCTGGACGCCGCGTTCGGCACCGGCGACAACCGCGCCAGGATCGCGGAGGTCGTGCGGGCCATGGACATCAAGGTCGAGCTGTCGGGCGGCATCCGCGACGACGACTCGCTGCGCGCCGCGCTCGGCACCGGCTGCACCCGCGTCAACCTGGGGACCGCCGCGCTCGAGTCGCCCGACTGGGTGGCCAAGGTCATCGCGGAGCACGGCGACCGCATCGCCGTGGGCCTCGATGTACGCGGCACCACGCTGCGCGGGCGCGGCTGGACGCGGGACGGCGGCGACCTGTACGAGACGCTGGAGCGGCTGAACCGCGAGGGCTGCGCGCGGTACGTCGTCACCGACATCAACAAGGACGGCACGCTGAAGGGCCCGAACCTCCAGCTGCTGCGGGACGTGTGCGCCGCGACGGACCGCCCGGTCGTCGCCTCGGGGGGCGTGGCCACCCTTGACGATCTGCGGGCCCTTGCCACTCTGGTACCCGAGGGCGTCGAGGGTGCGATTGTCGGAAAGGCGCTCTACGCCAGGGCGTTCACCCTGGAAGAGGCGTTGGAGGCCGTGGCGGCATGAGTGTGGAGCGGGTGCGGAACGGAAGTCCCTGGCAGGAGACCATCGGTTCGGCACGCGCGGTGGCGGCGGGTGACCTGGTGCTGGTGGCGGGCACGATCCCGGAGGCGGACGGGGCGGCCGCCGTCGGTGACCCGTACGAGCAGGCCAGATCGGCGCTCGGCGAGGCGATCGCGGCGCTCGGACCGTTCGGGATCGGCGCGGAATCCGTGGTCCGCACCCGCCTGTACATCAGTCACGCCCGGGACGCGGAGGACGTGGGGCGTGCCCACCGGGAGCTGCTCGGCGCGGTCGGGCCGGTCGTCACGGTCGTGGTGGTGTCCGGTTTCGCCGATTCGCGGGTGCTGGTGGAAGTGGAGCTTGAAGCGTATCGAGGAGCGGCGACGTGACCCTGGCCGTACGAGTGATCCCCTGCCTGGACGTGGACAACGGCCGGGTGGTCAAGGGGGTCAACTTCCAGAACCTGCGGGACGCCGGCGACCCGGTGGAGATGGCGCAGGTCTATGACGCCGAGGGCGCGGACGAGTTGACGTTCCTCGACATCACCGCCTCCTCGGGCAACCGGGAGACGACGTACGACGTGGTGCGCAGGACGGCGGAGCAGGTCTTCATTCCGCTGACCGTCGGCGGCGGCGTCCGCACCGCGGACGACGTCGACCGGCTGCTGCGGGCCGGCGCGGACAAGGTGGGCGTGAACACGGCGGCCATCGCGCGGCCCGAGCTGATCCGGGAGATCGCGGAACGGTTCGGCCGCCAGGTGCTGGTGCTGTCGGTGGACGCCAGGCGCTGCCCCGAGGGCACCACGACCCCGTCCGGTTTCGAGGTGACCACGCACGGCGGCCGGCGCGGAACGGGCCTGGACGCGGTGGAGTGGGCGCACCGGGCGGCCGGGCTCGGGGCGGGGGAGATACTGCTCAACTCGATGGACGCGGACGGCACGAAGGACGGGTACGACACGGAGATGATCGCGGCGGTCCGCGCCCAGGTGTCGATCCCCGTCATCGCCTCGGGCGGCGCGGGCCGCGGGGAACACTTCGCCCCGGCCGTCGCCGCGGGCGCCGACGCGGTGCTCGCCGCATCGGTCTTCCACTTCGGCGATCTGCGCATCGGCGAGGTCAAGACGGCCCTGCGGACCGCCGGGCACCCGGTCCGCCACCCGCTGCCCGACCCCGCCTGACACGGAGCGCACGACCGGCCCGCCGCCGGGCACACCGCGGGTCGACAACCGCTTGCTGCGTCGTTCTTTCCTTGTTCCCCGTCTCGATCGAGAGAGCCGGGCGCGGCTCTTGACATGTATGCAGTAAGCGCTTACTTTCCGGGTGAGACGCTTGCCCGGGGGTGGGACGACCCCCCGGGCAAGCGATTTCCACGGCACCGGCGGGCACGCCCGCCGGGACCTTCACCAGCCACGAGCCGCACCTTCGGCGTGCGCGTCGAGGGACGGCGAGGAAGGGGTAAGCACCGTGCAGCCATCAAGAACGTTATCGAGGAAGAGGCAAGGTCCGCTGGGGGCGTGCCTGGCCGTGGCAGCAGTGGCGGCCGTGTCCGCCGCCGTGCTGCCGGGTACGGCCGGTGCCGCGCCCGTCGCCCCCGAGGCGGTCGCGCCCGCGGCGGTCGCGGACGGCTTCGCGAGCGTGTCCGCGCTCGGGCAGGACGGCACCACCGGGGGAGCGGGCGGCGAGGTGGTCACCGCCTCGACGACCGAGCAGTTCCTCGACTACATCGCGCGGCCAGAGCCGCTCGTGGTGCAGGTGAGCGGCACCATTCCGCTGCCGACCGGGGACAGCGACGGCATGCACGACGTGGCGTCCGACAAGACCATCGTCGGGCTCGGCGCCGACGCGGCCCTCACCGGCGGCGGGCTGAACATCGGCCTGCCGGTCGACGAATCCGTCACCGCGCCGCCGCCGGACGCGGTGCACAACATCATCATCCGGAATCTGTCGATATCCGGCGCGACGGACGACCTGATCAACGTCCAGATGTTCTCCCACCACATCTGGATCGACCACAACGACTTCTCGGACGGCGACGACGGCGCCGTCGACATCAAGCGGGGCTCCGACTACGTCACCGTCTCGTGGAACCACTTCTACGACCACGACAAGACGCTGCTCGTCGGGCACGACGACGACAACGCCGCCCAGGACGCCGGCCGCCTGCGCGTGACGTACCACCACAACTTCTTCGACACCTCGGACCAGCGCAACCCGCGCGTCCGGTTCGCCGAGACGGTCCACGTCTACAACAACTACTACTACGACAACAGTTACGGCGTGGTCTCGGCCATGGACGCGGGTGTGGTGCTGGAGGGCAACTACTTCTACAGCGTCAACAACCCCGGCCGCGTCGACTTCAGCGGCGATCTGGGGCGCATGGTGGAGCGCGACAACATCCTCGTCGACTGCAACCACGAGATCGAGACCCGCGGTTCGGTCGTGGAGCCGGGCGACTCCTACGACTACGCGCTGGACCCGGCGGCCGACGTTCCCGAGGTGGTCCCGGCCGGTGCCGGTGCCGGGCGGATCGAGGGGGGTGCGGCATGACGCGCGACGTCTCCCTCACCCGCCGCGGCCTCCTCGCCGGCACGGCCGGCACGGCCGCCGCGCTGGCCCTCGCGGGCCAGGCCCATTCGGCGCCGCGTGCCGCTCCCCGTTCGGCGCCCGGCGCCGCCGCCACCGCGGACGGCTTCGCCGGGGTGAACGCGCTGGGGCTCGACGGCACGACCGGCGGTATCGCCGGCGAGGTGGTCACCGTGTCGGACGCGGACACGTTCCTCGACTACTGCGACCGCAACGAGCCGTACGTCATCCAGGTGCAGGGCACCATCGCGATCACCAGCAAGCAGGGCGTGCGCTCCGACAAGACGATCGTCGGTCTCGGTCCGGACGCCGAGATCACCGGCGGCGGCCTCGACATGTACCGCAGGCAGAACGTGATCATCCGCAATCTGCGCTTCACCGGCGGGGAGGACGACTCCGTCAGCATCCAGCAGGACTCGCACCACATCTGGATCGACCACTGCGCGTTCACGGCCGGGGCCGACGGCCTCATCGACATCGTGCGGGGCGCGGACTACATCACCGTGTCGTGGAACCACTTCCACACGCACAGCAAGACGATGCTGATCGGCCACTCCGACGCCAACGGCGGCCAGGACACGGGCAAGCTGCGGGTCACGTTCCACCACAACTTCTTCGACGGAACAGAGCAGCGGCACCCGCGCGTCCGCTTCGCCGAGCCCGTGCACGTGTTCAACAACTACTACCGCGACAACGCCCTGTACGGCGTCGCCTCGACCGAGGACGCCGGTGTGCTGGTGGAGGGCAACTACTTCGAGAACGTGCCGCACCCCATCTACTCCGGCTACGACGAGAGCGGTCCTGGCCGGGTGGTCGAGCGGGACAACGTGTACGTCGGCTCGGGCACGCCCGAGACGCTGGGCACGGTCGTGGAGCCCAGCACCTACTACACCTACACCCTGGACGATCCGCAGCGCCTGCCCGAGATCGTGCCCGCGGGCGCCGGTGTCGGCCGCGTCGCCTGACGGCACCTCCCCCCACTTCCCCCACATCCCCTTCCTGGAGGAGCCATGAAGCTCCGCACCAAGGCGGCCGCCGTCTCGGCCGCCGCCGTCACCGTGCTCGGCACCGGTCTCGCCGTGACCCAGTCGGCGCCGGCCGCCGCCCACACCGTTCCGCCGTCCGTGCTCGCCGAGACGCCGACCGGGTTCGCGAGCATGTCCGCGCTCGGGCAGGACGGCACCACGGGCGGCGCCGGCGGGCCGCAGATCCCGGTCTCGGACGCGGCCTCGTTCATCGAGGCGATCGCGGCCGACGGGCCGCGGACCGTCGTCGTGGAGGGCATGATCACGCTGCCCGCCGGCATGTACGACGTCAGCTCCGACACCACGATCGTGGGCGTCGGCGCCGACTCCGGTATCAGCGGCGGCGGGCTGAACGTCGGCCTGCCGGTCGACGAGTCCGTCACCGCGCCGCCGCCGGACGCCGTGCACAACGTGATCATCCGCAACCTGAACTTCCGGGACGCGAGCGACGACTCGATCAACGTCCAGATGTTCTCGCACCACGTCTGGATCGACCACAACGATCTGGCCGAGGGCTACGACGGCCTCATCGACATCAAGCGCGGTTCCAGCTACATCACCGTCTCGTGGAACCACACGCACGACCACGCCAAGAACATGCTGCTCGGGCACGACGACGACAACGAGGCCCAGGACGTGGGCCACCTGAACGTCACGTACCACCACAACTGGTACGACCAGACCCCGCAGCGCAATCCCCGGGTGCGGTTCGGCAACCCGGTTCACGTCTTCAACAACTACTTCTTCGACAACAGCGACACAGGACCGGCCTGCCAGGCCGACTCCGGCTGCTGGATCGAGAACAACTTCTTCGAGGACGTCGAGGAGCCCATGACGACCGACTACTCGGGCCCCAGCGGCAACATCGTGGAGCGGAACAACCACTTCGAGGGGGAGACGGGCGAGCCCGTCGTCGGCGGCGAGGTCCGCGACCCCGGCGCGTTCTACTCCTACACGCCCGACCCGGCCGCGGACGTCAAGGCGCTGGTGACGGCGGGAGCGGGCACCGGCACCATCGGCCTGTGAGCCGCACGCCCGGCTGATCCGGTCCTGGGCACGGAAAGGGGGCGGCCCTCCGGCGGGAGGGCCGCTCTCCCATCCCGCCGCCGTATAAGAGGACCGCCCCCGGGCCGTGGGGTCAGACGCCCTTGCGGAGGGCGCGCAGGTATTCGCGGTTCATGGTGGTGATGGACGACATCGGGATGCCCTTGGGGCACACCGTGGTGCACATGCCCGTGTTGGTGCAGCCGCCGAAGCCCTCGTCGTCCATGGTGTCGACCATGTCGAGCACGCGGCTCTCGCGCTCGGGACCGCCCTGCGGAAGCGTGTTGAGGTGCACGACCTTGGCCGAGGTGAAGAGCATGGCCGACCCGTTGGGGCAGGCGGCCACGCAGGCGCCGCAGCCGATGCACTCGGCGTGCTCGAACGCGGTGTCCGCCGCCGCCTTGGGCACCGGGGTGGCGTGCGCCTCGGGCGCGCTGCCGGTCGGGGCGGTGACGTAGCCGCCGGAGCCGATGATGCGGTCGAACGCCGAGCGGTCCACGACGAGGTCCTTGACCACGGGGAACGCGGCGGCCCGCCAGGGCTCGATGTCGATGACGTCGCCGTCCTCGAACTGCCGCATGTGCAGCTGGCAGGTCGTGGTGCGCTCGGGCCCGTGGGCGTTGCCGTTGATGACCATGCCGCAGGCGCCGCAGATGCCCTCGCGGCAGTCGTGGTCGAACGCGACGGGCTCCTCGCCGCGCAGGATCAGGTCCTCGTTCAGGGTGTCGAGCATTTCGAGGAACGACATGTCGGGGGAGACGTCGGTGACCTCGTAGGTGGTCATGGCGCCCTCGGTGTCGGGGCCCGTCTGCCGCCAGATGCGCAGGGTGAGGTTCACGCGTAGCTCCGCTGGGTGGGGTGGACGTCGTGGAAGACGAGGTGCTCCTTGTGCAGCACGGGCGCCGCGCCGCTGCCGGTGAACTCCCAGGCCGCGGCGTAGGTGTACTCCTCGTCGTGCCGCTCGGCCTCGCCGTCCGGGGTCTGGCTCTCCTCGCGGAAGTGGCCGCCGCAGGACTCGGCGCGGTGCAGCGCGTCCAGGCACATCAGCTCGGCCAGCTCCAGGTAGTCGGCGACGCGGTTGGCCTTCTCCAGCGACTGGTTCAGCTCGGTGCCGCTGCCGGGGACCTTGATCCGCCGCCAGAACTCCTCGCGCAGGGCGGGGAGGCGGTCCAGCGCCTTGCGCAGCCCGGAGTCGCTGCGGGACATGCCGCACTCGTCCCACAGCAGCTCGCCCAGCTCGCGGTGGAACGAGTCGGGCGTGCGGTCGCCGTTGTTGGACAGCAGCTGGTAGAGGCGGTCGGTCACGCCGAACACGGCCTCGGTGACCGCCGGGTGGTCGGCCGGCACCTCGTCGTGGGGGTGGCGGGCGAGGAAGTCGGCGAGGGTGGACGGGAGGATGAAGTACCCGTCGGCCAGGCCCTGCATCAGGGCGGAGGCGCCCAGCCGGTTCGCCCCGTGGTCGGAGAAGTTGGCCTCGCCGATCGCGAACAGGCCGGGAATCGTCGTCTGGAGGTCGTAGTCCACCCACAGGCCGCCCATCGTGTAGTGGATGGCCGGGTAGATACGCATCGGCACCTGGTACGGGTCCTCGGCGGTGATGCGTTCGTACATCTCGAAGAGGTTCCCGTACTTGGCCTCCACCGCCGGGCGGCCCATGCGGGCGATCGCGTCGGCGAAGTCCAGGTACACGCCCTGGCCGCCGGGGCCGACGCCGCGGCCCTCGTCGCAGACGGTCTTGGCGGCCCGGGAGGCGATGTCACGCGGCACCAGGTTGCCGAACGAGGGGTAGGCCCGCTCCAGGTAGTAGTCCCGCTCGTCCTCGGGGATGTCGCCCGGCGCCCGGGTGTCGCCGCGCTCCTTGGGCACCCAGATGCGGCCGTCGTTGCGCAGCGATTCGCTCATCAGCGTCAGCTTGGACTGGTGGTCGCCGGAGCGCGGGATGCAGGTGGGGTGGATCTGGGTGAAGCACGGGTTGGCGAAGTACGCGCCGCGCCGGTGGGCGCGCCAGATGGCGGTGGCGTTGGAGTTCTTCGCGTTGGTGGAGAGGAAGAAGACGTTGCCGTAGCCGCCGGTGGCCAGCACGACCGCGTCGGCGAGGTGGGTGTCGACGCGGCCGGTGATCAGGTCGCGGGCGACGATGCCGCGGGCCCGGCCGTCGACGACGATCAGGTCCAGCATTTCGGTGCGCGGGTGCATCTCGACGTTGCCCGCGGCGATCTGCCGGGAGAGCGCCTGGTAGGCGCCGAGCAGCAGCTGCTGCCCGGTCTGGCCGCGGGCGTAGAAGGTGCGGGAGACCTGGACGCCGCCGAACGAGCGGGTGTCGAGCAGGCCGCCGTACTCGCGGGCGAACGGAACGCCCTGGGCGACGCACTGGTCGATGATCTCCACGGACACCTCGGCGAGGCGGTGGACGTTGGACTCCCTGGCGCGGAAGTCGCCGCCCTTGACCGTGTCGTAGAAGAGGCGGCGCACCGAGTCGCCGTCGTTGCGGTAGTTCTTCGCGGCGTTGATGCCGCCCTGGGCGGCGATGGAGTGGGCGCGCCGCGGGGAGTCCTGGTAGCAGAACTGGACGACGCGGTAGCCCTGCTCCGCGAGCGTCGCGCCGGCCGCGCCGCCCGCGAGCCCGGTGCCGACGACGATGACGGTCTGCTTGCGGCGGTTCGCCGGGTTGACGAGCTTGGCCTCGAAGCGGCGCCGGTTCCAGCGCTCGGCGACGGGGCCGTCGGGCGCCTTGGTGTCGACGACGGGCTCGCCGGTGCGGTAGTCGAGGTAGCTGCCGTGGGGCGTGGTCATTCCACTACTCCCGTCATCACGCCGATGGGTACGGAGAGGAAGCCGATGGTCAGGATCAGGGCGAGGCCGTTGGCGGTGGCCTTCAGCGCGCGGTCGCGGGTCGGGCTGCCGACGCCCAGGGTCTGCGCGGCACCGTAGAAGCCGTGCCGGATGTGCAGGCCGACGGCGATCATCGCCACGAAGTAGATGACGTTGCCGTACCAGGTGTCGAACGTCGCCACGATGTTCTCGTACGGGCGGCCGTGCTCGCCGTTCGGATTCACCGTGCCGGTGGTGAGGTCCAGGATGTGCCAGACAATGAACAGCGCGAGGATGATCCCGCCCCAGCGCATGGTGCGGGTGGCGTAGCTCGTGCGGCGGCGCTGGTGCGCGTACTTCACGGGGCGCGCGGCGATGTCGAGGCGGCTCAGCTGGTAGGCGGCGACGCCGTGCGCGATCACGGCGGCGAGCAGCGCGACGCGCATGATCCACAGGAACCACTCGTGGTGCAGCACCGGCTCGCCGATGGTCCGCAGCCAGTGCGCGTAGCTGTTCATGTCGTCGGGGCCGAAGAAGACCTTCAGGTTCCCGACCATGTGCGCGATCAGGTAGAGCAGCATGACGGCGCCGCTGACGGCCATGACCGTCTTCTTGCCGATCGTGGATCGCCAGAGCCGTCCGGCCGTGGACACGGGCCGGGTCGGGCGCTGCTTTCCGCGCTGTTGCTTGTCGCGCTGTTCCGGGCGCGTCGCCAGAGCCATGATCCGACCGTAGGTCGCGGCAGGGGAATCAGTCCAAGACATAGAACGGCTGATTCCGATAGCCGTAGACTATCGACATGCAATTGCAGCAGCTCCGCTACTTCGCGGCCGTCGCCGAGACCCGGCACTTCACGCGCGCGGCCCGCCGCGAGCACGTCGCCCAGCCGTCGCTCTCGCAGCAGATCCGCGCCCTGGAACGGGAGCTGGGCGCCGAGCTGTTCCACCGGGCCCGCGGCCACATCTCGCTCACCGACGCCGGTGCCGCCCTGCTGCCCCTGGCCCGCCGCATCCTGGCCGACACCGACACCGCCCGCCGCGAGGTGCAGGAGGTCGCGCAGCTGCGGCGCGGCCGGGTCAGACTCGGCGCGACGCCGAGCCTGTGCGCCAGCCTGGTGCCCGGAGTGCTGCGGACGTTCCGCGACAGCTACCCGGGCGTCGAGCTGTTCGTCCACGAGGACGGCTCGCAGGACCTGGTGCGCATCCTCGCGGCCGGCGAGCTGGACCTGGCGCTGATCATCACGCCCCTGCCGGGGCAGGCCCCGGTGCTGGCCACCGAGGAGCTGCTGCGGGAGGAGCTGGTGGTGATCTCCTCGCCCATGCTGCCGCCGCCCGTGCCGGGGGACCGCATCGGCATCGAGGACCTGCGGGGCGAGCCGCTGGTGATGTTCCGGCACGGCTACGACCTGCGGGAGCTGACCCTCGCGGCCTGCCATGGCGCCGGCTTCGAGCCGACGTTCAGCGTCGAGGGCGGCGAGATGGACGCGGTGCTCGGCTTCGTCCGGGCGGGCCTCGGCCTCGCCGTCGTCCCGAGCATGGTCGCCGAACGGGCCGGCCTGCGCGCCACCCCGTTCGCCCCGCCCGGACTGCACCGCACGATCTCGGTCGCCCACCGCGGCGACGTCTCCCCGCCCCGGGCGGCGAGAGAATTGCAGCGCATCCTCATGGCGCATTGAGCCGTATTTCCGCGCCGCCGCGGGCCGCGGTCACCAGCCGTAGGGTCCGAACCGGCCCCACGCGACGAGCGCGGCGAGCGCGAACAGGACAGCGGTGACCACCACTCCGGACGGCTCTTCGCGGCGGATGTGCACGGCCGCCGCAAAGAGCATCAGGGCCGCGAGCCCGGTGGCGGCGACCGGTGCCAGGACGGACGCGATACCGGTGGCGGCCGGCACGATCAGCCCGATCGCGCCGAGCAGCTCCGTGCCACCGATGAACCGCACTGTCGACAGGGAGACATCCTCTATCCACGGATACTTGGCGGCCTGCTTGTCCTTCGGCTGGACGGTCTTGGCCAGGCCGGACATGGCGAACATGGCCGCCAGGACCGCCTGCACGATCCACAGGAGCACGTTCACAGGTGAGTCACTCCCCAGGTGATTTCGGTGAAAAGCCCCCGGGGGCCACGCCGAGCTGCCGCATCAGCGACAAGAGGTCGACGACCCCCCACGTCTCCGCTACGCGGCCGTCCGTGAAGCGGCCGATGAAGATCTCCCGGTACGTGATGGAGGTGCCGGTGGGCGGGACGCCCATGAACTCGCCCCGGTGGGTTCCGGTCACCGTGTTCCGGCAGACGACTTTGTCCCCCTCGGCGATCAGGTCCTCGACCGCGATATGAAGGTCGGGAAAAGCCCGGTGGAGCGTGGTGAACACCTTTGTGATCGCCTGCGCCCCCGTCGATTCGACCGGCAGCGGCATGTGGATCAGCGCGTCCGGCCGGAAGACCTCGTCGATCGTTCTCGACATCAGCTCCGTATCGCCGCCGCCGAAGGCTTCTTGCAGGCGGTTGAACGTCGCTTTGTTGCGGGACAGCTGGTCTGCTGACATGGCTTCTCCTCGGTTGGCGTGCGTGTTCCGGATGGTCCGGGCTTCCGCAGCCTGTTGACGACGCAGCCCTCCGAGGTGTGACACGCACACCAGCCGGCCGGGAGACGTGTCACATCGGGACCGGCTGTGTCGTCAACAGGGCATGGGAATGACAGAGTCGGATGCACGGGAGACCGAGGAACGGCTGGCGCGCTCCTTCGAGGCCAACCGGCCGCGGTTGCTGCGCGTGGCGTACACGATGACGGGCTCGCTGGCCGAGGCCGAGGACTGCGTTCAGGAGGCGTGGCTGCGGCTGCGCGGGCTACCCGATCCGGCGGTTGTCCGCGATCTCGCCGCCTGGCTGACGACCACCGTCAGCAGGTTGGCGCTCGACGCCCTGAACAGCGCGCGTGCGCGCCGGGAGCAGTACGTCGGCACGTGGCTGCCCGAGCCGCTGGTCGAGGACCGCTCGGGTGACCCGGCCGACCGCGTCACGCTGGACGAGTCGGTGAGCATGGCGCTACTCGTCGTCCTGGAGCGGCTTTCCTCCGCCGAACGCACCGCGTTCGTGCTGCACGACGTCTTCGGCGTTCCCTTCCGCGAGATCGCCGGGATCGTCGGCCGCTCACCGGCGGCCGTGCGCCAGCTCGCCTCGCGGGCGCGCCGGCAGGTCGAGGACGGGCGCCCGCGGAGGCCGGTGACGGAAGCCCAACAGCGGGAGCTGGTCGACGCGTTCCTGGCCGCTTGCCAGGGCGGCGACCTGCCGGGGCTCATCGCGCTGCTCGACCGCGACATCGTGCTGCGCGGCGACGGCGGGGGCAAGGCCGTCACGCTTCAGCACGTGGAACGCGGCGTGGCGCGGGTGGCCCCCATGATGCTCGCCAGAGCCCGCGAGGGTGGCCCGCTGGACATCGTGCTCACCCAGGTCAACGGCGCTCCCGGGCTGGTGTTCCGGAGCAGCGACGGCGAGCGGTCGGTCATGGCGTTCACGGTGGACGCCGGGCTGATCACCGCGATCGACATCGTGCGCAACCCGGACAAACTCGCAAGAGTCCCGGACCTGGCCTGAGGGCTCCCACCCATCGGGCGGTGGCGCCGCCGTCCCCGTGCCGGCGCCTCCGCGGCACCTACGCGGCGCCCAGGGAGGACCGGACAGGGCCCGGGCGGGTGCTCAGGCGCCCGGGCCGCCGGGCTCCGCGGTGCCGTACTCGGGCTCGGCGCGGGCCGCGGCGCGGTGCTCGACGGCGATCGCGGCCAGCGCCAGCAGCCCGCCCGCCACGAGGTAGAGCGGCAGCAGCATCCACACGAACACCAGGCACATCCCGCAGGCGAACGCCAGCAGCACCGAGCCGGCCACGTCCTCCCGCGCCCGCGCGACGGCCGCGCGCACGGTCGGCGCCGCCGCGCGGCCAGGCCGCCAGGCCGCCGCGGCGCGCAGCAGCAGCGACCCCCAGGCCGCGAGCAGCAGCACGGTGACCGCGAGCATCCCGGCCGAGCCGGGGATCACGTCGGCCTGGGCGAGCGACAGGTTCCACAGCAGGAGCAGCAGCGCCGCGGTCCAGCCGAGCGCGGCCGGCCACAGGGTGCGGCAGGCCGCCGCGAAGTCCCGCAGCAGGTCGGCCACCCGGACGCTGTCGCCGGTGAGGTACCGGCGCAGATGGGCGGCGCCGGCCGCCAGCGCGGGCAGCGCGGTGACGACCGGCACGGTGAGCAGGGCCACGACCAGGCCGGTGATGACGACCTCGCCGAAAAGGGCGAAGCCCGTTTGCCACCGTTTGCCGTCCATGAGATCAGCCCTTCAGGCCCTGGGTTGCCACGCCCTCGACGATATAGCGCTGGAAGAGGATGAAGAAGATCAGCACCGGTGCGAGCGCCAGCACCGCGGCCGCCATCTGGCCGCCGTAGTCCGAGACGCTCGTCTGGTCCGTGTACTGCCTCAGCATCAGGGGCAGCGGGTACTTGTCCGGCGTCCGCAGGTAGATCAGCGGCGCGAGGAAGTCGTTCCAGCTCCAGATGAACGCGAAGATCGACGCCGTGGCCAGCACAGGACGCATCAGCGGCAGCATGATCGCGGTGAAGATCCGGACGTGCCCGGCGCCGTCGATGCGCGCCGACTCGTCCAGCTCGCGGGGCAGGTTCCGCATGAACTGCACCATCAGGAAGACGAAGAACGCCTCCGCCGCGAGGAACTTGCCGATCAGCAGCGGCATGTAGGAATCCGTCCAGCCGATCTCGTTGAACATGATGAACTGCGGAATGATCACCACGTGGAAGGGGAGCAGCAGGGTGCCGATCATCAGGGAGAAGAACAGGTTCCGCCCCGGAAAATCGATCCGCGCGAACGCATAGGCCGACACCGAACAGGACAGGCAGACGCCGACGGCCGAGCCGACCGCGAGAATCATGGAGTTCGTGAAGAACGTCCAGAACGAGACGCCACCGATTCCCTCGAACGCGGTCCTGAAGTTGTCCAGCGTCGTATTGTCCGGTATCAGGCCCGTCTGGCCGACGATCTCATTCGTCGGCCGGAAGGACGACAGCAGCATCCACACGCCCGGGTAGAGCATGACCGCGGCGAGCGCGAGGATGCCGATGTGCAGCAGCAGCGTCTTGCCAGCGCGGCGCCGCTTGGCGCGGCGTCGCAGCTCGGCGCCCGGGTCGGCCGCCGGGGCGGACTGGCCGTCGGTGAGGATGGTGGCGCTCATCGGCCCTCCCCGGAGTAGTGGACCCAGTAGCGCGAGGTCCTGAAGAAGATCAGCGTGATGATGCCGACCGCGATGACCAGCAGCCACGCCATCGCCGCGGCATAGCCGAGCTGACCGCCCTGGCCGAAGCCACGTTGGTAGAGGTACAGCGTGTAGAACAACGTGGAGTTCGCCGGCCCGCCGCGCCCGCCGGAGATGATGAACGCGGAGGCGAAGACCTGGAAGGAGTTGATCGTTTCCAGTACCAGGTTGAAGAACAGCACCGGCGAGAGCATCGGCAGCGTGATCCGCGTGAACCGGCGCATCGGCCCGGCGCCGTCCACCTGCGCGGCCTCGTACAGCTCGTTCGGTATCTGCTTCAGTCCGGCCAGGAAGATGACCATGGGTGCGCCGAACTGCCACACCGCCAGGAGGATCATCATCGGCATGGTCCGGCCCGGGTCGCCGACCCAGCCGCCGTTCCAGGTGCCGAAGTAGTCCCCGATGTCGTCGATGATGCCCTGGTCGTTGAACATCGCCTTCCACACGATGGCGATGGAGACGCTGGCGCCGATCAGTGACGGGGCGTAGAAAAGCGACCGGTAGGTGCCCTTGCCGCGCTTCCTGTTGTTCAACAGCATCGCGACGCCGAGCGCGGCGGCCAGCTTGATCGGCGTTCCGACGATCGCGTACGTCAGCGTCACCTGGACCGAGTCCAGGAACCGCGGATCGTCGAAGAGGCGCGTGAAGTTCTCGGTGCCGATCCACTCACCGCCGCGGATGGGGTGGTAGTCGGTGAACGCCAGGTAGAGCGAGGCGATCATGGGCCCGGCCGTCAGGGCGATGAAGCCGAGCAGCCACGGGGCGAGGAAGGCGTAACCGGCCCGGGTCTCGGCAGCCCGCCGCGACGGCCGCTTGTTCTGCGGCCGTCGCGCGGGCCCGCCGGCCCGAGTGGCCCGGGACGCCTCGTGCGTCACGGTCATGTGCTGGTTCCGTTCGGGGGAGTCGTCGTCACGGGGCGGGTGGCGTTCAGTAGGTCACCAGCAGGTTCGGCGCCTCGCCGAACCAGCGCTCGACGAACTCGTCCGTGTCGATCTGCCGGAAGCCGAACTCCTGCGACAGCACCTCGACGTACTCCGTCTCCAGGGCGCCGAAGCCCTCCGGCTGGACCGGAACGGTGGCGGTCGCGTGCCCCTCATCCCGCACCCGCTGCTCGTACTCCATGACCCGCGCGTCCAGGCTGCCCTCCTCGACGTTCAGCGCGTCCAGCCGGCCCTGGGAGGACGGCACACCCAGGTCGGTGCCGATGATCTCGCCGGCCTCGGGGGAGTTGATGAGGAAGTCGATCAGCTGCGCGGCCTCTTCCGGATGATCGGTGTTCGCACCCATGGAGAGCTGCATGGTCGGCTTGAAGAACATGTGCTTCTGGCCGTCGGGGCCCGAGGGCACCGGCATCAGCTGCATGTTCTCGGTGCCGAGGTCGGCGGAGTAGCCGTGCAGGAAGTTGTCCCAGTGGAATTCCACCGCGGCCTCACCGCTGGTGAACCCGCCCTTCGGCAGCAGCTGCTCGGTCCGCTCGGCGGGGAAGGTGAGGTCCTCGGGCTCGCGCAGCTCGTCCGTGCTGGAGATGAACGTGCGCATGTCGTCCTCGTCGAAGTTCATCTCGCCGTTCTCGGAGAACGGCTCGATGCCCTGCTGGACGAGGTGCTGCATGAAGAACCACCAGACCATCGTGTAGTCCGTGGCGCCGTACACCGGCGGGTCCATGTCCGCGCCGGCCGCGGTGACCTCGGCCAGGAAGTCGTGGTACTCGTCCCACGTGTAGTCCCAGTCCGGTATCTCGACACCGAGTTCGGCCAGCAGGTCCGGGTTGTAGAGCAGGGCGAGGGTGTTGGTGCCGGTGGGAATGGCCACCAGCTGCTCGTTCACCTCGCCGGAGGCGATCAGCTCCTCGTCGATCTGGGAGACGTCGAGCGCGCCGCCGTCCGTGAACTCGGACATGTCGTACAGCAGGCCGTTGTTCGCGTATTCGAGCAGGCGCGAGGCGTCCATCTGAATGACATCGGGCAGCTCGGCGGACGTGGCGTCCGTGCTGCGCTGCGTCCAGTAGTCCTGGAATTCGCCGAAGCTGGTCTGCACCTCGATATCCGGGTTTTCCTGCTCGAAAAGGTCGATGGCCGCCTCGTAGCGCTCGGATCGCTCGGCGCCGCCCCACCAGGTGAAGTTGAGCGTGACTTTTCCGTCATCGCCGCCGTCGCCATCGGAGCCGCATGCGGTGAGTGCCAGCGAACCAACGAGGGCCAGGGTCAGACCGCGCGTCGCGGTCTTTCTGATCGACATGTAGAGCCTCCCTGCTCTGCCATTGCGTAACAGCACTTCAGGAGCGGTGTCATAGCCTTTTCAGCCCCCTGCGGCACCCGAAGTGAATCGTTACAATACCGTCGGGGTCGGCGGGGGCAACCGGACAGCGGGTAACTTTTCGGAAACGTCGGCGAGGGCTTTTCCACCCTCTTCCGCGACGTCCGCGCACGGCCTGGCCGGCCGGTGTGCCCGTACGGCGTCACCGGCCGTTCGTCACCCGGCCGTTCCTCACCGGCCTGTTCCTCACCGGGCCGTCGTCACCGCGTCATGCGGCGGGCCGCGGCGGCTCCGCTCTTTCCTCCCGTCGGCGTGCCCGGCGGTCTGCCTGCTTCCTGCTTCGCCCGCGACCGCAAGTCCCGGCGGCGGCGCGGGGTCTCGCGCGCCGGGCCGGTCCGCGGCCATCCCGCTCGCCGGGGCGGCCCGTTCGTCCTGGGCGTCCCGCGGTGCGGGCCGCGGCTCTGCGGCTCATCCGGTGCTCCTTTGTTTCCCGGACGAGGGGGTCCGTCTGAAGTACGTGCGTGAATCGATTCATTCGCATGGCGGGCATGGGCTGCCATGCAGCCGTAGCAAGCGCTTTCGGCTGCACCGGAGTGTGGCAACGGACGATTGGTTAAGTCAAGACTTGTGCAATCCCGTGTGAACATGCATGCCGGATGACCGGGCGGGCCGGCCGCCCGCGGGTGACGCGGTCGGCTCCGGGGGCGCGCCGAAGCGGGCCAGGTAGTGCCAGACCTTCTTCAGCGCCTGCGGGTCGTACCGGCCGGTCGCGGCGGCCTCGCCGATGGTGCGCGGGACGAGGAGCCCGTTCACGGCGATCTCCGCGCCCAGGTCCACGAACTCGGGCCCGCGGAAGTCCGGATGCCGCCGCAGCTCCGCCACCGTCAGCCGGTACCCGCCGTGCCACTCCACCGGGCAGGGCAGCAGCCGGGCCGCCGCCTCCACGGCCGTTCCGCGGTGGCACGGGTCGAGGACCAGCGCCTCCACGTCGCGGCCGAGCCGTACGCCGCCGTGAAGCTGCGCCTCGATGTGGCCGTCCAGCACGTCGAAGCCGTCCGCGGCGGCCCGTTCGGCGAGCGCGAAGCGGGCGGCGACACCGAACGCGGACGGGCCCGTCGAACTGTCCGGGTAGCAGAACGTCGCCCGCGGCAGCACCTCGGCCGTCAGCCGGAAGTGCGCCGAGCCGAACCGCGGTGCCGCGCCGACGCTCAGGCGCGCGACGTTCAGCCCGCCGTAGACGGGCCGTTCCCGTGCGGGGGCGTGGTCGTAGGCGCCGCCGAAGATCCGGCTCTCCCAGTGCCAGCGGTCGCCTCCCGGGCGGGCGGTGAGCCCGCCGTTGCTCGTGCCGGTCACGAACTGCGACAGGTAGACACCGTCCGCCGCGAGCCGTTCCAGGATGGCCAGGCCGCCCGAGGACCGGTCGGGATGAAAGTTCATCGTCACGCGCAGGCCACGGCCGAGAGGCCCGCCCGCCGACCGGGCGGCGACGTGGCGCAGCGCCCTGTCCTGCGCCGAACCGGGGGCGAAGACGCTCATCCGGGCAGTGTGCCCGAGCGCCCGAGGGCAGCGCACGCCCTTTGAACGCCGCCGCGCCGCGTGGAGGTTGCCGGAGTGGCAACGCGTGTTGCTCTCCGGCGGGCCGTCCCGCAGCATCGGCAGGGAACGGAGGTATCACTCATGTCCGAACCGACCCTGCGGGAATTCCCGGCATCCGAGCGTTACGACGTCGTGGTCATCGGCGGTGGCGCCGCCGGGTTGAGCGGTGCGCTCGCCCTGGCCCGCGCCCGGCGTTCCGTGCTCGTCGTCGACGCGGGGCACCCCCGCAACGCACCGGCCGACGGCGTCCACACCTACCTGGGCCGGGAAGGGACCCCGCCCGCCCAGCTGCTCGCCCGCGGCCGCGCCGAGGTGACCGGTTACGGCGGCGAGATCGTCGCCGGCACCGTCACCGGGGCCGACCGCCTGCCCGGCGGGGACTTCCGCGTCGTGCTCGACGGCGGCACGCACGTCGTGGCGTCCCGGCTGCTGGTGACCACCGGCCTGCGCGACGAACTGCCCGAGGTGCCCGGCGTGGCGGAACGGTGGGGCCGCGAAGTGCTGCACTGCCCGTACTGCCACGGCTGGGAGGTGCGCGACGCGGCGATCGGCGTGCTGGCCACCGGGCCCGCCGCCGTGCACCAGGCCCTGCTGTGGCGGCAGTGGAGCCCGCACATCACGCTGTTCCTGCACACCGCGCCCGAGCCGGGCGAGACCGGGCGCGAACAGCTCGCGGCGCGCGGCATCTCCGTCGTCGAGGGGCCGGTGGCGCGCTTGGACATCACGCGGGACCGGCTCACCGGCGTCGTGCCGGCCGACGGGCCCACCGTCCCGTGCGACGCACTGGCGGTCGCCCCCCGCTTCACCGCCCGCGCCGACCTCCTCGCGCCGCTCGGGCTGCGTGCCACGGACGTGGAACGGGACGGGCACGTGATCGGCAGCCACATCGCCGCCGACCCCATGGGCGCCACGGAGGTGCCCGGCGTGTGGGTCGCGGGCAACGTGGCGAACGTGACCCAGCAGGTCATCGGCGCCGCCGACGCCGGCGTGCGCGCCGGCGCGGCCATCAACGCCGACCTGATCGACGAGGAGACCCGGCGGGCCGTCGCCGCGCACCGCGCGGGCGCCGACGCCCGCGCCGACTGAGGGCCTAAGCGTGGCCTAAGCGCTGCCGACCGCGTCCGGGTCCTGGCCGGCGCCCGGTGCGGCGCCGGACGCCGCACCGCCGCCAGGGGCCAGCCGGGAGAGCAACTGCGCGCGGTGCAGCTCGGCGACCGGCGCGGTCAGATCGGGGTGCCGCAGGAGCGCCGCGGCCCGCCGGTCACGTTCCGCGGGGTCGGTCAGCCGCCGGAACTCGACCGCGGGCGAGCTGGCGTGCTCGCCGCGCGCCACCGTCGCGACGGCCCGTTCCGCCAGGGCGGCCGAGGTCAGCAGGCACGCGGCCCAGCTCGCGACCGCCTCGTCCACCCAGGTGCGCCAGGCGAAATCCGCGCCGTCGAGCAGCACGGTGTCCGCCCCGACCACCCAGTCGAGACGCGCCGAGCCGCCGGGGCCCGCGAGCGCGACCAGCGCGGCGTCCACCTCCGTCGGATACCGGAGCCAGGCGGCCACGGTGACGGCCTGCCGCGCCTGCACCTCCGCCAGGACCTCGGCCAGCGGCCCGTCCGCGGCCGGGTAGGCGCGCAGCAGCCACTGGGTGGTGGCCGCGATCACGGGTGAGAGATCGGCGCACACGGACGTCTTCCTTCCGATCCGGCGTGCGTGGGGCGTACGGGTGGCAAACGCCAGCCAGGGTAGTCGCTCGGCCGCGCGCCGCTCTCACCCGAATGGCGGCGGGCCATGTGCGCCGCCCGGGGCGGCGGCGGACAGTGGCGACTGAGGCGCGCGGGCGCCCCGGGGCCGCGCCCCGTTCACTCAAGTGGAGTTGCCATGCGAGCAGTCCGAACAGCAGCGATCACCCTGGCCGCCCTGTGCCTGGCCGGCTCCCCCGCGGGCCTCGCCCACGCGCAGGACAACGTCTCCGCCGAGGACGAGACGTTCGTCACAAGCGCCCACCAGTCCAATCTGGCGGAGATCGCCGCGGGTCAGGACGCCGGTGAGAACGCGACCACCCAGTGCGTCAAGAACGTCGGCGCCGCCCTCGTGCGCGACCACACGCGTCTGGACGAGTCGCTCACCGAGCTGGCCGACCGGTTCGGCATACCGCTGCCCGACGCACCCACCGAGGAGCAGCAGCGGCAGCTCGCCGAGGTCCAGGCCGAGGCCGGCACACCCGCGTACGACGAGAAGTGGCTCCTCACCCAGGCCGCCGCCCACGAGGCGACGCTGGCCCTCATCGACCGCGAGCTGGACGCCGGCACGAACGCGGACGTCAAGGCAGCCGCCGAGGCCGCCCGTCCCGTCGTGGAAATGCACCTGGAGATGGTGCGCGACGGCGTCTGCCACGACTGAAGCCCGATGTTTTCCGCGCGCCCCCGCCGGATACCCGGGCGCGCGGCGCGTCGCGCACACGCGCCCTCACGGACGTCGAAGGAGACAGCACCATGGGACACGGCGGAGACATCATCAGGGAACTGACCACGGACCACGGGGAAGTGGAGGACGTCTTCCGGGAGATCGAGGCGCTTCCGCCGGGGCACGAGGCGCGCAAGGAACTGGCGGACCGTGCCACGATCGAGCTGGTGCGGCACTCCGTCGCGGAGGAGGCTTACCTCTACCCGGCCGTGCGGGAGCACGTGCCGGACGGGGGTCCCATCGCGGACAAGGAGATCGACGACCACGCCACCGCCGAGCAGATCATGAAGGACCTGGAGGGTCACGGCGCCTCGGAGCCGGAGTTCGACCGGCTGATCGGCCGGCTGATGCTGGAGATCCGCGAGCACATCCGCGACGAGGAGGAGAACCTCTTCCCCATGCTGCGGCAGGCCTGCTCGCAGGACCAGCTTGAGGAGCTGGGCGAGAAGGCGCGCCGCGCCAAGTCCATGGCCCCCACCCGGCCGCACCCCTCGGCCCCCGACCGGCCGCCGTTCAACAAGCTGCTGGCGCCGGGTGCCGGGCTCGTGGACCGGGCGCGCGACGCGCTGAGCGGCCGCGGCAAGGACTGAACCCAGGGCCCGCCCCGCCCCGCGCGCCCCTCCCGTGCCTCCCCGCGCCGGGAGCGCACGGGGCGGGGCCCGCGCCCCCGGCTCAGCCGGGCGCGAGACCGAGCGCCCGCGCCGCCACGTCGTACACCAGCTGGTCGGCGGGCAGCCGGTTCTCCTTCAGCCGCTCCAGGTCGGCCGGGCCGAACCAGCCGTAGCGCGGATGCTTGGCCCACTCCAGCGCGGGCGCGTCCAGATCGCCCGCCACGTCCACGACGTAGTCCGCCTCGTGCCGCACGCCAAGGCCGTCGTCGCCCTCCCAGGTCAGCACGCCGAGGAACCTGCGGACGCGCCGCACCCGCCAGCCGGTCTCCTCCGCCACCTCGCGAACGAGCGTGTCCAGCAGCGACTCACCCGGCTCGACGTGCCCGCCGACGAGGTCCCACGTGCTGGGGAACAGCCGCCTCGCCGCGGACCGGAACTGCGCGAACACCTCGCCGCGCCCGTTCAGGATCACCGCGCCCACGACCCACGACTGCCCGGGACCCGGAACGGGGAACGTGACGCCCTCGTCGACGAAGATCCCCTCCGCGCGCCCGGCGCTCACGCCGCACACCCCCGCCGGCTCACCCGGACGGGTGGGCAACTCCCGTGCGCTCCGGGCCCGTACCCGCGTGACCTCCAGTTCGAGCGCGGAATCGCGCGGCTCAGCCGAAGCCAAGCTTGGCCTGCCGCACCTTGGCGACCGCCTCCGGCTCGCCCTCCACCTCGACCCGCGCCGCCTCCTGGCGCCCCGACGCGAACAGCAGCAGCTCGCCCGGCTCCCCGGTGACCGTCACCACCGGCGCGCCCTTGTGCGCCACCACCGTCTGCCCGTTGGGCCGGCGCAGCACGAGACCGGCCGGGCTGCGGCGGCCCATGATCCGGCCCGCCGTCTCCAGACGCTTCCACAGCGCCTCCGCGAACACCCCGTCCAGCGGGCGCGGCGTCCACTCGGGCTGCGCGCGCCTGATGTCCTCGGCGTGGACGTAGAACTCCACCGTGTTCGCCGCCTCGTCGATCTGCTTCAGGGAGAACGGCGAGACCCGCGGCGGTCCCGTCCTGATCAGCTGGATCAGCTCGTCGTACGGCCGGGCCGCGAACTCGTTCCGCACGCGCTCGGACCGGGCCGCCAGGGGCTTGATGAGGATGCCCCCCGCCGCGTCCGCGCGGCGCTCGCGCACCACCAGGTGCGCGGCCAGGTCACGGGCCGTCCACCCCTCGCACAGGGTGGGAGCCTCGGGGCCCGCGGACTCCAACAGATCCGCGAGCAGCAGACGTTCACGCTTGGCATGGGTTGACATGCATCCACCCTAATCGCCCGCCTTCCGCGGCGGGCCACGCTCACCATGTGCGGCGCGGCAGAATGGAGTCATGTCCCGCATCCCGCCGTCCCTCGACCCGGCCATCGCCGACCGCCTCAAGCGCACCGCCGACGGCCTGGTCGCCGCCATCGCCCAGCAGTACGACACCGGGGAGGTGCTGATGCTCGGCTGGATGGACGACGAGGCGCTGCGCCGGACGCTGACCACCGGCCGCTGCACCTACTGGAGCCGCAGCCGCCGCGAGTACTGGGTCAAGGGCGACACCTCGGGGCACGTCCAGCACGTGAAGGCCGTCTCCCTCGACTGCGACGGCGACACCGTCCTCGTCCAGGTCGACCAGGTCGGCGGCGCTTGTCACACCGGTGACCGCACCTGCTTCGACGCCGGCCGGCTCCCCCTGATGGAGCAGTAGGCTCAGCGGCCATGACGACGCCAGACCTCGACCGTTTCCGGGCACTCGCCAAGGAGCGCCGCGTCATTCCGGTCACCCGTCGCCTCCTCGCCGACGGCGACACCCCGATCGCGCTCTACCGCAAGCTGGCCGCCGAGCGCCCCGGCACCTTCCTGCTGGAATCCGCGGAGAACGGGCGCACCTGGTCCCGTTACTCCTTCATCGGCGTCTCCAGCATGGCCACCCTGACCGTGCGCGAGGGGCGGACGCACTGGCTGGGTACGCCGCCGGTGTCCGTGCCGGTGGACGGCGATCCGCTGGAGGTCCTGCGCGAGACCATCGAGGCCCTGCACACCCCGCACGACCCGCAGCTGCCGCCGTTCACCGGCGGCATGGTCGGCTACCTCGGCTACGACGTCGTCCGCCGCCTCGAATCCGTCGGCGACAGCGCCCGCGACGACCTGCGGCTGCCCGAGCTGACCATGCTCCTCACCTCCGACCTCGCCGTCGTCGACCACCGCGACGGCACGGTGCTGCTGATCGCCAACGCCATAAACCACAACGATCTGGAGACGGGCGCCGACGAGGCGTACGCCGACGCCGTGCGCCGCCTCGACCGGATGACCGCGCGCCTGGCCGACCCCGCGCCCTCGGCCGCCGTCGCGCTGCCCGCCTCCGAGCTGCCGCCGCACACCGTCCCGTGGGGCGGTCCCGACTACCAGCGGGCCGTGGAGACCGTGAAGGAGTACATCCGCGCGGGCGACGCGTTCCAGGTCGTGCCCTCGCAGCGCTTCGAGACGCCCTGCCCCGCGAGCGCCCTCGACGTCTACCGGGTGCTGCGGACCACCAACCCCAGCCCGTACATGTACCTGTTCAGGTTCGAGGGCGAGGACGGGCCGTTCGACGTGGTCGGCTCCAGCCCCGAGGCGCTGGTCAAGGTCGAGGACGGCCGGGCCATGCTGCACCCCATCGCCGGCACCAGGCCGCGCGGCACCACCCCGCGGCAGGACGCGACCCTCGGCGAGGAGCTGCTGGCCGACCCCAAGGAGCGCGCCGAGCACCTGATGCTCGTCGACCTCGGCCGCAACGACCTGGGCCGGGTCTGCGCGCCCGGCTCCGTCGAGGTCGTCGACTTCATGTCGGTGGAGCGCTACAGCCACGTCATGCACATCGTGTCCACCGTCACCGGCCGCCTCGCCGAAGGGCGCACCGCGTTCGACGCGCTGACCGCCTGCTTCCCCGCCGGAACGCTGTCGGGGGCGCCCAAACCCCGCGCGCTCCAGATCATCGAGGAGATCGAGCCCACCCGGCGCGGCATCTACGGCGGCTGCGTCGGCTACCTCGACTTCGCGGGGAACGCCGACACCGCCATCGCCATCCGCACCGCCCTGCTGCGCGACGGCACCGCCTACGTCCAGGCAGGTGCGGGTGTCGTCGCCGACTCCGACCCCGTCGCCGAGGACACCGAGTGCGGGAACAAGGCGGCGGCCGTTCTCAGGGCGGTCGCCACCGCGGGGAAGCTGCACGGTAGCGTGGAAGAGTGAAGCGTGACCCCGCCGCCGGCAGCAGCACCAGCGCGACGCGCCGTTCGCTGGGCGCCGCGCTGCTCAGCGGTGCGGCCGGGGCCGCCGTCGTCCTCGTCTCCGCCGGGCAGACCTGGGGCGAGGCCGAGGCCGCCGTGGCAGGCGCCGAGCTGCCCGTGACCGCGAGCGGCAGCGACGTGTCGGGACTGCCGAGCGCGCTGGCGCTGGTCGGACTCGCCGCGCTGGTCGCGGTGTTCGCGGTCCGCCGCACCGGCCGCGTCGTCGTCGCCTCCCTGCTCGCCCTCAGCGGCGCGGGCGCCATCGGCGCCGCCCTGATCGGCGCGAGCGACACCGCGGCCCTGGAGGACCGCGCGGCCGAGACGATGGGCCTGGCCGAGGCCGCCGTCACCGGGGTCGGCCACACCGGGTGGCCGTGGTTCTCCGCGCTCGGCGGGCTGCTGCTGCTGTGCGCGGGGCTGCTGGCCCTCAGCTACGGCCGGCAGTGGCCCGCGATGTCCGGCAGGTACGAGCGGGCCGCCCGCCGCGCCCCGCGGCGCGAGGAGAGCGGCTCCGACCGGCCCGAGGACATATGGCGCGCCCTCGACCGCGGCGAGGACCCGACGTAGCTCCGGCCTGGCCGGGCCCGTTCGCCGGGTTGTCCGAGCCGCCTGCCACAATGGCAGGCGGGCGCACCGAGGGAACGCACCCACGATCCTGACCACGAGGAGCAGCACATGGCGGGCCGCCACTACCACCACGGAAACAGCCCTGCGGCCTGGACGGCCGTCCTCATCATCTTCGTCGGCTTCTCCATCGGCAGCGCCTACACGGTGATGGCCGAGCCGCTCGGCGTGCTCGCCGGCGCCGTCGTCGTCGCGCTCGGCGGCGTCGTCGGTCTGGTGATGCGCGCGATGGGGCTCGGCCAGGCCACGACGCTGGTCAAGCCCACCACCGGCGCCGCGGGCAGCGGTGTGGCCGCGGCGACCGTGCCCGCCCCCGCCACCGGGGAGCAGGAGCAGGAGCAGGCCACCGCCAGCAGCTGACGGCCGGACCCCGGCCGCGGCCGGGCGCGCGGCGCGCCGCGCGCCCGGCTGTTTTGCGCCGGCGCGGGCGCGCCCCGATGCTGGTCGCGTGCCCATCCGCCTCCGCCCGCCGGCCGCGGCCGGCGCGCCCCTGGCCGTCCTCGCGGCGGCCGCCGCAGCGTTCTGCTACGTGGCCCTCGTCGACCCGAATCAGCCGGGCCACTACCCGGCCTGTCCCGTGCTGTCCCTCACCGGCCTGCACTGTCCCGGCTGCGGCGGGCTGCGCAGCGCGCACGCCCTCGCGCACGGCGACCCGGTCGCCGCGCTCAAGGCCAACGCCCTGGTGGTGGCCGGCTGCGCCATCGCCGCCGTGGTCCTCTGCGTCCGGCTGGCCGGGGCGCTGCGCGGAAGCGCGGGACCCCGGTGGGTCCCCCGGGCGGCGCACGGCCTGGCGCTGGGCGCTGTTGTTTTCATGTTCACGCTCCTGCGGAATCTGCCCGTGGGCGCCACTCTGGTGCCCTGACGTGTCCTGAGCAGGGGCGTCACAGGCGGATGCGAATCCTCCGCCTGCCGCCCGATACCATCGAAGTGTTTGACCGACAGGAAGGGGCCAGTCGCGTGAGTGTGCTCGACGAGATCATCGACGGAGTCCGCGCCGACCTGGCCGAGCGGCAGGCACGCGTCAGCCTCGACGACCTGAAGGCCGCCGCGGCCAGGGCCCCGCAGGCCAAGGACGGGGTGGCCGCCCTCAAGGGCGACAGCGTCACGGTGATCTGCGAGGTCAAGAGGTCGAGCCCCTCCAAGGGGGCGCTGGCCGCCATCGCCGACCCGGCCGGGCTGGCCGCCGACTACGAGGCGGGCGGCGCCGCGGCGATCTCCGTGCTGACCGAGCGGCGCCGCTTCGGCGGCTCGCTTGAGGACCTGGCCGCCGTCCGGGCCCGGGTCGACGTTCCCGTGCTGCGCAAGGACTTCGTCGTCACCGCCTACCAGTTGTGGGAGGCGCGGGCGCACGGCGCCGACCTGGTGCTGCTGATCGTGGCGGCCCTGGAGCAGGAGGCCCTGGTGTCGCTGGTGGAGCGGGCGGAGTCCATCGGGCTCACCCCGCTCGTCGAGGCGCACGACGAGGAGGAGGCCGAGCGGGCGCTCGACGCGGGGGCGAAGATCATCGGGATCAACGCGCGGGATCTGAAGACCCTGGAGGTCGACCGGTCCACCTTCGCGCGCGTCGCGCCCGAGGTCCCCGACCACATCGTCAAGGTCGCCGAGTCCGGCGTGCGTGGCCCGCACGACCTCATCGCCTACGCCAACGACGGCGCCGACGCCGTGCTGGTGGGCGAGTCCCTGGTGACCGGCGGCGATCCACGGTCCGCCGTGGCCGACCTGGTCGCCGCGGGCGCCCACCCCGCACTGCGGCAGGGGCGCTGACGCCGGTGCCCGTTCCCCTCACCGCCGACCGCGACCCGGCCCGCGGCACCCGCCCCCGCGGGTGCCGGGCCCCGGCGCGGCGCGTGCTGGGGCGGCGGGTCCGCTATCACATCGGCTGCGAGCCCGGCCAGATCAACGGCCGCCGATGGCATGAGGCCGCCGGGGGTACCGCCCGGCCCTGCCCGGTCACCGGCGCCGCGCCGCGGCGCGCCGCCTGACGCGCGGCCCGCGGCTCCCGCGGCCCGCCGCCGGGCGAGGACCGCAGGCGGTCCGGCGTGCCGCCGGGACAGCTCCGTTCAGCTACGTTCATCCGCGTTCATCCGCGTTCAGCCGTGTCGTCGCATTCGTGCCACTCTGCCAGGAGGCTCCGTTCCGCATGCCTGTTGAACACTTCTTTCCCGACCCCGAGGGCCGGGTCCCCGGCCCCGGGGGCTACTTCGGCGACTACGGGGGGACCTTCATCCCCGAGGCCCTGCGGGCCGCGGTGGAAGAGGTCGCCGCCGAGTACGAGAAGGCGAAGGACGACCCCGCCTTCGCCGCCGAGCTGGACGAGCTGCTCGTCCACTACACCGGCCGGCCGAGCCCGCTGACCGAGGTGCCGCGGTTCGGTGCCAGGGCCGGCGGCGCCCGCGTCTTCCTCAAGCGCGAGGACCTCAACCACACCGGCTCCCACAAGATCAACAATGTGCTGGGGCAGGCGCTTCTCACCCGCCGCATGGGCAAGACCCGCGTCATCGCCGAGACCGGCGCGGGCCAGCACGGCGTGGCCACCGCCACCGCCTGCGCCCTGTTCGGCCTGGACTGCACCATCTACATGGGCGAGATCGACACCGAGCGGCAGGCGCTGAACGTGGCGCGCATGCGGATGCTCGGCGCCGAGGTCGTGCCCGTCTCCTCCGGCAGCCGCACCCTGAAGGACGCCATCAACGAGGCGTTCCGCGACTGGGTCGCCAACGTCGGGCACACCCACTACCTCTTCGGGACCGTCGCGGGCCCCCACCCGTTCCCCACCCTGGTCCGTGACTTCCACCGCGTCATCGGCGTCGAGGCGCGGCGCCAGATCCAGGAGCGCGCCGGGCGGCTGCCCGACGCGGTCGTCGCCTGTGTCGGCGGCGGCTCCAACGCCATCGGCCTCTTCCACGCCTTCATCCCCGACGCGGACGTCCGGCTGGTGGGCTGCGAGGCGGCGGGCCACGGCGTCGAGTCCGGCGAGCACGCCGCGACCCTCACGGCGGGCGAGCCCGGCATCCTGCACGGCTCCAGGTCGTACGTGCTCCAGGACGAGGAGGGCCAGATCACGGAGCCCTACTCGATCTCCGCGGGCCTGGACTACCCGGGCATCGGCCCCGAGCACGCCTACCTGAAGGACGCGGGCCGCGGCGAGTACCGGCCGGTCACGGACGAGCAGGCGATGCAGGCGCTGCGGCTGCTGTCCCGCGCCGAAGGGATCATCCCGGCCATCGAGAGCGCCCACGCGCTGGCCGGCGCCCTCGACCTCGGCCGCGAGCTGGGCGAGGACGGGCTGATCCTGGTCAACCTCTCGGGCCGCGGTGACAAGGACATGGACACCGCCGCCCGGTACTTCGGGCTCTACGACGGCGAGGGGGACGCGCAGTGAGCGGCAAGGCACAGGCGCTGAGCGAGGCGCTCGCCGCCACCCGGCGCGAGGGGCGCGCCGCCCTCATCGGCTACTACCCGGCCGGGTTCCCCACGCTGGAGAGCGGCATCCGGGCGGTGACCGCCATGGTGGAGGGCGGCTGCGACATCGTCGAGATCGGCCTGCCGCACAGCGACCCGGTCCTGGACGGCCCGGTGATCCAGACCGCGGACGACATCGCGCTGCGCGGCGGCATCCGCATCGCCGGCGTGCTGCGCACGGTCCGGGAGGTGCACGCGGCGACCGGCGTTCCCGTGCTGTGCATGACCTACTGGAATCCGGTGGACCGCTACGGTCCCGAGCGGTTCGCCGCCGAGCTGGCCGAGGCGGGCGGTGCCGGCTGCATCCTGCCGGACCTGCCGCTTGAGGAGTCCGAGCCGTGGCGCAAGGCGGCCGAACGGCACGGTCTCGCGACCGTCTTCGTTGTCGCGCCCAGCAGCAGGGACGCCCGCATCGCGGGGATCACGGATGCGGGCAGCGGCTTCGTGTACGCGGCGTCGCTGATGGGCGTGACCGGCACGAGGGAGTCCGTCAGCCGTGACGCGGCCGATCTGGTGCGCCGCATCCGGGCCACGACCGAGCTGCCGGTGTGCGTCGGCCTCGGGGTGTCGAACGCGGTACAGGCTTCGGAGGTCGCCGCGTTCGCCGACGGCGTGATCGTCGGCTCGGCGTTCGTGCGGCGGGTCCTTGACCACGCCGACGACGAGGGCGCGGCCCTGCGGGAGCTGCGTTCCCTGGCCCAGGACCTGGTTCAGGGCGTCCGCTGCCGGACCTGACCGGCGCGTTTCCGGCCCCCGGCCCGTGTGCCGGCCGGGGGCCGTTCCCCGATACAGTCGAGCGCATGGGGAATCAGGGGGAGGCGGACCACGCGCCGTGGGAGCCGCCGACGGTGGTCGAACATCAGCTGTACCAGGCGGGGCTCGGGGGAGACTGGCCGGCGTTCTTCGACGTGCTGGCCGGCACGGACCTGTACTTCCCCATGTCGCGCGAGCTGATGGACGCGGTGCCAGGCACCATCCCGTTCCGGCCGTTCCGGGACCCGAAGTTCGACGGGCTAGCCCTGGCCGTCTTCACCCGCGGGCTGCTCATGCCGCCGTCCGGGGACCAGGTCTTCGAGCGCAGTGACCTGGCGTCCCTCGCCAAGGTGTGGCCCAAGACGGTCCGCTGGCTGGCGGTGAACCCGGGCACGCCCGCCGAGGCGTTCCTCCCCGCGGACCCCAAGCGGTGGAAGAAGCACGGCAAGCACTCGGTGCCCGAGCACCGGCTGAAGACGCTGTGGACCGGCCACCGGCACGGCTCGCTCGCGCACGGCATGGCCTGCGGCGCGATGCTGATGGTCAACAACGGCGCCATCTGGAATCACCTCGGCTGGCAGTGGGGCGGCTACACCGAGGAGAAGGAGCTGCTGAAGCGCTGGTGGGGCGTGACCGGGCGGGCGGGGTGGCTGGAGATCGTCGAGCAGCTGCTGCGCGGCGATGTCGTCTCCCCGGCCTGGGAGTTCGCGCTGCGCGTCCGCCAGGCGCTGGTGCAGGAGTACGGCGTGCTGCCCGACGCGGTGCGGTGGCGGGAGACGGCGGAACGCGTGCTGGTGTCCAGGACCGCGGAGGTCGTGGACCAGACCGGCAAGCCGCCGGAGTTCGACCTCGACGCGGATATCGCCCTGGTGCAGGACCTCATCGGCCGCATCCTGCGTTACGAGGCGCGGTTCCGCGCCGACGGGCTGTTGGACGGCGACACGTGTGTGCGTTCGGTGCTGGCCTGGGACTTCGGCCGGGCCTCCTGCATGGCGCGCTGGGGCCTCGGGGCGCGCTACGCCGAGCGGCAGGAGAGCGAACGGGCGCTGCTGCGGGCGGGGGAGGCCAGCCGGCAGGTGTACCGCTCGTGGGCCGAGTTCGCCATCGGCTTCGTGCTGGGCCGCTGCCTGCACTTCGACAGCGAGGAGTTCGGTGACTGGTACACGGACATGGTGGCCGTGCACCAGATCCTGAGCACCGATCCGGAGAGCCCGTGGCTCAGCGTGCCGTGGGAGCAGTCGCCCGCGGATCTTACGGAACGCTGACGCCGGGCCGCGCCTGCTCTCCCGGCGCCGCCCGCGTGGCTAGCGTGCTGGCATGCGTGTACTGGTCACCGGAGGAGCCGGCTTCATCGGCTCGCACATCGTCGCGGAACTGCTGGCGGCGGGTCACGAGGCAGTGGTCCTCGACATCCGGCCGCCCGGGGCCGCCGTTCCCTGGGAGCAGGCCGACATCCGCGACGCGCAGGCCGTGGCCCGCGCCCTGGCCGGGGCGGACGCGGTGTGCCACCAGGCGGCGATGGTGGGGCTCGGGAAGGGCTTCGCGGATGCGACGGACTACGTCGGGGTCAACGACCTGGGCACGGCGGTCCTGCTGTCGGCGATGGCGGCGGCCGGGGTGCGGGACCTGCTGCTGGCCGGCTCGATGGTCGTGTACGGCGAGGGCCGCTACGACTGCCCGCGCCACGGCCGGGTCCGCCCCGGGCCGCGCACGCCGGAACAGCTCGACGCCGGCCGCTTCGAGCCGCCGTGCCCGCAGTGCGGAGAACCGCTCGTGCCCGGCACGGTGGCGGAGGACGCGCCGCCCGACCCGCGGAACGTGTACGCCACCACGAAGCTGACGCAGGAACACCTGGCCGCCGCCTGGGCCCGCTCGACCGGCGGTCGGGCGATCGCGCTCCGCTACCACAACGTGTACGGCGACGGCATGCCGCGCGACACCCCGTACGCCGGGGTGGCCGCTCTCTTCAGGTCCGCGCTCGCCGCGGGCCGGCCGCCGCGGGTCTTCGAGGACGGCGGGCAGCTGCGGGACTTCGTCCACGTCGAGGACGTCGCGGCGGCAAACGTGACGGCGCTCGCCGCGCTGCCCGCGGGCCCGCCCGGGGCGCTTCGCGCGTTCAACACCGGCAGCGGCGAGCCGCACACCGTCGGCGAGATGGCGGGGGCGCTCGCCGCGGCGCACGGCGGCCCCGAGCCGGTCGTCACCGGCGAGTACCGGCTGGGGGACGTGCGGCACGTCGTGGCGGACTCGTCGCGGCTGCGCGCGGAGTTCGGCTGGCGCCCGCGGGTCGGCTTCGAGGCGGGCATGGCCCGGTTCGCGAACGCCCCGCTCGGCGGCGTGCCGGCGCGCTGAGGCCGGGGCGCTGAGGCCGGGGCGCTGAGGCCGGGGCGCCCGCGCGTTCAGGGCGGGTCGCCGTGCAGGGTGCGCAGCAGGACGTCGCCCGAGGCGTTGGCGCCGGTGAGGACGAGCGCGGTCACGCCCTCACCGGCCAGGTCGGGCCGCTGGATCACGGCCGCCGCGGCGGCGGCGCCCGACGGCTCGGTCAGCACGCCGCGGTTGTTCCACAGCAGTTTCGCCGCGTCGAGCAGCTGGTCCTCCTCCACGAGCACGAACTCGTCCACGACCTGACGCAAACGCGCGACCGCGTCCGGCTCCGGCACCCGCACGCCGAGGCCGGGGGCGGCGGTGTGGAACGGCGGTCCGGGCTCGGCCACGCCCGTGCACCACGCGTCGTGCGTGGCCCTGGAGGCGGTCGAGCCGACCCCGACCAGCCGGGTGCCGGGGCTGACGGCGCGCAGCCAGGTGCCTACGCCGCAGGCCAGCGAGCCGTTGCCGACCGGCACCACCACGGTGCGCAGAGCGGGGCCGTGCCGACGGGCGAGTTCGACGGCGATGGTCGCCGCGCCCTCGGCGAGCGCGGGTTCCGCTCCCGCCCCGACCAGCCGCCAGCCGCGCTCCGCCGCGAGCGCGGCGGCCCGCGCCGCGGCCTCGTCGGCGTCGCCTTCCACCGGCGTCAGCCGGGCGCCCAGCTCGCCGAGGCGGCGCAGCTCGGCCGGGTTGGCGGTCCGCGCGGCCAGGACGTGCAGCTCAAGGCCGTGGCGGCGCGCGCCGTGGGCCAGGCCCTGGCCGAGGTTGCCCGCGGAGGCGCAGACCAGGGTCTCGCCTGCGCCGCAGCGCGCGGCCAGCCAGTCGCCGCCGCGGCCCTTGAAGGAGCGCACCGGGTTCAGCGTCTCCAGTTTCAGCGTCAGCCCGGGCCACAGCTCGATCTCCGGGGTGTCGAGGAACGCCGGATCGATCACCCGGGCGGCTTGTTCGATGGCGTCGAGCGAGACGTTCAGCACCCGGGCACCCTACGGGCTACCCGCCCGTTCGCTCCGCCGCAGGCAGGATCACCTCGAAGCGGCAGCCGCCGGGCACGTTGCGCACGCGGGTGCTGCCCGCGTGGGCCTCGACGATGCCGCGCACGATCGCCAGGCCGAGCCCGGCGCCCGCGGGCGGGGTGCGGGCGTCGGTGCCGCGCCAGCCGGTGTCGAACACACGGGGCAGGTCCGCCGCGGGGATGCCGCCGCAGCCGTCGGTGACCGAGAGCACCACCGAGTCCGCGTGGCGGGCGGCGGACACGGCCACCGTGCCGTCCGCCGGGGTGTGCCGGATCGCGTTGACCAGCAGGTTGGCCAGCACGCGGCTCATCTCCTTGCCGTCGACCTCCACCGGCAGCGGCGCCACGCCGTCGTTCGCGAGCAGGACGCCGCGTTCGCCTGCCAGCGGGTCGGCGCCGGCGATGGCGTCGCTGACCAGGTCGTACACGGATATCCGGGTCGGGGTCAGGGCCAGGGAACCGGCCTGGATACGGGAGAGTTCGAAGAGGTCGCCGACCATCGAGCCGAGCCGCTCCACCTCGCCGCGGATCTGCCGGTGGTAGCGGGCGGGGTCCTCGGCGATGCCGTCTTCCAGGGCCTCGGCCATCGCCCGCAGCCCGGCCAGCGGGGAGCGCAGGTCGTGGGAGATCCAGGCGACCAGCTCGCGGCGGGAGGTCTCCAGGGCCCGTTCGCGCTCCCGCGACGCCGCGAGGCGCGCGTCCGCCTCGGCCAGCCGCTGGGCGAGCGAGGCCAGTTCCGCGGGCATCGGCCCGGCGGGCGGCGTGAACGCCCCGCCCTCCCCGAGGGCGTGCGCGGAACGTTCGAGCGCCCGGTGCGCGCCGATGACCCAGCGGCCGAGCAGCAGCGCGGTGGCGGTCGCGGCCAGGGCGCCGGTCAGGCCGACGGTGACCACGACGGCCAGGTCGTGCGCGGACAGGAACATCGCCCACGCCACCGACAGCGTCCCGGCCAGCAGCGCGCCGACCGTCACGCCGATCAGCACCGCGAGCGACACCGCCACCGAACGGCGCCTGACCGCCGCCAGCACCAGCGCGCCCGCCACCCCGGCGGCGGCCGCACCGGCCGCCGCGTACAGCACGATCAGCGGCAGATCGCGCAGCAGTTGAGCCATTCCCATGCCGGTCGCCCTCAGCCGCCGTCGAAGCGGTAGCCGACGCCCCAGACCGTGGTGATCAGCCTGGGCCGCGCCGGGTCGTTCTCCACTTTGTGCCGCAGCCGCCGCACGTGCACGGTGACGGTCGACAGGTCCCCGAAGTCCCAGCCCCACACTGTCGCCATCAGCTCCTCGCGGCTGAACGCCCGCCCGGGGTGGCGCAGGAAGTGCGCCAGCAGGTCGAACTCGCGCAGCGTCAGCCGCAGCGGGCCCCGCGCGTCCTGCGCGGTGCGCGCCGCCGGGTCGAGCACGACGCCCCCGCCACGCAACAGTGCGCCCCCGCCGGGTGCCGGGCCCCCGGCGGCCCGGCGCAGCACGGACGAGACGCGCAGCACCAGTTCACGGGGGCTGAACGGCTTGGTCACGTAGTCGTCCGCGCCGACCTCGAGTCCGAGGATGCGGTCCTCCTCGTCGCCGCGCGCGGTCAGCATCACCACCGGCACCGGGCCGGCCTCGCGCAGTCGCGCGCATACCGCGAGCCCGTCGAGGCCGGGCAGCATCAGGTCGAGGACGACGAGGTCGGGCGGGTGGGCGGCGGCCCGAGCCAGGGCGTCGCGGCCGTCCGCGGCGCGGTCGACGGTGAAGCCGGCCCGGTCCAGGTAGCCGGCCACGACCTCGGTGACGGTCGGGTCGTCGTCGACGACCAGGACATGGTGCTGCGGGCGCGGCTGTCGCATGCCCCCGAGTCTCACACCGGCGCGCGGCCATCGGCCGGGCGCCGTCGGCGGAAACGGGGCGACGTCAGGGTTTCGTAAGGAGCAGTGCCCCGATATGTCCCGGTTGTCTCCGTAGGGTAAGGAGCGTGACCACCTCTCCACCGACGCGGGGCGATCTGGTGCTGCCCTGCCTGAACGAAGCCGAAGCACTGCCCTGGGTACTGAGCCGGGTCCCCGACGGCTGGCGGGCCGTCGTCGTGGACAACGGGTCGACCGACGGCTCCGCCGACCTGGCCGGACGGCTCGGCGCACGGGTCGTCCACGAACCGCGCCGCGGCTTCGGCGCCGCCTGCCACGCCGGGCTCCTCGCCGCCACCGGCGACCTGGTCGCGTTCTGCGACTGCGACGCCTCCCTCGACCCGGCCGAACTGCCGCGCGTCGCGGCGCCCGTCGGCGCCGGGACGGCCGACCTCGTGCTGGCCCGCCGGCGCCCCACCGCGCGCGGCGCCTGGCCCCTCCACGCCAGGGCGGGCAATCGCGCCCTGTCCCGCATGGTGCGCACCCGCACCGGCGTACGGCTGCGCGACCTCGGCCCGATGCGCGTCGCGCGCCGCACCGGCCTCCTCGGCCTGGGCCTCACCGACCGGCGCAGCGGATACCCCTTGCAGATGGTCGTCCTGGCCGCCGAGGCGGGCTGGCGCATCGAGGAGACGGACGTCGCCTACCGGCCGCGCACCGGCCGTTCGAAAGTGACCGGCACCTGGCGCGGCACCTGGCAGGCCGTCACCGACATGCGGGCGGTGCTGAAATGACCGCGCGCCCGCCGGAAGGGCCCACGACCCTCGTCGTCATCGCCAAGGAGCCGGCCCCCGGCCGCGTCAAGACGCGCCTCACCCCGCCCTGCACCCCCGCCCAGGCCGCCCGGCTCGCCGAAGCCGCGCTCGCCGACACCCTGCACACCCTGCTGCGCGTGCCCGCCAGGCGCCGGCTGCTGGTCCTGGCCGGGCGCACCGGCCGCTGGCTGCCGCCCGGCTTCGACGTCGTCCCGCAGTGCGACGGGGGTCTCGACGAACGCATCGCCGCCGCGTTCGCGCACTGTGCGGGCCCCACGCTGCTCGTCGGCATGGACACCCCCCAGCTCACCCCCGCGCTGCTGGCCCCCGCCACCGCGCCGCCCGGCGGCTGGCCGCGGCGCCGCGCCTGGTTCGGGCCCGCGGCGGACGGCGGGTTCTGGGCGCTGGGCATGGCGGAGCCGCGCCCGGCGCTGGTGCGCGGCGTGCCCATGTCCACGCCGCTGACCGGCCGCGCCCAGCACCGGCGGCTGACCGAGGCGGGCCTGGACGTGCGGGAACTTCCCGTCCTGCGCGACGTGGACACCGCCGCGGACGCGGAACGGATCGCCCACGAGGCGCCCGGCGGCCGGTTCGCCGCCGCCTGGCACGCCCTCGGCACCGGCGTCGCCTCGTGACCTGGACCGGTGACGCCTACGCCTGGGCCCTGCGCACCGGCCGCGGACCGCTGTTCCTGCGCCGCGCCGACGGGCGCCGCCTCCGCCTCGACGTCGAACGCTGGTGCGCGGGCCCCGACGCGGCCGACCGCACCGTCCTGCGCCACTGCACCGGCAGCGTTCTGGACATCGGGTGCGGGCCCGGCCGCATGGTCACCGCACTGGCCCGCGCCGCGCGCCCCGCGCTCGGCATCGACACCTCGCCCGCGGCCGTCGCCCGCACCCGCAGCGGCGGCGGAACGGCCTTGCTGCGCTCGGTGTTCCAGGACCTTCCGGCCGAGGGCCGGTGGGGGAGCGTCCTGCTGATGGACGGCAACATAGGGATCGGCGGCGACCCGGCCGCGCTCCTGCACCGCATCCGCCGCCTGACCGCCCCCGGCGGGCTGCTGCTCGCCGAGACCGCGCCCGGCGACGTCGACGAACGCTTCGAGGTGCGCCTCGACAATGGGAACGGCCCCCTCGGCCCCGCGTTCCCCTGGGCCCGCATCGGCCCCCCGGCCCTGTGCGCCGACGCGGAGTCCGCCGGCTGGACGCCGGTGGTCCGCTGGACACTCCACGGCCGGACGTTCGTGGCCCTCCGCCGCTGAGTGCCGAGCGCTTCCCGCGCGGGTTTGCCCGGGGAAGCACCATGCCCGGCCTCGCCTGCGCTTCGTCCGGCGGTGCCGCGCATGGTGCTTCCCACCGAGTCGGCCGCGCATTCGGGCGCCACGCCCGGCGATGGCTCGCGGCAGACAGCGACGGCGACAGCGACGGGGCGGCGCCCCGAGCAACCGGATCACAGTGCGCGGGACGGTAGGAGCCCCGGCCGGGGACCGCGCCGCCGGATGTTCGGGGGCGGCGCCCCCGAACACCGCGGTGCGTGAGTCGCACGCGGAAGGGTCAGGCGCCGGGGCCTCCCGGCCCCGGGCGGCGGGCGCGGCGCCAGGCCGCTGCCGCGGCCGCTGCCAGGGCCGTCGCCGCGAGCAGCAGTACCAGATTGCGGCCGTAGTCCAGCGGCAGCGCCGTCGCGTTGCGCGGCTCGCCCGGCCGCAGCAGCGGCGGGAGCGCGACCAGGGTCAGGCAGCCCGCGACGATCAGCCCGCCGCGCACCGCGCGGCGGGCGGGCAGCCGGCGCACCACGAGGCCCGCGGCCAGGACCAGCGGCGCGAGCGCCAGGTCGTGCAGCACCACCGCGCCGGCCAGCCACACCGCGACCTGCCGCGGCGCGTCCGCGGGGCCGCCCGTGATCAGCAGCCGCACCCCGGCCGCGAGCAGCAGCAGCCCGGCCGCCCCGAGGACCAGGCGCGCCGCCCTCACCGCAGCACCTCGATGAGCCGCACCCATTTGGTCTGCCACACCCCCGGCCGGTTCGGCGCGATGATCCGCGCCGGGAAGCCGTGGTCGGGCGACAGCACCTCACCGTTCAGCCGCAGCGCGAGCAGTGTGAGCGGATCGCGCGCGTAGTGCGGCCCCATCTCCATCACGCGGTACCCGCCCGACTTCTGCAACGACACCACCCGCACGAACGCGTCCTCGGGTGCCCCCGCCCGGTCCAGCAGGTCCGCCAGCCGCACCCCTTCCCACCACGCCGACGCGCTCCAGCCCTCCACACAGGCGATCGGCAGCCGCGCCCGGTGCCGAGGCAGCGCGCGCAGCTCGGCGAGCGACAGGTGGAACGGGCGCGGCCCGGTGACCTGGAGCCGCCACGCCGCACCGCTGACGTGCGCCACCCCGGCCTCGGCGGCCGTGCGGTTCACTGGCAGGCCCTGCGCCGTCCCGTCCGGGCGGCGCGGCGCGAGCAGGGTCGCGGCACGCAGCGGCGTCAGCGACTGCCCCGCCGTCACCAGCGTCACCGCGCCCACCGCCGCGCCGACCCCGAGCAGCAGCGACCGCCGTTCGCCCGCGTCCGGGTCCGTGCCCGGCGCGGGCCGCCGCCAGTGGGCGGCGATCCGCGGCGCCTTCACCGCCACGTGCAGCAGCAGCGCCCCGCACAGCACCCAGGCCAGCGCCCAGTGCACGCGCTTGAAGCCGAACGGCCACGGGTACCACTGCGCGATGTTGGCCAGCCCCAGGGCGACTTCGAGCAGCGCGGCGGCCACCAGCACCGCGATCGACGCGCGCTCCAGCACGTGCCGAACCGACCGCACCGGCGGGCGGACCCACAGCCGCGGGTACACCGTCCACAGCTTGGCCAGGAGCAGCGGCACCAGCGCGATCCCGGTGGCCACGTGCAGGCCCTGCGTGACGCGGTAGCCCCAGACCGGCCTGGCCGGCAGGTGCGGCGCGAGCCAGCCGGGCGGGGTCTGGAGGCCGTGGCTGATCAGGCCGGTCAGGAAGCACACCAGCACGCCGGCGCCCAGCCACCGGCCGACGGCCGTGGCCGTGCGGGCGTCGTGCAGCCGGCCACGGAAGGGAACGAACGTGCGCATGCGTCCTCACCTCACCAGCGGGTGATCCACAGATGGTTGACGGTCAGGGCCACCACGGCCTGCGCGGCCAGCCACCAGCGCGCGTGCCGTTCGGGCAGCAGCGCCGCGGCGGGCAGCAGCCACACGGCGAACGGCAGCCAGATCCGTTCGGTCTCCGCCTTGCTCATGCCGGACACGTCGGCCAGCAGCATCGCCGCCAGGGCCGCCCCCACCAGCACGACCAGCGCCCGCCGGGGCCCTCGCGCGGGCCACGGGCGTTCCGCGGCCCGGCGCAGGCCGGCGGCGGTGGCGAGGCCGACGGACGCCACCTGGACCGCCAGGTTCGCCCAGATGAAGTAGCCGTAGGGCCGGTGCCCGCCCGAGCCCGCGTAATAGCGGTCCACGAGGATGTCGTAGCCGTCGTACCACCAGAACCCGGCCGCGGTGAATCCCACCACCCACGGCACGATCCCCAGCAGCAGCCACGGCAGCGGGCGCCAGGACCGCGCGAGCAGCAGGACCGCGACGGCCACCACGCCCATCAGCACCAGGCCGTAGGACAGGTAGAGCAGCAGCCCGGACAGCACCCCGGCGCCGAGCGCCGCCGCCCACGGGGCCCGCACCGCTCGGGTCGCGGCGAGCGCGAGCAGCGCCAGCGCCCAGGCCGCGACCGCCGTGAACCAGCCGTCCGCGGAGACCCCGAGCCACACCGCGGCCGGGGCGAGCACCAGGAACGGCGCGGCCCGCCGGGCCGTCTCCTCGTCCGCGAGCGTGCGCACGGCGATCAGGACGGCGGCGGCGGCGCTGGCCGCGGCCGTGATGCAGAACGCCGCGGCCCAGGCCCCGCCGCCCAGACCCACCCGGTCGAGGAGCACGAACGTCAGCGTGGCGGCCGGCGGGTGCCCGGCGACGTGCGCGGGCCAGTTGTCCTGCGACTCCAGCGGAATGTGATCGGTGAACGTGCGCAGGAAGTGCCCGATGCCGTCGATGTCGTCCAGCGCCGTCAGGTACTCGTGCCCGTAGGCCAGCCGCCGCGCCACGCCCCGCCGCCAGCCGTCGATCAGCGCGAGCGACCACACCCAGGCCATCGACGCGCCCCAGGCCGCGAGCGGCAGCCACCGCCAGGGCAGCCGCCGGGCGACGTGCGGCCCGTACAGGAGCACCAGGCCCGCGACGATGAGGGCCGCGGGCGTGCCGGGACCCACGTGCGGCTCCCAGCGGGCGAACATCGGCGGCCACTTCAGCGTCAGCACGTCGTCGTCGTTGATGGCGGCCCCGACGACGGCCGCCGTCGCGAAGAGCAGTACGGCCAGGGCCGCGGCCAGCAGGTCGAGCGCGGTCTTGCGAGCGATCACCCGCCTCACGCTAGGCGCGCCAGGACCGCAAACGGCTCGTCTGCGGGCGGATGTCACCGCTTCGTCAGATCCACGCGCGGAGCGTGTCCTGTCCTGGCCGGGTTCGTTGGCTCAGGACGTGAGTGAACGGAATCGTGAGGGGAAGCGCAGCGCCCGCGAACGGCTGCGCGAGGAGCGGGAACGGGAGAAGGCGGCCGAGCGCAGGAAGCGGACGGTCAAGGTCGGCGGGATCGCCGTCGTCGTCCTCGCCATTGCCGCGGGGATCGGCGTCATCGCCGCGAACGGCGGTGGCGAGGGCGACGACGTGCCGGGCACCGAGCCCGTCACCGTGGGCCGGTCCTCGGCCCCGGCCACCCTCGCCGTGTACGAGGACTTCCGCTGCCCGGCCTGCGGCCAGTTCGAGAACGGGTTCCGGGACACCATCCGGGACCTGACGGAGGAGGGGAAGCTCCAGGTCGACTACCACCTCGTCACCATCATCGACGGGAACATGGGGGGCAACGGCTCCAAGTTCGCCGCGAACGCCGCGCTGTGCGCCCGGGACGAGGGCAAGTTCTCCGAGTACCACGACGTGCTGTTCGAGAACCAGCCGGCCGAGCGCGACGACACGTTCGGCGACAAGGCGCGCCTGATCGGCCTCGCCGAGGACGTCGAGGGGCTCGACACCGAGTCGTTCCGCTCCTGCGTCCAGGACGGCGCGCACGACGAGTGGGTCAGCAGCTCCAACGCCGGGTTCCTCGACGCGGACTTCAACGCCACGCCGACCGTGCTGCTCGACGGCGAGAACATCTACGGCGACTCGGAGGACCCGCTGACGCCCGAGCGGCTGCGGGAGAGAGTGGAGGAGGCCGCCGGATCGGGCAACTGACGCCTGACACGGCGGCCGACGCGCCCGGCGGATTCCGTCCCGCGGGGCGGGCAGGGTAGCGTCTGGACCACCATGGAGATCCTTGCCTCTATCCCCAGCCCCAGCGAGAGCGAGATCCACCTCGGACCGCTGCCGCTCCGCGGGTACGCGCTGTGCATCATCATCGGTGTCTTCCTCGCCATCTGGCTCGGCGGTCGCCGCTGGGTCCAGCGCGGCGGCAATCCGGGAACGGTCGCCGACATCGCCGTGTGGGCCGTGCCGTTCGGCCTGGTGGGCGCGCGGATTTACCACGTCGTGACCGACTACCAGCTCTACTTCGACGAGGGCCGCGACTGGGTCGACGCGTTCAAGATCTGGGACGGCGGCATCGGCATCTGGGGTGCCATCGCCGGCGGTGCGCTGGGCGCGTGGATCGCCTGCCGGCGGCGGGGTATCGCGCTGCCGCCGATGGCGGACGCGATCGCCCCCGGCATCGCCTTCGCGCAGGCGATCGGGCGCTGGGGCAACTGGTTCAACCAGGAGCTGTACGGCAAGGCCACGGACGTGCCGTGGGCCGTGGAGATCGACAACGGTCTGGACAGCGGCACGTTCCACCCCACCTTTCTGTACGAGTCGCTGTGGTGCGTGGGCGTCGGCGTTCTGGTGATCTGGGCGGACCGCCGGTTCCGGCTGGGGCACGGCCGGGCGTTCGCGCTCTACGTGGCCGCGTACACGGCCGGCCGCTTCTGGATCGAGTACCTGCGGATCGACGAGGCGAACGAGTTCCTCGGGCTGCGGCTGAACAACTGGACTTCCATCGTGGTCTTCCTCGCCGCCGTCGCCTACCTGGTGCTCTCCGCCCGGCGCAGCCCGGGCCGCGAGGAGCGGGTCGAGCCGGACGGTGCGGCAGGACCGGACGGTGCCGACGGTGCGGCGGCCGGCGCCGAGGAGCCGCAGGCGGACGCGGAGAAGGACGCGGACGAGAACAAGGACGCGGACGTGGAGAAGCGCGCGGAGCAGAAGGACACGGGAGCCGGCGCGGACGAGGCCGCGTCCGCGAAGCGGCCCTGACCGGGGCCATCCCCCTCGCACGGCCCGGCCCCGCCGGGCCGTGCCGCATGTCGGGACCAGGCCGGGGAATGCGTCCGCGGCCGGGCGCGTTGCACGCAATCGTGAGGAGTCGGGAGGCACCGGACATGGCGGGAGCGGAGGCGCACCACAGCCACCGCGAGGTGAACGGCGGCTGGCTGCGGCCGGCCGTCTTCGGCGCCATGGACGGGCTCGTCTCCAACCTGGGGCTGATCAGCGGCGTCGCCGGCAGCTCCGCCTCCTCCCAGGCCATCGCCGTGGCGGGCACGGCCGGCCTGGCGGCCGGCGCGTTCTCCATGGCGGCGGGGGAGTACACCTCGGTGGCGTCCCAGCGCGAGCTGGTCCTGGCCGAGATCGACGTGGAACGCCGGGAGCTGAGCCGGCACCCGGACGACGAGCTGGCCGAGCTGGCCGACGTCTACGTGCGGCGCGGGGTGGAGCCGGGCCTTGCCCGGGAGGTCGCCCGGCAGCTGTCGGCCGACCCGGAGCAGGCGCTGGAGATCCACACGCGCGAGGAGCTGGGCGTCGCGCCGGGCGACCTGCCGTCGCCGACCGTCGCGGCGGTTTCCTCGTTCGGCTCGTTCGCCGCGGGGGCGGTGCTGCCCCTGCTGCCCTACCTGATGGGGGCCACGGCGCTGTGGCCCGCGGTGCTGCTGGCGCTGCTCGGCCTCTTCCTGTGCGGCGCGGCCGTCGCCCGCGTGACGGCCAGACCGTGGTGGTTCAGCGGGCTGCGGCAGCTCGGTCTCGGCGCCGCGGCGGCGGGCCTGACCTACGCGCTGGGCTCCCTGCTGGGCACCTCGCTGGGTTGATCCATACGAACGACAATTGACCACGCTATGTCGCTTGTGCGTGCTTCAGGGTGAGCTTTGTTTCCTGGTGGTTTCAGTTCGTTGACGGCGGGCATGTGGTTCTCGGCCCGCGGGCACAGGCGCCCGTGCAGGCTTGCATGCTAGGCGGACATATTCCGCCATCTCCGGTACGGCCTCGCGCGGCGAAGTCCGCATCGTGGACAGTGGTATCCGCTTCCCGGGATTCGGGTCATCGTGTAATCTGCACGAAAATTTAACGTACGCCAGGGCCAGCGTCGTCCCTCGGAACAAGTCACACACCAAGACGACGACGGGAGAGCCGATGCGTTCTGCGTCCCACCCGGTCAAGCAGGGGATGTACGACCCGCGCAACGAGCATGATGCGTGCGGTGTCGGCTTCGTCGCCACACTCACCGGCGAAGCCAGCCACGAGCTGGTCGACCAGGCGCTCACCGTGCTGCGCAATCTTGAGCACCGCGGAGCCACCGGCTCGGACCCCGATACCGGCGACGGTGCCGGCATCCTCCTCCAGATTCCGGACGCGTTCCTCCGGGACAGCGTTCCCTTCGTGCTGCCGCCGGCCGGCTCCTACGCCGTCGGCCTGGCCTTCCTGCCCACCGGCCCGGAAGCGGCCGCCGCTGCCATGGGCCGGGTCGCCGCGATCGCCGGCGAGGAGGGGCTGGCCGTGCTCGGCTGGCGCGAGGTGCCTGTCGCGCCCGAGCTGCTCGGCACCGCGGCCCGCGACACGATGCCCGCGTTCCGGCAGCTGTTCGTCGCCGACGCCGCGGGCGAGAAGAGCGGCCTGGCCCTCGACCGCGCCGTCTTCGTGCTGCGCAAGCGCGCCGAGCGCGAGGCCGGGATCTACTTCCCGTCACTGTCCGCGCGTACCCTGGTCTACAAGGGCATGCTCACCACGGGGCAGCTGGAGCCGTTCTTCCCCGACCTGTCCGACCGCCGTCTCACCAGCGCCATCGCCCTGGTGCACTCGCGGTTCTCCACCAACACCTTCCCGAGCTGGCCGCTGGCGCACCCCTACCGCTTCGTCGCCCACAACGGTGAGATCAACACCGTCCAGGGCAACCGCAACTGGATGCGGGCCCGCGAATCGCAGCTCGCAGGTGACGTCTTCGGGCCGCCGGAGAAGCTGGCGCGGCTCTTCCCGATCTGCACCCCGGAGGCGTCCGACTCGGCCACCTTCGACGAGGTGCTCGAACTGCTGCACCTCGGCGGCCGGCCGCTGCCGCACGCCGTGCTGATGATGGTCCCCGAGGCGTGGGAGAACCACGGCTCCATGGACCAGGCCCGCCGCGCGTTCTACCAGTACCACTCCACGATCATGGAGCCCTGGGACGGCCCGGCCTGCGTCACCTTCACCGACGGCACGCAGGTCGGCGCGGTCCTCGACCGCAATGGACTGCGCCCTGGCCGCTACTGGGTCACCGACGACGGGCTCGTCGTGCTGTCCTCCGAGGTCGGCGTCCTGGACATCGACCCCGCCCGCGTCGTCCGCAAGGGCCGGCTCCAGCCCGGCCGGATGTTCCTCGTCGACACCGCCGAGCACCGCATCATCGAGGATGACGAGATCAAGGCGGCGCTGGCCGCCGAGCAGCCCTACGCCGAATGGCTGGAAGCCGGGCTCATCGAGCTGGCCGACCTGCCCGAGCGCGAGCACATCGTCCACACCCACGCCTCGGTCACCCGCCGCCAGCAGACGTTCGGCTACACCGAGGAGGAGCTGCGGGTCCTGCTCACGCCGATGGCCCAGAGCGGTGCCGAGCCGATCGGCTCCATGGGAACCGACACGCCCATCGCCGCCCTCTCGGACCGGCCGCGGCTGATCTTCGACTACTTCACCCAGCTGTTCGCGCAGGTCACCAACCCGCCGCTGGACGCCATCCGCGAGGAGCTCGTCACCTCCCTGCTGTCGTCCCTCGGCCCGCAGGGCAACCTGCTGGAGCCGAACGCGGCCTCCTGTCGCAGCGTGACGCTGCCCTTCCCGGTGATCGACAACGACGAGCTGGCCAAGCTCATCCACATCAACGCCGACGGCAACCTGCCGGGCTTCGGTGCCGTCACCCTCTCCGGCCTGTACCGGGTCTCGGGCGGCGGGGCGGCCCTGGCCGACCGGATCGCCGAGATCTGCGCCGAGGCCGACGCGGCGATCGCGGACGGCGCCCGCCTCATTGTGCTCTCCGACCGGCACTCGGACGCCGAGCACGCCCCGATCCCGTCGCTGCTGCTGACCTCCGCCGTGCACCACCACCTCATCCGCACCAAGCAGCGCACCCAGGTGGGTCTGCTCGTGGAGGCCGGGGACGTGCGCGAGGTGCACCACGTCGCGCTGCTCATCGGCTACGGCGCCGCCGCGGTCAACCCCTACCTGGCCATGGAGTCGGTGGAGGACCTGGTCGCCCGCGGCACCTACCTGCCCGGCATGGCGGCCGGCGAGGCCATCCGCAACCTCATCAAGGCGCTGGGCAAGGGCGTACTGAAGGTGATGTCCAAAATGGGCATCTCCACCGTCGCCTCCTACCGCGGCGCGCAGGTCTTCGAAGCCGTCGGCCTGGACGAGTCGTTCGTCGACACCTACTTCCACGGCACCACCACCAAGATCGGCGGCGCCGGCATCGACGTGGTGGCCCGCGAGGTCGCGGCGCGGCACGCCAAGGCGTACCCGGCCTCCGGCGTGGCGCCCGCCCACCGGAACCTGGAGATCGGCGGCGAGTACCAGTGGCGCCGCGAGGGCGAGCCGCACCTGTTCGACCCGGAGACGGTCTTCCGCCTCCAGCACTCGACCCGCGAGCGCCGCTACGACGTCTTCCGGCAGTACACCGGCCGGGTGAACGAGCAGTCCGAGCGGCTGATGACGCTCCGCGGGCTGTTCCGGCTGAAGCCGGGCGAGCGCCCGGCCGTGCCGCTGGAGGAGGTCGAGCCGGTCGGCGAGATCGTCAAGAGGTTCTCCACCGGCGCGATGAGCTACGGCTCCATCTCCCGCGAGGCGCACGAGACGCTGGCCATCGCGATGAACCGGCTGGGCGCCAAGTCCAACACCGGCGAGGGCGGCGAGGACTCCGACCGGCTGGTCGACCCCGAGCGGCGCAGCGCCATCAAGCAGGTCGCATCCGGCCGCTTCGGCGTGACCAGCGAGTACCTGGTCAACGCCGACGACATCCAGATCAAGATGGCGCAGGGCGCGAAGCCGGGTGAGGGCGGCCAGCTGCCGGGCCACAAGGTGTACCCGTGGGTGGCCAGGACGCGGCACTCCACGCCGGGCGTCGGCCTGATCTCCCCGCCCCCGCACCACGACATCTACTCGATCGAGGACCTGGCGCAGCTCATCCACGACCTGAAGAACGCCAACCCCGCGGCCCGCATCCACGTGAAGCTGGTCTCCGAGGTCGGCGTGGGCACCGTTGCGGCCGGCGTTTCCAAGGCGCACGCCGACGTGGTGCTGATCTCCGGGCACGACGGCGGCACCGGCGCCTCCCCGCTCACCTCCCTGAAGCACGCGGGCGGCCCCTGGGAGCTGGGCCTGGCCGAGACTCAGCAGACACTGCTGCTCAACGGGCTGCGCGACCGGATCGTCGTGCAGACCGACGGTCAGCTGAAGACAGGCCGCGACGTGCTGATCGCGGCGCTGCTCGGCGCCGAGGAGTTCGGCTTCGCGACCGCGCCACTGGTCGTCTCGGGCTGCGTCCTGATGCGGGTGTGCCACCTGGACACCTGCCCGGTCGGCATCGCCACGCAGAACCCGGTGCTGCGGCAGCGGTTCACCGGCAAGCCGGAGTTCGTGGTCAACTTCTTCGAGTTCATCGCGGAAGAGGTCCGCGAGCTGCTGGCCGAGCTGGGCTTCCGCACCCTGGACGAGGCCATCGGTCACGCCGAGCTGCTCGACGTCTCGCGCGCCGTCGACCACTGGAAGGCGCAGGGCCTGGACCTGGCGCCGCTGCTGCACGTGCCGCAGCTGTCCGAGGGAGCGGCCAGGCACCGCACCACCGAGCAGGACCACGGCCTGGCCAAGGCGCTGGACAACGACCTGATCCGGCTGGCCGCCGACGCCCTGTCGGCGGACACCCCCGAGGACGCCCAGCCGGTCCGCGCGCAGGTCGCCATCCGCAACATCAACCGCACCGTCGGCACGATGCTCGGGCACGAGGTGACCAAGCGGTTCGGCGGCGCCGGGCTGCCCGAGGACACCATCGACATCACCTTCACCGGCTCGGCCGGCCAGTCCTTCGGCGCGTTCGTGCCGCGCGGCGTCACGCTGCGCCTGGAGGGCGACGCCAACGACTACGTCGGCAAGGGCCTGTCCGGCGGCCGGCTGATCGTTCGCCCGGACCGGGGGGCCGACCACCTGCCGGAGTTCTCCACCATCGCGGGCAACACCATCGCCTACGGCGCCACCGGCGGCGACATCTTCCTGCGCGGCCGGGTCGGCGAACGTTTCTGCGTGCGCAACTCCGGTGCCACCGTCGTGGCCGAGGGCGTCGGCGACCACGGCTGTGAGTACATGACGGGCGGCCGGGCCGTGGTGCTCGGCGCCACCGGGCGGAACTTCGCGGCCGGCATGTCCGGCGGCGTCGCCTACGTCGTCGACCTCGACCCGGCGCACGTCAACCCCGGCTTCGTCGCCGTGGAGGAGCTGACGGACGCCGACCGCCAGTGGCTGCACGACGTGGTGCGGCGGCACGCCGAGGAGACCGGCTCCACGGTGGCGGACCGCCTGCTGAAGGACTGGGACGCGAGCCTGGCCCGGTTCAGCAAGATCATGCCCACTACCTACAAGGCCGTGCTCGCCGCCAAGGACGCCGCCGAGCGGGCCGGACTCAGCGAGTCCGAGACCCACGAGAAGATGATGGAGGCGGCGACCCATGGCTGATCCGAAGGGATTCCTTTCCACCGAGCGCGAGGTCGCCCAGGCCCGCCCCGTCGACTCCCGGGTCAAGGACTGGAACGAGGTGTACGTTCCCGGCTCGCTGCTGCCGATCATCAGCAAGCAGGCCGGGCGCTGCATGGACTGCGGCGTGCCGTTCTGCCACAACGGCTGTCCGCTGGGCAACCTGATCCCCGAGTGGAACGACTACGCCTACCGCGAGGACTGGGCGGCGGCCAGCGAGCGGCTGCACGCCACGAACAACTTCCCCGAGTTCACCGGGCGGCTGTGCCCGGCGCCCTGCGAGTCGGCGTGCGTGCTCGGCATCAACAGGCCCGCGGTGACCATCAAGAACGTCGAGGTCACCATCATCGACAAGGCGTGGGAGGCCGGTACCGTCACCCCGCAGCCGCCGGAGCGTCTTTCCGGGAAGACCGTCGCCGTCATCGGCTCAGGACCTGCCGGGCTCGCCGCCGCGCAGCAGCTGACGCGGGCCGGGCACACCGTCGCCGTGTTCGAACGGGCCGACCGGATCGGCGGGCTGCTGCGCTACGGCATCCCCGAGTTCAAGATGGAGAAGCGGCACTTGAACCGCCGCGTCGAGCAGATGCGCGCGGAGGGCACCAAGTTCCGCACCGAGGTCGAGATCGGCCGCGACATCGACGCCGCGGCGCTCCGCAAGCGCTACGACGCGGTCGTCATCGCCGCCGGTGCCACCGCCGCGCGCGACCTGCCGGTGCCGGGGCGCGAGCTGAACGGCGTGCACCAGGCCATGGAGTACCTGCCGCTGGCCAACAAGGTGCAGGAGGGCGACCTCACCGCCGCCCCGATCTCCGCCGCGGGCAAGCACGTCGTCGTCATCGGCGGCGGCGACACCGGCGCCGACTGCGTCGGCACGGCCCACCGGCAGGGCGCGGCCTCGGTCACCCAGCTGGAGATCATGCCCAGGCCGGGCGAGGAGCGGCCCGCGCACCAGCCGTGGCCGACGTTCCCCATGACGTACAAGGTCACCTCGGCGCACGAGGAGGGCGGCGAGCGGGTCTACTCCGTCTCCACCACCCACTTCGAGGGCGACGAGGACGGCAACGTCGCGTGGCTGCACCTGATCGAGGTCGAGTTCGTCGACGGGAAGCTGACGCCGAAGCCGGGCACCGAGAAGCGGATTCCGGCGCAGCTGGTGACCCTCGCCATGGGCTTCACCGGCACCGATCAGGAGAACGGCCTGGTGCGGCAGTTCGGCCTCGACCTGGACGCGCGCGGCAACATCGCCCGCGACGCCGAGTACGCGACCAACGTGCCCGGCGTGTTCGTCGCGGGCGACGCGGGCCGCGGGCAGTCGCTCATCGTGTGGGCCATCGCCGAGGGCCGCGCCGCCGCCCGCGGCGTCGACCGTTACCTCACCGGTGAGTCCACGCTGCCCTACCCGATCCGCCCGACCGACCGCTCCCTGGCGGTCTGACCCCGGCGACCACCCCAGACGTTCCGCACCCGTCAGTGGTCCAGCCCACAAACGGTGCCGTTCCGTGATGTGACCATCTGGTGGCCCGCACCCGGCACTGTCACAATCAGACGCCCAGCCCGGCTCGAAGATCCCACGACCTTTGCGGAGGGGACCGGCCATGCGTCAATCTTCCCGGGGGCGTGCCTCCATAACGGTCTTTCGGTGTCTGGCCACCGGCGCCGCGGTGCTCTCCCTGGGCCTGGCCACGGCCTGCGGCGGCGACGACGGGGACGACGGCGCGAACGGCGGGCCGACCCTCGACGTCTGGATCATGGAGGGCACCAACCCGGACGCCGGCCCGTACGTGGCGGAGCTCCAGGCCGCGTTCACCGAACGGACCGGTGCCACGCTTGAGGTGCAGTTCATCCAGTGGGCGGACGCGCACGACCGGTTCACGACCGCGATGGCCGGCGGCGAACTGCCCGACGTCGCCGAGATCGGCACCACCTGGGCGCCGGAGTTCGGCGCGGCCGGGGCCCTGACCGACCTCGCGGAGCAGATCGAGGCCGACGGCCTCGGCGACGATCTGGTGCCTGGCCTGTACGAGGCGGCGCAGGTGGACGGCGCCGTCTACGGCATGCCCTGGTACGCGGGCATCCGCGCCCTCATGTACCGCTCCGACATCTTCGCCGAGCACGACCTCCAGCCGCCCACCACATGGCAGGAACTGCGCGAGGTGGCCCGGCAACTGCGCGTTTCGGAGCCGGACATGATCCCGTTCCCGGTCAGCGGCGGCAGCGAGTACGGCCTGTACCCGTTCGTCTGGGGCGCGGGCGGCGAGATCGCCGAGCAGACCGGCGACGGACAGTGGCGGTCGGCCATCAACGCGCCGGAGGCCGTCGAGGGCATCGAGTTCTACACCTCGCTGGCCACCGAGGACGGCCTGTCGGTCGCCGCCGCGGAAACCTGGCTGGAGACCGACCAGCTGGAAAGCTTCCAGAACGGCGACTCCGCCATGGTCATCAACGGCAACTGGACCGTCAACACGCTGATCGCCGACGACCCCGCGTGGGCCGACCGGATCGGCGTCGTCCCCGTGCCGGGGCGGGGCGGCGGCTTCAGCCCCTCGTTCGTCGGCGGTTCCCTGCTGGGCGAGTTCGGCAGCGACGAGCCCGAGCTGGCCTGGGAACTCATCAGAATGATGACCACCGGCGAACACGCCGCCGCGTGGGCCGAGCAGTCCGGCTACTTCCCCGGGCAGCAGTCCCTGCTCGAAGAGGTCCAGCAGGAGGCCGACCCGCTCGTCGCACCGTTCGCGCAAGCGATGCTCGAAGCCGGCGCCAGCCTGCCGGTGACGGACCGGTACGGCGCGATCCAGGGCGAGCAGGTCGTGCAGGGCATGCTCCAGTCGATCCTGTCGGGCGACCGTTCGGTGCGGGAGGCCGCCGACGAGGCCGCCGCGGCCATGGACGAGACCTTTGGCGGCTGACCGCCCGGTCAAGGCCCGGCCGCCGCGCGGGGGGCGCGCCCCGCGCAGCGCGCGCCGCGCCGCGGCCGGCCGCGCGCTGCGGCCCTGGCTGCTGCTCGCACCCGCCCTCACGGTGCTCGCCGTGCTGCTGTTCTGGCCGCTGGCGCGCGTCGTGCTGCTGTCGTTCCAGGACTACGGGCTGCGGCAGATCAACACGGGGGAGAGCAACTACACCGGGCTCGACAACTACCGCGACATCCTCGGCGACTCGTTCCTGTGGAAGACCGTGCTGCCCAACACGGTCTTCTTCGCCGGCGCCTGCGTCGGCCTCACCCTCGTCGTCGGCACGCTGGTCGCGCTGCTGCTCCAACGCCTGGGGCGGGTGTGGCGCGTCATCTGCTCCACCGTCATCATGATGGCCTGGGCGATGCCCGCCGTCACCGGCACCTACGTGTGGATCTGGATCTTCGACCCGCTCGACGGCGTCGTCAGCAGCGGCCTGGACGGGCTCGGCCTCATCGAGCCGCGGGAAACCAACTGGTTCACCGACCGCTGGTCGTTCTACGCCATCGCCACGCTCAACGTCGTGCACCACGGCTTCCCCTTCGTGGCCATCACCCTCTACGCCGCGCTCCTCACCATCCCCAGGGAGCTGCCCGAGGCGGCCGTCTGCGACGGCGCCGGGCCTTGGCAGCGCTTCTGGCTGATCACCGTGCCCACCATCAGGCCCGCCTTCGCGGTCGTGACCATCCTGTCGATCATCTGGGACTTCAAGGTATTCGCGCAGATCTACCTGATGCCGGGCGGCGCGGGCGCGAACGAGGACGTGCTCAACCTCGGCGTCTGGTCCTACATCCAGTCGTTCAGCAGGAACGAGTACGGCACGGGCTCCGCCATCGCCGTGCTGCTGACCCTGCTGCTGCTCGCCATCACCGTCGTGTACGTGCGCGCACTGTCCAGGGAGAAGGACGAACCGTGACCCGCCGCACCTCCACCGCAGGGCGCATCGGCATCGCGGCGGCCGTGGCGGCGCTGCTGGTCTTCACGCTGTTCCCGGTGTATTGGATGATCTCCTCGGCGTTCGACCCCGATGCCGACCACCGCGGCTCCGAGGTGCTGCCCGCGGGCTTCACGCTCGACCACTTCCGACAGGTCCTGAACGAGGGGGAGTTCACCCGCTACCTCGCCAACTCGGCGCTTGTCGGCCTCGGCACGGTGCTGCTGTCCGGCCTGCTGGCCCTCTTCGCCGCCGTCGCCGTCGCCCGCTTCCGCTTCCGGATGCGCACCAAGGTGCTGGTCATGATCCTGGTGGTGCAGATGGTGCCCCTTGAGGCGCTGGTGATCCCGCTGTTCCTCCAGATGCGTGACCTCGAACTCCTCAACAGCCTCATCGGCCTGACGATCGTCTACCTCGCGTTCTCCCTGCCGTTCGCCGTCTGGACCCTGCGCGGATTCGTCGCCGCGGTGCCGAACGAAGTCGAGGAGGCCGCCTACCTGGACGGCTGCGGCTGGTGGCGCATGTTCCGTTCGGTCCTGCTGCCGCTGGTGGCACCCGGGCTCGTAGCCACCAGCATCTTCGCGTTCATCACGGCCTGGAACGAGTTCATCTTCGCGTTCGTGTTCATGCAGGACGACAGCAAGTACACGGCGGCCGTCGGGCTGCATCGCTTCTTCGGCCAGTACAGCACCGACTGGGGGGCGGTCATGGCCGGCTCCACGCTGATCACCCTGCCGGTGCTGATCTTCTTCGTGCTCGTGCAGCGCCGCCTCGCCGGCGGCCTCGCGTCCGGCGCGATCCGCTGACCGCGCCGCTTCCCGGCGGTGAAGGACCTTCGACCTCCGCGAAACCTTCGCGAGGTCGACACAACCGACGTGGCCGGCGCGGGGTCTCTAGCCGCATGACAGGATTTCTGAATCCACGGCGCGGGGCCGCGACCACCGTGACCGCGATCGCGGCCCTGGCACTGACGGCGGGCCTCTCCGCCCAGGCCCTGGCCCTGGACACCGACGCACGGAGCGATACCGCCGACAATGTCGTGTCCCGGCAGCTGGCGGACACCGCCGCGAAGCAGCAGCAGGTGCGCGACTACTGGACCGCCGAACGGATCGCCGAGGTGCCCCACCACGAGCCCTCTGACCTGCCGCCGTCCCCGGGCCCGGCAGGCGCGGCCTACTCGGGTGACGGAGCGGTGTCCACGACGGTGGGCAGACTCTTCTACGTCGGCCACGGCGGCGAGGACTCCAGCTGCACGGCCACCGTCGTGGAGAGCGCCAACCGAAGCACCGTGGTGACGGCCGGCCACTGCGTCGTGACGCACGATCTGCTGGGTGAGAACGCCCGGTGGGCCGAGCAGCTTCTCTTCGTCCCGGGGTTCCGCGACGGCGAGATGCCCCACGGCGCGTTCCCCGCCGTCTCCGGCGTCGTGGACGCGCGCTGGGTGGCCAGTGGCGAGGCGATCGACTACGACCAGTCCTTCCTGGTGCTCGGGGAGAACGAGGAGGGCGAGCGGGTCGCCGATGCGGTCGGCGCCGTTCAGGAACTCGCCTTCGATCCGGAAGTCGGCCAGCCCGTCCAGGAGTTCGGCTATCCCCGCGCGACCGGGGACCCGGCGCAGCAGGGGCGCCCGGAGTTCATCGGCCTGCGGCTCGCCCACTGCTGGGGCACGAGCCAGGCGTTGGCGGACCACCCGGAGATACCGAACACGAGTGACACACGCGGCATCCCCTGCGACATGGGGGGCGGCGCGAGCGGCGGTCCCCGTTTCGCCGACTTCGACCCCGAGGCCGGAACGGGTGCGGTGGTCGGCCTGAACACCCGGGGCAGGTACATGAACTCCGCAGGGGAATGGTGCCAGGAGGGCGACTCCGCCGACTGTGTCCGATACCTGGCCGGGCCACCGCTGACCAGCGCGATCACCGGCCCGCTGTACGAGCGAGCGCACCGCTCCGGCGTTCCTGAGGCGGGACATCACAGGTAGGAAGTCGCAGCACAGCCGGACCGGCACCGGACGCTGCTGCGGCGTCGCGTGCCCACGCACGTGAAAGTGCCTTTTGTAAGCCCTCCCTTACTCACTCATGATGGTGTTACGCACTGCTAGTGAGGTGAGGGAGAGAGATGGTTGAGCGGGTAACGCAACCCGAAGGGGCGGAGGTCGTCATCGAGGTGTGGTCCGACCTGGGCTGCCCGTGGTGCTATGTCGGTCACCACCGGCTCCAGGTCGCGATCGCGCAGCGCCCGGACGCGGACAGGTTCGATATCAGGATGCGGTCCTTCGAACTGAACCCGACCGCACCACAGGAGTTGGAGACGATCGAGAAGGCCTTCATCCGGGCCCACGGCGGTACCGCCGCCCACTTCCTCCAGGCCGAGCGTCAGATCCAGGCGATCGCACGCGGGGAGGGGCTCGCGTTCTCTCTGGATCGGCCGAGCGCCAACACCTTCGGCCTGCACCGCGTGGTGCAGTACGCAGGCGACCAGGGCCGCGGGTTCGCGCTCTTCTCCGACGTCCAGGACGGCTTCTTCGCGGGCACCCTCAACCCCTACGACCCGGACGCTCTGGCAGGCGTCGCGGAGTCGGTCGGGCTGGACGGGCAGCGAGTCCGCGAGATCCTCGCGAGCAACGAGTACGCCGAGCGCGTGCGCGCCGACCGGAGCGAGGGTTTGGCGCTGGGCGCCACTGGCGTCCCCTTCGTCGTCCTCGACCGCCGGGTGGCCGCCCCGGGCGCCCAGAAGGTCCCGGTCTACGGCCAGTTGCTTGAGCAGGTGGCCGGGCCGGTGCCGGGGTGTCCGACGCTAGGGAGCGATGAGCGCCACCGACACCTCAGTCTGCCGGCGCGCTGACCGCGGCCTTGCCCCGGCCGACTCCGGTCAGCTCGCTGGCGGCCCGGTTGCTGGCGATCTCGCTGTGGTGGGCGGCGGCCCAACTGGCCATCGTCGTCACCGCGTCCATCAGTGACCGGCCCAGCTCCGTCAGCTCGTACTCCACTCGCGGCGGGACCTCGGCGTACGCGGTCCTGGTAATCAGGCCGTCGCGCTCAAGATGCTTGAGCGTCTGGGTCAGCATCCGCTGGGAGATCCCTGGGATGCTCGCCTGCAAGTCGGAGTAGCGCAGCGAGCCGGCGTTCAGCGTGCTGATGGTCAATACCGTCCACTTGTCGCCGATGCGGTCGAGCACCTCACGGATGAAGGCGCTGTCCTCCGGCCAGGTCCGGCACGGACCACTTATCTGTCGCGCTGACGCCATCTCGATTACCTCTCATCCGGGTGCAACCGCACTACCAGTATGTAATGCCCACGGGGCGACCGCACACCAATCCACGACGCGTTCTCGAACCACTCCGAAAGGAACCACCCCATGTCTTACCTGCTTCACATCGACTCCTCCTCGCTCGGCGAGGCATCGGTCTCCCGCCAGGTCGCCCGGTCCTTCCTCGAAGGCTGGGACGGCAAGGTCGTTCACCGCGATCTCGCCGCCGCACCCGTGCCCCACATCAGCGCGGCCGGTATCACCGCACGCGTCACCGACCCCGCCCAGCACACCGACGAGCAGGCTGCCGCGGCCGCGATGCAGGACACACTGATCGAGGAGTTCCTCGGCGCCGGCGCCTATCTCTTCACGGTGCCGATGTACAACCTGACGATGCCATCGGTGTTCAAGGCGTGGCTCGACCAGATCATCGTCTTCGGCCACACCGTCAACCACGAAGGTCCCGCTCGAGTCGCCGGGCGTCCCGCCGTGGTGATCTCGGCCAGGGGCGGCAGCTACGGCCCCGGCGCTCCCAGGTACGGCCTGGACTACGTCATACCCATCATCGAGGCGCTGCTCGGCCACGAGGACATGCTCGGCCTCGACGTCACCACCGTGATCCCCGAGCTGACCATGGCCCCCCACACGCCGGCGCTGGCCGCGCTGGTGCCGATGCACGAGGCGTCCATGGCCGACGCCCACGACCGTGCTCGCGCACTCGCCGCGAAGATCGCCGACGGCATGACCACCGCCGCCTGAGCCCCGAAGAGCGGACAACGGCCTCTGAGAAGCTCCTACAGGTTTTCCGAGTAGAAGTCGACGAGCCGATCGACGGCGGCGCCGACGTACTCGGGCTCGTCGTACATCTCGTAGTGGCCGGCGCCTTCGATCACCATGAGATCGACTGGGTTGGGCGCCCGTTCCCAGAGCTGCATGCCGGACTCGTAGGACCCCGTATTGCCGGTGCGTCCGGCGAGGATGACCTGTAGCGGCTGCGTCATCAGCTGATCGACCAGGTGATACGCGTCGTAGCCCAGCAGCAGCGAATCACCACGCGAGAGGCGGCGGTTCGTCGAGTGCTCGTTCCTGCCCCGCTCGGTGCGGTAGAACGTGATCGCCTGGGTCGTGTCGATGTCGGTCAGGCCGGCCGCGGCGGCCTCCTCCAACGTGTCCGGCAGCCAGTTCACACGGGGCAGCTCACCGGTGCGAGTCTCCTCGATGCGCGCGTCGGCCAAGTCGTCGAGCGCGGCTGCCGGGCCGTCCGGCTGGAAGCTGCGGAACGACGTGCCCATGTTGCCCGGGACGACCGTTCCGACCGCTTTGATGCGGTGGTCCGTGCGGGCGGTGTGCACCGCATAGCCGCCGCCGGCGCAGATGCCGAGGACGCCGATGCGGTCGGGGTCGATCCCGGGGACCGTACTGAGCGCGTCGATCGCGTAGGAGATGTCCTCCCCGCGGCGGTACGGGTCTTCGAGGTCGCGGGGCTCACCGCCACTCTGGCCCTGATGGGCGGGGTCGAACACGAGTGCCGCGATGCCCCGGGCGGCGAGGCGGGACGCGTAGTTCGCGCCGATCTGGCCCTTCACGCTGCTGCCGGGCGTGGAGAGCACCACAGCGCGCGGCGGCGCGGCTTCGTCGATGCCGTCGGGCAGGTGGAGGTCGGCCGCGAGCTCGATCGGCCCGCGCGGGACCGTGATGTGCTGAAGCACTTGATGGCACCCATTCACGTAGGGTTCGTTCGGTCACTGATCAGTCCCAGATCATGCTAGTACATTCTCGAACTAGTCTAGGGCTGTACCATCTGAATGAAGGGGCTCGCGTGCCGGTCGACGCCGCACAGCTTTGGACGCTGAACCATCGTCTGCTGACCGTCGTGATGGACGCCTGCAGCGCCGAACTGGCCAGACTCGGCCTCGAAACGAAGGAGTTCTTCGTGCTCGCCGAGGTGACCTCGTCGCCGTACCCGGCCGAGCTGGCCGCGACGCTGATGATCCCCAAGGCGAGCGTGACGGTCTACGTCCGCAACCTGGTCGCAAAGGGGTTCATGCGGCGCGAGATCGACGACGCGGACCTGCGGCGGCATCGGCTCGCACTGACCGCCGAAGGCGAGGTGGCGCGGGACCGCGCGCTCGCGGTGCTCGCGACAGAGTTCGACCGCAGGCTGGCGAAGATCTCGCCTCACGATCGCACCGAGCTGCACCGAATCCTGCTGGCTCTGCTCGAGCCCGCGCGGTAGCTCGGCTCATATCTGGCCGTAGCACAAACAGAAAGGGTGACCGGCAGGGTCGGAGAAGACCCGGAATCCACTGGTCTGTCCGCCGCTGTCGTGCAGGAACGTCGCGCCCAGCGCGATCACCTGCTCGTGCGCCGCATCGATGTCGTCGCGCGTCGGCACGTCGAAGTCCAGGTGGAACTGCTGCGGATGTTCCGGGTCCGGCCACCGGGGCGGCTGGTGGTCCGGCGCCGCCTGGAAAGCCAGCCGGTGGCCGCCGGGCGAGGTCAGGGTGACCCAGGACGGGTCACTCTCGTCCAGTTTCCAGCCCAGGATTTCCCGGTAGAACCGGCCAAGCGCGATCGGACTCGGGCAGTCGATCACCGTGCACTGCAAAGTTGCGATCACGATGTGCAGCATAGGGTGGTGCACATGAACAGCAGCAGTACCGGACAGGGCCGCCAAGGCCCCGGGGACCTCGACGAGGACGTGCGCGCGGAGCTGGACACGCTGCGGGACAGCATCGACAACATCGACGCAGCCATCATTCATATCCTGGCCGAACGGTTCAAATGCACACAGCGGGTCGGTCAGCTCAAGGCCGAACACAGCCTCCCCGCCGCCGATCCCGCCCGAGAGGCCCGCCAGATCACGCGGCTGCGCCAGCTCGCGGAGAACGCGAAACTCGACCCCGCCTTCGCTGAGAAGCTGCTGAACTTCATCATCGCCGAGGTCATCCGCCACCACGAGACGCTCGCGAGCGAAGCCACGACCGCCGGCGGCCCCGGTAACGCGGACTGACCGCGGGGGGCCGGCCCCTGCCCCCGGGTGACGACGACCTTCGCGGGTTGCGCCGACCAGCCGCCTGCCGGAGGCGCGGCACGCCGTCGCCGTGCCGCGCTCGCACGTTCGGGTGCGGATCACCGGCAGCTCTACACAGCCGTGACCATGCGGACGTAGCGTGGTGGAGCGACCTGCTGGCGGGGGTGGACATGCGATCCGACGAGAACGCGGGCATCGGCGACCGCATCGCGCGGCTCCGGCACAGACGCAAGCTGACGCGGGAACAGCTCGCCGCCACCACGCTGACCGCGCTCGGCAAGGAGGATGCGGCATTCACCGCGCTTGAGCGCTCCCCGCACGCGGTCGGCCAGTCCGACGACCGCGACCACAACGCGGCCCGCGACGTCTCTTCGAAGGACGCCGCATCGTCGCCGCCGGACGGGCGGAGACACCACACGCCTGTGGAGCGCCGGTAAGGCGGGTACACCTGCCCGCACAGCGCTGTGAAACAGGAAGCCCCGGGAAGGGTCAGACGACCCAGACCGGAATCCCTGGACTTCAGGCCAGGGAGCACGTCAACGTAGACCCGGCGTGCCCGCCGGGTGCGTACGAGTGCGTACGAGCGCGAGGGAACGGGATGGCCGAGCCAGAGGACGACTGCCCAGGTCCGCACCACCAGTGCCAGGCGTGCACCGGGCAGCGCGTGGAGTTCCGCGAGACGCTGTACGTTCCCGCGTCCGGGCCGGTGCACGGGGTCGCCGCGCCGCACCGGTGCTGGCACTGCAAGGGGCGCGGTTACTACTGCACCGCGGAGGTGCGCTGCACGCCGCCGCACGAGTAGGGCCGCGAGTGACCGGCGGGAGGCTCCGGGGGACGGTGTCCCGCGGAGGAACGGTCACTCGCGGCCGTCCCGGGCGGGCCGCCGGCCGGCGCCGCGGGCCTGCCTCAGGGCTTGATTCAAGGCGTGACTCCCGGGAGCGTCAAGGCTCTGGACTGGACCAATTCTCCGGTCGTCCGGTTCCGGTACGACGTCGGGGAACGGCGCCCGGCCGCCGGCACGCAATCTGCGTGCACCGCTCGCGGCCCCTGCGGCACGATGGCCCCCATGGCCCCACTGACACGCCTCGAAGCGGAAGCCCGATCGGCTCTCCTGGACGTCCACCACTACGCGATCGACCTCGACTTCACCCGCGGCGAGGACACGTTCGCCTCCGTCACCACCATCCGCTTCACCGCGCGTCGGGACGGCGACACCTTCGCCGAACTGCGGCCCACCGCCCTCCGCGGCGCCACCCTCGACGGCCGGGCCCTCGACCCCGCCACCCTCGCCGACGGCAGGCTGCCGCTGTCCGGCCTCACCGCCGGCACCCACGAGCTCCGGGTCACCGCGGACATGCCCTACTCCCGCACCGGCGAGGGCATCCACCGCTTCACCGACCCCGCCGACGGCCTCACCTACCTGTACAGCACGTGCTTCCTGGCCGACTGCCCGCTCGTCTTCGCCGCCTTCGACCAGCCCGACCTCAAGGCCGTCTTCGACGTCACCGTCACCGCGCCCGAAGACTGGACGGTGCTCGGCAACGGCAGCGTCACCCCCGTGGCGGGCCGGCCCGGAGTCCACCGCTGCGCCACCACCCCGCCCATCAGCACCTACCTGATGGCCGTGGCCGCCGGGCCCTACCACTCCGTGCGCACCGAGCACGCCGGCCTGCCCTTCGGGCTCCACGTGCGGCGTTCCCTCGCCGAGCACCTCGACAAGGACGCCGACGAAATCCTCGACATCACCCGGCGCTGCTTCGATCGCTACCACGAAATCTTCGACGAGCCCTACCCGTTCGACTCCTACGACCAGGCGTTCGTCCCCGAGTTCAACGCCGGCGCCATGGAGAACCCGGGCCTGGTCACCTTCCGCGAGGGCTACATCCACCGCTCGGCCGTCACCGACAGCCAGCGCGAGGTGCGGGGCGTCGTCGTCGCGCACGAGATGGCGCACATGTGGTTCGGGAACCTCGTCACCCTCCGCTGGTGGGACGACATCTGGCTGAACGAGTCCTTCGCCGACTACCTCGGCTACCAGGTCCTCACCGACGCCACCGAGCACCGGCCGTGGGTCGAGTTCTGCACCGACCAGAAGCCGCGCGGCTACGACGCCGACCAACGCGGCTCCACCCACCCCGTCGCCCCCGAGCCCGACGCGGTCCCCGACACCGCCTCCGCCCTGCTCAACTTCGACGGCATCTCCTACGCCAAGGGTGCCTCCGCGCTGCGTCAACTCGTCACCTGGCTCGGCGAGGACGCGTTCCTCGCCGGCGTCAACGACCACTTCACGCGTCACCGGTTCGCCAACGCCACACTCGCCGACTTCGTCGACTCCATGGCCCGCGCCTCCGGCCGTTCCGTCCCCGCGTGGGCCGACGCCTGGCTGCGCACCACCGGGCCGGACACCCTCACCCCGCAGATCGACGCGAGCGAGAACGGCGAGGGCTGGCGGCTGCGCCTCGCGCACGCCGGCGCGCGCCCGCACCGGCTGCGCCTCGGCGTCTACGACGCCGACGGCGCGCCGCGCGCCCGGCACGAGATCGAACTGCCCGCGGCCGAGGGCACCACCGAGCACACGTTCCCCGGGCCGCGCCCCGACCTGCTCGTCCTCAACGACGGCGACCTCACCTACGCCAAGGTCCGCCTCGACCCCCGCTCCTGGGACACCGCCCAGCGCGTCCTGTCGGACCTGCCCGAGCCCCTCACCCGCACCGTCGTGTGGAACGCGGCCCGCGACATGGTGCGCGACGGCGAACTCGCCCCCGCCGCCTACCTCGACGCCGCCCGCCGCCTGCTGCCCGCCGAACCGTCCACGGCCATTCTCGAAGCCGTCGTCGCCTTCGCCCGCGGCCCCGTCACCGACCGCTACCTCACCCCGGAGCAGCGCCCGGCCGGGCTCGCGGCGCTCTCCGACCTCGCCCGCGACCTCCTCGGCGCGGCCGTCACCGACCCCGCCCGCCGCCTCTTCGCCGCCCGCACCGCCATCGACGCCGCCACCGAGCCAGGGGAGCTGCGTTCCTGGTGGGAGGCAGGCACCGTGCCCGGCGGCCCGGTGCTCGACCCGGAACTGCGCTGGCGCCTCCTCGGCCGGCTCGCCGTCCTCGGCGCCACCACCGAGGAGGAGATCGCCGCCGAGGCCGCCCGGGACGTCACCGCGAACGGCGAGGAGGGCGCCGCCCGCTGCCGCGCCGCGCTCCCGGACGCCGCCGCCAAGGAAGCGGCCTGGCGCGCCATGTTCGACCCGGCCGACACCCTGTCCAACTACCTCTTCGCGGCCACCGCGCAGGGTTTCTGGCAGCCGGAGCAGCGCGACCTCCTCGCCCGGTGGGTCGCGCGATACTTCCCCGCCGCTCTCGGTGTCGCCGCCCGCCGCGGGCACACGCTGGGCGTCCTGGCCGGTCGCCAGGCGTTCCCCCGCGGCTTCACCGACGCCGGGACCCTGCGGCTCGGCGAGGACACGCTGCGCCGCGACGACCTCACCCCCGCCCTGCGCCGCCCCCTCGCCGATCAGCTCGACGACCTGCGGCGCGCCCTGCACGTCCGCGGCCGGTGACGCCGCCGGGCGGGGGCGGCGACGGCTGCCGCCCCGCCCCCGGCCCGGTCCGGCCCGGCGGTCAGCCGGCCGTCACGGCCAGGTGCATCCGGTGGTGCGCGGGCGACTCCACCTCGTCGAGCAGCGCGACCGCGAAGTCCTGATAGGAGATCCGAGTCGCCATGTCACCCGCCGCCACCACCCGGTAGGTGCCGCCGCGCCCGCCCTCGTGGTCGAAGTCCCCGGCCGGGGACACGTACAGCCAGTCCACGTCGCCGCCCGCGGAACGCAGCACCTCCAGCCCCGCCCCGTGCGCCAGGCAGAACGGCCGGTGCTCCTCCGGTATCGCCGAAAGCAGCGGCACCCCCGCCGCGTCCGGCAGCAGCGCCGACAGCCCCACCACGACCAGCCGCCCCACCCCCGCGCCGCGCGCCCCCGCGAGCAGCGCGTGCGCCGACGCGGGGAAGAACACGTCGGGACGCGTCCCCTCCCCGTACACCGCCGCGGCCGACACCACCGCGTCGTGGCCCGGCACCACGGCCGCCACCGACGCCGCGTCGGCCGCGTCGCCCGCCACCACCCGCACCGATCCGTCCGCCGGGCCCCCGTACCGCGCCGGGTCGCGCACCACCGCCGTCACCTCGTGCCCCCGCGCCCGCGCCTCGGCGACGGCCCGCCGCCCCGCCCTGCCTCCCGCGCCGAACACCACGATCGTGCCCATCACCACGTCCCTCTCCGCTCGTCAGGCCGGCCCGGCGCCGACCCGTTCCGGGAACGTAACCGCACGCCCGGTATCCCCCCGGATACCGCCACCCGCACTACCGTGGCCGCATGAAGGAACGCACGACGGAACGCGTGACGGAACTGCGGCCGCTCAGACCCGACATGCTCGACGAACTGTGCCCGTCCGCCGTCGCCCCCTTCCGGTTCGGCGACAAGTGGGCCGCGCCCGTGCTGCGTTGCCTCGCGGACGGCCCCCGCCGTTTCTCCGAGCTGCGCGTTCCCCTGCACCGCGCCACCCCACGCGTCCTCACCCGCACCCTGCGCGCCCTCGAACGCGACGGTCTGCTCACCCGCACCGCCCACCCGGGCCCCGCCCGCCGCGTCGACTACGCGCTGACCCCGCTCGGCCGCAGCATCCTGGAGCCGCTTGCCGCCGTCTGCGCCTGGACCGCCGAGCACTGGGACGAGCTGGTCGACGCCCGCGAGGCCTGGTCCGCGGACCGCACAACCGGCGCACAACCGGGGCGCATCCGCAAGCCGCATTAACCCCTTCGGGGGAACGGGGGGCAACGTGCGGACCGCGCCCCCGGCGCGCGCGTAGCTTGAGCGCCGTCCCGCCGCACGCGGTGCCTGCCGCCCACCGAAGGGTTCCCCATGCCCGCGAACCCCCTGCCCGACGCCGCCCTCCTCGCCGGCGGAGCCGCCGGTCCCCGCGCCCTGCGCCCCCTGCTCGACACGGTGCTCGACGCCCTCGCCGAGGGAGCCGCCGCCCGCTGCGGACCACTGCCCGCGGGCGGCCCGGACGCCGTGACCCAACTGCTCGAACGCTGCGGCCCCACCCTCCCCGACCACGGCACCGGCGCCCTCGACGCCCTGCACACCCTCGTCACCGCGCTCGCCGCCGGCGCCGCCGACCCGGCCGACCCGCACTGCGCCGCCCACCTGCACGCCCCGCCGCTCGCCGTCGCCGCCGCGGCCGACCTCGCCGCCTCCGCTCTCAACCCCTCGATGGACTCGTGGGACCAGGCACCCGCCGCCTCCGCCCTCGAAGAGCGGCTGACCCGCGACCTCGCCGCCCTCGTCCATCCCCGCGGCCCCGGCCCCGACGCCCTGGTCACCACCGGCGGCACCGAGGCCAACCTGCTCGGCGTGCTCCTCGCCCGTGAACGGCTCTCACCGCGCCTGGCCCTGCTCTGCGGCGCCAACGCCCACCACAGCGTCCACCGCGCCGCCTGGCTCCTCGGCCTGCCCGCGCCCACGGTCCTGCCCACCCCGCGCGGCATCCTCGACCCCGCCGCCGTGCACGACGCGCTCACCGGCCTCGACACCCTGAACTGCACCGCCGGCCCGCCCACTCCCGTCCTCGTCGTCGCCACCGCGGGCACCACGGACAGCGGCGCCATCGACCCCCTGCCCGCCCTCGCCGACACCGTCGCCGCCCATCGCCGCGGCAGACCCAGCGCGTTCCACATCGACGCGGCCTATGGCGGCGCCCTCCTGTTCAGCCCCGCCCACCGTGCCAAACTCGCCGGCCTCGACCGCGCCGACACCGTCACCCTCGACCTGCACAAACTCGGCTGGCAGCCCGTCGCGGCCGGTCTGCTCACCGTTCCCGACGGGCGCGCCCTCGCGCCCCTCGGCCACCGCGCCGACTACCTCAACGCCGAGGACGACACCGACGCAGGACTGCCCGACCTGCTGGGCCGCTCCCTGCGCACCACGCGCCGCCCCGACATCCTCAAGATCGCCGTGACCATACGCGCCCTCGGCACCGCCGGCCTGGCCGCGCTCGTCGAGCGCACCTGCGACGCCGCGCGCGACCTGGCCGACCGCGTCGCCGCCGAACCGCGCCTCACCCTCCACGCCAGGCCGGCCATCAGCACCGTGCTCTTCCGCCCCGTGGGCGCCGCCGACGAACAGGTCGCCGCCATCCGCCGCCGCCTCCTCACCGAGGGCCGCGCCGTCCTGGGCCGCGCCCGCGCCCGCGACCACGACGGCCGCACCGTTCTGTGGCTCAAGGCCACCCTGCTCAACCCCCATGCCCAGCCGAGCGACCTCGCCGCCCTGGTCAAGCTCGTCCTCGACCAGGCGCCGCGCCCGCGGAAGGACAGCAGCCGATGACCCCCGCCGACCCCCGCCGCCCCCTCGACCTCGCGGGCATCGGCATCGGACCGGCCAACCTCTCCCTCGCCGCCCTCGCCGAGCCCCTGCGCGGCCTGCGCACCGCCTTCTACGAGCAGCGCCCCGCGTTCCACTGGCACCCCGGCCTGCTGATCGAGGGCACCACCCTCCAAGTCCCCTTTCTCGCCGACCTCGTCACCCTCGCCGATCCCACCAGCCGCTGGAGCTTCCTCGCCCACCTCCGCGACCGGCAGCGTCTGTTCCCCTTCTACTTCGCCGAGCGCTTCCACATCCCGCGCGCCGAGTACGACGCATACTGCCGGTGGGTCAGCCGCGGGCTCGCCGGACTCCACTTCCACCACCGCGTCGACGCCGTCCGCTGGAACGAGGAGCACGCCGTCTTCGAGCTGGACTTCACCCGCCTCGACGGCGGGCGGGAGGACAACGGCACCGCGCGGCCCGGCGGCTCCGGCCGCGCCCACGCCCGCAACCTCGTCATCGGCATCGGCACCGCACCCCACGTGCCCGAGGCGCTGCGTCCGCTGACCGCCTCCGCGACCGCGAGCGCGCCCGTCGTCCACTCCGCCGACTACCTCGGCCACCGCGAACGCCTGCTGGCCGCGGACCACGTCACCGTCGTCGGCTCGGGGCAGTCCGGCGCCGAGATCTTCCTCGACCTGCTGCGCAGGCGCCCGTCCGGCCGCGAACGGCTCCACTGGCTCGCCCGCACCCCCGCGTTCGCACCCATGGAATACAGCAAGCTCGGCCTCGAACACTTCACTCCCGACTACACCCGCTACTTCCACGGCCTGGCGGAGCCCGTCCGCGACCGGCTGACCGACCGGCAGTGGCAGCTGCACAAGGCCGTCGACGCGGAAACGCTCGCCGCCATCCACGACGAGCTGTACCGGCGCAGCCTCGACGGGCCGGACGGCGGCTGGCCGGACGCCGTGCTCACCCCGGGTGTCACCGTCCGCACCGCGGGCCGCACGGCCGCGGGCCGCCTCGAACTGCACCTGGACCACGCCGAACAGGGCACCAGAACCCGTCTCACCACGGGCGCGCTCGTGCTCGCCACCGGCTACCGCGAACGCCCCCTCGCGCCGCTGCTCGCCGACCTGGCCCCGCTGGCGCGCCGCGACGCCGCCGGCCGCTTCGAGGTGGACCGGAACTACCGCCTGGTGCTCGATCCGCCGGTCACGGGTGCGGTCCATGTGCAGAACGCGGAAAGCCACACCCACGGCGTCGGCGCGCCCGACCTCGGCCTGGTCGCGCACCGCAGCGCGGCGATCCTCAACCACCTGACGGGGGAGGAGCGCTACCCACTCCCGGAGCGCACCGCTTTCACCACCTTCGGGACGAGTTACACCGGCGCGTGCGCCGTCGCAGAGCAACGTTTCACCACGCAAGGCAGCGGGCAGATTACCTCTCGATAAGGGCCGGTGAAAAAGCTCATAAGAGCGGGCCCCCGCTCATTCCGAGAGTTGTCGGACTCTCTTTAAATTCCGGCCGTTGAGTGGTCACTTTCGGATGGCTCTCTACTGGCTGGTAACTCCTATGGTTGGCCTATGCGCCGAGCAAAAATTGTCTGCACACTTGGGCCCGCCACCGACTCATATGAGCGCATCGCCGCGCTCGTAGAGGCGGGAATGGACGTGGCCCGGCTGAACCTCAGCCATGGCGCTCACCGCGAGCACGACCTGCGGTACCAGCGCGTCCGCCGCGCCGCCCAGGAAAAGGGACGCAGCATCGGAATTCTGGCCGACCTGCAAGGCCCCAAGATCCGGCTCGGCAGCTTCCGTGAAGGGCCGGTCCTCCTAGAAGCCGGTGACGAATTCACCATCACCACCGAGGACGTCGCCGGCGACCAGAACCACTGCGGCACCACCTACCCGGGCCTCGCCGGAGACGTCACCCCCGGCGAGCGCATCCTGGTCGACGACGGCCGCGTCGCCCTCGAGGTCGCCGCCGTCGACGGCCCCCGCGTGCGCACCCACGTCGTCGAGGGCGGAATGGTCTCCGACCACAAGGGGCTCAACCTCCCCGGCGTCGCCGTTTCCGTCCCCGCCCTGTCCACCAAGGACATCGACGACCTGCGCTGGGCCCTGCGCACCGGCGTCGACATCATCGCCCTGTCCTTCGTGCGCAGCGGCGACGACATCAAGGACGTGCACCGCGTCATGGCGGAGGAGGGCCGGTTCCTCCCTGTGATCGCCAAGATCGAGAAGCCGCAGGCCGAAGCCAATCTCCAGGACATCGTCGACGCGTTCGACGGCATCATGGTCGCCCGCGGCGACCTCGGCGTCGAAGTCCCCCTGGAGGCCGTGCCGCTGGTCCAGAAGCGCGCCGTCAAGCTCGCCAAGCGCAACGCCAAGCCCGTCATTGTCGCCACCCAGATGCTGGACTCGATGATCGAGTCCTCCCGGCCGACCCGCGCCGAGGCGTCCGACGTCGCCAACGCAGTGATGGACGGCACCGACGCGGTCATGCTCTCCGGCGAAACCAGCGTCGGCAGGTATCCGGTCGAGACCGTCCGCACCATGAGCCGCATCGTCGCCGCCGCCGAGGAGGAGCTGCTCTCGCACGGGCTGTCCCCCCTCGCCGAGGGCGGCAAGCCCCGCACCCAGGGCGGCGCCGTCGCGCGGGCCGCCGCCGAGATCGGCGACTTCCTCGACGCCAAGCTGCTCGTCGCGTTCACGCAGAGCGGCGACACCGCCCGGCGTCTCTCCCGGTACCGCTCCCCGATCCCGGTCGTCGCGTTCACCCCCGACCCGGCGACCCACGCCCAGCTCACCCTGACCTGGGGAGTCGAGACCTATCTGGTCCCGACGGTCCAGACCACCGACGAGATGGTGGCCCAGATGGATGAGCAGCTGCTGCGGATCGGCCGCTGCCGCAAGGGTGAGATCGTCGTGATGACCGCGGGCTCCCCGCCCGCCACCCCCGGCACCACCAACCTCGTGCGCGTGCACCACGTCGGCGAGGACGACGCCCCGCGCTGACCCGGCGCCAGGGCCCCACGGGCACCGGCAGGTCCCCACAGGCACCGCGACGGCCCGGCCGCCGCGGTGCCTCTTGTCACTCCGATCGCGCCCGTGGTTGGCTGCACGGCGAAAGCGCTTACTCCCGCCCAGCCAGGAGCCGTCACCACCATGGCCGAACGCCGCGTCAGGGCCGCCGTCGTCGGGACCGGCGCCATCATTACCGTCGGTCATCTCCCCGCGCTCGCCGCACACTCCGCGGAGGCCGAACTCGTCGCCGCCGTCGACATCGACCCCGCCCGCCTCACCGCCTTCCGCGAACAGGTGGCGGCCGTCGAAGGGATCGGCGCGCCCACCGGGTACACCGACCTCGCGGCCATGCTCGCCACCGAACGCCCCGACCTCGTCATCCTCGGCACGCCGCCCGCCCTCCACCGCGCACAGGCCCTCGCCGCCCTCCGCGCCGGCGCGTGGGTGTGGAGCGAAAAACCCCTGTGCCTCTCCCTCGCCGAATACGACGAGATCGCCGCCGCCGAACGCGAAGGCGGCCCCTACATCGCGGTCGTCGCCCAGCACCGCTACGGCTCGGGCACCGTCCACGCCCGCGGGCTGCTGGCGTCCGGCGACCTCGGCGCCCCCCGCGTCGCCCACTGCCAGACCACCTGGCACCGCGACCGCGCCTACTACGCCGTGCCCTGGCGCGGCCGGTGGGCCACCGAGGGCGGCGGCCCCACCATGGGCCACGGCATCCATCAGAACGACCTGCTCCTCCACCTCCTCGGCGACTGGACCGAGATCCGTGCCATGGCGGCGCGCCTCGTCCACGGCATCGAGAGCGAGGACGTGTCCACCGCCCTCGTCCGCTTCGCCAACGGCGCCGTCGCCACCGTCGTCAACAGTGTGCTGTCCCCCGACGAGGTCAGCCGCATCCGTATCGACTGCGCCGACGCCACCGTGGAACTCACCCACCTCTACGGTCACCGCAACGAGGACTGGACCTACACCCCGCGCCCCGGCCTGGCGGACGAGGCGCGCGTCGCGCGCTGGCGCACCCCCGCCGCCGACCGTCCCAGCTCGCACGCCGCCCAACTCGAAGGCGTACTGGCCGCCATGCGCACCGGCACCCGCCCGCCCGGCGGCGGCGCGGACGCCCGTCGCACCCTCGAATTCAATGCGGCCCTCTACAAGGCCGCCTTCACCGGCCGCCCCGTCCGCGCGGGCGAGATCGCCGAAGGCGACCCGTTCTACTCCGCGATGCACGGCAACCACCCCGACTGGGCTCCCAAGGAGGCGCAGTGACCGCGCAGCTCACCCTCGTCCATACGCACGGGGACCGGGTCACGGTATCCGCGGGCGGCACCGAGATCCTCGCCTATGTCTACCGCCCCGATCCCGAGACGTTCGAATCGCGCAAGCCCTACGCCCACCCCGTGCGCACCCTGGCCGGACACCTCGTCACCGGCTACCGGCCCAACGACCACCGCTGGCACAAGGGCATTCAGATGACCGCGAGCCACGTGTCGGAGCAGAACTTCTGGGGCGGCAACTCCTACCTCGGCCCGGATACCGGCTACCGGCGCGTCCCCGAACGCGTCGGCTCCATGCGCCACGACGGCTTCCCCCGCATCGACGCCGCGGGCGACCGAGTCGATCTCGCCGAGGACCTCACCTGGGTCAACCACGGCGGCCAGGAGTGGGCACACGAGGAACGCACCCTCGCTGTCCACTCCGCCGACCCCGCGGAAGGTGCCTGGGCGCTGGACTGGACGATCCGGCTCACCAACGTCCGCGGCGAACCCCTGCACTTCGGCTCCCCCACCACCGCGGGGCGCGAGATGGCCGGCTACACCGGCCTCCAGTGGCGCGGGCCGCGCGACTTCACCGGCGGCCAGATCCTCACCCCCGCCGGGCCCGCCACCGATCAGGCCACCATGGGCACTCCCGCCGCCGACGCGCCCTGGATCGCCTTCACCACCGAACACGACGACATCGACGCCCACTCGACCCTCGTCTTCGTCCATGCCCCGGAGAACACCGGCGATGCCGCGATCCACCCGTCCCACTGGTTTGTCCGCTCCGCACCCACCCCCACCATCGCGTTCTCCTGGGCCTTCTTCGAAGAGTTTGCGCTCGCTCCTCAGGAGTCCTTCTTCTACCGCTACCGGATGATCGTCGCTGACGGCGCCTGGGACATCCGGCGCGTTGAGACGTACCTGGGTGGCCATGGCTGGTGAACCGGCCCGCGGGCCCCGGCACTCGGGCCCGACGTAGGAAGTCCATTGACGGGCCATCGCCAGAGGTGCCGAACGAGCTGTGGTGGGTGCGTGTTGCTCCATACGGGAAGCGTCGCAGCTCGTGTACGCAGAGTCACGAGATCTGGGAATCGATCACCTGATCGAGTGACGTGAGTGCCGGGTGCGGGATTTGAACCCGCACGCTCTTGCGAGCAGAGGTGTTTGAGACCTCCGTGTCTGCCCTTCCACCAACCCGGCCTGCTGGCGCCCGGACAGTCTAGCGGCTCCGCCGTGGCCCCAGCGACTAGGTACCCTCGTGGGTGCCCCATTCGGCAGGAAACGAGGAGCATCGTGACCACCCCCGACGTCCCCGACGAGCCCACCCCGGCGGATGCCGCCGAATCCGCGGCTCACGTCCCGCCCAACACCGCCCGTGTCGTCATCGCCGAGGACGAGGCGCTGATCCGGCTCGACCTGAAAGAGATGCTGGAGGAAGAGGGGTACAGCGTCGTCGGAGAGGCCGGGGACGGTGAGCGGGCTGTCGAGCTGGCCCGTGAGCTGCGGCCCGATCTGGTGATTCTCGACGTGAAGATGCCGGTGATGGACGGCATCTCGGCCGCGGAGAAGATCGCGGCGGACAATATCGCGCCGGTGCTGATGCTGACCGCGTTCTCGCAGCGTGACCTGGTCGAACGGGCCAGGGACGCCGGAGCCATGGCCTACCTGGTGAAGCCGTTCAGCAAGAGTGACGTCGTCCCGGCCATCGAGATCGCCGTCTCGCGGTTCCAGGAGCTGAAGACGCTCGCGGGTGAAGTCGCCGACCTCGCGCAGCGGCTGGAGACGCGGAAGCTGGTGGACCGGGCCAAGAGTGTCCTCCAGACCCAGTACGGTCTGTCGGAGCCGGCCGCTTTCCGCTGGATTCAGAAGACGTCCATGGACCGCAGGCTCTCCATGCATCAGGTGGCCGAGGCTGTGATCCAGGACGCCGAGGAGAAGCGGCAGAAGCAGTAGAAATAGCGGCAGAAGCGGCGAAGACCCCGCGGGGAGTTAAGTCTTCGTTAATTCCCCCAAAGTGGGTCAGAGCGCGTCCCGGTGTCTGTCCGGGGCGCGCTCTTGTCGTTTGCGCATTATCTGGTCCGGGTTGAGTGGATCTTGTCGGGATCGTCCGCTGACCGGTCAGTCATGTTCTGTTTCCGGCATGTGCCAGAGGTCACGAGGCGATCACATCTGTCGCGACAGTGTGTTCGTGCAGCTTGCATGGCAATAGATTCCGCTGCACGCCGCACCGGTGTGCCGTATGCGCATGGGAGCTGTGCGGTGACGACATGACTGGGCTCGCTCCAGGGGGTTTTCGAAGTGCTCAACAAGTCCATCGTGAGGCTCGCGATACCCGTCGCCGCCGGCGCGCTCGTGCTCACTGCTTGCGGCGGTGACGACGACGGGGGCGACAGCGGGGGTGGGGGCACCACGTACAAGATCGCCTTCCAGGGGCCGCTCTCCGGTACGAACGTGGCGCTCGGCGAGAACATGGAAAACGGTATTCAGCTGGCCATCAACGAGGCCAATGGAAGTGGCGATTACGACTTCACTGTTGAGTACGTCGCGGCCGACGACCAGGGCGTGGAGACCCAGGCCACCGCGGCGGCGCAGAGCGCCATCGACGACCAGGACGTGATGGCCGTGGTCGGCCCGGCGTTCTCCGGCCCCGCGAACGTGTCGGCGCCGCTCTATGCGCAGGCCATGCTGCCGGCGGTCAGCTCGTCCGCGACGGACCCGACGCTGACGGAGGACGGCAAGTTCGCCACGTTCCTGCGCGCCGTGCCCAACGACAACGCGCAGGGTCTGGCCATGGCGGACTTCCTGGCGGCCCAGGACGGCGTCGAGAGCGTCATGATCGTCGACGACGTCACGCCGTACGGCGAGGGTCTCGCCGAGGTGGCCGAGTCGGAGATGACCGCCGCGGGCCTGAGTGTGGAGCGGCAGAGTGTGCCGGCCGACACCGTCGACTACAGCGGAGCCGCCCGCACGGTGACCGAAGCCGGTGTGGACGCGCTTATCTACGCGGGTTACTACGAGGCGCTCGGGCCGTTCGCGATCCGGCTCCAGGAGGCCGGGTACGAGGGCATCCGCATATCAGGCGACGGCTCGAACGACGACGAGTTCATCAACCTGGCGGGCGACGCCGCCGAGGGCTGGCACCTGACCTGCCCGTGCACCGACGCCACCGAGAACGAGGGCACCGCGGCGTTCGCGGAGACGTACGAGGCGGAGTTCGGCCTCGCGCCCGGTACCTACTCGGCCGAGTCCTACGACGTCACGAACATGATCATCGAGGCGATGGCCGAGCTCGGCGGCGACGTCAGCCGTGAGGCGCTGTACCAGCAGCTCGCGGGGACCGAGTACGAGGGGCTGACGAAGACGTTCGCCTTCGACGAGAACGGCGAGTTCACCAATACGGCGATCTTCATGTACCAGGTCGAGGACGGTGTCCGCGGCTACCTGGGCGGCGTCGACGAGCTGGTCGGCGGCTGAGTCCACCTGGCCGGCGGGGGCGGGGCGCCGACCCGTTCCGCCCCGCCGGCCGATCAGCCCACCGCTGCTCGTTCCCACAAGGAAGTAAGTTCCATGTCGCTTTCCGATATCTGGGACGTTCTGGTCCTGGGTGTGGTGCTCGGCTCGTTGTATGCCGTTATCGCCATTGGCTACACGCTGGTCTATGGTGTCCTCCAGCTTCTGAACTTCGCGCACAGCGAGGTCTTCATGGCCGGTGGATTCGGGGGCGTCATCGCCCTCACCATTTTCGAACCCGCCGCTGATCCTTCCGGCCTTCAGTCGGCCCTCTACGTGCTTCTCGGGATTCTCGGCGGAGCGCTGCTCGGCGGCCTGGTCGCCTTTGGCCTTGAAAAAGGTGCCTATCGTCCACTGCGGAGACGTCACGCATCGCGTCTGATCTTTCTGATCACGGCGATCGGTGCGTCGTTCTTTCTCTACAATCTCGCGGGCAAGATGTTCGGCCGCTACCCGATGCCGATGCCGACGATGTACGAGAACAAGCAGGTGTTCGAGGTGTTCGGCACCTCGGTCAACGTGACGCAGCTCCTTATCGTGGTGGCCGCGGTGCTGATGCTGCTGACGGTGGATTTCGTGGTGAACCGCACCAAGATGGGTTCAGGAATCCGGGCGGTCGCGCAGGACCCGGAAGTCGCGTCCCTGATGGGCGTGGACATCGACAAGGTGGTGTCGAGGACGTTCGTGCTCGGCGGCGTGATGGGCGGGGTGGCCGGCTTCCTGTTCGGCACGAACCTCCAGGTCGAGTACACCATGGGCTTCCTGCCCGGCATCACGGCGTTCGCGGCTGCGGTGCTCGGCGGTATCGGCAACGTGCGCGGGGCGATGCTCGGCGGGCTGACGCTGGGTGTGGTGGAGGCGTTCACGGTCGAGTGGTTCGGTGACGCGTGGCGGTACGCGGGCGCGTTCGCGGTGCTCGTGCTGGTGCTGATGTTCCGTCCGACGGGCATTCTCGGTGAGCGTGTGGGGAGGACGGCATGACCGCGGGAGTAACCGCTCCGAAGGTGCCTTCCGCGGCGAAGCTGCGGAAACGTTCCTGGTATCAGCAGCCGCGTTGGCACCGGCTGTTCGCGCTGGTGGTGACGGCGCTGGTACTGACCCAGGTCACGGGTGCGCAGGGTACGCGTGGCGATTTGTTCGCGGCGCTGGAGGAGAATTTCAGCGGCGGCGCGGTCTGGGGCTGGCTCGGCCTGGCCGTGGTGATCTGGCTGGTCCGCGAGTTCGCGCACGAGCTGCTCGGCCGCTACACGTCGCGGGTGAAGGAGGAGGCGGGCCGCCCCGCGGAGCGGCCGGGCGATCTGACGCCGTCCGGGGGGTTCTCGCCGGCGGCGGCGCCGGTGTGGCTTCCGGCGCTGGTGGCGCGCACGGTCCGGTTCGTCACCGACGTGGTGCGCGGGCAGCGGCTTTACCGGTGGGGTTCGATGGCGGCGCTGCTCGGGCTGCTGATCGTGCTGCCGCTGATGGTGTCGACGTTCTGGCAGCAGGTGATGGTGGACCAGATCGGCATGTTCGTGCTGGTCGCCATCGGGCTGAACGTGGTGGTCGGCTGGGCCGGAATGCTGGACCTGGGATTCATCGCGTTCTTCGCGATCGGTGCCTACAGCTCGGCGTTCTGGACGGGCGGGCTGCCGGTGGAGCCGCCGGTGGAGCTGAACAACTTCCTGGTGATTCCCATCGCGGTTCTCACCTGCCTGGTCGCGGGCGTGCTGCTCGGGGCGCCGACGCTGCGGCTGCGCGGCGACTACTTGGCAATCGTGACGCTGGGCTTTCACGAGATCGTGTACTTGACGGCGAAGAACTGGACGGAGTTCACGGGCGGTTCGCGGGGTGCCCCGCAGCTGGACCGGTTCTCGGTCGACCTCGGATTCTGGTCGTACGAGTGGGAGCTCGATCCGCGGCCGTACTACTGGCTCCAGCTGGCCTTCGTGGTCGTGGTGCTGCTGCTGTTCGTGCGGCTCGAGCATTCGCGGGTGGGCCGGGCCTGGACGGCGATCCGGGAGGACGAGGTCGCGGCGGCGGCGACGGGCGTGGACACCGTGCGGTTCAAGCTGCTGGCGTTCGCGATCGGCGCGTCGACCTCGGGCATCGCCGGGGTGATCTACGCGAGCAAGCTGGGCTTCATCAACCCGGAGATGTTCGTACTGCTGCTGTCCGTGCTCGCCCTGTCCTACGTGGTGTTCGGCGGCATGGGCTCGATCCCGGGCGTGCTGATCGGCACGGCGGTGCTGGTGTGGCTGCCGGAGTACCTGCGGGACACGGTCGACCCCCAGGACCGGTACATGTATCTGGGCGGGCTGCTGGTGGTCATGATGATCTACCGGCCGCAGGGTTTGCTGCCGTCGCGGCGGCGGCAGCGGGAGCTGCGGATGGCGGAGGAGGGCTCGGGGTCCGCCGATGCCCTGGGCGCGCGGCCGGGAGGTGCGCAGGCATGACGACCGAGATGCTGGACGAGGCCGCGAAGGTGCGGGCGCTGTCGGACGACGTGCTGGACGCGTCGGGCGTGACGCTGCGGTTCGGCGGGCTGACGAGCCTGGACGGCGTGGCCCTGCGGATGGCGCGCGGGGAGATCCTGGCGGTCATCGGGCCGAACGGGGCGGGCAAGACCTCGCTGTTCAACTCGCTGACGGGGGCGTACGTTCCGCAGGAGGGGAAGATCACCTTCCGTCCGCGGGCGGGGGGCGAGCACGAGCTGCGGGGCCGCAAGCCGCACAGGACGAGCCGCCTCGGGGTGGCACGCACGTTCCAGAACATCCGCCTGTTCGGGGCGCTGACGGTGCTGGAGAACGTGAAGGTCGCCGTGGAGACGCGGCAGCGCACGGACGCCATCTCGATCATGCTGGGGCTGCCGAACGCGCGCAGGGACGAGCGGGAGAGCGACCGGAAGGCGCACGAGGTGCTGTCGTTCGTCGGTCTCGGCCACCGGCTGAACGAGCTGGCCTCCGCGCTCAGTTACGGCGAGCAGCGGCGGCTGGAGATCGCGCGGGCGCTGGCGACGACGCCGGAGGTGCTGCTGCTCGACGAGCCTGCGGCGGGGACGAACCCGACGGAGAAGCGGGATCTGGAGGTGCTGATCCGTCGGATCAACCAGGAACTCGCGGTGAGCGTGCTGCTGATCGAGCACGACATGCGGCTGGTGATGTCGGTGGCGGACCGGGTGGTGGTGCTGAACTTCGGCAGGAAGATCGCCGAGGGAACCCCAGGGTCGGTACAGCAGGACCCCGCGGTGATCGAGGCGTACCTGGGCGCGTCGGCCGAGGACGAGCGGGCGCTGGTGGCGGAGGTGGTCGCGGAGCGCGAGGAGCACGGCGCGGAGGAGCGGCCGGACGGGCCGCCCGGTGCCGCGGGCGCGGCGGCGGACGACGAGGAGGGACGGGCGTGAACGTGGGCGTCGAGAAGGAGGCCGGCGCGGCCTCGGGAGCGGTGGACGGGCGCCCAGCGCTGCTCGAACTGCGGGACCTGCGCGTGTTCTACGGCGCCATCGAGGCACTGAAGGGCGTCAGCATGACGGTGGGCGAGGGCGAGGTCGTGGCGCTGCTCGGCGCGAACGGCGCGGGCAAGTCGACGACGCTGAAGGCGGCGTCCGGAATGCTGGCGCCGCGTTCGGGCGAGGTGCTGCTGCGCGGCGAGCGCGTGGACGGCATCAAGTCGCACGAGCTGGTGCAGTTCGGCATCGGTCATGTGCCGGAGGGGCGCCGGGTCTTCGCCCGGATGACGGTGCTGGAGAACCTGAAGATGGGGGCGTACCGGCTGAAGCGGCCGGACGACGCCGACCTGGACCGGGTGTTCTCCCTGTTCCCCGTGCTCGCGGAGCGGCGCAGGCAGGTCAGCGGCACCCTGTCCGGTGGCGAGCAGCAGATGCTGGCGATCGGCAGGGCGTTGATGGGGAAGCCGGAGCTGCTGCTGCTCGACGAGCCGTCGATGGGGCTCGCGCCGCTGATCGTGCGGCAGATCTTCGAGATCCTGAAGGAGATCAACGAGCAGGGGACGACGCTGCTGCTGGTCGAGCAGAACGCCGCGCAGGCGCTTCGGCTGGCGAACCGGGGCTACGTGCTGGAGACGGGCGCGGTGGTGATGGCCGACGAGGCGTCGGCGCTGCTGTCCGATCCGCGGGTGCGGGCCGCGTATCTGGGTGAGGTGGCCGAGCAGTCGGAGCAGGCGGAGGAGAAGGGGTAGCCCCGGTCACGGGGCGGGGGACGCCTCGCTCGTGGGCTCCGCCGTCTGCTGTCCGCCGGCGGCGGGGCGCAGGGCGCAGGTGAGGCGGGCGGTGCAGACGCGCTTGCCCCGTTCGTCGGTGATGGTGACGTCATAGGTGGCCGAGGTGCGGCCGGTGTGGGCCGGGGTGGCGACGCCGGTGACGATGCCGGAGCGGACCGCGCGGTGGTGGGTGCAGTTGATGTCGACGCCGACGGCGATCTTGTTGGGGCCCGCGTGAAGCATCGCGCCGATGGAGGCCAGGGTTTCGGCGAGTGCGGCGGAGGCGCCGCCGTGCAGCAGGCCGTAGGGCTGGGTGTTGCCCTCGACGGGCAGGGTGCCGACGACCTTGTCCGGGGACGCCTCGGCGACGCGGATGCCGAGGCGTTCGCCGAATCGCCCCGCGGAGAAGAGCGCGGGCAGGTCGATGCCGAGCCCCGCCCACTGGTCGATGATCTGTGCGGGGAAGAGTGTGCTGGTGTGCTCGCCCATGGGAGCGTTCTATCAGGTCCGTTCAGGGGGCGGTTGCCGGGGTCAGGCGGACCACGACGGACTTGCTGGCGGGGGTGTTGCTGGTGTCGGCGGTGGCGTCGAGGGGGACGAGAACGTTGGTCTCCGGGTAGTAGGCGGCGGCGCAGCCGCGCGCGGTGGGGTAGTGAACGACGCGGAAGCCGGGGGCGGTGCGTTCGGAGCCGTCGGTCCATTCGCTGGTGAGGTCGGCGTGGGAGCCGTCGGGCAGGCCGAGTTCGCGGGCGTCGTCGGGGTGGACGAGGACGACGCGCCGGCCGCCGGTGATACCGCGGTAGCGGTCGTCGAGGCCGTAGACGGTGGTGTTGTACTGGTCGTGGGAGCGCAGGGTCTGCAAGAGCAGGCGCCCGGGGGGAACGGTCGGCCAGGTCACGGGGTCCGCGGTGAAGTTGGCCTTGCCGGTGGCGGTGGGGAAGTGCCGGTCGTCGCGCGGTGCGTGGGGGAGTGCGAAGCCGCCGGGCTGGGCGACGCGGGTCTCGAAGTCCTCGAAGCCGGGGATGACGCGGGCGATGCGCTCGCGGACGAGGCGGTAGTCCCGTTCGAAGTCCTCCCAGGGGATGGTGCCGGTGTCGCCGAGGACGCGGCGGGCGAGGCGGCAGACGATGGCGGGCTCGGACAGCAGGTGGGGGCTCGCGGGCTTCAGGCGGCCGCGCGAGGCGTGGACGATGCCCATGGAGTCCTCGACGGTGACGGACTGCGGGCCCGCGGCCTGATGATCGCGTTCGGTGCGGCCGAGCGTGGGGAGGATGAGGGCGCGGGCGCCGGTGACGCAGTGGGAGCGGTTGAGCTTCGTCGACACGTGAACGGTGAGCGCGGCGCGGCGCATGGCGTCCTCGGTGACGGCGGTGTCGGGGCTCGCGGCGACGAAGTTGCCGCCCATGGCGAAGAACACCTTGGCCCGGCCGTCGCGCAGGGCGCGGATGGAGTCGACGACGTCGAGGCCGTGGCGCTGCGGCGGGTCGAAGCCGAACTCCGTTCCGAGGGCGTCGAGGAAGCCGGCCGCGGGCTTCTCGGTGATGCCCATGGTGCGGTCGCCCTGGACGTTGCTGTGGCCGCGCACGGGACACACGCCCGCGCCGGGGCGGCCCACGTTGCCGCGCAGCAGGAGGAAGTTGACGATCTCCTTGATGGTGGGCACGGAGTGCTTGTGCTGGGTGAGGCCCATGGCCCAGCAGACGATGATGCGCCGGGAGGCGAGGATCATCGCGAGCGCGCGTTCGATATCGCTGCGGGTCAGTCCGGTCGCGCGCCGGGTCTCCTCCCAGTCGGCGGCGCGGGCGGCGGCGGCGAACTCCTCGTACCCGGCGGTGTGGCGGCGGATGAAGACGGAGTCCACGGCGGCGCCGCGGTTGATGATCAGCTTGTTGAGAAGGCGGAAGAGCGCCTGGTCGCCGCCGAGCCTGATCTGGAGGAAGAGGTCGGTGAGCGGGGTGCCGCCGCCGGCGAGACCGCGGGCGGTCTGCGGGTTCTTGAACCGTTCGAGTCCGGCTTCCGGCAGCGGGTTGACGGTGATGATCTTCGCGCCCGCGGATTTGGCCTTCTCCAGCGCGGTAAGCATGCGGGGGTGGTTCGTGCCGGGGTTCTGCCCGGCGACGATGATGAGGTCGGCCTGGTACAGGTCGTTGAGCAGGACGCTGCCCTTGCCGACGCCGAGGGTCTCGGTGAGCGCCGCGCCGGAGGACTCGTGGCACATGTTGGAGCAGTCCGGCAGGTTGTTGGTGCCGTAGGCGCGGGCGAACAGCTGGTAGAGGAACGCGGCCTCGTTGCTGGTGCGCCCCGAGGTGTAGAAGAGGGCCTGGTCGGGGTCGGGCAGGGCGTGCAGCTCCTCGGCGATGAGGTCGAACGCGCGGTCCCAGTCGATCGGCTCGTAGTGGTCGGCGCCCTCGGGCAGGTACATGGGGCGGGTGAGGCGGCCCTGCTGCCCGAGCCAGTACCCGGACCGGCCGGCGAGGTCGGTCACGGAGTGCTGGGCGAAGAACTCGGGGGTGACGCGGCGGAGGGTCGCCTCTTCCGCGACGGCCTTGGCACCGTTCTCGCAGAACTCCGCGGTGTGCGGCCGGTCCGGCTCGGGCCAGGCGCAGCCGGGGCAGTCGAACCCGCCCGGCTGGTTGACGCGGAGCAGTGTGAGCGCGGTACGGCGGACCCCCATCTGCCGCTGCGCGGTGCGCAGGGCGTGGCCGATGGCCGGGGCACCGGCGGCCGAGTGTTCCGGGCCGGTGACGTGGGGTGCGTCCTGGACTGGATCGGCTTCGGGCGGCTTGGCTGGCATGTCTGCGATCGTCGCACGGTCGGCGGGGAGTGTCAGTGGTCCGTGGCAGGATCGGGCATGTGGCTGAGAACGTATCGCAGACGACCACCGCTCCGCGCCTGCTCCTGCTGGACGGGCATTCCCTGGCGTACCGGGCTTTCTTCGCGTTGCCCGCGGAGAATTTCACGACCACGGTCGGCCAGCCGACGAACGCGATCTACGGGTTCACGTCGATGCTGGCCAACACGCTGCGCGACGAGGCGCCCACGCATCTCGCGGTGGCGTTCGACGTGTCGCGGGTGACGTGGCGCTCCGAGCGGTTCGCCGACTACAAGGCGACGCGGTCGGCGACGCCCGACGAGTTCAAGGGGCAGGTGGAGCTGATCGGCGAGCTGCTCGACGCGCTGCGGGTGCGGCGGTTCGCGGTGCCGGGCTTCGAGGCGGACGACGTGATCGCGACGCTGGCGACCCGGGCGGCCGACGAGGGTTTCCAGGTCTCGATCGTGACGGGCGACCGGGATGCGTTCCAGCTGGTCAGCGACACGATCACGGTGCTGTACCCGACGAAGGGCGTCTCGGAGCTGACGCGCTTCACGCCGGAGAAGGTGCTGGAGAAGTACGGGCTGCCGCCCGCGAAGTACGCGGACTTCGCGGCGCTGCGGGGCGACCCTTCCGACAATCTCCCGGGGATTCCCGGGGTGGGTGAGAAGACGGCCGCCAAGTGGCTCCATCAGTTCGGCTCGCTTGACGAGCTGGCGGAGCGGGCCGAGGAGGTCAAGGGGAAGGCCGGCGACAATCTGCGCACCCACCTGGAGTCCGTCCGGTTGAACCGGGAGTTGACGGAGCTGGCCAGGGACGTCGACCTGGGCTGCGGCCCGGCGGACCTGGAGCGGCAGCCGTACGACACGGACGCGGTGACCGTGCTCCTCGACGCCCTGGAGTTCCGCAATCCGAATCTGCGGGAGCGGCTGTTCGCGGTCGATCCCGCGGCGGAGGAGGCGCCGGCCGCGGCGGCCGAGGGGCCCCGGGTGGACGGGGTGGTGCTGGCCGCGGGCGCTCTCGCGCCGTGGCTGGCCGAGCACGGGGCGGCCGGCGTGCCGCTCGGCGTGGCCACGCTCGACGACTGGAAGCTGGGCGCGGGCAGCGTGCACGCGGTGGCGCTCGCCGCGGCGGGCGGCCCGGCCGCCTGGTTCGATCCCGCGACGCTGGACGAGGCGGACGAGCGGGCGTTCGCCGACTGGTCGGCGAGCGCCGACCGGCCCAAGATCCTGCACCACGCGAAGGGCGTGCAGCGGGTGTTCGCGGAGCACGGCTGGCAGGTGGCGGGCGTCACCATGGACACGGCGCTCGCCGCGTATCTGGTGCAGCCGGGCCGCCGGTCCTTCGCGCTGGACGCGCTGAGCGTGGAGTTTCTCGGCCGCGAGCTGGAGCGGCCGGCGGACGACAGCGGGCAGCTGGCGTTCGGCGCGGATGACGCGGCGCAGGCCGACTCGCTGATGCGGCAGGCCCGCACGGTGCTCGACCTGGGCGAGCTGTTCCGGGCGCGGCTCGCGGAGGTCGGCGCGGCGGAGCTGCTCGACGATCTGGAGCTGCCGACCTCCCGGCTGCTGTCCCGCATGGAGCGGGCGGGGATCGCCGCGGACCGCGCGTGGCTGGAGGGCCTGGAGCAGCAGTTCGCCGCGGCGGTGCAGCAGGCGGTGTCGGAGGCGCACGCCTCGGTGGGCCGCGAGTTCAACCTGGGCTCGCCCAAGCAGCTTCAGGAGGTGCTGTTCGGCGAGCTGGGGCTGCCGAAGACGAAGCGGACGAAGACCGGCTACACGACGGACGCGGACGCGCTGACGTGGCTGGCCGCACAGACCGAGCACGAGCTGCCGGTGATCATGCTGCGGCACCGGGAGCAGGCCAGGCTGCGGACCACGGTCGAGGGCCTGATCAAGAGCATCGCGTCGGACGGGCGGATTCACACGACCTTCCAGCAGACGGTCGCGGCGACCGGCCGCCTGTCGTCCACCGATCCCAACCTCCAGAATATTCCGGTGCGCACCGACGAGGGCCGCGCGATCCGCCGCGGATTCGTCGTGGGGGAGGGGTACGAGGCGCTGCTGACCGCGGACTACAGCCAGATCGAGCTGCGGGTGATGGCGCACCTGTCGCAGGATGAGGATCTGCTCGATGCGTTCACCTCGGGCGAGGATCTGCACACCACCGTCGCCTCGCAGGTGTTCGGCGTCGGCAAGTCCGGGGTCGACGCGGAGATGCGGCGCAAGATCAAGGCGATGAGCTACGGACTGGCCTACGGCCTGTCGGCGTTCGGCCTCGGCCAGCAGCTGTCGATCCCGCCCGACGAGGCGCAGAAGCTGATGGACACCTACTTCGAGCGGTTCGGCGGCGTGCGGGACTATCTCCAGCACGTGGTCGGGGAGGCCCGGGTCACGGGCCATACGCAGACGCTGCTCGGCCGCCGCCGCTACCTGCCGGACCTCAGCAGCTCCAACCGGCAACGCCGGGAGACGGCCGAGCGCATGGCGCTCAACGCGCCGATCCAGGGGACCGCCGCCGACATTGTGAAGATCGCGATGCTGCGGGTGAGCGACGCGCTGGACCGGGAGAAGCTGACGTCGCGGATGCTGCTTCAGGTGCACGACGAGATCGTGCTCGAAGTCGCGCCGGGCGAGCGCCGGTCGGTGGAGGAGCTGGTGCGGCGTGAGATGGCCGGCGCGGTGCAATTGCGCGCGCCCCTGGACGTGTCGGTCGGCTGGGGCGACACCTGGGAGTCCGCGGCGCACTGAGGCGCGAAGTGTCGCGGTTTCGCAACCGCCACTCCGGCGTCACCGGTACGTTCTGGTCCCGAACGGGCAGGTGTCGTACTGTCATTCCGGTCGGTGAGGTCACCCGGACCGCAAACGGAGGGGAAGGCGCGTGGGGTTGCGTATCGGCAGGGTCCGCAGAGGCATGTCGGGATCGGCGATTGCGGCCGCGGCGATGGCCGCGCTCACCGCGTCGCAGGCGCCAGAGGTCCTGGGGGGTGAGAGTCCGAGCGCGCCCGAGGCGCCGGACCGCCCCTCGGCCCAGGAGCAGGCGGACCCCGTGCTGCCCGATGAAAATCAGGAGCTGCCCTACCACACCGATCTGCCTCCGCTGGACACGCGCGGCCCTGGCCAGGGCGGCGGCGCCGAGGACACCGACCTGGGCCCCTCCGAGGCGGGCATCCCGGCGACAGTGCTGGACGCGTACCGGCGCGCGGAGTCGACGCTGGCCGGCACCACTCCGGACTGCAACCTGGAGTGGCAGGTGCTGGCGGCCATAGGAAAGGTCGAATCGGGTCACGCCCGCGGCGGCGCCGTGGACGCGGACGGCACCACGGCGGAGCCGATCCTCGGCCCCGTGCTGAACGGGGACGGGTTCGCGCAGATATTCGATACGGACGACGGCGCCTGGGACGGCGACACGGTGCACGACCGAGCCGTGGGGCCCATGCAGTTCATCCCGTCCACCTGGGCCAGCTGGGGCGCGGACGGCAATGGGGACGGCAGCTCCGACCCGAACAATGTGTATGACGCCGCGCTGGCCGCCGGCGACTACCTCTGCGCCTCGAACCGCGACCTGTCGGTGTCCTCGCAGCTTGACCGGGCCCTGCTGAGCTACAACCACTCGTGGGACTACGTGCGGACCGTGCGGTCCTGGCTGGACTACTACCGCGAGGGCGCGCACGAGGTGCCGGACGGCGAGGGCGGGCTGCCATCGAGCCCTGGCCCGGGCAACCCGGACGCGGACGAGCGGGCGGGCGGCGGCGGCCGGGGCGGCGGCAGCGGCTCCGGCGCCACCCCGGGGCCGGAGAGCCCCTCGCCGCTTCCGCCCGCCGAGTCGGACGGCGAGATCAGGCCGCACGACCCGGACGAGTCCGAGGAGCCCGAGGTGCCCGAGGAGCCGGGCGGCGAGGACCCGGAGGAGCCCGGGGAGCCGGGCGGCGAGGACCCGGAGGAGCCGGGCGAGCCGGGCGGCGAGGACCCGGAGGAGCCGGGCGAGCCGGGCGAGGAGGACCCCGAGTGCCCGACGGACCCGGAGGACCCGCAGGACCCGCAGGACCCGGAAAACCCCGAGGCCCCGCAGGACCCGGGTGAGGAGGAGTCCGAGGAGTCGGGCGAGCCCACGCCCACGCCCACCCCGGAGCCCACCGACCCGGAGAGCCCGGACCCGACGGACCCGGAGGACCCGGAGAATCCCGAGGACCCCGAGAACCCGGAAGACCCGGACGGCTGCGAGGACCCGGAGGAGCCGGGTGAGGAGGAGCCGGAGGAGCCGGGCGAGCCCACGCCCACGCCCACCCCGGAGCCCACCGAGTCGGCGACGGCCACCCGCCGCGCCGCCTGATCCGCCGAGAGGTACACCCCGGCCGTGGTGCCGTTCCGTGGTGCCGTTCCGTGGTGTTCACATGACCGTGCGCGCCGGCTTTTGGCCTCCGGAATGAGCCGGGAAGTGCCAGATTTGGCCCAATAGTGCGCCTCGTGGGGCGAACCGCGCATTGACCCTGCTGGGATGCCCCCGTATGCTATAAGACGCGCTGCGGGCCTGCGCGCCTCGGACGGAGCAGGTCGCGCTCGCATCTGTTGTATGTCCCCTCGGTTCTCGAGGCGCTTCCGGTTTCCGGACTTGGAAAGCGCTTCTCAGGCTGTCCGGCTTCGGCAGTGCGATACGGGCTCCGGCGTAGCAGTGCCTACGAACATGTCCGTACCGGAGCCCTTTACCACATGACGAGCAGCACCGAGACCACCGTGACCACCCCGCAGGTTGCGGTCAACGACATCGGTTCCGAGGAAGCCTTCCTCGCCGCGATCGACGAGACGATCAAGTACTTCAACGACGGCGACATCGTCGACGGCGTCATCGTGAAGGTCGACCGGGACGAGGTCCTGCTCGACATCGGTTACAAGACCGAGGGCGTCATTCCCTCGCGCGAGCTGTCGATCAAGCACGACGTCGACCCGAACGAGGTCGTCGCCGTCGGTGACGAGATCGAGGCCCTTGTTCTCCAGAAGGAGGACAAGGAGGGCCGGCTGATCCTCTCCAAGAAGCGTGCCCAGTACGAGCGCGCCTGGGGCACCATCGAGAAGATCAAGGACGAGGACGGCATCGTCACCGGCACCGTGATCGAGGTCGTCAAGGGCGGCCTGATCCTCGACATCGGCCTGCGCGGGTTCCTCCCCGCCTCGCTCGTCGAGATGCGCCGGGTCCGCGACCTTCAGCCGTACGTCGGCAAGGAGCTCGAAGCCAAGATCATCGAGCTCGACAAGAACCGCAACAATGTGGTTCTCTCCCGCCGCGCCTGGCTGGAGCAGACGCAGAGCGAGGTCCGCCAAACCTTCCTCACCACCCTCCAGAAGGGCCAGGTGCGCTCCGGCGTCGTCTCCTCCATCGTCAACTTCGGTGCCTTCGTGGACCTGGGCGGCGTGGACGGCCTGGTGCACGTCTCCGAGCTGTCCTGGAAGCACATCGACCACCCGTCCGAGGTCGTCGAGGTCGGCCAGGAGGTCACGGTCGAGGTTCTGGACGTCGACATGGACCGCGAGCGCGTCTCGCTGTCGCTGAAGGCGACCCAGGAAGACCCGTGGCAGCAGTTCGCCAGGACGCACCAGATCGGCCAGGTCGTCCCCGGCAAGGTCACCAAGCTGGTGCCGTTCGGTGCGTTCGTCCGGGTCGACGAGGGCATCGAGGGCCTGGTCCACATCTCCGAGCTGGCCGAGCGCCACGTGGAGATCCCGGAGCAGGTCGTGCAGGTCAACGACGAGATCTTCGTCAAGGTCATCGACATCGACCTGGAGCGTCGCCGGATCAGCCTGTCCCTCAAGCAGGCCAACGAGAACTTCGGCGCCGACCCGATGATCGTGGAGTTCGACCCGACGCTGTACGGCATGGCCGCGTCCTACGACGACCAGGGCAACTACATCTACCCCGAGGGCTTCGACCCCGAGGCCAACGACTGGCTGCCCGGGTACGACAAGCAGCGCGAGGAGTGGGAGCGCCAGTACGCCGACGCGCAGCAGCGCTTCGAGCAGCACCAGGCGCAGGTCATCAAGTCCCGCGAGGCGGACGCGCAGGCCGAGGCCGAGTCGTCCGGTTCGGGCGGCGGTCCCGCGCAGTCCGGCGGCTCGGGTGGTGGCGGCTCGTACTCGTCGCCGCAGTCCGAGGACTCGGGCGCGCTGGCCTCCGACGAGGCGCTTGCCGCGCTCCGGGAGAAGCTGGCGGGCGGCCAGAGCTGACCGTTCCCGCTGTCGCGGATTCAAGCCGGGCCCGCTCCCTTCACAGGGGGCGGGCCCCGGCCGTTTCCACGGGGGAATGCCCCCGGCGTACAGCGCGTTCTCCTCTGTACACGCGAGACAGCGGAAGGGGTGCGGTGACGGTGCGCGATCCGCAGGAGTTGTACGCATGGGACCCGGCCGGTCTGGCCAGGGCCGATGAGGCCGTCGGCGGTGCGCACAGCGCCGGTCTGGTGCTGATCTACCACTTCGAGGGCTTCATCGACGCCGGCGAGACCGGTGCGCAGCTCACCGAGCAGCTGCTGGAGGGCCGTTCGGCGACTACCGTGGCACGGTTCGACCACGACCGGCTCGTGGACTACCGGGCCAGGCGCCCCGCCATGACGTTCCGGCGCGACCGGTGGTCGGCCTACGACACGCCCGAGCTCGTGGTGCGGCTGGTGCACGACGCGACGCACCAGCCGTTCCTGCTCCTGTCGGGGCCGGAGCCGGACGTGGAGTGGGAGAGCTTCTCCGCGGCCGTGCGCCAGATCGTGGAGCGGCTGCGGGTGCGGCTCGCGGTGACGTTCCACGGCATCCCGATGGGCGTGCCGCACACCAGGCCGGTCGGCCTCACCCCCCACGGGAATCGGGCGGACCTGATCGCCGGTCACCGCGGGGTCTTCGACGAGGCGCAGGTGCCCGGCAGCGCCGCGGCGCTGGTGGAGCTGCGGCTCTCGGAGGCGGGCCGGGACGTCGTCGGGGTGGCCGCGCACGTGCCCCACTACATCGCCCGCTCCCGCTACCCGGACGCGGCGCTCGTCGTTCTCGAGGCGGTGACGGCCGCCACCGGTCTCGTGCTGCCCGAGGCGGCGCACGCGCTGCGGACCCGCGCCCTGAAGACACAGGACGAGATCGAGAGCGAGCTGGCCGAGGGGGACTCGGAGCTGGTCGCGGTGGTGCGCGGCCTGGAGCAGCAGTACGACGCGATCGCCGGCGCGACCACCCGGGGCAGCCTCGTCGCCGAGCCGGTGGACCTGCCGTCCGCGGACGAGCTGGGCGAGGTGTTCGAGCGGTTCCTGGCCGAGCACGAGGACGGCGACGGCGACCGGTAGCCTGCCCGCATGCTGAACGTGGGACTGACCGGCGGAATCGGTGCGGGCAAGAGCGAGGCCGTGCGGCTGCTGGCCGGGCACGGTGCGGTGATCGTCGACTCGGACCGCATCGCGCGCGAGGTGGTCGAGCCCGGCACGCCGGGACTCGCGGCCGTCGTCGCCGAGTTCGGCACGGAGGTGCTCGCCGCTGACGGCTCGCTCGACCGCGCGAGGCTGGGCGCGATCGTCTTCGGCGACGAGGAGCGCCGCCGGGCGCTGAACGCGATCGTGCATCCGCTGGTGGCCGAGCGTTCCGCCGCGCTGCGTGCTGCCGCTCCGGCCGGCGCCATCGTGGTGCACGACGTGCCGCTGCTCGTGGAGAACGGACTCCAGGGCCGCTACGACGCCGTGATCGTCGTGGACGCGTCCGACACGACCCGCCTGGACCGGCTGACGCGGCTGCGCGGCATGCCGGAGGCGGACGCCCGCGCCCGGATGGCGGCCCAGGCCGACCGTGAAACGCGGCTCGCCGCGGCGGACTTCGTCCTGGACAACGACGGCTCGCTGGAGGAGCTGACCGTCCACACGGCGCGCCTGTGGCAGCACCTGAGCGAACGGGCCGCCCGGCGCTCCTGAGCGGCCAGCGGCCAGCGGCCGCTGAGCGCCCCCCTGCACACTACGCGCGCTGCCGCCCTGGGGCGTGCGCCGGTGTGAGGGGCGCATGCCCTGCCGCATGTCCGCCCGCCGGGCTAATGTGGGGCCATGAACGTCGAAGCCGCCATCGCCCTTGTCTCCGCCGCGGCGGGCAGCGCCGCGACCGAGGCCGGACGTCACGCCTGGGAGTCCCTGATGTCCCTGACCCGCCGCCTGACCGGTCGCGCCTCGCCCGAGCCGGTCGACCCGGAGGACGAGGCGGCGGTCCGCGCGCTGAGCGGGCGGATCGCCGATCGGGCGGGCGCGGACGAGGAGTTCGCGCGCGAGCTGCGGGCCTGGGCGGAGCGGCACCGTGGGGTGATCGGCGTCGCCCAGACCCGCGTGGAGAACACCGTCTCGGGCGACGCCCAGGTGCAGAACCTGATTCAGACCGGCACCGTCCACGGCGATATCCGCTTCGGCGCCTGACGTCCGGCGCTCCCGCGCCGCGCGTGCGGCGGCGTTCCGGGGTCAGACCCTGCGGTGTCCGTACCGCCCGCGGGACGCCTTGCGCAGGGCCCGCCGACCGGTTTCGCTGATACGGCGCAGCCGCGGGTAGCGGGCTCGGCTCTGGCGGGAGACCCGGTCCAGCTCCTCAGCCAGTTGCTCGGCCCGCTTGTCGAGGTCGAGTTCGGTCAGCATGCGGTCGATCTCGGCGAGCAGCGAGCCGTGCAGCTGCCAGTGGCGCGGGTGTTCCTGCACGCGGGCGAGCAGCACCTGGGCGACGTGCTCGCGGCTGATGCGGGCGGCGTCGAGCTCGACGGCGAGGAACGCCTCCGCCTCGTCGGCAGCCGTGCTGACCTGACTGGTGATCAGGGTGGCGAAGCTGTCCACGGCGCCCGCCAGATTGCTCAGCAGTTCCTGGACGGCGGGGGCCACCTCCGGGGGGAACAGCGGCTCCTCCTCGCGGCGCGCCGCCAGGTCCGTCATGGTGCGGGTCATGGTGCGCAGGATGACCGCGCAGACCTCAAGGGTGTCCAGGCCGGTCCGCAGGACGACGCGGGTGAGCAGCGGCTCCTTCACCCGCGGGTTGAACCGCACGCTCTCCTCTGCCTGGATGATGGAGGCGTCCACCTGGGCGATGTCCTGGTCTAGACGCCTGGCCTCGGCCAGCTTGGCCGCGGCCCGGTGGACCGGGGTGCGGCCCTCCTCGGTCTCCTCGCTGAGGCGGCGCAGCAGTTCGCGCATCCTGGCCGCCTGTTCCTCGATGTCCTGGCTGGCCGAGCGGACCCATACCGGCGGCACGAACAGCGTGTTGAACAGCAGGCCGACGACCGCCCCGATCACCGTTTCCACCACGCGGTCCAGCGCGGCGCCGGTCACCTGGCTCACCCCGAGGACCAGCATCGCGCTGATTCCGACCTCGGGCACGAACTCGCTGACGCGTACCAGGTGGCCGACGGTGAGCGCGGTGAGGAGCAGCAGCCCCAGGCTCCACCAGCTCAGGCCGACGAGGGTGCTGAAGGCGGTGGCCACGAGCACGCCGGCGATGACGGAGTTCACCCGGCGGATGCCGGTGGTGAGCGTCGCGTAAAGGGTGACCTGCACAACGAGCAGCGCGGTCAGCGGCGCCAGAAGCGGCGCGGGAACGTCCGTCAGCCACAGCGCGACGATGTAGGACATGGTCGCCGCGGTCACGGAGCGGAGCGTCTGCACCGCGACGGGCTCAGTGCTGCGCTTGGCGATGTCCATGATCTGATCGTGAACGTCCGGCACTCTCGGCTCCTTTCGCACCGCATGCTCCGATGCAGGAAAAAGATGTCATTACCGGGGCGAATCGGAGTGAACCCGCGGATGCTCTGCGCGTCAGGCGCCTAGGGTGAGGCCATGTCTTCGATTTACGACCGCTGGCTGAACGAGTTGTGGAACGGCGACCTGGAAGCGCTGCCGGACATCGCGGCCGGCCTGGTGGCGGAAAACTTCACCGGGCACTGGCCGGGCAGGCCCGGGCTGGTGCGCGGGCCCGCCGCCCTGGCCGAGGTGATCCGGCAGGGGCGCTTGCCGTTCGAAGGGTTGAGGTTCGCCGTCGAGGTGGGCCCGCTGGCCGACGGCGACCTGATCGCGGCACGCTGGTCGGCGCGGGGGGCGTACGCGGGCGGGGTGCACGCCCTGCCCGGGGTCACCGCGCCCCCCGGCACGCCGGTGGAGTTCCACGGCCACGACATCCTGCGGATCGCGGACGGGCGGCCCGTGGAGTACTGGGTGATCTCCGAGGCCGAGCAGCTCATGGCCCAGCTCGCCGGCGGCTGACCCGCGGTTCCCCAAACGCCTGCGGAAGGCGCCCGGACGCCAGCACAATGTGTGTATGAGTGATGACGAAGAGGAGCTGCCCGAGCCACACCGCGTCATCCGGATGATGCGGCTGGACGACCCGGTGGCCGTCATTGCCGACTCCGAGGCGTGGCGCGCCAGGGACACCTACCCGGACATCCTGCCGCGCGGGCCGATGTTCGCCGTCACCGAGCAGGAGGCCGACGGGCGGTGGCGGGTGCTGACGGCCGACGAAAGCGGCCCGCAGGGCTCCCGCGACGAGCTGGGCCGGACGTGCCGGATGCGTGCCCGGGCCGCGGCGGACGCGGGCCGCGGCGCGGTGGAGCGGGCGTGGATGGCCGCGGCCCGGCGGATGGACCGGGAGAAGCTGGACGAACTGCACGTCGCCGACTGCCGGTTCCGCATCGCCAGGGGCGACATGTTCCTGCGTCTCGGCCCTGAGGGCCCGGAGCCGCCGCGGCCGAGCGACCCCGACCCGATGCCCGCCGGCCGCGGTCGGCAGGCCAGGTCCCGCACCGCGGGCTTCCTCATCGACCCGACCGCGGCGACCGGGATGTCGGAAGGGCTGCTCAAGCTCGACCTGCTGAAGTACGTCTACGCCTCCGCCGTCATCCCCGTCGACGTCCGCGCCGACTCCGTGCTCGCGCTGCACACCCACCCGGGCGGCGTGCTGCTGCCCCCCGTGTTCAGCGTCTTCGTGCGCGGAACGGGCGCCGGCTGGATCGCCAGGGCCACGGGAGCGGATACGCCGCAGGAGGCGCGGGACGGTCTGGCGCGGCGCTTCGAGACGCTGCTCCCCGCGTCACTGCGCAGGACGCGGAGCGGACCGCCCGGCCTGCCGGAGATGCCGCAGCAGCTCAAGAACGTCATGGCCGGCCAGCTCGGGCTGCTCGATCCCGGCGTGGAGCGGCTGACCGACGAGCAGCTCGCCGAGTGCGCACGCGCGGCCACCCGCCTTTCCGGCGAACGGCTGGACCGGATCGTGGTGCTGGGCAGGCACTTCCGCATCACCCGCCTGGAGCGGCTGGTCCGGCTGGGCCCGGACGGGCCCGAGCCGCCGCGCCCCTCCGACTGGGACCCCGAGCTGCCGGTGGAGGCCAATGCGCCACCGGAGGGGGCCGACGATGCCGCGCGGGCGGACGAGGGCTGACGCCCCGGCCGGCTAGGCGGCGCGCAGCGCTGCGGGCGCGGGCGTGGGCGGGGGCGCGGGCGTGGGCGCGGGCGTGGGTGCGGGCGTGGATGATGGCTGGGGCAGGGCGAGGCTCATCAGGGTGACTATCTCGCCCTGTACCTGAGGGGTGAACAACTCCTGCTCGCGCGGAGTGAGATGCAGCCGGGCCGCGCCGCCGTGGCCGCCGGTGAGGCAGGCATTGAAGACGCGCATCAGCAGGATGAACTGGCCTGCGGGCAGTCGGGCGCGCAGCGACTCGATGTGGTGGTCGAGGCGCGCCGGGCCGGTCTCTGTGTCCATGCGCTCTATCGTGCGGGCCGGGACGCGCCGAGGGAAGGACGCCTCAGGTGCGCGGAAACCACTCGCGGGCGGCCCCCGCGGGCCGTTACGGTGCCGTGGTGGCGAAGCTCAATCAGATCATCGCAGTGGAGAAGGGCGTCAAGTCCAGGACACAAGCGGACCTGACGGCCGTTCAGCACGGCCTGACCAAGCCGGCGCTGCTGGCCGGTCTGTCCCGCACCTATCAGCCGAAGGACGAGGAGGGCGAGCAGCTGCCGCCGGAGTCCACCCGGGTGCAGGTCAAGGCCGAGGAGGTGCTGCGCGACACGGCCAGGACGCTGACCCGGCTGTTCGACGTGACCGCCACCAAGGACTGGGCGAACTGCACGGCGCGGGCCGACGTCACCGTCGACGGCCGCACGCTGCTGCGCGACGTGCCGGTGTCCTACCTGCTGTTCCTGGAGAAGCAGCTGGCCGACCTCGCCGCGTTCCTGCGGAAGCTGCCCGTGCTCGACGGCGCCGAGTCCTGGTCCCTCGACCCCTCGACGGACTGGTGGCGCACGGAGCAGGTGCGGACCGTGCGCACCAGGAAGGTGCCGCGCAACCACGTGAAGGCGGAGGCCACCGAGAAGCACCCGGCGCAGGTCGAGGTGTACTACGAGGACATCCCCGTGGGCTACTGGACCACCGTCAAGTTTTCCGGGGCGCTGCCCGCGCGCCGGGTCAACGAGCTGCTGGAGCGCATGGACAAGGTGCAGCAGGCGGTGAAGTTCGCCCGGGAGGAGGCCAATGGCCTCGACGTCGAGGACCGGCGGGTGGGCGACGCGGTATTCGGCTACCTCTTCGGGCAGTGAGCGGGTAGCCTCGTCAACTCCCCGGTACCGCGTGGCTCGCGGCGCCGGGGTGCGCCGAAGGAGCGCAAGCTGACACTGAAGTTTGTCGTGAGTGATCAATCTCAGACTCTCGCTCCAGATTCAGCATCGCCGTTCATCGCCCGGCCGGCCGGGCGCGGGCAGAAGTGTTGAGAATGCCGGTTCGACTCCGGCCCGCCGCGCCACGTGCGGCGGTGGCTCAAAGGCAGAGCGCGACCTTTTACCTTGATCCGCGCCACTCGAACGCCGGGTGTGCCACGAGCGGCACCCATCCGGGCCCGGGGGCCGGCTATGCCCCCGGGCCCTTCCGCGTCCGGGCCCGGCAGGATGAAGCCATGCGACTGCACGCCATCACCTGGGAGCGGCTGGCCGCGGCGCTCGCCGACCGCGTGGCCGGGCTGCGGCCGGAAGGCGGCGCCGCCTGGCCGCGGGTGCTGCTCGACGGCGCTCCGCCCACCCGTGCGGGAGACCTGGCGCGGGACGTCGCCGAGGAACTCCGCCTCCGCGGGCGCCCGGCGCTCGTGGTAGGCGCGGGCGGCTTCCTGCGCGCCGCATCGCTGCGCCTGGAGTACGGCAGACAGGACCCCGACGCCTACTACGACCTGTGGCTCGACACCGGCGCCCTGTGGCGCGAAGTGTTCACCCCGACCGACGCGGGCGGGACCGGCCGGGTGCTGCCCGATCTGTGGGACGCGGAACGCGACCGGGCCACGCGCAGCCCTCACGTCTCCCTGCCGGCCGGCGGCGTGCTTCTGGTGCACGGCACCTTTCTGCTTGGGCGCTGGTTCCCCGCGGACCTGGCCGTGCACCTGAGCCTGTCGCCCGGCGCCCTCGCCCGCAGGACCGCGGAGGAGGACCGGTGGACGCTGCCGGCCTTCGCCCGCTACGAGGCGGAGGTGGCGCCCGCCGATGCGGCGGACATCGTGGTGCGGGCGGACGATCCGCGGCGCCCCGCCTGGAACGGTGCGTCCCGCCCGGCCGGATGACCGAAATCCCATGCGACGGGGGGCGTTGCGGGGCGAACGCCCCCGGCCGGGAGGCGAAGCTGCCACACTGGGTGTGCAGTCGATCGACGGACAGTTATCAGGGGTGGTGGCGATGGACGACGTCGGGAGGCCCTATGACACGGAGGAAGTGCTGCACGCGGTGGCGCTCATCCAGGCCCATCTCGCGGAGGACGAGGAGGCGGTCAAGGCCCTCCAGGACGAGACGGAGGAGAGCGCCCGGCAGTGCGCCCGGTCAATGTTCGCGCTCGCCCACGTCATCGTTTTCGGCCAGATCATTCCTGAAATGTGGGTGATCAAGCAGAATATGGACTTCGGCCACACCAGCCGCGTCCCCGAGCTGAATCTCGCCATCCACGTGCTGAAGCGCATGGAGGAGCGCATCGGCCTCGCCCATGTGCACCCCGTGGTGGGCGCCCTGTCCGCCGGCGACGTGATGGACCTGATCATCCAGTGCACCGGCACCAGGATGGAGGACGTGCCGGGCTTCCTCGACACGGTGCGCGAGCGGACCCTGCGCACGGCCCGCTTCTGAGGCCCGCGCCCTCCGCCGCCCGCCGGGCCCGTCAGGCCAGCCGCCGTATCTCCCCGCGCACCCGGTAGAAGCCGCTGCTCGACGCGTGCACCGAGTCCACCACGTACCTGGCACCCGCCTGCCGTATGTGCCGGGGGAACTGCACGTTCCACCGCGGGTCGTATCCGTCCGTCACCACGTGCACCCGCAGCCGCGGCCCGTCCTGCACGCACTCCACCAGCACCCCGCCGCTTGGCACCGCGGCGACCGTCTCCGGCGCCGCCGCCGGGGTGTACGTGGGCAGCGCCGCCGCCGACTTGACGTCCACCGCGGCGGGCACCCGGCCGTCCTTGGCCTCCGCGATGGCCGCCTCGCTCGCGTCGATGCAGGCGAGCGAACCGTCCGTGGTCACGATGAACAACTGCTCGTTCAGATACTGCATCGACAGCGCCGAGCCGCCGCCCGTGCCCAGCTTCCACAGCCGCGTGCCGTCCTGCGCGAAGCAGTACACGGACGAGGCGCTGTCCCCGGCGAACACATACCTGCCGTCTGGCGCCGCGGCACACGAGTACACCACCGTGTCGCAGGCGTACGTCGCCTCCACCCGCCCGCTGCGCTTCGCCAGCCGCTGGACCACCCGCCGGTCCGTGCCCGCGTAGACCGCGCCGTGCTCCTGCCAGCCGAACAGCACCGCGCCCCTGGTCTGCGTGTGCCACAACTCCCCGCTGCCGTCCGGCGCATACGCCGTCACGCCCTTGCCGTGACCGTGGTACACCGCCCGCGCGTCGCGCCGCACCATCCACGCGTGGTCCCCCGTGCTGCGCCGCGACCACTGGAACTCGTCCTCATGGTCGATGACCGTCAGCCCGCCCTGCCGGTCCGACACATTGAGCACGCCCTCGTGGATGTCCAGCCAGAAGATGTCGACATCGGCCGCGATCTCGTAGGCGGCGAACGGCAGCTTGGAGGACAGGTCGTACACCGTCCCGTCGTCGCAGCCGGCGTAGATCCAGAAGTCGTCCGCCACCAGGCACTTGACGCCGTCCGGCAGCCGGTAGTGGGCCAGCACCTCCCCGTCGTGCGCCAGCGTGTGCACGTCGCCGCTCTGATTGCCCACCCAGCAGCGGTCCTCGTCGATGTGAATGCCGAACGCCGAGGCCCCCGTGCGGAAACGCCACAGCACCGGCGCCACCGCCCTGGCCGTCGAAGGTGCCGACGTCACCTGACGGCGGGTCACCGCCCGCGCGGCGCGCCGCCCCTGCACCGCGGGCTCGTAGCCCTTGCGGACCTTCTCTCCTATCTTCCTGGCCGCCGCGTCCCGCGCCTTCTGAGGTGTGGCGAACGCCGTCGTCTTCAGCTGCCCCGAGGTCCCGATGCGCCCGTAACGCACGGACACCACCGTGCCGTTCACCGACACCTCGTAGAACTTGTGCGCACCGCCGCCATCCTCGGACAGCTCCAGGTACGTCTTGGTCTCGGGCACGGCAAGCTCCTTCCCCCTCGGCCACCGTGGCCGGGATCGCATGTACAGAACGTTAAGGGCCGCCACTGACAACGCGACGGGTGGCGCCGCCGGAGGCGACGCACCGCCGGTGCTGTCCGAGCCCGGCGATAGCGTGGGGGCCATGGACCGCATAGACACGGACGAGATCCCCGGGCGCGGCGGCCCGGCGGCCACCGTCGAGATCCGGCCCGGTGCCGTCGGCCCGGTGCGCACGCAGTACGCCCCCGAGCCGGACGGCGATCCCGACCCGGGCGAGATCGTCTGGACCTGGGTCCCCTACGAGGAGAACGACGGACGCGGCAAGGACCGCCCCGTTCTCGTCGTCGCCCGTGAGACGGGACGCGAGACCCTGCTCGCCGTTCAGCTCACCAGCAGGGACCGCGACCACGACGACGAGTGGCTGCCCCTGGGCTCCGGGCCGTGGGACACCAGCGGGCGCGACTCCTGGGTGCACCTGGACCGCGTGCTGCGCGTCCATCCCGAGGGGATGCGCCGCGAGGCGTGCGCCCTGGACCGCGCGCGCTTCAACCGCGTGGTGCACAGCCTCCAGTTGCGGCACGGCTGGCGCTGAGGCCCATGACGGGTGACATACCCCCCGGCCTGCTCCGGGAGCGCTTCGTGGTGCTCGACTGCGAGACCACCGGATTCAGCCCGGAACGGGGCGACCGCATGGTCTCCCTCGCTCTGGTGACCGTCGAACAGGGCCGGGTCACGGACCGCTGGAGCAGCCTCGCCGCCCCCGGCCGGGACACCGGGCCCGTGCACGTCCACGGCATCACCAACGCCGAGGCCGCGGCGGCCCCGCGCTTCGCCGAGCTGGTCCCGCACATACTCCCGCGGCTGGAGAACGCGGTGCTGGTGGCTCACAACGTCGGCTTCGACCTGCGGTTCCTCGCCACGGAGCTGGAGCGGGCCGGCAGCGAACGGTTGCCCGCGACGGCGCTCGACACCCTCCGCCTGGCCCGGCGGTTCCTCCCCGAGCTGGACAACCACCGGCTGACCACGTGCGTCGCCGCGCTGGGCGTTCCGCACCGAGCGCACCGCGCGGACTCCGACGCCGAGGTCACCGCCGCGCTGCTGATCGAGCTGCTGCGGCGGGCGGCGGCCGACGGGCATACGGACCTGTCGCGGCTCTCCGCACCGGCCGCCGAGGTACTGCGCGCCGAGCGGCGCAAACGCGTGCGGTGCGATGCCGCCACCGCCGGTATCGGCGCGGCGCACCGCGCCGCGCACCTCCTCGTCGACGCCTGGGAGGGCGGCGCCGCCGGCTGGCACCGCGCCCTGACCTGCCTGGGCACCGAAGGGTGCCCCGAGGTGGGGCGGCTGTGGGGGTGGTTCGGCGGCATGCTGTGTGAAGAGACCTCGGTCTTCGGCCCGCCCCGCCCCGGGCTCGCCCGTTCCGCGCTGCTGGCGGGGTTGCGGCTCCAGCTCGCCGACGAGGGCGCGAACCGCGAGGACGTCACCCACATCGTGACCCACCTGGCGGCCCTGGACCGCGGCACGGCAACGCCCGTGCACCTGCTGGGGCTCTTCCCCGAGCAGGCCGCCGCCATCGCCGCCCTTCCCGACTGCCGCGGCTGCTGGTCCTGCGACGCCGTCGGGCTGTGCGACACCGGCAGTCCCGGCCGGGCGCTGGTCTCCCACTACGGCCCGGGCACCGCGCACGCCGATGACCTGGCCGCGCGGCTGCCGCTGCTCGCCGACGCAGGCGACCTGGCGGCGCTCGGCAGGGGCGCGCGGTACGCGGGCCAGGCGTGGGAGAGGGCGGAGCGCGCCGACGAGGCCGTCCGGCTGTGGCAGTGGGCCGTGGACGGCGGGGCACGCGACGCCGTCGTCTTCAACCGGCTGTCCATGCACCACGAACGGCACCGCGGTGACCACGCCACCGCGCTCGCGCTGTGCGAGCAGGCCCTCGCGGTCCGTTCCGGCCCAGGGGCGCGGACGGCCTGGGAGGCCATCGCCCGCCGCGCCGAACGGTGCAGGCGCCGCCTGGCCGAAGCCATGGCCACCTGATCCGGGGACCGGGCCAGGGGGCGGCCTAGGGTGGCAGCCACCGGACGGAAGACGAACAAGGAGACAGCAGCGGTGACGGACTCACTGGCCCCCATGCCCACCGACTGGCAGCGCGCGCTCGCCGTCGTCGCCCACCCGGACGACCTGGAGTACGGCGCCGCCGCCGCGGTCGCCGAGTGGACCGGCGCCGGCCGCGAGGTGGCCTACCTGCTCGTCACCCGCGGCGAGGCGGGGATCGACACGCTCCCGCCGGAGGAGAGCGCACGGGTCAGGGAGGCGGAGCAGCGCGCGAGCGCGGCGCTCGTGGGGGTGGAGCAGGTCACGTTCCTCGGCCACCGGGACGGGGTGATCGAGGAGGGAGTCGCTCTGCGGCGCGACCTGGCCGCGGCGATCCGTGCCCACCGGCCCGAGCTGCTGATCACGCTCAACCACCGCGACACCTGGGACTTCGGCGAGCGGGCCTGGAACACGCCCGACCACCGCGTCGTCGGCCGCGCCGTGCTGGACGCCGCGGGGGACGCGGGCAACCGGTGGATCTTCCCCGAGCAGCTGGGCGACACCGGCCCCGGGCCGTGGGGCGGGGTGCGCTGGGTCGCGGTGGCCGGGTCCCCCGAGGCGACGCACGCCCAGGCGGTCGGCGACGCCTCGCTGGAACGGGCCATCGCCTCGCTCGCGGAACATCGCGCGTACATCTCCGCCCTCGGGGACCAGGAGCCGCCGGCCTATGCGCGGGAGCTGCACACCACGATGGCGGACGCGGCGGCGGCCAGGTTCGGCGGGCGGCGCTGCGTTCCCTTCGAGCTGTTCTCGCGCTGATCGTTCCGGGCCGGGAGCGCCCGCGCCGCCGCGTTCCCCGTGACGCTCCTCACGCCCCGGACGCGGACTACGGCCGCGCCTAGGAGAACCGGGTGACTCGTGGCCGGGACCTTCGGCCCGCGCGGCCGGGTCCTCCGGCCGTGCGGGGCCCGGGCCCCAGGTCACGGCGCGGACATGCCCAGGTCGGGCGCCGCGGGAGCTGGCGGACGGGACCGTCCCCGGGCGCGGCGGGCCGGCGGCGCCCGCCGCTTGTTCCGCCGGCTCCGGCTACGGCCCGGCTTCGTAATAACGGTGCTTGTCGCCCGTGGGAGCCGCCGACTACCCAGGAGATTCGCCCGGCCCGCTCCGGCCGGAATCCCCGACTCCCCGAGGTGGTCCCCCATGCCGAAGCACATCGCGCTCCGTTCCCGCGCCGCCGCCGTCATCACCGCCGGCCTGTGCGGCTCCGTGGTCCTCACCGGCGCCGCCGCCGCGGACGGCGGCCAGAGCGGCATCCTCGCCACGCACAGCGCCGCCGAATCCGTCACCGGCCGGGCCGCCGCCGAGAAGACCGGGCAGACCGAGAAGACCGAGAAGGCCGAAAAGGATGACGCGTCCTGGGTCTCGCCGATATCGGACGACTACGAGCTGACGGCGACCTACGGCAACAGCGGCGACCGCTGGGCCGCCAAGCACAGCGGCCAGGACTTCGCCGTACCGGTCGGCACCCCCGTGCAGGCCGTGCACGACGGCACCGTCGTGAAGGCCGGCGGCAACGGCGCGGGCGACGGCCCCGCCTACGGCAACGCCGTCGTGATCAAGCACGACGACGACACCTTCACCCAGTACGCGCACCTCGCCGAGGCCGACGTGAAGGCGGGCGAGAAGGTCGAGGCCGGCGACGAGATCGCCACGTCAGGAAACACCGGAAACAGCAGTGGCCCGCACCTGCACTTCGAGGTCAGGACGACCGCGGACTACGGCTCGGCCATCGACCCGATGAAGTTTCTCCGTGAGCAGGACGCCGACGTGTGACCCATGCGGCCCGCACCGTCAGCCCGCCGGCGCGGCGGCCCGCTGCCTGCGGCACTCCACCGCGAGCGCCGGATAGGCCGCCGCTATCGCGTGGAAGACCCGCTCGGTGAGCAGCCGCCGGCCCTCCGCCCGGCAGTCGCCGGGCGGCAGCGCGTCCAGCAGCGAACCGTGCGGGGCCAGCGCGTCCCGCAGGTACTCCACCCGCCAGCGCGCCAGCTCCCTCGGCTGCGCCGAATCCGCCGTGGCGGGCTTGGGCCGGTGCCCGAAGGACACCACGGCGCGCTGGGCGTCCCGCAGGTTCCGGTGGCGGATCGCGCGGTCCGTCAGCTCGGGCGGGGACAGCAGGGGCAGGTCGAGCCGGACCTCGCGGATCGCCGCGAGCGCCAGGTCCCGCCGCCTGGCCCGCGCCTGCCGCAGCGCCTCCGCCCGCCGCCGCAGCAGATCCCGTGCGGCGGCGAACTCGGGGCTCCGCTCCGCCTCCCGCACCCGCGAGACCAGGAACAGCTCGGTGGGCGAGGCCAGATCGGGCCCGCCGAGGAAAGCCCGCACCAGGGACGGCGTCCAGCCGCGGGCCCGCAGCGTGGCCGTGGAACAGTAGGTCGTGGGGGGCCGTGGACGGGACAGAACCATCGTCGCCTCCTCCGCTCGGAGACGGGAGCGAGCACCGTCGCAGAGGTGATGCCCGCGGGACCGGCCCGCTATACGTCCGAGTGGGAAAGCGGGCAGGTCAGAAAAGGGGCGCGGGCAGCACCCCCTCATGGGCGAGCAGCACCCGCTTCGTCTCAAGACCGCCGCTGAAGCCGCCCATGCTCCCGCCCGCCGCCACCACCCGGTGGCAGGGGACGACGACCGGCAGTGGATTGGCGCCCATGGCCGCGCCCACGGCGCGGGCCGCCCCCGGATCGCCGACCCGCCGGGCCAGCTCCCCGTACTCCAGGACACTGCCGAACGGCACCGACGCCGCCAGCTCCCGCAGCACCTGCCGGGTGAAGCCGGACACGAGCGACCAGTCCAGCGGCAGCCCGAACGCGCGCAGCCGCCCCTCGAAGTAGGCATCCAGCTCGGCCGCCGCCCGGCTCAGCACCGGATGCCGCTCGTCGTGTACCGGATCGGCGCCCAGCTCCCCGGCGAGGCGGCCGAGCGCCCGCCGTATCCGCCCCTCGTCCGCCCGGAAGCCGACGGTGACCAGGCCCGCACCGGTCGCCGCGAGCAGCAGCGGGCCGACCGGCGAATGCCGGACGGCCCATGCGCACTGAGTCTCACCAGTCATGACGGGCAGCCTAGGCGGGGCCACTGACAGCGGCGTTCCGCTCAGCCGTCGAGGGCGGACCGCACCACATCCGGGAAGTTGGTGATGATCCCGTCCACGCCGAGATCCGCGACGGCCCTGGCGGTGGTCCCGTCGTTGACCGTCCAGGTGTGAACCTCGACCGGCTCGCCGTGCGGCCCCTCCACCGCCTGGATCTCCGCCACGTAGGCGGCGGTCAGATCGCCGTACCTGGGGTTGATCTGGTCGGCGTAGGCCGCGTACTCGGGAAGGTCCGCCACCTCGGGCGTGCCGAGGAACCCGGTCTCGACGCCGGGTGCCAGCTCGTGCACGGTCCGTACCGACTCCGCGCCGAAGCTCTGTATGACCAGCCGCGTCCCGGGCGGCTCCGGGACCAGCCAGCCCGACGCCTCCAGCTCGGCGAGGATGTCCGCCTCGATGCCCCGGTACAGCTCGGGGGCCTTGATCTCCAGCAGCAGCCGCTGGTCGTTCCGGGTCAGCCGGTCGAGGAACTGTGCCAGCGTCGGCACCGGTTCACCGGCGAACTCCTCGCCGAACCAACTGCCCGCGTCCAGCCGGGCGATCTCCGCGGCGGTGAAGTCGGCGACGTTCCACGGGGCCCGCCCGGGGAAGACCTCCTCCACGTCGGTCGTGCGCGCCAGCGTGGTGTCGTGGACGAGGACCAGCTCGCCGTCCGCGGTCCGCTGGACGTCCGTCTCGACCCAGGTCGTGTCCAGCGCGGCCGCCGCGTCCGCCGCGGCCAGGGTGTTCTCCGGGGCGTGGCCGGACGCGCCGCGGTGGGCGACGACCAGCGGGCCGTCGGCCGGCGCCGCGTGCTCGGCCCGCTCGGCCGCCGGCACGGCCGCCTGGTCCTGCGCGGCCGAGGCGACGGGCGCAAGGCCGAGGGCGGCCAGCGTGAGGCCGGCCAGCCAGCCGACCCAGTCGGATGAGGCGTTGAACGGCATGGGGGGACTCCTTGCTTCCCGGTGTCCGGACGCGTGCAGGCTGCCCGGCCGGCGGAAACAGGCGGGGAGGAGAACAGTGACCGTCAGTTGAACAGCGGACGGCGGACGGTAGGCGTGCCACGGTTGTCAGTGGCGGGTCGTACGGTGGGGGTCATGCGGCCCGTTTCAGAGATCGAACGCACGGTGGCGCCCTTCGAGGTCGTCAGTCCCTATCAGCCCAGCGGCGACCAGCCCGCGGCCATCGCCGAGCTGGAGAAGCGCGTCACCGGGGGCGAGAAGGACGTGGTGCTGCTCGGCGCGACAGGCACGGGCAAGTCGGCGACCACCGCGTGGATGATCGAACGGTTGCAGCGCCCGACGCTGGTCATCGCTCCGAACAAGACGCTGGCCGCCCAGCTGGCCAACGAGTTCCGCGAGCTGCTGCCGAACAACGCCGTGGAGTACTTCGTCTCCTACTACGACTACTACCAGCCCGAGGCGTACGTTCCGCAGACGGACACGTACATCGAGAAGGACTCCTCGATCAACGAGGAGGTGGAGCGGCTGCGGCACAGCGCGACGAATTCACTGCTCACACGGCGGGACGTGGTCGTGGTGGCGTCCGTCTCCTGCATCTACGGCCTGGGCACGCCGCAGGAGTACGTCGACCGGATGGTTCCGCTCAAGGTGGGGGAGGAGTTCGACCGCGACGCCCTGCTGCGCCGCTTCGTCGACATCCAGTACACGCGGAATGATCTGGCCTTCACCCGGGGCACCTTCCGGGTGCGGGGCGACACCATCGAGATCTTCCCCGTCTACGAGGAGCTGGCCGTCCGGATCGAGATGTTCGGCGACGAGATCGAGGCCCTCTCGACGCTGCACCCCCTGACCGGCGAGGTCATCTCCGACGACGAGCAGCTGTACGTGTTCCCGGCCTCCCACTACGTCGCCGGCCCCGAGCGCATGGAGCGGGCGGTCTCCGCGATCGAGTCCGAGCTGGCGGGGCAGCTGGCGGCGCTTGAGCAGCAGGGCAAGCTGCTGGAGGCGCAGCGGCTGCGGATGCGTACCACGTACGACATCGAGATGCTGCGCCAGATCGGCACCTGTTCCGGCATCGAGAATTATTCGCTGCACGTCGACGGCCGTGAGACGGGTTCGCCCCCGTACACCCTGCTCGACTACTTCCCCGAGGACTTCCTCCTGGTCGTGGACGAGTCGCACAACACGGTGCCCCAGATCGGCGCGATGTACGAGGGGGACGCCTCCCGCAAGCGGACGCTCGTCGAGCACGGTTTCCGGCTGCCCTCCGCCATGGACAACCGGCCGCTGAAGTGGGAGGAGTTCCAGGAGCGCATCGGCCAGACCGTCTACCTGTCGGCGACGCCCGGGGCGTACGAGCTGTCCCGCGGCGACGGTGTGGTGGAGCAGATCATCCGCCCGACCGGCCTGATCGACCCGGAGGTGGTGGTCAAGCCCACCGAGGGGCAGATCGACGACCTCGTGCACGAGATCCGGGGGCGGGCGGAGAAGGATGAGCGCGTCCTGGTGACGACGCTGACCAAGAAGATGGCCGAGGACCTCACGGACTACTTCGTGGAGCTGGGCATCCGCGTGCGCTACCTGCACAGCGACGTGGACACGCTGCGGCGGGTCGGGCTGCTGCGGGAGCTGCGCTCCGGCGAGTTCGATGTCCTCGTCGGGATCAACCTGCTGCGGGAGGGGCTCGACCTGCCGGAGGTGTCGCTCGTCGCCATCCTCGACGCCGACAAGGAGGGCTTCCTCCGCTCGGGCACGTCGCTGATCCAGACGATCGGCCGCGCCGCGAGGAATGTGTCGGGGCAGGTCCACATGTACGCGGACCGCGTCACTCCGGCGATGGAGAAGGCGATCGACGAGACGAACCGGCGGCGTGCCAAGCAGATCGCGTACAACGAGGCGCATGGGATCGATCCCCAGCCGCTGCGCAAGAAGATCAACGACATCGTCGCGACCATCGCGCGCGAGGAGGTCGACACCAAGGAGCTGCTCGGCACCGGCTACCGGCAGGGCGGCGAGTCCAAGGGCAGAGCGCCGGTGCCCTCGGTGCCGGCGGGCGGCGGCAAGAAGGAGCTGACCGACCGGCCCGCGGCCGAGCTGGCGGAGACGATCGAGCAGTTGACGGAGCGGATGCGGGCCGCGGCGGCGGAGCTCCAGTTCGAGATCGCGGCCCGGCTGCGCGACGAGGTGTCCGATATGAAGAAGGAGCTGCGGCAGATGCGGGAGGTCGGGCTCAAGTAACCCCGCACGGACTTCCGGGGTGCCGGCGGTGGCGCGCGCCGCCGCCGGCACCCCGATGGCCGGGGCCCGGGGCCCGGGGGCCGGGCGGTCAGCGGGTGACGCGCACCCGGGCCGACCGTTCCTCGCCGCTGACCTCGACGCCGAGGGTGACCGTTCCGGGGCGCAGCCCGGTGAGCTCCCCGGTCGCCGGGTCGTACGCGGCGATGTCGCGGCGGCCCGCGTCGTCGGGGTCGCCGATGTGCAGCCGTCGGGAGCCCGTCCAGTCGGCGCTCACCGGGGAGGCGACGGGCACCTCGCGGGCGGTGCCCCGCGTGTTCTGCGTGAGGACGGCCTCCGCGGCGGCCGTCTCGCCCGCGCCCAGGGCGTCCGGGGCGGTCAGCTCCAGCCCGTCCACGTGCGGCCTGGTCTGCACCGACAGCCAGTCGGGCAGCACCTCGTGGGGCCGCTGCCTGGCCCTGGCCTGCTCGCCGCGGGACACCTCGTCGACGCCGACCAGTGCCCAGCCGGAGAAGCCGCCCTCGGCGGCGGGCGCGGACGGTGCCTTCCCGGCGTTCCCACCGATGAACCAGGGCACGCCGGACAGGTGGTAGGAGTCGAAGATCCCGACGTGCGCGCCGAAGTAGGCGGTGCCCTTGCCGGTCTCCCGGCGGAAGTCGGTGAGCCAGTCCTCCAGCAGCGCCGCTTCGAGCCGGTCGGTCAGCTGGCTCGCGGGCTGGGCCGTGGTGTCGCGCGGCGGCACGTGGCCCATCACCACGACCGACCCGACGGAACGGTCGCCCGCCGCGTCGTCGAGCTGCCCGCGCAGCTCCTGCATCTGGTCCCAGCCGCCGCCGCGCAGGGTCAGCGACGAGGTGTCCAGCGTGATGAACCTGGTGCCCTCGTGGTCGAACGTCATCGGGCTCTCGCCGAACTCGGCCTCGAATGCGTCGATGGAGCCGCCCATCACCTCGTGGTTGCCGGGCAGGTAGTACCAGGGCAGGTCGTCGCCGAGCTCGTCCTCTATCACCTCGCGGGCGAAGTCCAGGTCGGCGGGCGTGCCTTCGTCCACCCAGTCGCCGTTGATCACGACGAAGTCGGGGTCGGCGGCCCTGGCCTCGCGCAGCGTGCGGCGGGCCGCGGCGACGATGTCGCTGTCCGGGTCCCTCGCCACGAACTGGGCGTCGGACACCACGGCGAACTGCCAGTCCCGCCCGGCCGCCTCGGCGGCGGAGCCGATCAGCGGATCGTCGTGCCGCCCGGCCGGGGGCAGCTCGGCAGCGGGCGGCGTCCGGGCCCGCAGGTCGTCGATGACGATGCTGTCGGCGTACGCCTGGTCCGGCCGCGTCTCGGCGACGTAGAAGCGGTGCACCGACAGCGGGTAGGCCACGCCCTCCGGCACGTCGAACGTGACCTGCCGCCAGCCCTCCCAGGTGATGTGCTCGCCGCGCAGCACCTGCGCGGTGCCGTGGGCGTCCTTCAGGTGCAGGGACGGCCAGGAGCCGCGGCCGTCGCCCTCGATCCACAGGGTGAAGCTCTGGGGCTGCCCGGCGACCGGGATGTCGGCGGGCGGCGTGGCGTAGGCGGCCCTGGTGGCGGTGCTGAGGCCGAAGTCGTACGTCATGCGCAGCGCGCCGCCGTCGTGGCCGGCGGGTTCGGGGGCGAGGGAGCCTTCGGCGCGGGCGTGGCTGAACGTCCAGTCCCCGGCGTTCTCGAAGTCGGCCACGGCGGTGTCGTCCAGGCCGACGGTGACGGCCAGCACGGTGCTGGTCCCGGCCACCGTGACCTCGACCAGGCCGGACGCGGAGGGCGCGCCCGAGGCCGCGGTGACGCGGAAGCCGCCGCTCGCCGGGTCGGGCTCGATGGTGAACAGCGAGGTGTCGTAGGTGAGCGCCACGTCGGCGGGCTCGATGGGGGCGGAGGTGCCTGCGGCGTCATGGCCCAGGATGCCGAACGTGCCGGTGGCGTCCGGGTCGGCGAGCCCGACGCGCCTGGCGGTGGGCTCGATGCGGTCAAGTTCCCCGACGACGGTCAGTTCCGTGGCGCCGTCGGCGCGGTGGCGGGAGGCGGTGACCTCGGTGGTGCCGGAGCGGCCCGCGTGGAAGACGCCGTCCCGGTCGACCGTGCCGACACGGGGGCGCGCCGAGTGCCAGCGGGGCGCGGGGGAGTCGGCGGGGCCGTACGTCTCGTCGTGTGCGATGGCGGTCAGCTGCCGCGTGAGTCCGGGGAAGACCCGGTCCGGGTGCCCGCCGGGCACGGTGTCGCCGGTCGGCGCGACGGCGGGGTCGGCGGCGGTGCCGACGCGGAAGCCCGTTGCCGTCCCGCTGCCCTCGGGCGCGGTGATGGCGAGGCCGTTGGGCACGGGACGTTCCTCGCCGTCGGAGGGGCTGTTGACCAGGTCGGGTTCCGAGGCTCCCGGGTCCCGGGCGAGCAGGGTGCTGGAGCCGCCGCCGTCGAGGTTGAGCGCGTTGTGCGCGCCGAGGTCGGCCATCATCACGGCCAGCTCCGTGAGGGTGACCCCGCCGGAGTGCGACTGCCGGCCGTCCACCGTCAGGATGTGCATGTCCTGCCCGTCCCGGGAGAAGCCGACGGCCGTGCGCGGCGCGGTCGCGTTGTTCGGCCTGCCCTCCCAGTTCTGCGGCTCGCCGTCGACGACGAGCAGCCCGCGTCCGCCGACCGCGGTCGTGGGCAGCGGCCCGCCGTCGCCGGTGCGCGGGGCGTATTCGGTGGCGACGGCGTCGCCCGCGGCCAGGGCGCCCAGCGTCTCCGCGCCCGCTTCGCGGCCGAGGAGCACGAAGGCGTCGTCGGGTATCGGCCCGCCGCCCGCCTTGTCGGACACGGAGGCCACCAGCCCGTCCTCGACGAGGACTTCGGTCACGTCGGCGGCGTCGGCCACGGCCTGGGCGCGGTCGGCCTCGCCCCACTGCGGGGTGTAGAGGCCGATGCCGTCGGTGGGGACGTCCGCGGCGTTGTAGGTGGCCAGCGGGGTGCGGCCGCCAGGCAGAACGGCCGTTCCGTCGAAGTACAGCTCCAGGATGCGGCCGGCGCTCTCCGGGCCGATGCCGACGGCCTCGGTGACGCCCGTTCCGGTGCCGGGACTCGCGGAGTGCGTGAGCCGGCCTGCTGAGATGCCGGTGCCCAGCGGGGCCTGGGTGGCGTTGATGTCGAAGAAGTCGCCGTTGATGGCGGCGACGGTGGTGCGGCCCTCGCCGGGGTCGTGCGCCGCGGCCAGCTCGCTGACGGGTGCGGCGTCCGCGACGTTCTCCGGTGCGAGGTAGTCGACGCGCAGGTCGCTGGTGAGGTCGATGCTGAGCGCCTGGGCGCTCAGCCACTTGTCCGATTCGAGGCGGTGAAACGTGCTCAGCTCGGCGCCCGGGGCGACCGGTTGCTCGGTGCGCGACAGCTCGATGCCGTCGCCGTCGACCACTCCCGCCGGGCCCGCCGACACGGCCGCCGCCGGTGCGGTGGCCGGTGCGGCGGCGGCCGGGGCCGCTCCCGGCGGCGCGAGACCGATGGTCAGAGCCGACGCGGCCCCCACCGCGATCAGCGAACGCACGCAAAGTCTTCTGCGCGCAGCGATTCCTGACACAGGAACTCCCTAGAAACGCTTGCCCTGACTGCGCGTTGCGCGCAGCCGGCGGTCAGCGTTCCAAGGGAGCCCCCTTCCCACCAGGGGGTCGTCGGGAACTTCCGGGAAACAACTGTCCCGGCTCAGCTCCCGCGTGATGTCTGCGAACGCCGCGCGGTCCGCGGTTTCCGCGTGCGCTCGGGGCGCAGATCAGGGGCGTCGCTGATGGAATCGCCCAGCAGATCCCGCAGGAACTTCCCGGTGTGGCTGGCCGGAACGGAGGCCACCTGCTCCGGGGTGCCCTCGGCGATGACGAGGCCACCGCCGCTGCCGCCCTCGGGACCCATGTCGACCACCCAGTCGGCTGTCTTGATCACGTCGAGGTTGTGCTCAATCACGATCACCGTGTTGCCCTTGTCGACCAGATTGGAGAGGACCGCGATCAGCTTGCGGATGTCCTCGAAGTGCAGCCCGGTGGTGGGCTCGTCCAGCACGTACACCGTGCTGCCGGTGGAGCGCCGCTGGAGCTCGGCGGCCAGCTTGACGCGCTGCGCCTCGCCGCCGGAGAGCGTCGGCGCCGGCTGCCCGAGACGTACGTAGCCCAGACCCACGTCGTTGAGCGTGCGCAGGTGGCGCGCGATGGCGGGCACGGCCTCGAAGAAGTCCAGCGCCTCCTCGATGGGCATGTCCAGCACTTCGGCGATCGACTTGCCCTTGAAGTGCACGTCCAGCGTCTCCCGGTTGTACCGGGCGCCGTGGCAGACCTCGCAGGGTACGTACACGTCGGGCAGAAAGTTCATCTCGATCTTGATGGTGCCGTCGCCCGAGCAGTTTTCGCAGCGGCCGCCCTTGACGTTGAACGAGAAGCGGCCCGGCAGGTAGCCGCGGACCTTGGCCTCCACCGTCTCGGCGAACAGCTTGCGGACGTGGTCGAAGACCCCGGTGTACGTGGCCGGGTTGGACCGCGGGGTGCGGCCGATCGGCGACTGGTCGACGTGCACCACCTTGTCCACCAGATCGTCGCCTGTGACGCGGGTGTGCCGTCCCGGCACGGCCTTCGCGCCGTTCAGCTCGCGGGCCAGATGCGTGTAGAGGATGTCGTTGACCAGCGTCGACTTGCCGGAGCCTGACACACCGGTGACGGCCGTCAGCACGCCGATGGGGAAGGCGACGTCCACGCCGCGCAGATTGTGCTCGCGCGCGCCGTGCACCGTCAGCCGCCGCTCCGGGTCGACCGGCCGCCGCTCCACGGGCGTCGGGATCGACCGTGCGCCGGACAGGTACTGCCCGGTCACCGAGTCCTCGTTGGCCAGCATCTCGGCCAGCGGCCCGCTGTGCACGACCTTGCCGCCGTGCTCGCCCGCGCCGGGGCCGATGTCGACCACCCAGTCGGAGGTGCGGATGGTGTCCTCGTCGTGCTCGACGACGATCAGCGTGTTCCCCAGGTCGCGGAGCCGGACCAGGGTCTCGATCAACCGGTGGTTGTCCCGCTGGTGCAGGCCGATCGACGGCTCGTCGAGCACGTACAGCACGCCGACCAGACCGGAGCCGATCTGCGTGGCGAGCCGGATGCGCTGCGCCTCGCCGCCGGAGAGGGTGCCGGCCGCCCGGTCGAGCGAGAGGTAGTCCAGGCCGACGTCGACGAGGAACCGCAGCCGCTCGTTGACCTCCTTGAGCACGCGCTCGGCGATGGTCTTCTCGCGGGCGCTCAGCTTCATCTCGCGCAGGAAGTCGGCGCACTCGCTGATCGACATGCCCGCGACATCGGCGATCGACCGGTCCTGCACGGTGACGGCCAGGATCAGCGGCTTGAGGCGGGTGCCGTGGCAGGCCGGGCAGGGTGCCTCGCGCATGTAGCCCTCGAAGCGCTCGCGGCTCGAGTCGCTCTCGGCCTCGGCGTGCCGGCGCCTGATGAACGGCAGGACGCCCTCGAACGCCGTGGTGTAGGCGCGCTCCTGCCCGTGCCGGTTTTCGTAGCGGACCTCGATCTTGGTCTTGTGCCCGTGCAGCAGCGCCTTCTTCGCCCGCTGCGGCAGGCCCTGCCAGGGGACGTCGGTCCTGAAGCTCAGCGCGTCGCCGAGCGCGCCCATCAGCAGATTGAAGTAGCCCCTGGTGTGGCCGTGGGACCACGGGTGGATCGCGCCCTCCTCCAGGGTCTTCTCCGGGTCGGGGATGATCAGCTCCGGGTCGACCTCCATACGGGTGCCGATGCCGGTGCACTCCGGGCAGGCGCCGAAGGGCGAGTTGAACGAGAAGGACCGCGGCTCCAGCTCCTCGAACGACAGGTCGTCGTAGGGGCAGTACAGGTGCTCGGAGAACATCCGCTCGCGCTGCGGATCGTCCTCGGGCAGGTCGACGAAGTCGAGCACCACCATGCCGCCCGAGAGCCCGAGAGCCGTCTCCACCGAGTCCGTCAGGCGGCGCTTGGCGCTGCTCTTGACGGTCAGGCGGTCCACCACCACCTCGATGGTGTGCTTCTCCTGCTTCTTCAGCTTGGGCGGGTCGGTCAGCTGCACCGTCGCGCCGTCCACGCGGGCACGGCTGTAGCCCTTGGTCTGGAGGTCGGAGAAGAGGTCGACGAACTCGCCCTTGCGCTCGCGCACCAGCGGCGACAGCACCTGGAAGCGGCTGCCCTCCTCAAGGCCGAGCACCTTGTCCACGATCGCCTGCGGCGACTGCCGCGCGATGGGGCGGCGGCACTCGGGACAGTGCGGCTTGCCGATGCGGGCGAACAGCAGCCGCAGGTAGTCGTAGACCTCCGTGATCGTGCCGACCGTCGAGCGCGGATTGCGCGAGGTCGACTTCTGATCGATCGAGACCGCGGGTGACAGCCCTTCGATGAAGTCCACATCGGGCTTGTCCATCTGCCCGAGGAACTGCCGAGCGTACGCGGACAGCGACTCCACGTAACGGCGCTGGCCCTCGGCGAAGATCGTGTCGAAGGCGAGCGAGGACTTCCCCGATCCCGACAGCCCGGTGAAGACGATGAGCGAGTCGCGCGGGAGGTCGAGCGAGACATTCCGCAGATTGTGCTCGCGAGCGCCACGAACGATGAGTCGGTCGGCCACGCCGGATGGCACCTTTCTTGTGTGATCAAGGGGACCGCCGGATGTGGGGAACCCCCGTCCAAGAGTATGGGCGGCATCGGACAAATGTCCCCCGGATGCCGGGGCCCCTACCGCTCCGCACCCTATAGCACGAGCGTTCGATTCTCGGCATTCTCGTGCCGCACCCCCTCTACTTTCCCTCGACCGAGTGATCCGGCTAGCGTGGCGATCATGACCGGACCCGCAGCGGATCTCGCCACCCTCCAGGACGCCACGGACCACTTCCTCGCCGCTATCGAAGCCCTGGGCGACGGCGACGTCGCGGCGCCCTCGCACCTGCCCGGCTGGACGCGCGGCCACGTCCTGGCCCACCTCGCCCGCAACGCCGACGCCCTGGACAACGTGCTGCACAGGCGCCCGATGTACGCGAGCGAAGCGGCCAGGAACGGGGACATCGAGCGCGACGCCAACCGGCCGGCCGCCGTCCACCGCGCGGACGTGCGCGACAGCGCCGCCCGCCTGGCCCGGACGGCCGCACAGTTGACCGGCACAGACTGGCAGGTCACGGTGACCCTGCGCAACGGCGTCACCGACTCGCTCGACAACATCCCTTTCCGCCGCCTGACCGAGATCGAGCTGCACCACATCGACCTGGGGATCGGCCGCACCGTCGCCGACCTGCCAGGCGCCTTCCTCGACCGCTCCCTGGAGAGCCTCGCCCGGCGCTTCGCCGGCCACCCGGCACTGCCGCCGCTGGAACTGCGCGCCGAGGACGGCCGCCACTGGCGCACCGGCGGGGAGAGCGGCGAGAACGACGGGAACGGTGAGCGGCAGGTCGTCGTCGGCACCCCCGCCTCCCTGGTCGGCTGGCTGACCGGGCGCACGTCCGGCAGCGGCCTCACCACCGCCGGTTCCCTGCCCGCGCCGCCGCCGCTCTGACACACTGGCGGCCATGTCCTACACCGGCAACGTCACGGTCGGCGGCCCGGCCGACGCGCATGAGCTGGCCAAGCTGATCATCTCCAAGGTCGCGGTCGGCCCCATGGAGAACAATGCCTATCTGCTGCGCTGCCGCGACACCGGCGAGCAGCTGCTCATCGACGCGGCGGACGAGCCGGGCACCCTCCTGCGCCTGATCGGTGGTGACGGCATCGCCTCCGTCGTCACCACCCACCGGCACGCCGACCACTGGCAGGCGCTCGACGAGATCGTGCGCGCCACCGGTGCGCGCACCTACGCCGGGCGGCACGACGCCCCGGGCATTCCCGTGCCCACCGACCACCCGGTCGAGGACGGCGGCGAGATCGCCGTGGGCACCTGCCGCCTCACCGCGCGGCACCTCGTCGGCCACACCCCGGGTTCCGTCGCACTGATCTACGACGATCCCGAGGGCCACCCCCACGTCTTCACCGGGGACTGCCTGTTCCCCGGCGGCGTCGGGAACACCCGCGGTGACGCACGCGCGTTCAACCGGCTGCTGCACGACGTGGAGACCAAGCTCTTCGCCCGGCTCCCGGACGAGACCTGGGTCTACCCCGGCCACGGCGCCGACACCACCCTGGGCGCCGAGCGCCCGCACCTCGGGGAGTGGCGCCAACGCGGCTGGTGACACCGTCACTCGCCGTCAGTGGGCGGCAGTAGGGTTGCGTTCATGGCCGACCCCTCCACCTACCGCCCCAGGCCGGGCGAGATTCCCGACTCGCCCGGGGTCTACCGCTTCCGCGACGATCACCGCCGGGTGATCTACGTCGGGAAGGCGAAAAGCCTGCGGCAGCGCCTGTCCTCCTACTTCCAGGACCTGACGGGGCTGCACCCGAGGACGGCGAGCATGGTCACCACCGCCGCCTCCGTGGAATGGACCGTGGTCTCCACGGAGGTGGAGGCCCTCCAGCTGGAGTACTCCTGGATCAAGGAGTACGACCCCCGATTCAACGTCAAATACCGCGACGACAAGAGCTATCCGTCGCTCGCCGTGACGATGAACGAGGAGTTCCCCAGGGCGCAGGTCATGCGCGGCCCCAAGCGCAAGGGCGTGCGCTACTTCGGCCCCTACGCCCACGCCTGGGCCATCCGCGAGACCGTCGACCTGCTGCTGCGCGTCTTTCCCGTCCGCACCTGCTCCGCCGGGGTGTTCAAGCGGGCGCGGGACGTCGGCAGGCCCTGCCTGCTCGGTTACATCGACAAGTGCTCGGCCCCCTGCACCGGCCGCGTCACCGCCGAGGAGCACCGCGCGCTGGCCGAGGAGTTCTGCGACTTCATGGCCGGCCGCACCGGCGCGTACCTGCGGCGCCTGGAGCAGCAGATGCGCGAGGCGTCCGAGGCCATGGAGTACGAGCGGGCCGGGCGGCTGCGCGACGACATCGAGGCCCTGCGGCGCGCCCTGGAGAAGAACGCGGTGGTGCTCGCCGACGCCACCGACGCCGATCTGATCGCCCTGGCCGAGGACGAGCTGGAGGCGGCCGTGCAGATCTTCCACGTCCGCGGCGGCCGGGTCCGCGGCCAGCGCGGCTGGGTCACCGACCGCGTGGAGCACGTCACCACCGCGGACCTCGTGGAGAGCGCGCTCCAGCAGCTCTACGGCGAGGAGCGCGGCGAGAGCGTGCCCAGGGAGGTGCTGGTCCCCGCCCTGCCGGAGCCGCCCGAGCCCCTGGCCGAGTGGCTCGGCGAGCGCCGCGGCGCCCGGGTCAGCCTGCGCGTTCCGCAGCGCGGCGACAAGCGGGACCTGATGGTCACCGTCCAGCGCAACGCCCAGCAGGCGCTGGCCCTGCACAAGACGAAGCGCGCCTCCGACCTGACCACCAGGTCCAGGGCCCTGGAGGAGATCACCGAGGCCCTGGCCCTCGACTCCGCCCCGCTGCGCATCGAGTGCTTCGACGTCTCCCACCTCCAGGGCGAGGACGTGGTGGCGTCCATGGTCGTCTTCGAGGACGGGCTCGCCAGGAAGAGTGAGTACCGGCGCTTCCAGATCAAGGGCTTCAGCGGCCAGGACGACATCCGCGCCATGCACGAGGTCGTCTCCCGCCGTTTCCGCCGTTACCTCAGGGAGCGGGAGAAGACGGGGGAGTGGGCCGTGGAGGAACCGGAGGAGGACACTCCGACGTCTCCGAGGACGGAGGACGGCCGTCCCCGGCGCTTCGCCTATCCGCCGCAGCTGGTGGTGGTGGACGGCGGGCAGCCCCAGGTGGCCGCCGCCCGCAGGGCGATGGACGAGCTGGGCATCGACGACGTCGCCGTGTGCGGACTGGCCAAGCGCCTGGAGGAGGTCTGGCTGCCGGGTGAGGACGATCCGGTGATCCTGCCCCGGTCAAGCGAGGGCCTCTACCTGCTGCAACGGGTCCGCGACGAGGCGCACCGCTTCGCGATCCGCTATCAGCGGGGCAAGCGGTCACAATCGATAAGAAGGGGTCCCCTCGACGCCGTCCCCGGCCTCGGGGAGACCCGCAAGAAGGCCCTGCTCAAGCACTTCGGCTCGGTCAAGCGGCTCCGCACCGCCACGGTCGAGGAGATCTGCGAGGTTCCGGGAGTGGGCCGCAGGACCGCGGAGACGGTCGTCGCGGCCCTCGCGGGAGCCCGGTCCGCACCCGCGGTCAACACCGCGACCGGCGAGATCCTGGAGGACTGAGCGGGGAGCGAGCCCACCCACTTCACGCACGAGAGAGAACACGCGGGGGACCTGCATGATGAGCGAACAGACCAGAGGCGAAGACCAGCCGGCCGCGCCGGCCGGCGGTGACGAGGCCCTGACCACCCCGGAGCTGGTGATCATCTCGGGCATGTCCGGCGCGGGGCGCAGCACCGCGGCCAAGTGCCTGGAGGATCTGGGCTGGTTCGTCGTGGACAATCTGCCGCCCGCCCTGATCCCGACCATGGTCGACCTCGGCGCCCGCTCCCAGGGCAACGTGGCCCGTATCGCCGTCGTCGTCGACGTCCGCGGCCGGAGCTTCTTCGACAGTCTGCGCGAGTCGCTGACCGACCTGGACGCCAAGGGCGTCACCCGGCGCATCGTCTTCCTTGAGGCGTCGGACAATGCGCTCGTCCAGCGCTTCGAGTCCGTGCGCAGGCCGCACCCCCTCCAGGGCGACGGCCGTATCGTCGACGGCATCGCCGCGGAACGTGACCTGCTGCGCGAGCTGCGCGGCGACGCCGACCTGGTGATCGACACCTCCAATCTCAACGTGCACGAGCTGCGCGCCAAGATGGACGCCCAGTTCGCGGGCGGGGACGAGCCCGAGCTGCGCGCCACGGTGATGTCGTTCGGCTACAAGTACGGCCTGCCGGTCGACGCCGACCACGTCGTCGACTGCCGGTTCCTGCCCAATCCGCACTGGGTGCCCGAGCTGCGCCCCTACACCGGCACCAGCGAGGAGGTCGCGGGCTACGTGTTCAACCAGCCGGGCGCCAAGGAGTTCCTCGACCGCTACGCCGAGCTCCTCCAGCTGATCGCGGGCGGGTACCGGCGCGAGGGCAAGCGCTACGTGACGATCGCGGTGGGCTGTACCGGCGGCAAGCACCGCAGTGTCGCCATGTCCGAGCGGCTGGCCCGCCGGCTGGCCGCGGAGGGAGTCGAAACGGTCGTCGTCCACCGGGACATGGGGCGCGAGTAGATGCCGCGCAAGGGTCTCCGGCACCGCCGGGCAGCCGAGGGCCAGCCGCGGAGCCGCGGCACCGTCCGGCCGCTGCGCGGCGGGCGCCGCGGCGCCCAGCCGAAGGTCGTCGCCCTGGGCGGCGGCATGGGCCTGTCCGCCTCGCTGACCGCGCTGCGCCGCATCACCGGCGACCTCACGGCCGTGGTCACCGTCGCCGACGACGGCGGGTCGAGCGGCCGGCTCCGCGACGAGCTGGGCGTGCTGCCCCCCGGGGACCTGCGCAAGGCACTGGCCGCCCTGTGCGGCGACGACGAGTGGGGCCGCACCTGGTCGGAGGTCGTGCAGCACCGCTTCACCAGCGAGGGCGCCCTGCACGACCACGCCGTGGGGAATCTGCTGATCGTCGCCCTGTGGGAGCAGCTGGGCGACCACGTGCGCGCCCTCGACCTCGTCGGCAAACTGCTGGGCGCGCACGGCCGGGTCCTGCCCATGTCGGCGGTGCCGCTGGAGCTTGAGGCCCTGGTCCGCGGCCACCGGCCGGACCGCCCGGACGAGCTGAGCCGCGTCCGCGGGCAGGCCGCCGTCGCCCTGACCCCGGGGGAGGTGCGGCAGGTCGTGCTCGTTCCGCACGACCCGCCCGCCGTCCCCGAGGCCGTGGAGGCGGTGCTCGACGCGGACTGGGTGGTGCTCGGCCCCGGCTCCTGGTTTTCCTCCGTCATCCCCCACCTGCTCGTTCCCGAGCTGCTCGACGCCCTCGTCGCGACCAGGGCCCGCCGCGTCCTCTCGCTCAACCTGGCGCCCCAGCCCGGGGAAACTGATGGCTTCTCCCCGCAGCGTCATGTGGAGGTTTTGGTACAACACGCCCCTAAACTCGCCTTTGACGTGGTGCTGGCCGACCGGGCCGCCGTGCCGGACCAGGAGAGTCTGTGCCGGGCCGCCGAGCGGCTGGGGGCCGAAGTGGAGCTGGCGCCGGTGGCCGCCCGAGGGGACACCTCCCCGCAGGGCGGCTCTTCCCGGCACGACCCGGAGCTGCTTGCCGCCGCGTACGACCGTATTTTTCGGATGCATGGAAGGATCGGCCCATGGCGATGACGGCTGCGGTGAAGGACGAGATCTCCCGGCTTCCCGTCACCCGCACCTGCTGCCGCAAGTCGGAGGTGTCGTCGATCCTGCGTTTCGCGGGCGGCCTGCACCTGGTGAGCGGGCGCATCGTGATCGAGGCGGAGCTGGACACGGGGATCGCCGCGCGGCGGCTGCGCCGGGACATTCTGGAGATCTTCGGCCACTCCTCCGACCTGGTAGTGATGGCCCCGGGCGGGCTGCGCCGCGGCAGCCGCTACGTCGTGCGCGTGGTCGCGGGCGGTGATCAGCTGGCCCGGCAGACAGGTCTCGTCGACGGCAGGGGCCGCCCGATCCGCGGCCTGCCGCCGCAGGTCGTCTCCGGCGCCACCTGCGACGCGGAGGCCGCCTGGCGCGGCGCGTTCCTCGCCCACGGCTCGCTGACGGAGCCGGGCCGTTCCTCCTCGCTCGAAGTCACCTGCCCCGGGCCCGAGGCCGCTCTCGCGCTCGTCGGCGCGGCCCGCCGCCTCCAGATCGGGGCCAAGGCCCGCGAGGTGCGCAGCGTGGACCGCGTCGTCGTGCGCGACGGCGACGCCATCGGCGCGCTGCTCACCCGGCTGGGGGCGCACGAGTCCGTGCTCGCCTGGGAGGAGCGGCGGATGCGGCGCGAGGTGCGCGCCACGGCCAACCGCCTGGCCAATTTCGACGACGCCAACCTCAGGCGTTCCGCGCGCGCCGCCGTGGCCGCGGGCGCGCGCGTCCAGCGCGCGCTGGAGATTCTGGCCGACGAAGTGCCGGAGCACCTCGCCGCGGCGGGCCGGCTGCGGATGGAGCACAAGCAGGCCTCGCTCGAGGAGCTGGGCGCGCTGGCCGATCCGCCGCTGACCAAGGACGCGGTGGCGGGCCGCATCAGGAGACTGCTGGCCATGGCCGACAAGCGTGCGCAGGATCTGGGCATTCCGGGTACCGAGTCGAGCCTCACCGAGGAGATGGTCGGCTGACGCGGCCGCCCGTGCGGGCCCCGCGGGCCCGTGTTTCCGGGCCCGAACACGCCTGGCCGATGTCACCGGCCGGACCCGGGCGCGGTAGGGTCGGAAGTGGTCGGGGACATCCCAATACAGCATCGCCGGTGTTCGTTTCACCGGCGTACCAACGAGGAGATCGGTTCGTGACGATCCGCGTAGGAATCAACGGCTTTGGCCGTATCGGTCGCAACTACTTCCGCGCACTCCTTGAACAGGGGGCGGACGTCCAGATCGTCGGTGTCAACGACCTGACCGACAATGCCACCCTGGTGCACCTGCTCAAGTACGACAGCATCCTCGGCCGCCTCAAGGAAGAGGTCACCCACACCGAGGACACCATCTCGGTCGGCAACCAGACCTTCAAGACGCTCGCCGAGCGCGACCCGGCGGCGCTGCCGTGGGGCGAGCTGGGCGCCGACATCGTCATCGAGTCCACCGGCATCTTCACGAAGCGCGACGACGCCGCCAAGCACCTGGCCGCCGGGGCCAAGAAGGTCCTGATCTCCGCGCCCGCGAAGAACGAGGACCTGACGGTCGTCATGGGCGTGAACCAGGACCAGTACGACGCGAGCGCGCACCACGTCATCTCGAACGCCTCGTGCACCACCAACTGTGTGGCGCCCATGGCCAAGGTGCTCGACGAGAGCTTCGGCATCGTCAAGGGCCTGATGACGACGGTCCACGCGTACACGAACGACCAGCGCATCCTGGACTTCCCGCACAAGGACCTGCGCCGCGCCCGCGCCGCCGCGCTCAACATCATCCCGACCACGACCGGTGCCGCCAAGGCCACCGCCCTGGTCCTCCCGCAGCTCAAGGGCAAGCTGGACGGCATCGCGATGCGCGTGCCCGTCCCGACCGGCTCGGTCACCGACCTGGTCGTCGAGCTGAGCCGCGAGACCACCAGGGACGAGGTCAACGCCGCCTTCCGCAGCGCCGCGGACAGCGACCTGAAGGGCATCCTGGAGTACACCGAGGACCAGATCGTCTCCTCGGACATCGTCAACTGGCCGGCCTCCTGCACCTTCGACTCCTCGCTCACCATGGCGCAGGGCAACCAGGTCAAGATCGTCGGCTGGTACGACAACGAGTGGGGCTACTCCAACCGCCTCGTCGACCTGACCTCTTACGTCGGCGAGCGGCTCTGACCCGTCGCGTCCGCAGGGCTCGCAGCGCGCCTCACCGCCCGCTGCGGGCCCTCGTGCCATGGCAGAGCAGCCTCTAGGAGCCCAGACAAGCATGAAGACGATCGATGATCTCCAGGTCGCCGGGCGGCGCGTCTTCGTCCGTGCGGACCTGAACGTTCCGCTCGCCGACGGGACCATCACCGACGACGGCCGCATCCGGGCCGCCGTGCCCACCATCGAAAAGCTCGCGGCGGCCGGCGCCCGCGTCGTCGTCGCCTCGCACCTGGGGCGGCCCAAGGGCGCCCCCGACCCGCAGTACTCGCTCGCGCCCGTCGCCGAGCGCCTGGGTGAACTCCTCGGCCGCCCGGTCGCGTTCGCGGCCGACACCGTGGGCGAGAGCGCCCGGGCCACCGTCGAGGGCCTCGCCGACGGCGAGGTCGCGCTGCTGGAGAACCTGCGCTTCAACGCGGGCGAGACCAGCAAGGACGACGCCGAGCGCGGCGCCTTCGCCGACCGCCTCGCGGGCCTCGCCGAGGTCTACGTCGGCGACGGCTTCGGCGCCGTGCACCGCAAGCACGCCTCCGTCTACGACCTCCCGGCCCGGCTCCCGCGCGCCGCGGGCGGCCTGATCGCCACCGAGGTCGGCGTGCTGGAGCAGCTCACCGAGAATGTCAGCCGCCCCTATGCCGTCGTCCTCGGCGGCGCGAAGGTCTCCGACAAGCTCGGCGTCATCGACCATCTCCTCGCCAGGGCCGACCGCATCCTCATCGGCGGCGGCATGGCCTACACGTTCCTCAAGGCGCAGGGGCACGAGGTCGGCGACTCCCTGCTCCAGGAGGACCAGGTGCCGGCCGTGCGGGAGTACCTGCGCCGGGCCGCCGAGCTGGGCGTGGAGTTCGTGCTCCCCGTCGACGTGGTGGCGGCCGAGGAGTTCCCCGACCTGAAAACCAAGGCGCCGGCCGATCCGGCCGTGCTGTCCGCCGACGCCATTCCGGCCGGCCGGCAGGGCCTGGACATCGGCCCGGAGACGGGCGCGCTGTACGCGGCCAAGCTGGCGGACGCGGCGACCGTCTTCTGGAACGGCCCGATGGGCGTCTTCGAGCACCCCGACTTCGCGAGCGGGACCAGGGCCGTGGCCCGGGCGCTCGCGGACAGCCCGGCCTTCACCGTCGTCGGCGGCGGTGACTCGGCGGCGGCCGTCCGCACCCTCGGCTTCGAGGAGTCGGCATTCGGCCATATCTCGACCGGCGGCGGAGCCAGCCTCGAATACCTTGAGGGCAAGACGCTCCCCGGCCTTGCGGCACTGGAGGACTGAAGGACGATGGCTTCGCGCACTCCGCTGATGGCGGGCAACTGGAAGATGAACCTCAACCACCTTGAGGCCATCGCGCACGTCCAGAAGCTCGCCTTCGGCCTTTCGGACAAGGACTTCGACGAGGTCGAGGTCGCCGTGCTGCCGCCGTTCACCGATCTGCGTTCGGTGCAGACACTGGTGGACGGGGACAAGCTGAAGATCAAGTACGGTGCCCAGGACATCTCCGCGCAGGACTCGGGCGCGTACACCGGCGAGATCTCGGGACCGATGCTCGCCAAGCTCAACTGCACCTACGCGGTGGTCGGGCACTCCGAGCGCCGTCAGTACCACGGCGAGAACGAAGACATCTGCAACGCCAAGGTCAAGGCCGCCTACCGGCACGGGCTCACCCCGATCCTGTGCATCGGTGAGCCGCTGGAGGTGCGCAAGGCCGGCTCCCACGTCGCGCACACCCTGGCCCAGCTCGACGGCGGGCTGAAGGACGTGCCCGCCGACCAGGCCGCCACCGTGGTCATCGCCTACGAGCCGGTGTGGGCCATCGGCACCGGAGAGGTCGCCACCCCGGACGACGCGCAGGAGGTCTGCGCGGCCATCAGGGCCCGCCTGGCCGAGCTGTACGACGGCGTGCTGGCCGAGGGCGTCCGCATCCAGTACGGCGGCTCGGTGAAGTCGGGGAACGTCGCGGCGATCATGGCCCAGCCGGACGTGGACGGCGCCCTGGTGGGCGGTGCCTCACTGGACGCGGACGAGTTCGTCAAGATCGTCCGCTTCCGCGATCAGTAGAGACCATCTCCCGCGCTAGCGGTACCCTGTCCGGGGGTCGGCCCCGCGTCGGCCCCCGGTAATACGTCCATCCGTCCCTGAGAGAGTTGGTCCAGTCGTGGAAACGGCGTTCCAGATCGCCCTGATCGTGTTCAGCGCCCTGCTGGGGCTGCTCGTGCTGATGCACAAGGGCAAGGGCGGCGGCCTCTCCGACATGTTCGGCGGCGGCATGCAGTCCTCCGTCGGCGGCTCGTCGGTCGCCGAGCGCAACCTGGACCGGATCACCGTGGTCGTGGCCCTGATGTGGTTTGCGATCGTCGTGGTGCTCGGTCTGCTGATGAAGTCCTAGCGAAGTCCTGTCTCAAGTAACTCCTAGCACTGGACGTGCGTTGAGCCTTGCATAGACTGAGGACTTCGCAGGATGTCAGGCAGGAGTAACGACCGTGGCAGGTGGCAACGCGATCCGGGGCAGCCGGGTCGGGGCGGGGCCCATGGGTGAAGCCGAACGCGGCGAGTCCGCCCCTCGGCTGAGGGTCTCCTTCTGGTGCGCGAACGGGCACGAGACACAGCCCAGCTTCGCCAGCGACGCACAGATCCCGGAAACCTGGGACTGCCCGCGTTGTGGTTTCCCGGCAGGCACACAGCGCGACGCCCCGCCGGACCCCCCGCGTACCGAGCCCTATAAGACGCATCTCGCGTACGTCCGCGAGCGCCGCAGCGACGCCGACGGCGAGGCGATCCTCGCCGAGGCACTGGCCAAGCTGCGCGGCGAGATCTGACGGGGCGGCTCGACCGCCGTACCGGCCCGGGGCACCGAAAGGCGCCCCGGGCCGCTCTCGTGCGCCGGCGTCTCCACCGGTGCCCGCGCCGATCGACTAGCGTGGGGGCGACCTGGGAACGTCGTTGCGATGGATGGCTGAGGGCGAGATGAACGTAGCCGGCCGAGTCAGGCTCGATCGGATGGCCGAGTGGAGCGCGCTGGGCAAGCACCGCGAGGAGCTGGGGGAGGTGCACCTGCGGGAGCTGTTCGAGCGGGACCCCGGGCGGGCCGGACGGTACGTCCTGCGCGTCGGGGACCTCCACCTCGACTACTCCAAGCAGTTGGTGACGGACGAGACCCTGCGGCTGCTGCGGGAGCTGGCCGCCGCCACGGGCGTGGCGGAGCTGCGGGACGCGATGTTCCGCGGCGAGAAGATCAACGTCACCGAGGGGCGGGCCGTCCTGCACACCGCGCTGCGGGCGCCGTCGGACGCGGTGGTCGAGGTGGACGGCGAGAACGTGGTGCCCGCCGTGCACGAGGTGCTCGGGAAGATGGCCGACTTCGCGCGGCGGGTGCGGTCCGGGGAGTGGACCGGCCACACGGGCAGGCGCATCAGGACGGTCGTCAACATCGGGATCGGCGGCTCCGATCTGGGCCCCGCGATGGCCTACGAGGTGCTGCGGCCGTACACGGACCGCGGGCTGGGCTTCCGTTTCGTCTCCAACGTGGACGGCGCCGACCTGCACGAGGCGCTGCGCGACCTCGATCCGGCGGAGACGCTGTTCATCGTCGCCTCCAAGACGTTCACCACCATCGAGACGATCACCAATGCCACGTCGGCCCGCCGCTGGCTGCTCGACGGGCTCGGCGGCGACAGCGCGGCCGTCGCCCGGCACTTTGTCGCCGTGTCGACGAACGCGGAGAAGGTGGCGGCGTTCGGTATCGACACCGCCAACATGTTCGAGTTCTGGGACTGGGTCGGCGGCCGTTACTCCTACGACTCGGCGATCGGCCTGTCGCTGATGGTGGCGATCGGCCCCGAGCGGTTCCGCGAGATGCTGGACGGGTTCCGGCTGGTGGACGACCACTTCAGGACCGCCCCTGCCGAGGAGAACGTGCCGCTGCTGCTCGGGCTGCTCGGCGTCTGGTACGGGGCCTTCTTCGACGCGCAGTCGCACGCCGTGCTGCCCTACAGCCACTACCTCTCCCGCTTCACCGCCTACCTCCAGCAGCTGGACATGGAGTCCAACGGCAAGTACGTCGACCGGGCGGGGCGGCCGGTCGGCTGGCAGACCGGGCCCGTGGTGTGGGGCACCCCGGGCACCAACGGGCAGCACGCCTACTACCAGCTGCTGCATCAGGGCACCAAGGTCATCCCGGCGGATCTGATCGGATTCGCCAGGCCCGTCGCCGAGTTGAGCGAGGACCTGAAGGCGCAGCACGATCTGCTGATGGCCAACCTGTTCGCGCAGGGCCAGGCGCTCGCCTTCGGCAAGACCGCGGAGGAGGTGCGGGCCGAGGGCGTCGCGGAGGACCTGGTGCCGCACCGCACGTTCCCGGGGAACCGGCCCACCACCACCGTGCTCGCGGGCGAGCTGACGCCCTCCGTCCTCGGCCAGCTGGTCGCCCTGTACGAGCACAAGGTGTTCGTACAGGGCGCGGTGTGGGACATCGACTCCTTCGACCAGTGGGGCGTCGAGCTCGGTAAGGTCCTCGCCAAGCGCGTGGAGCCCGCCCTCGTGCAGGGCGCCGAGGTGCCAGGACTCGACGCCTCCACGGCGGCCCTGGTGGCCACATACCGCGAGCTGCGCGGGCGGTGAGCCCGGCCCGCCGGGGCCCCGCGGGGCCCCGGCGGCTCAGGCCGCCGCGGGCAGGTCGGCCGCGGCGGCCTCGTCGAGCAGCCACAGGGTGCGGGCGCCGGCGGCGCGCGCGGCCGGGGCGGCATCGTCCCCTCCGAGCGCCGTCGCCACGGCCCGCGCCTTGTCCTCGCCCGCGGCGAGCAGCCACACCTCACCGGCCGAATTGATCACCGGCAGGGTGAGCGAGATGCGGGTCGGCGGCGGCTTCGGCGCCTCGCGCACCGCGACCACCGTACGGTCGGTGACCTCGGCGGCCGGGTGGCCGGGGAACAGCGACGCGATATGCGTATCGGGGCCCACACCCAGCAGCAGAACGTCGAACGGGCCTGCCGCGGCGGCCAGTTCGGCTGCGTAGCTCTCCGCCGCCGCATCCGGGTCGTCCCCGTGGGGGCCGTCGGACGCGGGCATCGGGTGCACGCGGGCCGGGTCGAGCGGCACCGCGTCGAGCAGCGCCGCCCTGGCCTGGGTGTCGTTGCGGTCGGGGTGGCCATGCGGCAGGAAGCGTTCGTCGCCCCACCACACGTCGAGCCGCCCCCAGTCCACCGCGTCCCGCGCCGGGGAGCCGGCGAGCGCGGCCAGCAGGCCGTTCCCGTTCCGGCCCCCGGTCAGCACCACCGAGGCGGCGCCGCCCGCCGCCTGCGCGTCCACGACGGCCGTGATCAGCCGGGCCGCCGTGGCCTGCGCCATCAGCTCCTTGTCGCGGTGGATGACGACGAAGGGGCCGGCGGGCGGCACCGCCGTCACGACGGCTGCTCCGCCTGCTTGCCGGCCTTCTTCTCCGGCTTGCCCTGCTCCCCGCCATCGGCCCTGGCCGCCGCGGCCTTCCGCGTCGGCTTCTCCGCCCCGGGCGCGGCCTGCGCCGCGGGCACCGCCTGCGCCTGGCCCGGCCGCTTGTGCAGCTGCCCGACCCCGTGCCGCACCGCCTGTGCGTACGCATCGTCCGGGTCGAGCCGCCGCAGCTCCTCGGCGATCAGCTCGGCCGTGCTGCGGCGGTGGAGCGCCACGTGCCGGTCGGGCTGGCCCGGCACCGCCAGGGTCGCCAGCGAACCGTCCGGGCGGTCCAGGCAGATCACGCCGTCCGCCACGTTCAGCCGAACGGCCGTGATACCCGGGCCGGGGGAGACGACCCGCTCGACCGGCACGCCGAGGCGGTCGGCCAGCCACAGCGCGAGCAGCTCCGTGCTCGGGTTGTACTCCTCGCCCTCCACTTCGGCGGACGAGATCGCCGCGTGCTTCTGGTCGAGCGCCGCCGCGAGCACACTGCGCCACGGCGTGATCCTCGTCCAGGCGAGGTCGGTGTCGCCCGGCGCGTACACCCGGGCCCGCAGGCCGAGCGCCGCGACCGGGTCCTCGGTGGACGCCGCGTCGGTGATGCGCCGCTGGGCCAGGGTGCCCAGCAGGTCGTCGGCCGGGTGACCGGGGGCCTCCTCGGGCCACCACACCACGACCGGCGCGTCCGGCAGCAGCAGCGGCATCACGACGCTGTAGGCGTGCGCCGACAGCTCGCCGTGCAGCCGCAGCAGCACCGTTTCCCCGTTGCCGACGTCCCCGCCGACCCGGACCTCCGCGTCCAGCCGGGCGTTCGCCCGCTCCCGCGGCGAGCGCCCGGGGCGCTTGATGACGACCAGAATCCGCGAGGGGTGCTCCTGGGACGCTTCGCTCGCGGCCTTCAGAGCGTCGTAGTGGTTGCCCTCGTCCGTGACGATGACGAGGGTCAGCACCATCCCCACGGCCGAGCCGACCGCCCGCCGCGCCTGGACCAGAGCCGCGTTGATCTGGCTGGACGTGGTGTCCGTCAGGTCGATATTCATGGTCGCCGCCAGCTCCGTCCGTCGCGCGCGAGCATCTCATCCGCCGCCTTGGGCCCCCAGGTGCCCGCCGTGTACGGCTCGGGCCTGCCGTGCCCTGCCCAGAAATCCTCGACGGGGTCGAGGATTTCCCAGGAGCGCTCGACCTCCTGATGCCGGGGGAAGAGGTTGGCGTCGCCCAGCAGCACGTCGAGCAGCAGCCGTTCGTACGCCTCAGGGCTGGACTCCGTGAACGACTCGCCGTAGGCGAAGTCCATCGTCACGTCCCGGATCTCCATTTGCGTGCCCGGCACCTTGGAGCCGAAGCGCACGGTGATGCCCTCGTCCGGCTGCACCCGGATCACCAGGGCGTTGTGCCCCAGCTCCTGGGTGTCGGTGGTGTCGAACGGGGAGTAGGGCGCCGTCTGGAAGACGACCGCGATCTCCGTGACGCGGCGGCCGAGCCGCTTGCCGGTCCGCAGGTAGAACGGGACGCCCGCCCAGCGGCGGTTGTCGATCTCCAGGCGCATCGCCGCGTAGGTATCGGTGACGGAGGCCCGGTCGATACCGTCCTCGTCCAGGTAACCCGCCACCTTCTGGCCGCCCTGCCAGCCGCCGGTGTACTGCCCGCGCACGGTGTGCCGGCCCAGGTCCTCCGGCAGTTGCACCGCGTGCAGCACCTTCAGCTTCTCGGTGACCAGCGCGTCCGCGTCGAAGGACGCCGGCTCCTCCATCGCCGTGAGGGCGAGCAGCTGGAGGAGGTGGTTCTGGATGACGTCGCGTGCGGAGCCGATGCCGTCGTAGTACCCGGCCCGGCCGCCGATGCCGATGTCCTCGGCCATCGTGATCTGCACGTGGTCGACGTAGGAGCGGTTCCAGATGGGCTCGAACATCGTGTTGGCGAAGCGCAGCGCCAGAATGTTCTGCACCGTCTCCTTGCCCAGGTAGTGGTCGATGCGGAAGACCTCGTGGGGCGGGAAGACCTCGTGCACCACCTGGTTCAGCTCCTGGGCGGAGGCCAGGTCGTGGCCGAACGGCTTCTCGATGACCGCGCGCCGCCAGGAGTCCGTGGGCGGCTCGGACAGGCCGTGCTGCTTCAGCTGGCGCACGACCGTGGGGAAGTACTTGGGCGGAACGGACAGGTAGAAGGCGAAGTTTCCGCCCGTACCGCGCTCCTTGTCCAGCCGGTCGATGGTGCTCCGCAGATTGACGAACGCCTCGTCGTCGTCGAAGGTCCCGGAGACGAACCGCATCCCCTCGGCCAGCTGGCGCCACACCTCCTCACGGAAGGGCGTGCGCGCGTACTGCTTGACGGAGTTGTGCACGACGTCGCAGAAATCCTCGTCCGCCCAGTCCCTGCGGGCGAATCCCACCAGCGAGAAGCCCGGGGGCAGCAGCCCCCGGTTCGCGAGGTCGTACACGGCGGGCATGAGCTTCTTGCGGGAGAGGTCACCGGTGACGCCGAAGATGACCAGACCCGACGGCCCCGCGATGCGCGGGAGCCGCCGGTCCTGCGACGTGCGCAGGGGGTTGAGATGTTTCGGTTGGTTCGCGCTGACGCTCACCGGTGTCTCAGTCCTCCCCGCCCGCCAGGCGCTCCAGCTCGGCCTTCGTGGAGTCGAGCAGGCCCGTCCAGGCCGTCTCGAACTTGTCCACGCCCTCGTCCTCCAGCAGCTGCACCACCTCGTCGTACGAGACGCCGACCTTCTCCAGCGCGTCCAGGTCGGCGCGCGCCCGCTCGTAGGTGCCGCGGATGGTGTCGCCCGCGATCTCGCCGTGGTCCTCGGTGGCCCGCAGCGTCGCGCCCGGCATGGTGTTGACGGTGCCGGGCGCGACCAGCTCGGTCACGTACAGCGTGTCCGGGTAGGCCGGGTCCTTCACGCCCGTGGACGCCCACAGCGGGCGCTGCGGGTTGGCCCCGGAACGGGACAGGGCCTGCCAGCGGTCCGCGCCGATGGCCTCCTCGTACGCCTGGTAGGCCAGCCTGGCGTTGGCGACGGCGGCCTTGCCGCGCAGCGCGGTCGCCTCCTCGGTGCCGATGGCCGCGAGACGCTTGTCGATCTCGGTGTCCACCCGGGAGACGAAGAACGACGCGACCGAGTAGATCGTCGACAGATCGAGGCCCTTGGCGGCGGCCTGTTCGAGACCGGCCTGGTAGGCGTCCATCACCTCGCGGTACCGCTCCAGCGAGAAGATCAGAGTCACGTTGACGCTGATGCCCCGCCCGATGGTCTCCGTGATCGCCGGCAGCCCGGCCCTGGTGGCCGGGATCTTGATGAACGTGTTCGGCCGGTCGACCAGCCATGCGAGCTGCTTGGCCTCGGCGACGGTGGCCCGCGTGTTGTGCGCCAGGCGCGGGTCGACCTCGATGGAGACCCGGCCGTCGAGCCCGCCGGTCGCCTCGTACACCGGGCGCAGCACGTCGGCCGCGTCCCGGACGTCGGAGGTGGTGATCATGCGCACCGCCTCCTCGACCGTGACCCGGCGGGCGGCCAGGTCGGCCACCTGCTCCTCGTACCCCTCACCGGCGGAGATCGCCTTCTGGAAGATCGACGGGTTGGTGGTGACGCCCACGACGTGCTGCTGATCGAGCAGTTCGCCGAGGCTTCCCGAGGTGATCATCGAGCGGGACAGATCGTCCAGCCAGATCGCGACACCCTCCTGGGAGAGCCGCTTGAGTGCGTCGGTCATGGAAATCGCATCTCCTGCTGTCTCGTGTATCGGTGTCAGCGCCCGGCGGCCGTCAGGGATTCCCGCGCGGCCTGCGCCACAGCTTCCGGGGTGATCCCGAACTCGCGGTAAAGCGTCTTGTAATCGGCGGAGGCACCGAAGTGTTCGAGCGACACGATCCGGCCCGCAGATCCGACGTAGGCGTGCCACGTCAGGCCCACGCCGGCCTCGACCGCGACCCGCGCCTTGACCTCGGGCAGCAGCACGCGGTCCCGGTACGCCTGGTCCTGCTCCTCGAACCACTCCACGCACGGCATCGACACCACGCGGGTGGGCACGCCCTCGGCCTGGAGCTGCTCGCGGGCGGCGAGCGCGAGGTGCACCTCGGAGCCGGTGGCGATGAGCAGGGCGCGCGGCGCGCCGCCCTCCGCCTCGGTGTGCACGTAACCGCCCCTGGCGGCATCCTCGTTGGCCGCGTAGGTCGGCACGTTCTGCCGGGTCAGGGCGAGCGCGTGCGGGGCCGGGTGGGTGCCGTGCCGCCGCAGGATCTCGCGCCAGGCGAGGGAGGTCTCGTTGGCGTCGGCCGGCCGCACCACATTGAGTCCTGGGATCGCGCGCAGCGCGGCCAGGTGCTCGACGGGCTGGTGCGTGGGGCCGTCCTCGCCCAGCCCGATGGAGTCGTGCGTCCACACGTAGGTGACCGGCAGCTTCATCAGCGCGGCGAGGCGCACGGCTGGGCGCATGTAGTCCGAGAAGACCAGGAACGTGCCGCCGTAGACGCGGGTGTTGCCGTGCAGGGCGATGCCGTTCATGGCGGAGCCCATGGCATGTTCCCTGATGCCGAAGTGCACGGTGCGGCCGTACGGGTCGGCCTCGGCCAGCGGGTTGCCCGCAGGCAGGAACGAGGACGACGCGTCGATCGTGGTGTTGTTGGAGCCGGCGAGGTCGGCCGAGCCGCCCCACAGCTCGGGGACGACCGCGCCGAGAGCCGCCAGGGTCTTGCCGGACGCCTTGCGGGTGGCGACGTCGGTGCCCGGGTCGAAGGACGGCAGCTCCCGCTCCCAGCCCTCGGGCAGCTGCCCGGCGCGAATCCGGTCGAACTGCGCGGCCCGCTCCGGGTTGGCCTGCCGCCAGGTGGCGAGCTGCTTCTCCCAGGTGGCGCGGGCGGTCTGGCCCCGTTCGACGGCGGACCTGGCGTGCGCGAGTACCGCCTCCTCGACCTGGAAGTGCTGCTCCGGGTCGAAGCCGAGGACCCGCTTCGTCGCGGCCACCTCGTCGTCGCCGAGCGCCGAGCCGTGCGCGGCCTCGGTGTTCTGCGCGTGGGGCGCGGGCCAGGCGATGATGGAACGCGCTGAGATGATCGAGGGCCGCCCGGTCTCGGCCCGCGCCGCCGTGAACGCGGTGTGCAGGGCCGCGGGGTCGAGGTCGCCGTTCTCCTTGGGGGCGACGCGCTGGACGTGCCAGCCGTACGCCTCGAAGCGGGCGAGCACGTCCTCGGAGAACGCGGTCTCGGTGTCGCCCTCGATGGAGATGTGGTTGTCGTCGTACAGGAGCACCAGGTTGCCCAGCTTCTGGTGCCCGGCCAGGGAGGCGGCCTCGGCGGACACGCCCTCCTGGAGGCAGCCGTCGCCGGCGAACACCCAGATCGTGTGGTCGAACGGCGAGGTGCCGGGCTCCGCGTCCGGGTCGAAGAGGCCGCGCTCGTAACGGGCGGCCATCGCCATGCCCACCGCGTTGCCGATGCCCTGTCCCAGCGGCCCCGTCGTCGTCTCGACGCCGACCGTGTGGCCGTACTCCGGGTGGCCTGGGGTCCTGGAGCCCCACGTGCGGAAGGACTTCAGGTCGTCAAGCTCCAGGCCGTACCCGGCCAGGTAGAGCTGGACGTAGAGCGTCAGGCTGGTGTGGCCCACGGACAGTACGAAACGGTCACGGCCCGCCCAGTCGGGGTCGGACGGGTCGTGGCGCATCAGCTTCTGGAACACCAGATAGGCGGCGGGCGCCAGGCTCATGGCCGTGCCGGGGTGGCCGTTCCCGACCTTCTGCACGGCGTCGGCGGCCAGGACCCGGGCGGTGTCCACGGCCCGTTCGTCCAGATCCGTCCATTCGAGGTCTGAGGTGGTCGGCTTGCTGCTCACCCTGCGTCAGGGCTCCTCTCCGCGTATGTTCAGGCCGGTGAAGGGCCTCACCGCCAGGCGGCGGATACGGCTCACCGGGCGCTGTCGAGCCTACCTCCGGCGGTCGGGGCGACCCCGGGACACGTGCAACCTTGTCAGGTCGCAAGGACGGCCCGCCGGCCAACGTTTACTACAGTGCCCCAGGCTGGACGTTCCGGCACGTTCGCCGAGACGGGGCCCCGCCGACAAGGCGCGCAAGCCGGGCGTCTAGAGTGACGGCGTAACGTGCGAGCTGCGACCACGGCCGATCGCCGGACGGAGCCCGCCATTCGCCCGCAGCGCCAATCGCTGATGTCGCACAATCAGGGGTGTCCGTGACGGCCGTCGATTCCCGTCCCGTGGCAGAGCTTGCCCAGGGCTCGGTCCGCAGGACTCCGGGAGACCGGGTCAAGGCGTTCATCGCACTCACCAAGCCCCGCATCATCGAACTGCTCCTGATCACCACGGTCCCCGTGATGTTCCTGGCGGAGCAGGGTGTGCCCGACCTGTGGCTGGTGTTCGCCACCTGCCTGGGCGGTTACCTCTCGGCGGGCGGCGCCAACGCGCTGAACATGTATCTCGACCGCGACATCGACGCGCTGATGCACCGCACCCGCAACCGGCCGCTGGTGACCGGCGTCGTCCGGCCGGTGGAGTGCCTCGCGTTCGGCATCGCGCTCGCCGTGATCTCCACGCTGTGGTTCGGGCTGACGGTCAACTGGCTGTCCGCCTGGCTGGCGCTCGGGGCGCTGGCGTTCTACGTGCTCGTGTACACGATGCTCCTCAAGCGCCGCACCTCGCAGAACATCGTGTGGGGCGGCATCGCCGGATGCATGCCGGTCCTCATCGGCTGGTCCTCGGTGACGAACTCCGTCTCCTGGGCGGCCGTCATCCTCTTCCTCGTCATGTTCTTCTGGACGCCGCCGCACTACTGGCCGCTGTCGATGAAGGTGAAGGACGACTACGCCCGGGTCGGCGTGCCCATGTTGCCGGTGGTCGCGGCCAATACGGTGGTCGCGCGGCAGATCGTGATCTACAGCTGGGTGATGGTGCTCGTCTCGCTGGCGCTGTGGCCGCTCGGCTACACCGGCTGGTTCTACCCGGTGGTCGCCGGGGCGGCCGGCGCGTGGTGGCTGTGGGAAGCGCACACGCTGCTGGGCCGCGCGCGGGCGGGACACCAGGGCGTGAAGCTCAAGGAGATGCGCCTCTTCCACTGGTCGATCACCTACGTGTCGGTGGTCTTCCTCGCCGTGGCCATCGACCCGTTCCTGCGCTGAGGCGCGGCGGCCCGCACTCCATTACCGGCCGGTAGGATGCGGCCATGGCTGACTCCGCGGAATCATCGGACCCCGGTACCCGCCCCGACGGCATCCGCCCCGACGAACGGGCCGTGGCGCGCCTGACGCGCCGTATCCGCGCCTTCGCCGCCGCGCACGGCGGCGACGCGGAGGGGCAGATCTCCTACCTCGGCATCCGCGGCCACCGGCTCGTGCTGGTCGGCGCGGACGGCGGCTGGGGCGACGTGGTCGCGGCCGACCGCGCGGTACTCGCCGCGGCGGCCGACCAGGCGGGCGTGGCCGTGCGGGAGACACTCGACGGGGAGCTGGCCGCACGCCTGCGCACGGGCCCCGACGAGTGGAGCCGGATGGCGGGCCTCCAGATCGGCTCCCCCGGGGACACCTGAGCACAAGGCCGCGGGGCCCCTGAGCACAAGGCCGCGGGGCCGGGGGCCGCGCCGCCGGGGGAGGAAGGGCCGGGGGAGAGAGCCTACGCCGTGGTCGCGGGCACCGGTTCGGGGGCGTGCGCGGGGGGCGCGCCGTGCTCTGAGCCGGGTGCCGTGCCACGGTCGCGGGTGGCGAGCAGCAGGCGGAGGGTGGCGATCCACACCAGTGTCGAACCCAGCAGGTGGAAGCCGACCAGCAGCTCGGGCTCGTCGAGGAAGTACTGGGCGTAGCCGATGGCGCCCTGCGCCATCAGCACGGCGAACAGGTCGCGGGCGCGGGCCCGCACTCCGCCGGGGGCGTCCACCAGGCGCAGCACGATCCAGATGGCGGCCGTCGCCAGGACGACCGCCCAGGCCAGCGCGGAGTGCACGCGGGTGATGGTCTCCCAGTCGAACGGCATGCGCTCGATGTCGCTGCTGTCGCCGGCGTGCTCGCCGCTGCCGGTGACCGCGGTCCCGACGATGATCAGTGCCCCGGTCAGCGCGGTCAGCCCGAAGACGGCGCGCCGCACGGGCGGGCCGACCAGCGGCCGCGGCTCCGCGTCGCCCTCGCGGGTGCGCTGCCAGGTCACGGTGGCCGCCGTGATCAGCGCGGTGGCGGCCAGGAAGTGCGCGGCGACGATGTACGGGTTCAGCTCGGTGAGCACCGTGACGCCACCGATGACGCCGTTGCCGGCCACGACCCAGAACTGCGCCCAGCCCAGCCGGGTCAGCCCGCGGCGGCGCGGCTTGGCCGACCTGGCGGCGATGATGGCCCAGCCGACGGCGGCGCTCACCACGTAGGTGAGCATCCGGTTGCCGAACTCGATCAGCCCGTGCAGCCCCATCTCCGAGGTGGCCACGAGGCTGTCGTCGCTGCACTTGGGCCAGGTGTCGCAGCCGAGACCCGAGCCGGTGAGCCGGACCGCGCCGCCGGTGACGACGATGCACACGCTCATGACGAGGGCCGTGAGCGCCGCCCGGCGCACGGTGCGCGGGTGCGGGGTCCACCGGTCGGCGATGAAGGCGAGGGGGTTTCGCACTGCTTTCAGCACGCACTCATGCTAGGCCCCCGCTTGTGCGCGCTTTCACGAGGGGCGGGTTCCGGTTCTCACTCCCAGCGGAAGAAGCGGGCCGCGGCGCCCAGGCCCGCCACCGCCCAGCCGGCGAGCACGGCCGCGTCGCCCCAGGGCATGCCCGCGCCGTCGTCCAGCACCGCGCGCAGACCGTCGGAGAGCGCGCCGAGCGGCAGCGCCTCGAACACGCCGCGCAGCCCCGCGGGGAAGTCGTCCAGCGGAACGATCACGCCGCCGGAGAACAGCAGCAGCACGAAGACGAGGTTGGCGGCCGCCAGCGTCACCTCGGCGCGCAGGGTCCCCGCCATCAGCAGGCCGAGTCCGGAGAACGCCGCGGTGCCGAGCAGCATCAGCAGCGCGACAGCCGCCGGGTTCCCGTGCGGCGACCAGCCGAGTGCCAGCGCCACGGCCGTGAGCAGCACCGTCTGGAGCACCAGGGTCACGAGAACGGCGCAGGTCTTGCCGCACATCAGCGCCCAGCGGGGCAGCGGCGAGGCGCCCAGGCGCTTGAGGACGCCGTAGCGCCGTTCGAAGCCGGTGGCGATGGCCTGTCCGGTGAACGCCGTGGACAGCACCGCGAGCGCCAGGATGCCGGGGGCGAGGAAGTCGACCCGTTCCCCCTCGCCGACGTCCACCACGTCGACGCTGCTGAACAGGACCAGCAGCAGTGTCGGGATGACCACGGTCAGCAGCAGCTGTTCGCCGTGCCGCAGCAGCATCCTGGTCTCCAGGGCGGCCTGTGCGGCGATCATGCGCGGCAGCGGTGCCGCTCCGGGGCGCGGCGCGTGGCGGCCGGGGCCCGCTCCGGTTTCGGTGCTCACGGGCGCAGCTCCTTGCCGGTCAGTTCCAGAAAGACGTCTTCGAGGGTGTGCCGCTGGGTGGTGATCCGGTCGGCGAGCACCCCGTGCTGGGCGCACCAGGCGGTGACGGTGGCCAGCAGCCGCGGGCCGACGTCGCCGGTGATCCGGTAGCTGCCCGGGCTCGGCTCGGTGGCCTCGCTCCCCGCGGGCAGCGCCTGGCGCAGCGAGACCAGGTCGAGCCCCGGCCTGCCGGTGAAGCGCAGGACGTCCGCCGTGCCGCCGCGGCTCAGGTCCGCCGGGCTGCCGTGCGCGATGACGCGTCCGGCGTCCACGATGGCCACGTCGTCGGCCAGCTCCTCGGCCTCGTCCATGTGGTGCGTGGTGAGCACCACGGTGACGCCGTCCGCCCGCAGTTCCCTGATCAGGTCCCAGGTGGCGTGTCTGGCCTGCGGGTCGAGGCCGGCCGTCGGCTCGTCGAGAAAGACCAGCTCGGGCCGGCCGACGACGGCCAGGGCCAGGGACAGCCGCTGCTGCTGGCCGCCGGACAGGCGCCGGTAGGTGGTGCGTCCGAAACCGCCGATCCCGAGCCGGTCGGCGAGCGCGTCGACATCGAGGGGGTGCGCGTGCAGCCGGGCGACGTGGCGCAGCATCTCCTTGGCGCGCACGCCCGGGTAGACGCCGCCGTTCTGGAGCATCACGCCGATGCGGGGGCGCAGCGCCGCCGCATCGGCGACCGGGTCGAGGCCGAGTACCCGCAGGTGTCCCGCGTCGGGGGTGCGGAACCCCTCGCAGGATTCGACGGTGGTCGTCTTGCCCGCTCCGTTCGGCCCGAGCACGGCGGTCACGGTGCCCCGTGCGACGGTGAGGTCGAGGCCGTCCACCGCGGTCGTGCGGCCGTACCGTTTGACCAGGCCGACTGCTTCGACGGCCGGTGCGGCCCCTGGGGTGTGCATGCAGTGGAGTGTAGAAAGCCCGCGGTGCGGCCCTTGACCGCGGGCCCCCGGAGCCGTTCCCGGGACGCGGAGGTAAGGCTTGCCTTACGTGATGTACTGCATCCGGCCAGGTCAGAACCTGGCTTGCTCGTGTCGCGCGAATTACGCAACAATGGCGTTGTGAAAAAGCGGAGCGAGCGGCGTGAGGCGCCGGCGGCCACGGGTGCCGCCGGGGAGCCCGTGCTGCCCGCGGCGTCCGAGGAGCAGTCCGGCACGCGGCGGCGCGTCGTGCGGTCGATCCTCGGGCACGGCCCTTCGACCGCGGCCGAGCTGGCCGGCCGGCTGGGGCTCACCCAGGCGGCGGTGCGCAGGCATCTGGACGCGCTGGTCGCCGACGGGCTGGTCGAGCCCCGCGAGAAGCGGGTCTACGGCTCGCGCGGCCGGGGCCGTCCGGCCAAGGTCTTCGCGATCACGGACTCCGGCCGGGACGCCTTCGACCACGCCTACGACGAGCTCGCCGTGGAGGCGCTGCGCTGGATCGAGCGCGCTGCCGGCGGCAGCGAGCGGGGCGCGGCCGCCGTCATGGACTTCGCGCGCGCCAAGGCCGCCGCGCAGGCCGAGCAGTACCGCCCGTTCCTGGAGCGGGCCGCCCCGGAGGACCGGGCCAGGGCGCTGGCCGAGGCCCTGTCCCAGCACGGCTACGCCGCCGTGGCCCGCGGGGTCCCCGCGCCCGCGGGGGAGCAGCTGTGTCAGCATCACTGCCCGGTGGCGCACGCCGCCGCGCGCTATCCGCAGCTGTGCGAGGCGGAGACCGAGGTCTTCTCCAGTCTGCTGGGCACCCACGTGCAGCGCCTGGCCACCATCGCCCATGGTGACGGCGTGTGCACGACCTTCGTCCCGCGGCCCGAGCAGGCGGCGGCCACGGAGGACAACGAGACCACCGCATCACCACGCATCGCCGGGAGGAACCCCGCATGACGCTCCCCACGGAGACGGCCCACCCCGAGCTCGAGGGGCTGGGCAACTACGAGTACGGCTGGGCGGACTCCGACACGGCCGGTGCTGTCGCCAGGCGCGGCCTGTCCGAGGATGTCGTCCGCGACATCTCGGGCAAGAAGTCCGAGCCGGACTGGATGCTCAGGCTGCGGCTGAAGGGGCTGAAGCTCTTCGGCAAGAAGCCCATGCCCACCTGGGGCTCCGACCTCAGCGGCATCGACTTCGACAACATCAAGTACTTCGTGCGGTCCACGGAGAAGCAGGCCCAGAGCTGGGAGGACCTGCCCGAGGACATCAAGAACACCTACGACAGGCTGGGCATCCCCGAGGCGGAGAAGCAGCGGCTGGTCGCGGGTGTGGCCGCGCAGTACGAGTCGGAGGTCGTCTACCACCAGATCCGCGAGGACCTGGAGCGGCAGGGCGTCATCTTCCTGGACACCGACACGGCGCTGCGGGAGCACCCGGAGCTGTTCCAGGAGCACTTCGGCACCGTGATCCCCGCCGGCGACAACAAGTTCGCCGCGCTGAACACGGCGGTCTGGTCCGGCGGATCGTTCATCTACGTGCCGCCGGGCGTGCACGTCGACATCCCGCTCCAGGCGTACTTCCGGATCAACACGGAGAACATGGGGCAGTTCGAGCGGACGCTGATCATCGTCGACGAGAACGCCTACGTGCACTACGTCGAGGGCTGCACCGCCCCCATCTACAACTCGGACTCGCTGCACTCCGCGGTCGTCGAGATCATCGTGAAGAAGGGCGGCCGCTGCCGCTACACGACCATTCAGAACTGGTCGAACAATGTGTACAACCTGGTGACCAAGCGGGCCGTGGCCTACGAGGGCGCCACCATGGAGTGGGTCGACGGCAATATCGGCTCCAAGGTCACCATGAAGTACCCGGCCGTGTACCTGATGGGCGAGCACGCCAAGGGCGAGACGCTGTCCGTGGCCTTCGCGGGCGAGGGGCAGCACCAGGACGCGGGCGCCAAGATGGTGCACATGGCGCCGAACACCTCGTCCAACATCGTCTCCAAGTCGGTGGCCAGGGGCGGCGGGCGCACCTCCTACCGCGGTCTCATCGAGATCGGCGAGGGCGCGGCGGGCTCCAAGTCCAATGTGCTGTGCGACGCGCTGCTGGTGGACACCATCTCCCGCTCCGACACCTACCCGTACGTGGACGTCCGCGAGGACGACGTGACGATGGGGCACGAGGCGACGGTCTCCAAGGTCAGCGACGACCAGCTGTTCTACCTGATGAGCCGCGGTCTCTCCGAGGACGAGGCCATGGCGATGATCGTGCGCGGCTTCGTCGAGCCGATCGCCAAGGAGCTGCCGATGGAGTACGCCCTGGAGCTCAACCGGCTGATCGAGCTGCAGATGGAGGGCGCCGTCGGCTGACCCGGCGGCGCGGCGCGCCCGCGGGCGCGCCGGCACCTCATCATCGAGCAGACCACCCAGCAGACCACCCAGCGGACCGATCAAGAGAGTGAGCACGACGACACCCATGGCTGAGGCCCAGAGCATCCCGGCGGGAGGGGCGGTCGCGGTGGCCGCGGAGTCCACCGTCGCCACCCGGATGAGCGCGCCGCCGTCCTTCGACGTGGCGGACTTCCCCGTTCCCCACGGGCGCGAGGAGGAGTGGCGCTTCACGCCCCTGGAGCGGCTCCGGGGGCTGCACGACGGCACCGCGGTCGCCGACGGATCGGTGAAGGCCGAGATCGTCGCACCCGACGGCGTCACGGTGGAGACGGTGGGCCGCGACGACCCGCGGGTCGGCCGGGCCGGGAAGCCCGCCGACCGGGTGGCCGCACAGGCGTTCAGCGCCTTCGAGAAGGCGACGGTCGTCACCGTTCCCGCGGAGGCCGTGCCGGCCGAGCCCGTGCGGGTGAGCCTGCACGGCGAGGGCGGCGTGACCTACGGGCACACCGTCTTCGACATCGGCCGCTTCGCCGAGGTGGTCCTGATCCTCGACCACACCGGTGACACCGTCCGCGCGGCGAACGTGGAGTTCCAGGTCGCGGAGGGCGCCAAGCTGACCGTCGTCTCCGTGCAGGACTGGGCGGACACGGCCGTGCACTGTTCGCAGCACAATGCGCTGGTCGGGCGGGACGCCACGTTCAAGTCCGTGGTCGTCACCTTCGGCGGCGACGTCGTCCGTCTGCACCCGCGCGTCAGCTACGCGGGCCCCGGCGGCGAGGCCGAGCTGTACGGGCTGTACTTCACGGACGACGGGCAGCACCAGGAGCACCGGCTGCTGGTGGACCACTCCGCCGCCAACTGCCGCAGCAATGTGGCCTACAAGGGTGCGCTCCAGGGCGCCCGGGCCCGCGCCGTGTGGATCGGCGACGTGCTGATCAGGGCCACCGCCACCGGCACCGACACCTACGAGCTGAACCGCAACCTGGTGCTGACCGACGGCGCGCGGGTGGACTCGGTCCCCAATCTGGAGATCGAGACCGGGGAGATCGTCGGCGCCGGCCACGCCTCGGCCACCGGAAGGTTCGAGGACGAGCAGCTGTTCTACCTGATGGCCCGCGGCATTCCCGCGGAGGAGGCGCGCCGCCTGGTCGTGCGCGGCTTCTTCGCCGAGCTGGTCCAGCAGATCGGCGTCCCCGACGTCGAGGAGCGGCTGATCGCGCGGCTGGAGGCCGAGCTGGCGGAGTCGATCGCATGAGCGGCGCCGAGGGTTTCGTCCGGGTCTGCACGGTGGGCGACCTGGAGGAGGACGTCCCCAGGCGGGTCGAGCTGGGCGGAGTCCCGGTGTCCGTGGTCCGTACCGAGGGCAGCGTGTTCGCCGTCAACGACATCTGTTCGCATGCGAACGTCTCGCTGTCCGAGGGCGAGGTGGCGGACTGCCAGATCGAGTGCTGGCTGCACGGTTCGAGCTTCGACCTGCGCACCGGCAAGCCGTCCGGGCTGCCCGCGACCCGCCCCATCCCCGTTTACCCCGTCAAGATCGAAGGAGACGGCCCCGGCGCCGCCGTGCTCGTCTCCGTCACCCAGGAGTCCTGAGGCATCCCCATGGCAACGCTTGAGATTCACGACCTGCACGTCTCCGTCGACGGCGAAGGCGGTCCGAAAGAGATCCTGCGCGGGGTCGACCTGACCGTGAAGCAGGGCGAGACGCACGCCATCATGGGCCCCAACGGCTCCGGCAAGTCCACCCTGGCCTACTCGCTGGCCGGCCACCCCAAGTACACCATCACCGGCGGCACCGTGACCCTGGACGGCGAGGACGTGCTCGACATGTCCGTCGACGAGCGGGCCAGGGCCGGCGTCTTCCTCGCGATGCAGTACCCCGTCGAGGTGCCCGGCGTCTCCGTGTCCAACTTCCTGCGCACCTCCGCCACCGCCATCCGCGGCGAGGCCCCGCGGCTGCGGACCTGGGTGAAGGAGGTCAAGGAGACCATGCAGCGCCTGGAGATGGACCCGTCCTTCGCCGAGCGCAATGTGAACGAGGGCTTCTCCGGCGGTGAGAAGAAGCGGCACGAGATCCTCCAGCTGGAGCTGCTGAAGCCGAAGATCGCGATTCTCGACGAGACCGACTCCGGCCTGGACATCGACGCGCTGCGCATCGTGTCCGAGGGCGTCAACCGGGTCCGCGACAGCGGCGAGGTCGGCACCCTGCTGATCACGCACTACACGCGCATCCTGCGCTACATCAAGCCCGACCACGTGCACGTGTTCGCCGGCGGCCGGATCGTGGAGTCCGGCGGCCCCGAGCTGGCGGACAAGCTTGAGGCCGAGGGCTACGAGCAGTACACCAAGGGAGGGGCCTCATGACGCAGGCGAACGCGGCGTTGCCGGCGGGGCTCCTGGACACCGAGACGATCCGCAAGGATTTCCCGCTGCTCGACCGCACCGTCCACGACGGCAAGCAGCTGGTCTACCTGGACAACGCGGCCAGCTCGCAGAAGCCGCGCCAGGTGCTGGACGCGATGAGCGACTACTACGAGCGCCACCACGCCAATGTGCACCGCGGTGTGCACGTGCTGGCCGAGGAGGCCACCGCGCTGTACGAGGGCGCCCGGGACAAGGTCGCCGCGTTCATCAACGCGCCGAGCCGCGACGAGGTCGTGTTCACCAAGAACGCCTCGGAGTCGCTCAATCTCGTCGCCAACATGCTGGGCTGGGCCGACGAGCCGTACCGGGTGGACGCCGGCACGGACATCGTCATCACGGAGATGGAGCACCACTCCAACATCGTGCCCTGGCAGTTCCTGGCCCAGCGCACGGGCGCGACGCTGAAGTGGTTCGGTCTCACCGACGACGGCAGGCTCGACCTGTCGAACATTGACGAGGTCATCACGGAGCGGACGAAGGTCGTCTCCTTCGTGCTGGTCTCCAATGTGCTCGGCACGGTCAACCCGTACGAGGAGATCGTCCGCCGCGCGCAGCAGGTCGGGGCGCTGGTCGTGATCGACGCCTCGCAGGCCGCGCCGCACATGCCGCTGGACGTGCAGGCCCTCCAGGCCGACTTCGTGGCCTTCACCGGCCACAAGATGTGCGGCCCGACCGGCATCGGCGTGCTCTGGGGCCGGCAGGAGCTGCTGGAGGACCTGCCGCCGTTCCTCGGGGGCGGCGAGATGATCGAGACGGTCACGATGAGCGCGTCGACGTACGCGCCGGCGCCGCACAAGTTCGAGGCGGGGACGCCGCCGATCGCGCAGGCCGTCGGCCTCGGCGCGGCCGTGGACTACCTCGCGGGCATCGGGATGGAGCGGATCGCCGCGCACGAGCACGCGATCACGCGGTACGCGCTCGACCGGCTGTCCACGGTGCCCGACCTGCGCATCATCGGCCCGGTGTCGGGGGAGGACCGCGGGGCGACGATTTCGTTCACGCTGGCGGACATCCACCCCCACGACGTGGGGCAGGTGCTCGACGAGCAGGGCATCGCCGTGCGTGTCGGTCACCACTGCGCCCGCCCGGTCTGCCTGCGCTATGGAATTCCCGCGACCACGCGGGCGTCGTTCTATCTGTACTCCACGCCGGCGGAGGTCGACGCCCTCGTCGCGGGTCTCGAGTACGTCCGTGGCTTCTTCGGATGAGGACGGGTTGACGACGTGCAGCTGGAATCGATGTACCAGGACGTGATCCTGGATCACTACAAGCACCCGCACGGCCGCGGGCTGCGCGACGGCGATGCCGAAGTGCACCACGTGAACCCGACGTGCGGGGACGAGATCACGCTGCGGGTCCGGTACGAGGGCGACGTGGTCGCCGACGTCTCCTACGACGGGCAGGGCTGCTCGATCAGCCAGGCCAGCGCCTCCGTGCTGAACGAGCTGCTGGTGGGGAAGGAGCTGGCGGCGGCGAGGGACATCCAGGAGACGTTCCTCACGCTGATGCAGTCCCGCGGCCAGGTCGTTCCGGACGACGCGATGGAGGAGGTGCTCGAGGACGCGGTGGCGTTCGCCGGCGTCTCCAAGTACCCGGCGCGCGTCAAGTGCGCCCTGCTGAGCTGGATGGCATGGAAGGACGCCACCGCCCAGGCCCTGGGCGAGAGCGCGGCGAAGGAGAAGCTGTGACTGAGACGACGACCACCGTACCGGCGGGCGAGGAAGAGATCCGCGAGGCGATGATGGACGTCGTCGACCCCGAGCTGGGGATCGACGTCGTCAACCTCGGCCTGATCTACGGCGTTCACGTGGACGAGGACAATGTCGCGACCGTCGACATGACGCTCACCTCGGCCGCCTGCCCGCTGACCGACGTGATCGAGGACCAGGCGAAGACGGCCACGGAGGGCCTGGTGAACGAGCTGAAGATCAACTGGGTCTGGATGCCGCCGTGGGGCCCGGACAAGATCACCGACGACGGCCGCGAGCAGCTGCGGGCCCTCGGTTTCAACGTCTGAACGACGGCCCGCCCCGCTCCGCGCCGGGCGGCGTAGCCGGGCGTTCCGGCCGGACCCGGCCTTCGGAGCGCCCGTCCCGCGGGCCGGGCCGGTGCGTTCACCGGATGTGGTGCGCGGGGGCGAGGCGGCGATCGCCTCGCCCCTGAGCTTTTCCGTCCGGTCGGGCGGACTCGCGGCGTGGTCCTCCGCGATGCCGCGGCGCGCCCGGCGGCCTACGCCCGATGGCCCGCGCCCGGTGGCCTACGCCCGGTCGACGAGCTGGGGGTGGCCCTGGGTCCTGGCGCAGTGTGCGCAGCAGTAGAAGTGCCCGTCCTGCGTCTCCAGGCCGTGGCCCAGGATGCGGCACTGGCAGTTCTCACAGACCGGCGCCATGCGCTGGGCCGCGCACTCCAGGCTGTCGAAGACGTGCACCTCACCCGCGGCGCGCACTTCGAAGGCCATTCGGTAGTCGTTGCCGCAGACCTCGCACTCGGCCATGGCTGTCTCTCCTTCGGCAGGAACGGCGAATTCGCCGCAAGGATGGCCGGAAGCCGCGGGAAGCCGCCGGAGGCGGCAGCGGACGCGCAGGGGCAGTCACTCCACCGAGGGAGCGGAAAGGTCATGTGTACGATCGTACGCATGGCTTATCTGACGCTGGCCGCCGCGATCGTGGCGGAGATCTTCGGGACGATGATGCTGCGCACGAGCGACGACTTCTCGAAGCTGTGGCCGAGCCTCGGCTCCCTCGGCTGTTACGCCGTCGCCTTCGCGCTGCTGGCGCAGACCCTGAAGTCGATGGAGGTCGGCGTGGCCTACGCCATCTGGTCCGGCGCGGGCACGGCCGTCGTCGCGGTCATCGGGGCCCTCTTCCTGGGCGAGGGCGCCTCCCTGGCCAAGGTCTGCGGCGTCGGCCTCGTCATCGGCGGAGTCGTCCTGCTCAACCTCGGCGGGGCGGCCCACTGATGCCCCGCCGTTATGACCCGGACCGCCGCGAGCGCATCGTGGCCGCCGCCGTGACCGTCGTCGGGGAGCGCGGCATCGCCGGGCTCAGCCACCGGGCGGTGGCCGCCGCCGCCGATGTGCCGCTCGGCTCGACCACCTACCACTTCGCGGACCGCGAGGAGCTGCTGACCGCCGCCCTGCAGCGCATCAACGACGCGTGGCTCGACCGGTTCGAGGGCTGGCTGGCCGCCGTGGACCCCGCCGCGCGGCCCGCCGACGAGCTGGCCCGTTACGTCGCCGACTGCCTCGGGCCGCAGCGCGCGGCCACCGAGCTGGCGTACGAGCTGTACTTCGCGGGCCTGCGCCTGCCCGCCGTCCGGCCGCTCGCCGCGGGCTGCCTGGAGCGGATGGCCGACCTGCTGCGCCCGCACGTCGCCGACGGCACGACCGCCCGCATGCTGATCGCGGCCGCCGACGGGCTGATCATCCAGCTGCTGCTGACCGGGCGGGAGTGCGACACCGGGCAGGCCGCGGCCATGTTCGCGCGGCTGCTGCCGGGGACCGGTTCGCCCCCGGACGTGCCCACCGGTTAGCGTCTGATCCATGACCGACACCACCGCCACCGGCGCCGTCGCCGCCGGGCTTGCCACGATCACCGCAGAAGGCACCGTCCTCGACACCTGGTACCCAGCGCCCGTGCTGACCGCCGACGCCGGTGAACGCGGCACCGAACGGCTGGACGCGGGACGGGCCGTGGAGCTGCTCGGCGAGCACGTCACCGGCGCGACCGGCCAGGACGCCGGACGCGGCGTCGAGGTCGTGGCGGTCCGCACGGTCATCTCCGACCTCGCGGCCGCGCCGGTCGACGCGCACGACGTCTACCTGCGCCTCCACCTCCTCAGCCACCGGCTGGTGCGCCCGCACGGCCTCAGCCTGGAGGGCATCTTCGGCCTGCTCGCCAACGTGGCCTGGACCAACGCGGGGCCGGTGCCCGTCGAGCGCGTCGAGCAGGCCAGGCTCGCGGTCCGCGCCGCGGGCGGGCACCTCGCGGTCACCAGTGTCGACAAGTTCCCCCGCATGACGGACTACGTCACGCCGCCCGGCGTCCGCATCGGCGACGCCGACCGCGTCCGGCTCGGCGCCCACCTGGCCACCGGCACCACGGTCATGCACGAGGGCTTCGTCAACTTCAACGCCGGGACGCTCGGCGTCTCCATGGTCGAGGGCCGCATCAGCGCGGGCGTCGTGGTCGGGGACGGCTCCGACGTCGGCGGCGGCGCCTCCATCATGGGCACGCTCTCCGGCGGCGGCAAGGAGATCATCGCCCTCGGCCGGCGCTGCCTGCTCGGTGCGCAGGCGGGCATCGGCATCTCCCTCGGAGACGACTGCGTCGTCGAGGCGGGCCTCTACGTCACGGCCGGCACCCGCGTCAGCCTCCCCGACGGCTCGGTGGTCAAGGCGCGCGAGCTGTCCGGCGCGCACAACCTTCTCTTCCGCCGCAACTCCACCTCGGGCGTCGTCGAGGCCCTGCAGCGCACCGGCACCTGGGGCGGCCTCAACGAGGCGCTGCACCGGCACAACTGACCGGTGCGAGGCGGCGTTCGCCGAGCCGCTAGCCTGGCCGCCGTGAGAGATTTCGCGGCGGGCATCCGGTACATGGTGCGAGGTCAGGCATGGGTGTTCACCCACCGGCGGTGGCTCGCGTGGGGCCTGATCCCCGCCCTGATCACCCTGGTCGTCTATGCGGCGGCCCTGGTCGTACTCGCCCTGTACACCGGGGACCTGGCCTCGTGGGCCACCCCGTTCGCCGACGACTGGGGCGACACCTGGCGCACGGTGCTGCGCACCACGTTCGCCTTCCTGCTGTTCGCCTTCGGCCTGCTGCTCGCCGTCCTCACCTTCACGGCCGTGACGCTGCTGGTGGGGGACCCCTTCTACGAGTCGCTTTCCGAGCACGTCGAGCGCGGCGAGGGCAACGTGCCGACCGGGCCCGAGCGTTCGCTGCCGGTGGAGCTGTGGATCTCGCTGCGCGACAGCGTGCGGGTGCTGCTGCGGGTCCTGGCGTTCACCGTGCCGCTGTTCGTGCTGGGTTTCGTCCCGGTCCTCGGGCAGACGGTCGTGCCGGCCTTCGGCTTCTGCGTCTCCGGCTTCTTCCTCGCCGTCGAGCTGACGTCGGTGGCGATGGAACGGCGCGGCATCCCGCTGCGGCAGCGGATGCGGCTGCTGCGCGGGCGGCTCGGCGTGGCCGTCGGGTTCGGCCTGCCGCTCATCCTGCTCTTCCTGGTGCCGCTGGCCGCCGTCGTGCTGATGCCGGGCGCGGTCGCCGGGGCGACCCTCCTGGTCAGGGACCTGGCCGGGGGCGCCCCGCCCCCGCGCGAGTGACCCGCGCGGAAGACCGGGTCAACCCAGCGCGTCGCGCCACACGGTGGCGTCCACGGTGAGGTAGTCGCTCGGCTCGTCCGCGGCGGAACGGCCGGTCACCGTCACCAGGGCCAGGTGGCCTGCGCCGGTGCGCACGCAGACCTGCGTGCCGGAAGCGACCGTTCCGGCGTCGATCTGCCGCGTGAACCGCGTCTCCGCGGCGCACGTCGCGAACGAGCCCTCCTGGTCCTCGCCGAGCAGCACCAGGCTGTTGCCCTGCCCGGTCCGCAGCTGCGCCGGGTCGCTGTTGGTGAAGTAACGGAAGTCGATCTCCGCCGCGGTGTCGGCGTCGGACAGCGTGGGCGCGGGCGGGTCGTCACCGAAGAACAGGTGGTGGTTGCCCGGCAGGTCGATGCCGGTGTACTCGGCCGGCTCCGGCTGACCCTCCGGCTGCGCGGGCCCGCCGTCCGGGCTCCGCTCCGGCGCCTCGCCGCCCGCGTCCTCCGTCAGGTCCCCGCCGTCCGCGCCGCTGTCCCACAGGACCGCGGCGGTGACGCCGGCGGCCAGCAGCGCCCCGGCCGCCGCCGCCGCGGCGGCCACGAGCACGCCGCGCCGCGGACCGCCCCGCCCGCCGGGCCCGTCCGTGCCGCGCGTCGCCGCCGGTGGTACCGGTGCCGGTGGCGTCGCGTGCGCCGTCAGCTCCGCGGCCACGGGCGCGGGCAGCCACCGGCCGGGCGCGGGCGGCGCGCCGTGCGGGGCGGCCCGGCAGGCGGCCATCACGGCGGTCACCGTGGGCCGGGCGTCCGGGTCCTTCGTCAGGCAGTGGGCGATCAGATTCCGCAACGGCTCGGGCAGCCCGGACAGATCGGGGTGCTCGTGCACGATCCGGTAGAGCACCGCGTGCGAGGTGCCCTCGCCGAACGCGGGCGCGCCGGTCAGCGCGTACGCGGCGAGCTGGCCCAGCGCGAAGACGTCGGTGGCCGGCCGGGTCCGCCCGCCCGCGGCCTGCTCGGGGGCCATGAACGACGGGGTGCCGACCACGAGTCCGCTGCTGGTCAGCGAGGTCGCGTCGATCGCGTGCGCGATGCCGAAGTCGATGACGCGCGGGCCGTCCGCGGCGAGCAGCACGTTCGACGGCTTGAGGTCGCGGTGCACCAGGCCGGCGTCGTGGATGACCTGGAGGGCCTCGGCGATCCCCGCGAGCAGCGGCAGCACCGTGGGCACCGGCAGCGGGCCGTGCCGCCCGACGGCCTCGGCCAGCGACGGCCCCGGGATGTAGGCGGTGGCCAGCCAGGGGCGCGTCCCCTCGGTGTCGCTGTCGAGGACGGGCGCCGTGTACAGCCCCTGCACCCGCTGCGCGGCCTGTACTTCGCGCCGGAAGCGGCGCCGGAACTCGGGGTCCGCGCCGAACTCCTCCCGGATCACCTTGACGGCCAGCGCCCGCCCGCCGGGCGTGTGCGACAGGTACACCCGCCCCATGCCGCCCGCCCCGAGCCGCGCGGCGAGCCGGTAACCGCCCACCGTCCGCGGGTCATCCGGCCCGAGCGGCTCGAAGATCCCGGTCGGCGAAGTACCGTTCATGACCGCGTTCCCCCGAGCCCAGACGTCGCATGTGCCGCTGCACCGGCGCCGGACCGCCCGCCGCCGCCCCGTCAGCCTGGGCCGACACTATCGGAACGCAGCGCGTCCTTGAGCACGTCCGCGAGCCGCGCGGTCAGCGGCTCGCCGGCCGGCAGCAACGGGCCCCTGACCGGGCCGCCGGGCAGCCCGGCCACGCGGAACAGCGCCTTGACCGCGACCGTGCCCGGCACTTCGTGCATCAGCGCGTCCACCAGCGGCAGCAGCGCGCGGTGCCTGCGGGCCGCGCCCTCGGTGTCGCCCGCGGCGAACGCGTCGAGCACGCCGCGCACCTGCGGCCCCGCGACGTTGGCCAGCGTGCTGACGCAGCCGGCGGCGCCGAGGGCGAGCAGCGGCAGGTTCAGCTCCTCGCTGCCCGCGTAGTAGGCCAGGTCGGTGGTGCCCATCACCAGCCCCGCCTTCAGCAGGTCGAACGAGCAGTCCTTGACCGCCACGATCCGCGGGTGCTCCGCGAGGGCCCGCAGGGAATCCGCCGTCAGCGCCGTGCCCGTGCCCGTCCTGGCCGGGATGTCGTAGAGCATCACGGGGAGTTCGGCGGCGTCCGCCACGTTGCGCAGATGCTCGACCACCGCCTCCTGGGTGGGGCGCGAGTAGTACGGCGTCACGACCAGCAGGCCGTCCGCGCCCGCGGCCTGCGCCGCGCGGGCCAGGGCGGCGGAGTGCCGGGTGTCGGCCGTGCCGACCCCGGCCACCACGGTGGCGCGGTCGCCGACGGCCTGCGCGACGGCCCGGACCAGCGCGGTCTTCTCCGCGTCCGTCGTGGTGGGGGACTCGCCCGTGGTGCCGTTGAGGACCAGGGCGTCGCAGCCGCCCCGGTCCACCAGGTGCGCGGCCAGCCGCCTGGCGCCGTCGAGGTCGAGCGCGCCGCCGTCCTCGGTGAACGGAGTGATCATGGCCGCGGCGCAGCGGCCGAAGGGCCCGGCCGGCGCGGGCGTCGTCGTGGATTCGTGCATGCCACGCAGTCTGGAACCCTGGCGCCCGCCGGTCCACTTAGTACCGGCGGGCGCGATCGTTCAGCAGCGCTACCCGGTCAGGGCCGGAAGCGCAACACCTGCGGGTCGTGGTCGCTGGCCTGGTCGGCGAACTCCGCGTTGATGTGCACGATGTCGTAGTCGTAGCGGCGGATCGCGGGCGAGACGAGCGTCTGGTCGAGCACCTGCGAGTTGCCCTGGAAGACGTACGTGTAGCGCTCCCTCGGCGGCAGCGAGGTGACCGCGCTCTCCAGCGCGCCGCCCGCGGTCAGGGCGCGCGTGGTGGGCGAGAACTCGAAGTCGTTGATATCGCCGAGAACGACCACCTGCGCGTTCCGCTGCACCCGCAGAAGCTCCCGGACGAACGCGTTCACCTCCCGCGCCTGGGCCACGCGCTGCTCCTCGGACACGCGCGCGGGCGGCTGGCTGCGCGCGTACAGCGGCTGGTCGCCGCCCTTCGAGGCGAAGTGGTTGGCGACGACGACGACCGGTTCGCCGCGGAAGGTGAACTCGCCCGCCAGCGGCTTGCGGCTGTCCTGCCACGCCTCGCTCCCGGGGGCGACGCGGCCGGGGGAGAGGCTGAGGGCGGCCCGGCCGTCGCGGCGGACCGCCTCGGTCCCGGTGGTGGCGTCCCCGCCGGGCCGGTCGGTGAACGACACGCGCGCGGGGTCGAAGAGGAAGACGTTGCGGATGTTGCCGCCCGGCTGGCCGCCGTCGTGGCCGTCCGCCGGGTCGATGCCGCGCCACTCGTACCGCGGCCCGCCCGCGGCGACGATGGCGTCCGTGAAGCGCCGCAGGGTCTCGCCCGCGGTGACCGTGCCGTCGTCCGTGGGCCCGCTGTCGTCCTGGATCTCCTCGAGCGCGAGGATGTCGGGCGAGGCGAGCGAGGTCACCACCCCGTCGGCGAGCCGGTCGAACTTCTCCTGCTCGTCGCCCGGGTGCAGGTTCTCCACGTTGTACGCGGCGATGGCCAGCTCGTCGGCCCGCTGCGGGCGCGTGGTCTCCGGCGCCAGGCCGCCGCCGGCGATCTCCCCCAGCTCGCGGGCGGCCAGCGTGTAGCCGCCGAACTCGTCGTAGTCCAGCGGCCCCGTGCTCGGCCCGGCCAGCACATCGCCGACGTTCGCGGCCGGGAAGGGCTGTTCGGCGACCGGTATCAGCGACTCCACCTTCAGGCGGCCCGGGTTGGGCGCGTGGTAGGAGGCGTAGCGGGTGCCGCCGCCGGCCGTGCGGTTGCGGTGCGGTTCGAGGGTTACCCACAGCTCGTGGTAAGCGGTGCTCGGCCCGACGACGGCGGCGTCCGCGATCGATACGTTCATGCCTTCGAGGGATTCGTAGCGGTCGAGGGCGTACGTGCCGGGGCGCAGCCGCAGGTGCTCGATGCCGCCGCCCGCGGCCGGGTCGCCGGCGGGGGCGTAGCGGCGGGGTATGGAACGGGCGTCCAGCTCGACGGGCGCGGGCAGTTCGTTGCCCGACGAGCGAACGGTCACCCGCGGCTGCGTCAGCTGCGTGACCGACTGGCCGCCGGACTCCTCACCGCCGTAGTAGTACTCGCCGACCCGGCCGGAGACCAGCACCTCGTCGCCCACGGCGACCTCGGGCGCCGAGCCGGTGAAGACGAAGACGCCCTCGCTGGTGGCGGCGGACCGGTCGGGCCGCGGGTCCTGTATCCAGAAGCCGCGCGAGCCGTAGGTGCGCACACCCGTGACGATCCCGGGTATGTCCGTCACCTCGTTTCCGGCGTACGGGGAGAGGCGGGTGCTGCCCTGGAGGTCGTGGATACGCAGCCCACCGGCCTCGTCCGCGGCGGCGGGCGCGGGCTGGGAGAGCAGCGTTCCGCAGAGCCCGGCGACGAGGAGGGCGCCGAGCGCGGCCGTTCGGCGCGTCCTGGCGGGGGAGGCGGCGGTGTGTGCAGCGGTCAAGGGACCCTCCGGGGGCGGTCGGACATCCTCTACGCGCGTCAAAGTCCCGCAGGGCGCCGGGCGCTGTCAACGGCCGCGGGCCGTCGGGTCCGCGACGTTCCGGTGAACGGCCGGGCCGTCGCCACCGGCGCGCGGGTCCTGCGCCGCGGGCCGGGCGGCGCCCCCGTGCGCGGTGTCCGACGCCTGGTCCGTGTGTTCCGTGTGTTCCGTGCGGTCCGGAAGTCCGTCGAGGAACAGGGCGACGCCGTCCAGGATGCGGGCCAGGCCGAACTCGAAGAGCGCGTCGAGGTCCGCGGCGGCCTCGGCGTCCCGCGCCGTGGACGCGAGCCGCGGATACGGCGTGTCCCGGTCGGGCATCAGCACCGCCGGAGCGGTGACGGTGCGCCAGTGCGCCAGCGACGGGCCCGCCCGGCGCGCCGCCTCGATCTCGCTGACCCGCAGCAGGCCGAGTCCCTGCACCTGGCCGAGCACGCTCTGCGTGAGCCGGTGGACCGTCAACGAGTCGACGCCCGTGCCGTCGAGCGCCGCCATCGCACGCTCGGCCCCGGCGAGAACGCTCGGCGCGAGCGGCGGGCGCACGGTCGCCAGCACCCGGAGCGTCCAGGGATGAGCGGTGTACAGCGCCCATTCTGCGCGTGCCACATGCTCCAGCGCGGCCCGCCAGCCGCCGGGTCCCGGCGGCGCGGCGGCGCCGCTGTCGGCGTAGACCTGTCCGACCATCAACTCGATCAGCTCGTCCTTGCCGGTCACGTAGTGGTAGAGGGCCATCGCCCCGGCCCCGAGGCTGTCCGCCACCCGTCGCATCGACAGCGCGTCCAGCCCCTCGGAATCGGCGATGCGCACGGCGGCCCGCACGATGGCGAGCACGGACAGCGTGCCCGAGGATCTGCCCGGGCCGGCGGGCGGCCGGCCCGTCCGCGGTGGCGCCGCCGCGGGCGGCGCGTTCGCTGGCTCGGCCTTCGGCGGCCCGGCCTTCCTGGCCCGGTAGGCGCGGGCCTGGCAGGCGCGGGAGCAGTACCGGGGCGCGCGTCCCCGGGACAGGCGCGTGAACTCGCGCGCGCACTGTGCGCAGATCGGCATGGCCGGCCCTTCATTTCGTCACGGACCAAAGATGCTGCGGCGTCACCGTACCACGCGTGGGGTGTGACGAAATAGCGGCTTCGCTCGTGTGGAAACGAGGGCACGGCTTGCCGGTTCAGCCGAGTATCCGGCGTAATTGCGTGCGCGGCCGCCGGGCAGGGGGCCGGAGTTGACGGGCGGGTGCTGGCTGTCAGGACCGCGATGTCTTATGGTGTACGAGTCTCCCGCAGCCCGTCCCGGAAGAGGAATCACGCGATGACCGAAGCCCCCTCTCGGCGGCCCGCGCCGCTGCCCACCGAGCGCGCCACGCCGCTCGACCCGCCCACCGGCCTGGCCCACCTGCGCGAGCACCAGCCGGTCAGCCCGATCGCCCACCCCGACGGCACCACCGGCTGGCTGGTGACCTCGAACGCCCTGGTCCGGGAAGTGCTGGCCGACCCCAGGTTCAGCTCCCGCAGCGAACTCATCCATTCCCCGATGCGCACCGACCCGCCGACCCCGGCGCCCCGCGGCGTGTTCATCGGCATGGACGCCCCGGAGCACCCCAGGTACCGGAAGCTGCTGACCGGACAGTTCACCGTGCGCCGTATCCGGCAACTGACCGACCGCATCGAGCAGATCGTCGAGCAGGCCCTGGACGCCACCGAGGCCGCGGGGCAGCCGGCCGACCTGATACAGACCTTCGCGCTGCCCATACCGTCCCTGCTCATCTGCGAACTGCTCGGCGTGCCCTACGAGTCCCACGAGGACTTCGAGCGCTGGACCAACGTCATGTCCAGCGCCGGCAGCGCCCTGGCGGACGCGCAGGCCGCCGAGGCGGCGCTGACCGCGTTCCTGGCGGGCATCGTGGCCGACAAGCGCGCCCGGCCGACGGACGACGTGCTCAGCGGCGTGATCCACGAGGGCAGCCTCGACGACGAGGAAGCCCTCGGTATCGCCCTGATGCTCCTGGTCGCCGGGCACGAGACCACCTCGGGCATGCTCGGTCTCGGCACCCTCGCCCTGCTCACCCACCCCGGCCAACTGGCGCTGCTGCGCGAGGACCCCGCGCTGATCGACGGCGCCGTGGAGGAACTGCTGCGCTACGTGACCATCGCCCAGTTCGACGTCGGGGTCCGCGCCGCGCTGGAGGATGTGGAACTCGGCGGTCGGCTGATCAGGGCCGGCGATTCCGTCAGCGTCTCCTTCATCGCCGCCAACCGCGACCCGGACGTCTTCGACGACCCCGACACCCTGGACATCACGCGGCCGCCCGGCCGGCACGTGGCCTTCGGGCACGGCGCGCACGCCTGCCTCGGACAGCAACTGGCGCGCATGGAACTGCGTATCGCCTTCCCCGCTCTGCTGCGCCGGTTCCCCGGGCTGCGGCTCGCCGTGCCGGTGGAGGAGATCCCCGTCCGTTCCGAGATGCCCGTCTACGGCGCCTACCGGCTGCCCGTCGGCTGGTAGGAAGGTGCCACCACCATGAACCAACTCCGTGTGGAGACCGATCCCGTTCTGTGCGCGGGCAGCGGTATGTGCGCGCTGCTCGCCCCCGAAGTCTTCGACCAGGACGAGGAGGAGGGGACCGTCGTCCTGATCGACGATCGCCCGGCCGAGGTGCGCAGGGACGCCGTGCTGGCCGCCGCCGAACGCTGCCCGGCCGGTGCCATCCGCGTCGCCGGCGCGGACTGACAGCGTCTCCTTCCGCCGCCGGCGTCGGTCAGGCGCCGAAGCGGCGGGCGGACCGGCCGAGTTGCCCACGGCCGGGCGGCTGCCGTCGCGCACGGGGGGCTCGGCTGATCTAGGCTGGTGACCTGCCCAGCTCGCCGCTTTGAGGAGCGTTCGTGAACCCCGGTGACGACCGTCCCACCATGCCGCCCGTGCGGCTGCCCGCCGAGGCGGAGCTGGCCCGTGCGGCGCTGGCCTCGCCGTTGCTCGCCCGGGCCGTCCGGCTCGCGCAGTGGGCCGCACCCGGCACGCACGTCGGCGCGGGGGGCGAGCTGCCCGCCGCCGAACTGCGGTCCGCCGTCGCGCACCTCGGCCTCGACGCCGTGGATGGCGGCGAGGAGTTCGCCGCCGACGCTTGGCATTTCGCCGTCGACACCGGCCTGATCGAGATCGCCGAAGCCCCGGCGGACGACGGTTCCGAGGCGATGGGCACCGCGTCGCCCGGCGAGGACCTCGACCTGATGTCGGAGGACGACCCCGGCGGGGTCCTCGACCTGTGGTCCGCGGGCGTGGACGCGGTGCTCGCCGACGCCGCGACCCCGACCTTCGAGGAGCTGATCGGCGGGCTCGGCGGACTCGGCGGCGTGTTCGGCGCCGACGGCGAGATCGACCCGGGCGCCATCGACGTGGACGCGCTGGAGTTCGATCAGGAGGAGGCGGCCGGCCACCTCGACGCCGCGCTGGGCAGCCTCTACCTGTTCGCGGTCACCGACGAGGCCGGGCAGGCCGCGTCGATGGTGCCGCTGCCGATGGTCGCCGCCGCCTCGATCGTTCCCGAGGACATGGACGAGCTGTCCCCGGAGGCGCTGGACGAGCTGTCGGCCGCCGTGCTGAAGCTGGACGGGCAGTTCGGCGCGCTGGCGGGGACCGGGCTGCTGGAGTACCAGCCGGTCGACGACTCCGTGATCGAGGAGGCGGAGGCCGGTCCCGATGCCGCGGTGCCGGAGCGTGACGAGGACGAGGACGAGCACGGGGACGACGGCGAGGAGGAGGACCTGGCCCGCTACGGGCTCGCGCGCCTCACGCCCCTCGGTCTCTACGGCGTGCGCCGCCGGATGCTCGACGCCGGTCTCGACGTCCCCCTCATCGGCGAGCTGGCGGTGCGCGACGCGGCGACGCTGCTCGCCGTACTGCCGTACCGGCCGGAGGCCGCGGCCCGCGAGGAGGCGGAGCTGTGGCTCGCCGGGCGCACCCCGCGGGACGCGGCGCGCGACCTGCTGGCGGCGGCCCGCGGCGGCGATCCGGGCGGCCCGGGGCGCCGCCTCGGCTGCCAGCTGGTGCTCTCCTTCCTCGACGAGCGGGCCGAGCCCGCGCTCCGCGAGGTGCTGGACGACGGCGAGCTGGGCGGCCTGGCCCGCGTCTGGCTGGCCGAACGGGGGGCGGCCGACGTTCCGCCGCCGGGCGAGGCACTGGTCTTCTGGCTGACCATCGACACGCTGGCCGCCCAGCTCGCGACGGTCGCCGTCGAGGACGACGCGGCGGAGCTGCGGGAGCTGGTGTCCGATCTCGCCGGCCGGCACAGCGAGTTCTTCGACCGGGCCTGGCGCACCGACCATCCCGCGACGGCGGACGTGCTGGAGGCGGTGGGCCGGCTGCACCCCGACAAGCGGCTGGCCAAGCAGGCGAGGAAGGCCGCGTTCAAGTCGAGGTCACTGCGCTGAGGGCCGCGGCCGGGCGGCGCATGTGTGGACAGCGGTCCGCGGAATTTGGCACGGTGTGAGCACCAGCCCATCTTCGAACATGCGGCCGATAGCCGCCTGAGGTCCGCCATGCCAACCGACCGTCTCGCGCCCGAAGCCGCCGCCTTCTATCGCGCGCACAGCGCTTTCTCCGACCCGGGAGCGCTCGGCGCGCACTACGCGGGCCTGCCCGCGGACCCCGAGCGCCTGGCCGGCGTCACGCGCGGCCTGGCGATCCACCGGACCGAGGGCGGCATCTACTCCTACGACATCCCCGCCGACCGCCTTCACGACGACGCGGAGACGCGGTACGTCGACGACATCCTGCGCATCGTCACCGGGCGGAATGACGCGCCGCTGACCCTGCAACGCGAGCCAGAGGACCGTTTCGTCGGCGTCTGCCGCGACTTCTCGCTGCTGCACTGCTCGTTCCTGCGCCACGCGGGCGTTCCGGCGCGGCTGCGCGTCGGCTTCGCCGACTACTTCCACGACGACGGTTTCCACGTGGACCACGTGGTCACCGAGTACTGGGACGAGGAACGCGGCTGGCTGCTCGCCGACGCACAGCTGACCGATCCGGTGGTCGGCGACGTGTTCGAGCCGGGCTTCGACCCGCTGGACGTGCCGCGCGACCGGTTCCTGGTCGCCGGTGCCGCCTGGCAGGCGATCCGCGCGGGGGAGGCCGACCCCGCGTCGTTCGGCTTCGCGCCCGGCAGTCCGCTGGCGGGGGAGTGGTTCGTCGGGGGATATGTCCGCCTCGACCTGGCCGCGCTCAACAAGTCGGAAACGCTGCTGTGGGACGTCTGGGGCGCGGACGCGGACAGCGATGCCGCCTTGACGGCCGAGATCCGCGCACTCTACGACGAGGTCGCGGCCCTGACCGCGGGCCCCGACGTCCCCTTCGACGCGGCGCGCGCCCTGTTCACCGACCACGACGGCCTGCGCACCCCGCGCACGGTGCGGTCCCTCGCCCCGTTCAACGGCCCACGGGAGGTCACACTGCGGGGATAGGCCCGGGACACGAAGCGGCGTCGGCGCCGCAACCGGATCAGCTCGCCGATGCGGTGCCCGTCCCGGGTCAGGCTGAACGACTGCCCAGCCGCACCCGGCTGCCGTCCGGGGCGTCAGCCGTCAGCGCAGCGAGGCGACGAACGCACCCCACGCACCCGTGCCGAACACGACGACGGGCCCCTCGGGCTGCTTGCTGTCCCGGACGGGTATGTGGTTTCTCACCGGCGTCGCTACCTCGACGCATTCGTTGTTCCCACCGCTGTAGGTGCTTCGGCGCCATGCGCCGTGCGGTGACTGCGATGCGCGGCTCATACCTCGTACTCCTTTGCCCTGCGGTGGATGAGTGCCCGGGATGCCGTCGGCGACAGGGCCGACGTACGTGCCGCGTCGAACAGCTCATGGTAGCGACTGACTTGGGAAGGCTGCTCCAGCCACATCGAACCAGTCGGGTTGTCCGCGAGCACGACATCGAGTGCTCCCACCTCTGGAAACCCGAGCAGCACATAGGGCCCGAACATGCTGGCGTGTGCGCCATAGGAGAACGGCAGCACCTGAACGGTGACGTTCGGCCTTTCCGCCGTCTCGATCATGTGCCTCAACTGATCCCGCATCACCTCTGCCCCACCGACCTGTTGAAGCAGCACTGCTTCCGAAAGGACAGCCCATAGACGCAGCGGTGGCTCACCAGTGAGACGTTGTTGCCGGGCGAGCCGCACCTGCACGAACTGCTCGATCTCGTCGGCGGTCTGCCACTGCCGTGAGGCCACAGTCACAGCCCTGATGTACTCCGGGGTCTGGAGGAGGCCGGGTGCCAACTGCGCTTGGAAAGTGCGGATGGAGGATGCCACAGCTTCAAGAGCGATGTAGTCGCGGTAGGTGTCTGCGAGGACGGAACCGTACTGACTCCACCAGCCCTGTCTGCGGCGACGGTTGGCCTTGCGGGCGAGGGCGGCCAGCCGTTCGAGCGTCTCCGGGGCCGTCACGCCATAGGCGCGCAGCATCGCCGTCAGATCCGGGAGCCGCACTGCGACGCGCCCGTTCTCCATTCGGCTGATCTTGCCTTTCGTGCAGTCCAGAGCGACGGCGGCCTGTGCCGTGGTCAGCTTGGCCGACTCGCGGAAGCGTCGCAGCTCGTCTCCGAGTTGGCGGCCCAGGACAGTGGACGGCGTGGAGCTGGTGTTCTTGGGGCGCATACCCACACCAGTAGCAGAGCCGGGCCCTTTCGCGGAGGGTGGTTCACTCACAGGAGGGAAGTTTGCGCTCATCCTGATTGGCAACGTTGCAGGGCAGCATGATCCGTGGGCAAGCTGCTCCTGCGGTTTCGACGCCGCAGGGCAACCGCCCTTTGCGCCGAGGGCCGTCGAATGCCGACCGGCGGGAGCTGTAATGGCCGCACTGGAAGAAGCCAGCTTCAGGTTGTCCTCTTGCCACCGCAACGCGGGGCGAGCGCGCGCCCTGCTGCGCGCCTTACTCGCTGAGCCGGGGGTGGATCACGAGAGCGTCGACAATGCGGAGTTGGTGCTCGCCGAGCTGGTCACGAACGCGCTGCGCGCGGGCGACGTACCTGGTAGCCGGATTGAGATCCGGATCGCTCTCTCGGCTAACGATGGGATGCTGGTGCTCGAAGTGAGCGACACAGGCCCCGGGATGCCGGAGATCCGTGCGCCCACGGAGGAGGACACCGGCGGACGCGGACTGCTTCTGGTGGAGGCCGTTGCCCATGCCTGGGGCTTCGAAGGCTTTCCCAACGGCACGGGCAAGCGGGTGTGGGCCGAGCTGAAAGTCCCCGGTCTCGCGCCGCCTGCGACGACGACCAGCATTGCCGCTGCGGCCGTCAGCGCCGGGCAACGTGTGCAGGTGCGGGGTGAGTGGTACACGATTCATACCGTTCGCGGCGAGCCTTATGCCACCGGTGGTCTCGCCGTCCTGCTCGGCCTGGAAGACGGCACCTTGCTCAGACTCCCCGCAACCGAGCCACTCACCGTTCGAACCTATTGACGAGAAGACGCCCCCGCTCGGCGGCGAGCCGGAGTAGTGGCGCCCGGACTGGGGATGGTCCTGCACCGGGTCGCGCCCCGGCGTATCCGCTCACCGTCTGTGGGCCTGCCGAGGAGCGATGAGCAGAGCACGCTCGGTCATGCTGAGTCCAAGGGGAGGAGCCGGTACCGAAGCAGCTCGGAAGTACAACGTGCACGAAGCGAAGACGCACTTCTCCCGCATTCTGGAGCAGATGGCCACCGGCGAAGAGGTGGTGATCAGCAAGGCTGGCGAGCCCGTCGCCAAGCTGGTGCCACTGTGCCCCAGGGTGAGACGGACCGGCCGCGGCTCGCTGCCAGGGCCCCTCCACACCCCGGACGACTTCGACGACCTGCCCGACGACATCACCGACGCTTTCGGGGCGCGCTGATGCGTCTCCTGCTCGACACCGAGCCGGCCGTGTATGTCAGTGCGGTGAGACAGCCAGTTCACCGGCCTGCCCGTCACCGCCGGGCACGGGGTGCGGGCGGGTCGGCTGCCGGACCACCACAGAGACCCGTTCGACCGGGTCCTCGTCGCCCAGGCGCAGATCGAAGGGCTGACGCTCGTGACCCGCGACAAGCGAATCCCGCAGTACGACGTGCCGGTCATGCCGGTCTGAGCCGGGACGCGGGCCGGCCCGGCATCACCCGACTGCTTGGCCGAGCGGCTTCTCGGCGCCCCGAGACTCTCGCGCGCGGCGGTGTCCTCGGGAAGTGGGCCGAACGGGCCGCGAGTCAGGCGTGTGAAGCCGTGGCCCGGATGCCGGCGAGTACCACGCCGACGATGCGCTCCGCGTCCGTGCGGGTGAACGGGCGCATGCCGCGGTTGACGATGAGGTGCACCGGGCCGGAGATCATCTCGCCGAGGAAGGAGCTGTCGACCGGGGGAAGCTCGCCCCGGTCGACAGCGGTGTCCACCCGCCGCCGCATGGCGGCCACGCGCTGGTCGAGGATTTTGGTCAGCGTCTGGACGGTGGGGCTTTGGCGGGCCGGCTGGATGGCCTGTTCGAGCGTCCGGCCGAACGGCGTTTCCAGGCCACCGGCGAGGGCCAGCAGGAAGTCCACCAGGTCCCGGTGGATGTCGCCGGTGTCGGCGACCGAGGCGAGATCCTCGGCGTAGCGCAGCAGGGCCTCGACCACCAGCTCCTCGCGGTCGGGCCAGTTGCGGTAGACGCTGGTCTTGTGCACGCCGGCGAACTCGGCGACCTCCTCGTAGCGGAAGCCCGCGATGCCGTCGCGCGCCACGAGCTCGACGGTCGCGGCGAGGATCTGCGCTCTCACCCGCGCGTTGCGGCCACCGGGGCGACGTGCGGGCTGCCGGTCGGCGGTCCCGTGGGCCATCGCCGCGCTCACCTCCACCTCTCTGCTCGGGTGCCGATTGTCGCCAGGCGCGGCGTTGCGGTGCAAGCCGGTGGTAAGTAGGCTCGCTAAAAGCAACTGTTTGTTTCTTTAGTCGCTGGACTGCCGCGCCCGCGGCCGGCCCGATCGCCACCTTCCCCAGCGAAACCTGGAGCGCACACGTGAACATCCTTGTGTCCGGAGCCGGTATCGCCGGGCTCGCCTGCGCACTTGAGCTCGGCACCCGCGGCCACGACGTCACCGTCGTCGAGTACGCCCGCCACCTCCGGCTCACCGGCACACCCATCGACATCCGCGGTGATGCCATCGAGACCGCGGACAGGATGGGACTGCTCACGAAGATCCAGAAGCAACGAGTCCGGATGTCCGAACTCACCCAGTTCGTCGACAGCGGGGGCGAGCCGGTGGCCCGAATCCCGATGGCGGAGATCAGCGACTCCGACGACGACATCGAGCTTCTCCGCGAAGACCTCGTGCGTATCCTCGCCGAGGCGCTCCCGGACAGCGCGGCGATCCGATTCGGCGACTCGATCGAGACACTGACCGACGACGACGGCGTCAACGGCGGCGCCGACGACGACGGCGTCGACGTGCGTTTCGCATCGGGCCGCACCGGGCGGTACGACCTGGTGCTCGGCGCCGACGGCCAGCACTCCGCGGTACGCAGGCTGGTGTTCGGGCCCGAGGAGGACTATCTCCGGCACCTCGGTGTCTACTTCGCCCTCGCCGACCACCCCGGCGAGGCGCAATCCGAGGGCGCCAACTCGATATACAACAACTCGATATACAACGTTCCCGGCCGGATGGCAGGCATCTTCCGGTACAACGGCAAGGCCGTTGCGGTCTTCCAGTTCCGCTCGGAACCGATCGACTACGACCACCACGACCTGGACGCCCAGAAGCAGATTCTCATCGACGCCTTCGCGGGCTACCGGTCGTGGCGTATCCCGGAACTGCTCGACGCGGCCCGCGCCGACCCCGGTTTCTTCTTCACCTCCGCGAGCCAGATTCACCTGCCCTCCTGGCACCGCGGCCGCGTCGCCCTCGTCGGGGACGCCGGGTACTGCCCGGCCTTCCTGTCCGGCCGGGGCACCTCGCTCGCGCTCACCGGCGCCCGCTTTCTCGCCGAAGAACTCGAACGGTGCGGCGATGACCACACCGCCGCGTTCGCCCGGTACGAGGCCCGGCAACGCCCCTATGTCACCTTCGCCCAGGACCGTGTCTACAGCGGTCGCGACCGCATTCTGCCGGCCACCTGGGCCGCGATCGCCGCCCGCAACAAGGCCCTGCGCGCCCCCGGCACCGGCGCGCCCTGAACCCGGCGTCGTGCAGACCACTCGGTGACCTACGGGGCGTGCCGCTCGCCGGGATCTCACCCTCAAACGCGCTGGAGAGAATGCATAGTGAAAGACACGCTGGAAAGGCCCGCCCCCGGCGCCCAAGAGGACCGCTGGAGTAAGCGGCTCATCCTCTGGGCGGCCGTTCTCACCCTCGCCAACGTCCTGGCCGACGTGGCCATCGGCTCGCCCATGATGGTCCTGCCCCAGTTGCTGGCGCATTTCGACACCGACCAGACCGCGTGGCTGAACGCGAGCGCGATGCTGGCCGGGGCCATCTGGTCGCCGCTGCTCGCCAAGAGTTCCGACATCTTCGGCAAGCGCCGGGTACTCATCGGCACGCTGCTCCTCGCATGCGCGGGAGCGCTGGTCTGCCTCGCTGCGCCCAACGTCTGGATCTTCCTGGTGGGGCGCTTCCTCCAGGGCGCCGCCTTCGCCGCGATCTTCATCACGGTGGCCCTCACGCGCCAGATCTGCACCCCGGGGGTGGCGATGGCCGTGGTCGGGCTCGTGACGTCCGGCTCGTCGATCGTCGGAGTCATCGAGCCGTACCTGATGGAGCCGGTCATCGACGTGTTCGGCTACCGGAGCGTGTTCATCGTGGCGGCGCTGCTCGCCGCGGCGGCCGCGCTCAGCGTGCGTTCCTTCATCCCGGAGTCGCCGATCCGCAGCACCGGCCGGATCGACGTGGGCGGGGCGTTTCTGCTCGGCGGCGGTCTCGGCGCGGTGCTCGCCTACGTCAGCCTCGGGAGAGACCTCGGCTGGCTGTCCTGGGGCATGATCGCGCTGCTGGCGGCCGGTGCCGCCGCGTTGGCCGGTTGGGCGTTCCTCGCGCTGCGGGTCGACGAACCCATCATCGACATCCGGGCCCTCAGCCGCCCGATCCTGCTGACGCTGCTCGCCCTGGTGCTGGCGGCAGGCTCCTTCCGGAGCATGCTGCAACTGACGGGTATCGTCGCCCAGGTGCCCCCCGACCTGGGGCTCGGTTACGGGCTTGGCGACGGAGAGGCGGTCGCGACGCTGCTCGCCACGTCCAACCTCGGCATCGTCGTCGGCGGCACGTGCGCCGGATGGATCGCGGGGCGGTTCGGTCCCGCGCTGCCTCTTCTCGGTGGCATCGCCCTCGGGACAGCGGCGACGTTCGCCATGCTGGCGGGGGTATCGAGCCTCGCGCTGGCGATCGCCTGCGGCGCCATGGTCGGCATGGCCGCCGGCGCGATCGGCGCCTCCGGCTACAACCTGGCGACCAGCATCGAAGCGCCCGAACGGCAGGGCACGACCGCCGGTCTGGTGTCGGTCGTGCTCGCCCTCGGCTCGGTCGTCTTCAGCTTCGCCGGGGGTGAGGTGCTCAAGGCGACCCTGATTCCCGGCACCTTTGCCGACGGTGCCCCGGTGAGCACGGCGACCGGCGTGTACCTCTATGTGGTGATGGCGGGAGTGCTCTTCGCCCTCGCCGCGGTGCCCGCGATCATGCTGGCACGTAACCGGTCCGCCGCGCCGGCCGCGCCCGGGGCGCCGCAGGGTCCGGGTGGTACGCCTGCGATCGACCGGCAGCCGGGCAGCACCGAATCGCGCGAATACGGACAGGTATGAGCTGCGATCCGGCTCCCTCTTGCACGCATCGTGCCTGGGGGCACCGCCCGGACGAAGTCGCCACTGCCACTGGGGGGACCTTCGTAGGGGGACGGCCCGCCTTCCGTCGTCAGCGGAGCCCACCGGCAGCCACGGCGATGACGCAGTCGTACGCCTCGTCGTCGGAGAACCGAGGAACGCGATCGGCGCGGCCGACGCCAGACGCTGCGGCAGTGCGGCCGCGCTTCGGCACCGAGGAACGCGGCGCGGGGCCGCGTCGGCAGCGGCCTCGTCATCGACGGGTTGACCGGCATCAGGCATTCGAGTTCCGTAGCCGATTCTTCGTTCAGGGCCCGGCCAGGTCTCAGGACGTACCGGCGCCGCCGCCGGACGATTCGGGGGGTGCGAGCGTCGGTCCGTGCGGAGTGCGACCGGGCGGCCTCGCACGACTCTTGACGCCCACCGGAGGCGTTGCGATACTCCCCGTGATCGCAAGCGCTTTCCCCTCGCGCACCGCCACCGCGTCCTTGCGGGTGCCCCACACTGCTCGTCGCCTCCGCCGGTGAAGGACGCTCCGGCAGTGAATCGATTCACCAGGGTGGTTCGGCGTGTGATCGGCATTCCCCACATCCCCCACCAGGAGTGAACGATGGGACGCAGAGCCGCACTTCTCTCCGGAATCGTCTCGCTGGTCACCGCCGCGACGCTGACAGGGTCGGTCGGCGCCGCGGCGGGCACGGTCGTCGGTGCCGTGGCCTGCGGCGGCGGTACCTACCAGGCCGAGGCGGTGCGCAACGGCAACACCTGGACGGCGCCCGGCTATTCGGGGACCGACATGCTCTCGGCCATGCGCGCGGCGGTCGGCAGTCTGCCCTCGGACCGCACGGCCAAGGCGGGGGTCCTGGTCCGCGGCTCCGGGGACGTGCCCGGCGACCAGTCGCTCGACCTGCCCAGTTACACCATGATCGACTTCTGCGGCACGATCAATGTCACCGGGCCCGCCCGCGCCGGTCACGCCCCCCTGCGCACCAGAAACACCACGGACGTCGAGATCCGCAACGCGTCCCTCACCGGCACGCCCCACTTCGGCATCCTCGTGCGCAACGGCACCGACATCACCATGGGCCAGATCGACATGGACCTGTCGGGCGGTCTCGGCGTCCGCATAGACAACCACGACGACCGCGACGCCCGTTCCCGCAACGTTCGGATCGGCGATGTCCGGGTCTCGGGAGGCGGCAGCCATGCCGTGGAGACCTACGGGGTCGACGGGCTGACCATCGGCACCGTCACGGCCCGCGGCACCGGTGAATCGGGGCTGCAGCTGAACGACACCGTCAACGCCCGGATCGGGCGCGTGGACGGCGAGGGCACGGGCGCGGACACCGGGTACGCGGCGTTCCGCATGGGCAATCGCGACGGCCGTATCGGCGACGGCTATCCGACCAACATCCGCGTCGGCGAGGTCATCGCGCGGGGCGGCGGGCGCGGCATCCTCTGCGTGCCGGAGAGCGGCGGCGCGGTGATCGACCGCATCACCATCTCCCGCGCCGGCGGTGACGCCATCCTCGTCGAGGACTGCCGCAACGTGCGCCTCGCGGCCCGGAGCAGCGCCGTCGACGAGCCGGGCGACGTCCGTATCGGCGCCGGGCCGGAGCCCGTCACCAGCCTTTCGCGGTGACCGACGCGGCGCCGGCCCGACGAGAGACCGTGCGGCCAGGGCATCGCGCGGCGCGGCCGCGCCTTCGGCGACACCGGCCGCGGCACCCGCCGTCGGCCCCTGCTTCCCCGGCGGACCCGTCCGCCGGGGCGTGGGCGCGCTCCCACGATTTTTGTCGGAGGCGTTGACGCGCTCGCTTCGCCGCCCTACCTTCGTGCGCACCGCGTGTCGTATGTCGTATGTCATATACGAGATGTCATATGCGAATCTGGGGGCCCTCCCGCATGCATGCACCCCTGTCCGGCGCCGCGCCGGTGCCTGTTCCCTCCCGGACGCAGTACGTGTCGCAGCAGGTGACGCACGCGATTCTCACCGGGGGGCCGCGCCGGGTTCGCCGCTGGTGGAGACCGAACTGGCCGCGATGTTCGGCGTGTCCAAGACCCCTGTCCGGCCGCGACTTCACCTTCCTCTCCCGCGAAGGCCGCACCCCCGAACCCCACGTCGGCTGAAACGGGCAACGCCAGCCCGGTCCCAAGTCCCGAATCCCAAGTCCCGAATCCCAAGTTGCAAGTCCCTTGCCGAGATCACCCTTCACCTCCATGCGGATATGCAGAAAGCGCTTAACGCGCCGTCCGCCAGCTAAGAACGGAGAAGCGGAATGGCCGACGCCGTCAAAGAACGGACCCGGCCCCCGCGGCGCCGCCGTGGCGGAAGCTCCCCACGCTCCCTGCCGTACCTGCTGATGCTGGTGCCGCTGTTCGAGATCTTCCGCGAACTCCAGCTGCTGAACTCGCTGTGGAGCGTCATCGTCGCCGATCCGGTCTTCCAGCTGCCCCTGTCGATGATCCTCATCAGCGGCTTCATCAGAAACGTGCCGGTCTCGCTCGAAGAGGCGGCCCGGGTGGACGGCTGCTCGCGATCGCGCGCCTTCCTCGCGATCGTGCTGCCCCTGCTGCGGCCCGGTCTGATCGCGGTCGGCTCGTTCGCCTTCGTGCACAGCTGGAACCACTTCCTGTTCGTGCTCATGTTCCTCAACGCGCAGGACGCACAGACCATCCCGGTCGGCCCGAACACCCTGATCGGCTCCGACAGCGTCGACCTCGGGGCGCTCGCCGCGGGCGGCGTCGTGGCGGCGGTGCCGGTGGTGCTGGTCTTCGCGTTCATCCAGCGCTGGCTGATCACCGGCTTCAGCGCGGGGGCGGTGAAGGGATGAGCGGCCCGCTGCCCGTCGTGCTGGCCGGTGCCCGCGGCCACGGCCGCTGGCACCTGGCGAACCTCCGCCGCCTCGCCGCGCGGAACGTGGTGCGGCTGGTCGGTGTCTGCGAACTGACGCCGCTCGCCGAGGAGGAGCTGGCCGGGCTCGGCCGCCCCGAGCAGTCCGACGACCTGGCGGGGCTGCTGGCCCGCACCGGCGCCGAGGCGGCCGTGGTCTGCACGCCCATCCACACCCACGGCGACCTCGGCCGTGACGTCGCCAGGGCGGGCGTCCACCTGCTGCTCGAAAAGCCGCCGACGCCGTCGCTCGCCGAGTTCCGGCAGCTGGCCGACGAGGTCGGTCAGGCCGGGATCGCCTGCCAGATCGGCTTCCAGTCGCTGGGCTCGGACGCCATCGGTGCCATTCGCGCGCTGATCGCGGACGGCGCGATCGGCGCCGTGCGCGGCATCGGCGCCGCCGGCGCGTGGGTGCGCGAGGAGGCGTACTGGAAGCGCGCGCCGTGGGGCGGGCACCGCACGCTGAACGGCCGCGACGTGGTCGACGGCGTGCTGACCAACCCGCTGGCCCACGCCGTCGCGACCGCGCTGCGCATCGAGGGCGCGGACCGCGACGAGGACGTCGCCGCCATCGACCTGGAGCTGTACCGGGTCAACGACATCGACGCCGACGACACGTCCTGCGCCCGCATCCGCACGACGGCCGGGCGGCCCATCGTCATCGCGGTCACCCTGGCCGCGGAACAGCCGGGCGAGCCGTACGTGGTCGTGCACGGCGAGACGGGCCGCATCACCTTCTGGTACAAGGCCGACCGCGTGCGCCTCGAACGCACCGGGCACGCCCCGGAAACCGCGGACCACGGGCGGACGGACCTGCTGGCCAACCTCGTCGCCCACCTGCGGGAGGGCGAGCCGCTGCTGGTGCCGCTGCACCGCACCGGGGCGTTCACCCGGCTCGTCGAGGCGGTGCGCACCGCGCCGGAGCCGGTCGTGCTGCCCGGCGGCGCCTGGCACACCGAACCGGGGGAGCACGGGCCGCGCCGCGTCATTCCCGGCATCGACGAGCTGACCGCGGCCGGCGCCGAACGACTGGCCCTCTACTCGGAACTCGGCGCGCCCTGGGCGGGCCGCCTGGAGGCCGGATCATGACCGCGTACTACACCAACCCCGTGCTGGCCGCCGACTGGTCGGACCCGGACGCCATCCGCGTCGGCGCCGACTTTTACCTGACGGCCTCCAGCTTCGGCCGGGTGCCGGGGCTGCCACTGCTGCACTCCAGGGACCTGGTCCACTGGCGGATCGTGGGCCACGCCCTGGAACGCTCGAACCGGCCGAGGACTTCGCCGTTCCGCGCCCGGACCGCGGCGTCTGGGCCCCGGCGCTGCGTCACCACGCGGGCCGGTTCTGGATCTTCTGGGGCGACCCCGATCAGGGCATCTTCCGCATCGACGCCCCGGACATCACCGGCCCGTGGTCGGCGCCACTGCTGCTGAAGGCGGGCAGAGGGCTGATCGATCCGTGCCCGCTGTGGGACGAGGACGGGCGGGCGTACCTGGTGCACGGCTGGGCGCGTTCCAGGTCCGGCATCAAGAACCGGCTGACCGGCCACCGGATGAGCGCGGACGCGACCGAACTGCTGGACCCCGGCACGGTGATCGTCGACGGGGACGCGCTGCCCGGCTGGTTCACGCCGGAGGGCTCCAAGCTGTACCTGCCCGACTGGAACGACATCACCAAGGCCGATACCGAGCCCAACTTCCAGCGGCTGCTGCTGGGCGAGATGAGCGCCCAGGAATTCGCCGACGACTTGGCCGAACGCCTCAACGAGGCGCAGGCCGAATGGCAGGAACAGCGGCCGTGACCCCGGCGGGCCGGCCGCCGCGCGGGCCGGCATCGGCTCGGCCCGCGGCCTCGCGGGGCTGTACGCGGCGGCCGCGGAGTGCGCCCGCCCGTATGCGCACCTACGGTCTCGGCTTCATGACGGGCCGCCCGTTCCTCGCGCCGACGCGTTCGGGCACGACGGTGCGGGCGGCTCCCTGGCGTTCGCCGACCCGCCCTGCGGGCCGACCTCGCTCCCGCCCGCCCGGGCCGCGGCGGCGCACCGGGCGGGCGGGGCGCTCAACGGGGCCAGATCGGCGGGTCGGTGATGAACGCACCGCCCAGATGAGCCTGATCCGGCCTGGTGGTGTCCAGCTCCCCCTGCTCGGCGATCAGCTTGGCGGCGAACGTCTCGGAGTCGTCCCGCGGATCGAAGCCGAGCGCCCGCGTCGGCTCAAGGTCCCACACGGTGCGGGTGTTGGCGGACGAGCCGTACACGATGCTGTGGCCGACGCCTTCGGCCCGCAGCGCCCGGTCGAAGAGGTGCGCGCCGTCGGCGGGACTCAGCCAGACGGCCAGCATCCGGACGGAGGTCGGCTCGGGGAAGCAGGAGCCGATGCGGACGGACACGGTCTCGATGCCGTACTTGTCCCAGTAGAACTGCGCCAGATCCTCGCCGAAGCACTTGGACAGCCCGTAGAACGTGTCCGGCCGGTGGGGTGCGTCCACCGGCAGCGGCGGAGCGCCGGGCGCGGGCCAGGGCATGTAGCCCACCGCGTGGTTGCTCGACGCGAAAACGATCCGGCGCACGCCCTCGGCGCGCGCCGCCTCGTAGAGGTTGTAGGTGCCCTCGATGTTCGCCCGCAGGATTTTCTCGAAGGTGGATTCCAGCGAGATGCCGGCGAGATGGAGAATCGCGTCGGTGCCGCGAACGGCCGCCCGTAGCGCATCGCGGTCGGCCAGATCGGCGGTGATGGCGTCCGGCGCGCCGGGCACCGGCACGACGTCCAGGAGCCGGAGGTCGTGGCCGTGCGACGGCAGCAGCTCGCGCATCAGGGTGCCGACGCCCCCGGAGGCGCCGGTGAGGAGCACGGTGCGTCGTTCAGCGGACTGACCAGCAGACATCAGGTCTCCATCCGTAAATATCATTCATATATGAGGACACGCTAGAGGGTGGGCCGAGGAGCGTCAACGACGCCTTGACCGTTGATTCCGGGCTCAACTAGCGTGTCTGTTCAGCTATATGGACGCCAATCATAATCATGTACGGCGAGGGAGTAGAGGACGCGATGACCGAAGCCGCGCTCGTCAGCCGCCTTGAGGGCCTGCTGTTCTTTCCCGTGACCGCCTCCGCCCCCGATGGGTCGCTCGCCCTGGACGCCTACCGCACCCACGTGCGGTCCGGGGTCGACGCGGGCGCCGGCGCCGTGTTCGCCTGCTGTGGCACCGGAGAGTTCCACGCCCTGACCCGCGAGGAGTACCGCGCCTGCATCGCCGCCGCCGTCGAGGAGACGGCCGGTGCGGTGCCCGTCGTCGCCGCCACCGGTTACGGCACCGCCACGGCCGTGGAGTTCGCCCGCATCGCCGAGGAAGAAGGCGCCGACGGCCTCCTCGCGATGCCGCCCTACCTCGTCAACGCGGGCCAGCGCGGCCTGCTGCGCCACTTCAGGGCGCTGGCCGCGGCCACCCCGCTGGAGATCATCGTCTACCAGCGCGACAACGTCGTCCTCACCCCCGCCACCGCCGTCGAGCTGGCCAGGACTCCCGGCATCGTCGGCCTCAAGGACGGCCTCGGCGACCTCGACCTGCTCCAGCGCATCATCTCCGCCGTCCGGGCCGAGCTGCCCGACACCTCGTTCCGCTACTTCAACGGGCTGCCCACCGCCGAGCTGACCGGCCGTGCCTACCGCGGCCTCGGCGTGCGGCTCTACTCCTCCGCCGTCTTCTGCTTCGCCCCCGAAATCGCCCTCGCCTTCCACGGCGCCCTGGAGAAGGACGACGAGGCGACGGTGCGCCGCCTCCTCGACGGCTTCTACCGGCCCCTGGTCGAGCTGCGCAACCGCGGCAACGGATACGCCGTGTCCCTGGTCAAGGCCGGGGTCCGGCTGCGCGGCCTCGACGTCGGCGAGGTGCGCCCGCCGCTGGCCGAGCCCGAGCCCGAGCACCTCACCGAGCTGGCCGCCCTGCTCGAACACGGCCTCGACCTGGTGGGCCGCTGATGCGCGCCTCGGCCTTCGTCTACCCCTGGGACATCGTGGGCGACCCGGCCGCCGCCGGGCGCGTCGCGGGGCTCGGCGTCCAGCAGGCCACCCTGGCCGCCGCCTACCACACCACCAGGGCACTCACCCCGCGCCACCCGCGCCACCGCATCGTCACCGCCCGGCACTCCGCGGTGTACTACCCGCAGGACCCCGCCCGCTGGTCCGGCCGCGAGCTGCGCCCCTACCGGCAGGACTGGGTGGCCGGCGCCGACCCGTACGGCGAGGCGGCCACCGCGCTGGCCGGGGCGGGCGTCGAGGTGCACTCCTGGGTGGTCCTGGCGCACAACTCCCGCCTCGGTGAGGAGTACCCGGCCGTCACCGTCCGCAACGCGTACGGCGACCGCTACCCCTGGGCGCCGTGCATCGCCCGTCCGGAGGTGCGCGCCTACGCCACCGCCCTGGCCGTCGAGGCCGCCGTGCGGCCCGGAACGGCCGGCACGGAGCTGGAGTCCTGCGGCTGGTACGGCCTGGCGCACCTGCACGCGCACGACAAGATCGGCGGCGGCCCGCTCGGTGCTGTCGGCACCTATCTGATGTCGCTGTGCTTCTGCGAGGTGTGCCGCGGCGGGTACGCCGCCGCGGGCGCCGACCCCGAGGAGCTGCGCGCGGCCGTCCTGCGCGCCCTCGGCCCGGTATGGCACGGGCGGGCCGCGCCCGCGGCGGGGGACCGCGAGGGGGAGTGGACCGAGATCGCCGCCCTGCTCGGCGACAAGCCGGCGCACGCCGTCGCCGACTGGCGCAACGGCGTGGCCGGCAGCTTCCAGCGCGAAGCCGTCGCCGCCGTTCGCGCCGCCGCGCCGCCCGGCTTCCGGGTGCTGCTGCACGCCGATCCGGCCCCGCACCGCTGCGGCGCCAACGTGGGCGTCGACCCGGCCGGTGTCCTGGCCCACGCGGACGGCGTCGTCGTGCCCAGCGGCGGCGGCGCGGCGGAACGGGCCGCGGCGCTGGGGCCGTTCACCGCGCACCGCCGCGCCGGGACGACGGTCGCGGCCAATCTCACGGTGGTCGGCGGCATGGGCGGACAGCCGGGGACGCTGGCCGCCGACGCGGCGCACGCCGCGTCGCTCGGCGCGACCGAGCTGCGGCTCTACCACGCGGGACTGGCCAACGACGCCGATCTGTCCGCGGTCGCCGACGCCCTGCGCGACCTGGGCCGGGAGGGCGCAATTCCGTAACGGTGCGGCATCGTGTTACACGGCGAAAACCCGCGGGGGCGACCGAACAGGGAGAATGCCCCGGTCCCCGAAGCCGTTCAGTCAAGGATTCAACGATGCCGTCACGCTCCGTCGCCCACGACCGTGCGTCCCCGCTCGGGCGCCTGGACTCCTTCTTCCAGGTCTCCGAGCGCGGTTCCACCTTCGGCCGCGAGGTGCGTGGCGGCCTCGCCACGTTCTTCACGATGGCCTACATCCTGGTGCTCAACCCGATCATCCTCAGCGGCGCCACGGACATCAACGGCGACCGGCTCTCCGTCGAGCAGCTGCTCACCGTCACCGCGCTGGTCGCCGCGATCATGACGGCACTCATGGGCGTCACCGCCAACCTGCCGCTCGCCCTGGCCGCCGGGCTCGGCATCAACGCGATGGTCGCCTACCAGATCGCGCCGCGCATGACCTGGCCCGAGGCGATGGGCCTGGTGGTGATCGAGGGCATCATCCTGTGCGTGCTGTCCGCGACCGGGCTGCGCGAGGCCGTGATGAACGCGATCCCCATGGGGCTGAAGCAGGCCATCGGCGTGGGCATCGGCCTGTTCATCGCGCTGATCGGCTTCGTGGACGCCGGGTTCACGACGGGCCAGGAGATGTCGCCGCCGCTCGCGATGGGCGGCACGGGCGAACTGCACGGCTGGCCCATCCTGATCTTCTGCCTCGGCCTGCTGCTGACCCTCGCGCTGCTCGCCCGCCGGGTCAAGGGCGCCATCCTCATCAGCATCGTCACCATGACCGTTCTGGCCGTCGTGGTCAACGCCATCGCCGACATCGGCGACGCCGAATGGGGCCTGTCCGTGCCCAGCGTGCCGGACGACATCGTGGCCGCGCCCGACTTCGGGCTGCTCGGCCAGTTCAGCCTGTTCGGCGCGTTCGGCGAGATCAGCTTCATCACCGTCGTGCTGATCACCTTCACGCTGTTCCTGACCGACTTCTTCGACACCATGGGCACCGCCGTCGGCGTCACCAGCGAGGCCGGGCTGCTCGACGAGAACGGCCGCGTGCCGCGGCTCGGCCGGCTGCTGTTCGTCGACGGCCTTGCCGCCGTGGCGGGCGGCGCCGCCTCGGCCTCCTCCAACACCTCCTACGTCGAGTCGGCCGCCGGCGTCGGCGAGGGCGCGCGGACCGGCTTCGCCAACCTGGTCACCGGCGGCCTCTTCGCGCTCGCGCTCTTCTTCGCGCCCCTCGCGGCGGTGGTCCCCTCGCAAGCCGCGGCCCCCGCGCTGGTCGCCGTCGGCTTCCTGATGATGACGCAGGTCGGCCGCATCGACTGGGCCGATACCGGCCTCGCCATCCCGGCGTTCGTCACCATCGCCGTGATGCCGTTCACCTACTCCATCACCAACGGCATCGGCGCGGGCTTCGTGACCTACGTGCTGCTGAAGGTGGTGCTCGGCCGCACCCGCGAGGTCACCTGGCTGCTGTGGATCACCGCGGCGCTGTTCGTGGTCTACTTCGCCATCAACCCCGTCGAGCAGCTGCTGGGGGTCGAGTGACGCGCCCGGTACGGCGGTCGGCGCGCGTGCTGCTGCTGGACGGCGCCGGGCGCCTGCTGCTGTTCCGCATGGCCGAAGAGCCGGGGGCGCCCGCGCTGTGGATGACCCCGGGCGGTGGCGTGCGCCCACGCGAGGAACTGCACGCGGCGGCGGTCCGCGAGCTCTACGAGGAGACGGGCCTGCGCGTCGCGGAGGACACGGTGCTCCCGCACGTGGCCTGGACCGGCGGCCACGCCCAGCTCCCGTGGGCCAGCGGCTGGTTCGAGGACCACTTCTTCCTGTGCTCCCTGCCCCCGGCCACCGCCCACGCCGTGGACACCAGCCGCATGGAGGCCAGGGAACGCCGCAACACCCTCGGCCACCGCTGGTGGCCGGTGGCCGAGCTGGACGGCACGGCGGACCGGGTGATCCCGTTCGGCCTGACCGGCCTGCTCCACGAGCTGCGGGGACGGATACCGGACGGGCCCGTCCGGCTGCCCTGGCATCACTGAGCCTGTCAGGGCCCCCGGTAGCAGTTGAGGTAGATCCGGCCGCCCGGCTCCAGGGTCTCCCCGGCCGCCGGGCTGGTGTAGCGGACGATGTCCTCGGGCACGCAGCCCTGGTCCTCGGCGGGGTAGCTGGTGCCCATGGTGTCCAGGCCGAGGGCCTGGAGTGCCGCGTCGGCCTCCGCGTACGCCAGGCCGCTGACATCGGGAATCCGCACCGGCTCCCCCGGGTCCGGCTGCTCCCCGTCCTGCGGTCCCGTCGACACGCTCACGGTGACCGTGCCGCCCGCCGGGTGCTGCGTGCCGGCGGCGGGGGAAGTGCCGACGACCTCGCCGGCCGGCGCGTCGCCGGGCACATCCTGCCGGGCGACCTCGAACCCGGCCTCGCGCAGGGCCGGTTCTGCCTCCTCGAACGGCAGACCCGTGACCTCGGGCACGGACACGGTGGCCGGCTCCTCCTCGGGCGCCTCCCCCTGCACGGTCAGCGTGACGGTGCTGCCCGGGTCGGCGTCCGTGCCCCCCTCCGGGTCCTGGGCCAGGACCGTGCCGACCGGCGCCAGCGCCTCCGCGGTCTGCTCCTCCTCGGCGACGTCGAACCCCAGCTCATCGAGCAGTCGGCGCGCCTCGTCGGCCGTGCCGCCGGTGACGTCGGGCACCTCGACCGATTCGGCGCCCGAGGACATGATGAGGGTGACCAGGCCGCCGGGGTCGATCTCCGTGCCCGCCGCCGGGCTGGTTTCGCAGACGGTGTCCTCCGCCGCCGCGCACGGCCTGCTGCCGCCCTCGGCGATCTCGAAGTCGTCCTCGGCCGCCCGTTCCCTGGCTTCTCCGAGGGACATACCGGCCAGCTCCGGCACGGTCAGCGTGGCCGCCCCGCCGCTTCCGCCGTCCGTGCCGCCGCCCTCGTCCCCGCCGCCGAGCAGGGCGAAGCCGACGACGGCGGCGCCGACGAGGAGCAGCACGGTGAGGACGGCCAGCGGTATCTTCCAGTTCCCCGATGTGCGTTGCCGGTCGGCGGAGCCCCGGCGCGGGGCGCCGGGCACCGGCGGAAGCGGTCTGGTCGCCGGGCCGGGACGGGGCCGCAACTCCGCGGTCGGCGGGTCCGCGGCGGTCCGGCCGGCGGCGGCCGGCGGCCGGTGGGCGAGAAGTGCCTCGATGTCGGCACGCATCTCCGCCGCGCTCTGGTAGCGGTGGTCGCGGTCCTTCGCCAGCGCCTTCAGCACCACGGCATCGGCGTCCCCGGTGAGGCCGGGAACGAACTCACCCGGCGGCGCGGGCTCCTCATTGACGTGCTGGTAGGCCACGGACACCGGGGAGTCGCCGGTGAACGGCGGCCGCTGCGTCAGCAGTTCGTAGAGCAGGCAGCCGGTGGAGTACAGGTCGGAACGGGTGTCGACCGGCTCGCCCCTGGCCTGCTCGGGGGACAGGTACTGGGCGGTGCCGACGACCGAATTGGTCTGCGTCATGCCCGCGTCGCCCATGGCCCTGGCGATGCCGAAGTCCATCACCTTCACCCGGCCGGCACCGGTGAGCATGACGTTGGCCGGCTTGATGTCGCGGTGGACGATGCCGTGCTGGTGGGCGTACTCCAGCGCGTCCAGCACGCCCGCGCACATCTCCAGCGCCCATTCGGGCGACCCGCGGCCGCCGGACAGCAACTCGCGCAGGGTGGCACCCTCGACGTACTCCATCACGATGAACGGCGTGGAGACGCCGTCCACCTCCTCCTCGCCGGTGTCGTAGACGGCGACGACCGCCGGGTGGTTCAGCGAGGCGGCGGACTGCGCCTCGCGCCGGAACCTGGCCTGGAAGACGGCGTCCCTGGCGAGGTCGGGCAGCAGGAGCTTGACGGCCACCGTGCGGGCCAGGCGCCGGTCGTGCGCCAGATGGACCTTCGCCATCCCCCCGCGGCCCACCACCTGCCGCAACTCGTACCGGTCAGCGACCGTACGCAGTGCGTCCATCAACGTCAGTTCTCCCCCAACATGCCGCCCGCCGCGGACGGGTGCGACTGGGCCGTCCGCCCGTCCGGGCCAAACTACCGGAACGGACAGCGGTAGTTGACCGGGACCTTAGCGGCCCGCGGGCGCGGGCGAGTGTACGGGGCGTCGGCGGGCACGGCGTCGGCGCCCCACCCCGACGCCGCACGGACAGAAGAACAGGGGCCCCAGAGCCGGGCACCGGCACCGGGTTACGGCGGCGCGGTGCCCCGCACGGCGCATAGCCTGGCCCGATGGAAGGACAGCAGGCGCCCGGGGGCGCCGTGACCGGCAGGCGGCCGAGGCAGCGCCGGGTCAGCCGGGGCGACCTGCGGGAAGAGGCCCTGGTGGCCGCCGCGGAGGAGCTGCTGCGGGACCATCCGCCGGAACGGATCACCATGGAGACCATCGCCGCCGCGGCCGGGCTGTCCCGTTCCTCCGTCTACTTCTACTTCGACAACAAGAACACCGTCCTGGCCGCCGTGGTGCACCGCGGCATCAGCCGTCTCCTCGCGGGCCTCGAAGAGGCCCTCGCCGCGGAGGCGGAACCGCCGGTCGGCGCGGTGGTCGAACGGCTGCTCGCCGTCATCCTCGACAACTGGCGTTCCTACGACTTCGTCTTCGTCGCCGGCGCCGGCCTGCTGAGCCGGGAGCCCGCCGTGCGCGCCGTGTATGACTCGCTGTGCGGCCGCGCGGCGCGGCTGCTCGCCGAGGCCGTGGGCCGGGACCGGGCGCGCGGGGTCCCGGTGGAGGGAGCCGAGGACAGTGACGAGCTGCGTGCGCTCGCCCTGACCTGGATGACCGAACGCACCTTTCACCAGCTGTTCTCCCGCAAGCACACCGTGGCCGAGGAAGAGTCGACGGCCGACGCGCTCGCCTTCCTCATCCGCCGCGGCCTCGGCTACCCGTAGGGCCGGCGCGCCCGCCGTCGCGTCAGCCGGGCGTGACGAAGCCGTGTTCGTAGGCGGCGATCACCGCCTGCGTGCGGTCGCGCGCGCCGAGTTTGGCGAGTACGGCCGCCACGTGCGACTTCACCGTTTGCGCGCCCACCGAGAGCCGGGCCGCGATCTCCGCGTTGTTCAGTCCCTGTGCCATCAGCCGCAGCACCTGAGCCTCCCGCTCGGTGAGCCGCGCCCGCAGCGCCCCGGCCCGTTCCCCGCGGGCGTGCCGCGCCGCCAGTGCCCGCACCGCGGCGGGGAACAGCAGCGAGTCACTGTGCGCCACCAGCCGCACCGCCCGTACCAGGTCCTCGGCCGCCGAGCGCTTCAGCAGGAAGCCGCTGGCGCCCACCCGCAGCGCCTCGTAGACGTAGGAGTCGTTCTCGAAGGTGGTGACGACGATGACGCGCGGCGGCTCGTCCATCGTGGCCAGCAGCGCCTCCGTGGCCCTGATGCCGTTCGTGCCCGGCATCCGGACGTCCATCAGCACGACGTCCGGCCGCAGTTCGCCGGCCCGCGTCACGGCCTCGTCGCCGTTCGCCGCCTCGCCCACCACGTCGAGGCCGGGCTCGGCGCCGAGGATGGCGCGCAGGGCGGTGCGCACCAGGCGTTCGTCGTCGGCCACCAGCACGCGCACGGTCACCGGGCCGCCCCCAGCGGGAGCCGGACCTCAAGGCGCCAGGTCCCCTCCCGCGCGCCCCAGCGCGCGCTGCCGCCCAGCAGCGCGGCGCGCTCCTCGATGCCGCGCAGTCCGCGCCCGCCCCCGCGGGCCGCGTCGCCGCGCCGGGCCGTCAGCGAGTTCTCCATGGTCAGCGTCAACTCCTTCTCGTCGGCGGCCAGGTACAGCGCGACCCGGACCGTTCCCGCGTGCCGCAGGGCGTTGGCCAGCCCCTCCTGAACGATGCGGTACGCCTCGCGGGACACCAGCCGCGGCAATCCCCCGGGCGGTCCGCCGCGGGGGAGCACGACCGTGACGCCGGCGGCGCGGGTCCTGCTCAGCAGGCCGTCGAGGTCGGCGAGGGTCGGCGAGGGCGCCGTGCCCGCGGCCTCGTCCTCGCGCAGCAGGCCGAGCACCGTGTCCAGTTCGGCGACGGCGCCCCTGGCCGTGTCCTCGATCGCGGCCAGTGCCTCGCGGACGAACTCCGGGTCGGCGTCCAGCACCTTGCCCGCGGCGGCGGCCTGGAGCGTGACGGCGCTGAGCGCGTGCCCCACGGAGTCGTGCAGCTCGCGGGCCAGCCGGTTGCGGGCGGCGAGGTCGGCGGCCCTCGCCTCCGCCGCCGCGAGCCGGTCGGCCGGGGTCGGGCCGAGCAGGGCGGGGGCCAGCCGCACCAGCAGCGCGCCCGCGCCCGCCGCGGCCGCGGTCAGGGCGGCGAGCAGCGCGAGCCCGGTGGGCGGGCCCAGCCATGGAGCGTCGTGCGGCAGCGGCAGTTGCGCGCCGAACCTGCTGTCGCGCAGCGCGGCGGAGAACGGCGCGGCCAGCAGCACACAGGCCAGCGGCGGAACGGCGAGCGTGGCGCCGCTGACCAGGCCGCCGAGGCCGAGGTGCGCGGTGAACCACGCGGCGGCGCGCCGCCGCGCGGCCCAGCTTCCGGCCGGTGCGGCGGCCAGGGCCGCACCGGGCACCCCGGCCAGTGTGCGGGCCGCACCGGCTTCGAGCAGCCGCACCGGGGCGAGGAGGCCGGTGGCGGCGACCAGCGGCAGGGACAGAGCGAAGGCCAGGAACTGCCAGCCGGGACCGTTCGTCGCGTCCACCCGGAAGGCCACCCCCAGGGAGACGGCCATCAGCAGGAAGTACGGCATGAGCAGCGCGCCGCCGAGCAGCAGGTGCACCCACCGCCGCCCCGGGCCGCGCCACCGCGCGCCGCGGTTCACGGCGCCTGCCGCGGGGCGGCGGCGCGCGCCGCCCGTTCGGCGAAGAGGTGGGCGCCCACGGCGAGAACCAGCACGCCCGCGGTCACCTCCGCCGTGTGGACGAGGGTCATCAGGGGGGTCGCGCGCTCGGCGCCGGACACGGCACCCGAGTTGAACACCTCGGCCATCAGCAGCCACCCGCCCCAGTTGGCGGTCGCGGCGCCGCCGACCCAGGCCGCCGCGACCGCGGTGAACACCCGCGTGCCGCCGAGGCGCCGCGGGCGGAAGGCCAGCAGCAGCACCCCGGCCGCCGCGGCGAGGGCGAACAGGACGCTGGTGGCGCTGGTGAGGTGGAAGAGCGCGTCCCGCTCTCCGCGTTCGGACTTGGAAAGACCGGCCGTGCCGCCCGCGAGCCACAGCGCGTTCATCCCCGCGGGGAAGGCCAGTACCAGCACCGCCGCACCGGCCCCGGCGCGCTGCGCCGCGGCGGTGGCCGCGGGGGCGAGCGCGGCCAGCCGCCCGGACAGCAGATGCCCGAAGCGGTCGCGCACATAGAGCGTGAACAGGCCGCCGAGTGCCAGCGCCTGCACGCCGAAGCCGGTGTAGACGGCGGTGAAGACCCATGGGTCGAGGAAGATCTCGTCCTGGCCCGAGCCGGCCGGGGAGCCGGAGAACGCCTCGATCAGCGCCATCGAGGGGAAGCCGACGAGGATGGGGGCGAGCAGGCCGGTCGCGACCCACAGCGGGGTGATGAGCAGCCAGGCGGGCAGCCGCCTGCCCCAGGCCCGGGTGAGGGCCAGGACCAGCACGATGACGAGGGCGTCCATGACCGCCGTCATGGCGTTGGCGGCGAACAGGCCGTCCTCGCCCTCCGGCGTGCGCAGCTCGCTGCCTTCCGGAATGCCGACGTGGCTGCCCGCCAGCCAGGCGATCTTGAGGGTGAGGTAGGGAACGCAGGCGGCGATGGCGAGGCCGCCGAGGAAGGGCCGCGCGTCGCGCCGGCGGCGGGCCCGCGGGTCCGCCGTGGTGGCCGCGGGGGAGTGGGTCGTCGTGGTCATGCCCCCAACCTGTCGCGCCGCCGGCCCGGGCACGTCCTGCCACGTGCCGAACCGCCTCCCCCGCGCGGGGGAGGCGGGCCGGTCAGAGGTGGCGGGTGGCCAGGGTGAGCCGGTCACGGGCGTCGACCAGGGCGTCCCTGATCAGCTGTTCGTGCGCCGGGGTCAGCCGGGCGACCGGTACGGAGCAGCTGATGGCGTCCCTGGCGGGCGTGCGGTAGGGGATGGCGATGCCGAAGCAGCTCAGACCGAGCGTGTTCTCCTCGCGGTCGGTGGCGTAGCCGCGTTCCCTGATCTGGGCCAGCTCCGCTATCAGCCGCTCGCGGTCGGTGATGGTGTGCTCCGTGAGCCGGTCCAGGGCCTTGGGGAGCAGCGTGCGGACCTGCTCGTCGCTGTAGGTGGCGAGCAGCGCCTTGCCCAGCGAGGTGGAGTGCGCGGGCAGCCGGCGGCCGACCCGGGTGAACGGGCGCAGGTAGTGCTCGGACTGCCGGGTCGCGAGGTAGACGACGTTCGTGCCGTCGAGGCGCGCGAGGTGGATGGTCTCGGTGGTGTCGTCGGAGAGCCGGTCCAGTGTCGGCCGGGCCGCGGCCACGACCTCGTCGCCGTCGATGTAGGAGGTGCCGACCAGCAGCGCCCGGACGCCGATGCCGTACCTGGTGCCGGTGGCGTCCGTCTCGACCCAGCCGAGCTCGACCAGCGTGCGCAGCAGCATGTACAGGCTGGACTTGGGGTACCCGACGGCCGTCTGGACATCGGCGAGGGAATGCATGCCGGGGCGCCCGGCGAAGAACTCCAGCAGTTCCACCGTGCGCACTGCCGACTTGACCTGGGAACCGCCCGTCTCACCGGCTGACATCGCCTTGCCCCTTTGTTCGAACCGCTATAGAGTCCCCAACGAAATTCACATACAGGGACGATGTTCAACATCTCGAACGGCACTATAGCGAACGTCGCCTTGTGGGAGCAGACGCCTGGCAGGAGGATCGATCCCGGTGGCAGTACCAGTGTGGAGTGTGGACCCCCGAACCGGAAAGCAGCGGGAGCAGGTGGGGGCCGAGGCCACCGCCGCGGACGTGGACGCCGCGGTCCGCGCCGCCCACGCCGCCCTCCCGGCCCTCGCCGACCGGGATACCCGCATCGCGCTGCTGCGGGCCGCGGCCGACGAGCTGGAGGCGGACGGCACGCGCATCATCGCCTCCGCGGACGCGGAGACGGCCCTCGGCGAAACCCGCCTCACCGGCGAACTGGCCCGCACCACCGGCCAGTTGCGTGCCTTCGCCGATGAAGTGGCGGACGGCGCCTACCTCGGCGTCATCATCGACCACGCCGACACCTCCCTCACCCCGCCGCGCCCCGATCTGCGCCGTTACAAGATCCCGCTCGGCGTCGTCGCGGTGTACTCCGCCTCCAACTTCCCGCTCGCCTTCTCCGTGCCCGGCGGCGACACCGCGAGCGCCCTGGCCGCCGGCTGCCCGGTCGTCGTCAAGGCCCACCCGGACCACCCGGCCACCTCCGAACTGACCGGTGCCGCCCTGCGCAGGGCCGCCGCCGCGGTCGGGGTCCCGCAGGACACCGTCTCCGTCGTGCACGGCTTCGAGGCGGGCGTCGAGCTCGTCAAGCACCCGCTGGTGACGGCCGCCGGATTCACCGGCTCCGTCCGCGGCGGGCGCGCCCTGTTCGACGCCGCCGCCGCCCGGCCGGTGCCGATTCCGTTCCACGGCGAGCTGGGCAGCCTCAACCCGGTCGTGATCACCGAGGACGCCGCCCGCGAGCGGGCCGAGGAGATCGGCGGCGGCCTGGCCGGCTCCATGACGCTGGGCACCGGCCAGTTCTGCACCAAGCCCGGCTTCGTCCTGGCCCCGGCGGGCGAGGCGGGCGACGCCCTGCTGGCCGCGCTCACCGCCAAGGTCGCCGAGGCGGCGCCCGGCGTGCTGCTCGACGGCAGGATGCGCGACGCGTTCGCCGCCGGGGTGCGGGAGCGTGCGGCGCTCGACGGCGTCGGCGCCCCCGTGGCCGCGGGCGAGGCCGGGGAGAACGCGGTGACCGCCGGCATCCTCACCGTGGACGCGGCCCGGCTGGCCGCCGAGGGCCCGCACGATCTGCTCATCGAGGAGTGCTTCGGCCCGGTCACCGTCCTGGTTCGCTACGAGACGGCCGAGCAGGCCGCCGCCGTGCTCTCCCGGCTGCCGGGCAACCTCACCGCCACCCTGCACCTGAGCGCCGCGGAGGGCGAGGAGGAGGACGGGACCGGGGCCCGGCTGCTGGCCCGGCTCACCCCGCTGGCCGGGCGGATTCTCGTGAACGGCTGGCCCACGGGCGTCGCCGTCACCGCCGCCCAGCAGCACGGCGGCCCTTACCCGGCGACCACCTCGACGTCGACCTCCGTCGGCGCCACCGCGATCGAACGCTGGCTGCGCCCGGTCGCCTACCAGGACGCCCCGGCGGCCCTGCTGCCGGCCGAGCTGCGCGACGACAACCCGCTCGGCCTGCCGCGGCGGGTCGACGGGCGGCGCGAGGGCTGACGTTCCGTGGCCGCCGCCAAGTGAACAGTTACGGTGAATCGTCCGTATGTGCGGCGGTGGCCGCGTGTTCACCTTGGTGGCGGCTCGGCGCTACTGTCGGCTCCTAGCCTCACGGGAACATCACTTTCGTCACATCAGCTAGTGAGGACCCGCGATGGCAGCAAAGCGCCCGGTGTTTCCCGAGTACGACCCGGACGACGTGAGTTCGAACGCCTCGGGCAACCGGTCGTTCGGTGAGGTCGTCCAGCAGCGGATGTCCCGCCGCACCGCCCTCATGGGCGGCACCGCCGCGGCGGCGGGCTTCCTGGCCGCGACCGGTCTCGGCACCGGCACAGCCGTGGCCAGGACCCCGGCGGCCGGCGGCGACGGCGGTTGGGAGGGCGGCGTCAGGCCCCGCAGGCTCCTCGGCTTCGACCCGGTGCCCACCAGCACCGCGGACGAGTTCACCGTCCCCGACGGATACGAGACGCAGGTCCTCATCCCCTGGGGCACGCCGATCCGCCCCGGCGGCCCCGCCTGGCACAAGGACGCCTCGGACTCCGCGGCCGACCAGGCCGAGCAGATCGGGATGAATCATGACGGCATGCACTTCTTCCCCCTCGGCAACGGCCGCGAGGGCAGCCGCCGCGGTCTGCTCGTGCTCAACCACGAGTACGTCGACCAGGAACTGCTGTTCCCAGACGGTGCCGAGGAGATCACGGCGGAGAAGGTCGAGAAGGCGCTCGCCGCGCACGGCGTGAGCGTCGTCGAGATCGAGCAGCGCCGCGGCGGCACCTGGCACGTCGTGAACTCCCGCCGCGCCCGCCGCGTGACCGGCACCACCCCGGTCGCGTTCTCCGGACCGGTCCGCGCCGACCACCCGGCGCTCGCCTCGGCGAACGAGCCGATGGGCACGCTGAACAACTGCTCCAGTGGCGCCACCCCGTGGGGGACGTACCTCACCTGCGAGGAGAACTGGAACAACTACTTCGGCACCGAGGAGGCCGGCTGGGAGCCCACCCCGGCCCAGGAGCGCTACGGCGTCTCCGCCTCCGGCGGCGGCTTCCGCTGGCACGAGGCCGACTCGCGCTTCGACCTGGCCGCCAACCCGGGCGAGATCAACCGGTTCGGCTGGATCGTCGAGATCGACCCCAAGGACCCCGGCGCCAAGCCCGTCAAGCGCACCGCGCTCGGCCGCTTCAAGCACGAGGGCTGCACCGTCACCGAGTCGCGCGGCCGGGTCGTCGCCTACTCGGGGGACGACCAGGACGGCGACTACATCTACAAGTTCGTCGGGCAGGGCAGCTGGCGCGTGCAGCGGGCGCTCGGCCGCAGCCCGCTCGACCACGGCACGCTCTACGTGGCGCGCTTCGAGGACGACGGCTCCGGCAGCTGGCTGCCGCTTGAGCACGGCACCGGCGCGCTGACCGCGGAGAACGGTTTCGCGGACCAGGCGGACGTGCTGCTGCGCACCCGCGAGGCCGCCGACGCCCTCGGCGCCACCAAGATGGACCGGCCCGAGTGGATCGCCGTCAACCCGCGCAACGGTGACGTCTACTGCACGCTCACCAACGGCAGCGGCTGGGACAGCGCCGTCCACCCGCGCACCCCGAACCCGTACGGCCACATCGTCCGCTGGACCGAGGAGGGCGGCAACCACGCCGCCACCTCCTTCGCCTGGGACATCTTCGTACTGGCCGGCGACCCGGCCCACGACCCCCAGGTCGAGCTGGACGCGTCCAACATCTTCGGCTCGCCCGACGGCATCGCCTTCGACGGCGACGGGCGGCTGTGGATTCAGACGGACGTGTCCAACTCCTCGCAGAACCTGGCGGAGAAGGGCTACGAGAACATCGGCAACAACCAGATGCTGGCCGCCGACCCGCGCAGCGGTGAGATCCGCCGCTTCCTGACCGGGCCCCGCGGCTCCGAGATCAGCGGCGTGACCTTCACCCCCGACCAGCGGACGATGTTCGTCAATGTCCAGCACCCCGGCGAGTCCACCACCGTCTGGGGCACCCCGACGCCCGAGGACCCGCGGGTGGTCAGCAACTGGCCGGACTTCGACCCCGAGGGCCGCCCCCGCTCCGCCACCGTCGTCATCCGGCGCACCGACGGCGGCGTCATCGGCGCCTGAGACGACCGGTCTTCCCCGGCCGGGCGCGGTTACCCCCGCGCCCGGCCGGGCACGCGTTCAGCCGCGCCAGTCCAGGCACACCACCATCGCGTCGTCCTCGGGCGAGGGGCCGCCCCGGTAGCCCGCCAGCTCGCCGAGCACCGCGCGCGGTACCTGCGCGGGCGGCAGCAGGCCGCTGTTCGACAGGGCCCGCGCCAGCGCCTTCTCCCGGTACCGCTCGCCGGCCGGCGAGGCGGCGTCGTACACGCCGTCGCTGAGGAAGAACAGCCGGTCGCCCGGCTCGACCTGAAACTGCTCGGTCCTGTACTCGGTGTCCTCGAACATCCCCAGCGGCAGCTGGGCCTCGAACGCCGGCATCTCCACGGCGCCCCGCCGCCGCAGCCACACGCGCGGCGACCCGGCGTCGATGACCGTCACCAGGCCCGTGGCCAGCTCGAAGCGCAGCAGCAGCGCCGCCACGTGGGCTGCGCCCCGGTACTGGCCGTACAGGGCCTGGTCCGCGAGGTACGCCTGCTCCACCAGGCCGAGCCCGGCCCGCCGCGCGTTGCGCAGCGCGTTGACGGCGAGATTCGTCAGCAGGGCGGCCCCTATCCCCTCGCCCATGCCGTTGATCACCGACAGCGTCAGGTGCTCGGCGGAGGTCGCCCAGTCGAAGTTGTCCCCGCGGATCGAGTAGGCCGGCTCCAGATGCCCGCCGAGGTCGAACTCCGGGCGGGAGCAGGACCGGCCGGGCAGCAGTTGCCACTGCATCTCGGCCGCCAGTGTCAGCCGTTCCGTCCGGCCCGCGCGCAGGTAGAGGTCCGTGTCGCGGTCGGCGACCGCCAGCTCGTGCCCCAGCGCCTCGGCGATCTCGCCCAGCTCTGCGAGCACGTCCGCGGAGAACCGGTCCCGCGGCACCCGGACCGTCAGCACGCCCGTGGTGTTCCCGCGCACGCTCACCGGCAGATGCACGGTGAGCAGGCCCCCGTCCGCCCGGCCGGCCGGCTCGACGAACGGCCGCTGGGAGCCGAAGGCCCGTCCGGCGGGACCGGTACGCGCCGACACGGTGCCGCCCCCGTCCGGCCCGGACTCCACCGGGCGCAGCGCGCTCATCGCGTAGTCGACGAGCCGGAGTTCCGCTTCGCCGATGGCGTAGTGCCGCAGCAGTACCGCCCGAAGGGAACCGAGCAGCTCATAGGGGGCCGCCGTACGCAGGGCGCGGTACGCGGCCACGAGTCTGTCCACTGGGTGGAACACCTTCTTCAGAAGTGTCGTTGCTCACCGGCCGGGCGACCGGCGGGAGATGGGGGCGGTACCGGACATCCGGGATGACAAGCACGGGAGTGAGTGCCACAGTGAGATACGTGAATCCGCCTTCTCCGCATCGCTCCTCGGACGCCACCGCCTGCGCGGTCTCCGAAATGATCGAGCTGCTGGAGATCCTCTGGGAGCGCGGACGGGACGCCGCGTCGCCCGCGCCCGTCTCGTCCTCGCAGCTGCGGGTGCTCTACATACTGGAGCGGGACGAGGGGATCAATCTCCGCAATCTGGGCCGGCTGCTGGGTGCGGCGCCCTCCTCGGTCAGTCGGCTCTGCGACCGGCTCCAGGCCGTGGGTTTCGTCGAGCGGACCACGAGCCAGACCAGCCGGCGCGAGCTGGAGCTGTGGCTCACGCCCAGCGGCCGCCGCTTCCTCGCCGAGCTGCGGGCCCGCCGCGAAGTGGCGCTGCGCTCCGCGATCGCGGCGATGCCGCCCGCGGCCCGCACGGCCCTCACCGAGGGGCTGGCCGGCTTCAGGACGGCGGTGCGCGGCACCACGGAGCTTGGCGCCGACCGTCCGGACGACCGCCAGGCCCGCTCCGCGTAGGCAGGACGACGGGCTCATGCGGACTCCTCGCTGTTCGGACGGCGTACGAGGGGGCAGGTACCGGTCGGCGGACGGGACTTCCTGGCCCGGCCGGATGAACGCTAACATTTGCCGAAGTGCAACTATGAGGCTCACGGTAACGGTGTTGGCGTCCGAGGATGTTGATGCGGCCGGATGCGCCGACGGCGAGAGGGTTTGTTGTGAGTGCCATCGAGTCAGCCGTGCGCGATCGGCTGATCCACGCGCTGCGTGACCATACGACCGAGATCGCGGACAACTGGGTCCGGCTCCAGATAGACCAGGAGGTCATGGTCAGCGGCATCGGCGAGGAGGAGCTGCGCGGCGAGGCGGGCCAGTTGCTGTCCGCGCTGCTGGGCGGCCTGGAGAGCGCGATGCCCGTCGGCCGCCTCGTCACCGAGCACACCGAGTTGCGGGAGACCGTCACCGAGCTGTCCCTGCGCCGCGCCCGCGCGGGCGCCACCCCGACCGCGACCTCGCTCGCCGTGCTGTCGCTCAAGGAGGTCATGCTGGAGATCATCCAGCGCTCCACGCAGAACGCCAGGGAGCTGTTCGAGTCGGCCGTCGTGATCAACCGGCTGCTCGACGCCGCCGGTGTGCTGTCGTTCGACACCTACGTGGCCAGCAGGGAGGAGATCATCAGCCGGCAGAGCAGGCAGCTGATGGAGCTGTCCACCCCCGTGGTCAGACTCTGGCGGCACGTCCTCGCGGTGCCGCTGATCGGCACCCTGGACACCGACCGCACCCAGGTCGTCATGGAGAGCCTCCTCCAGGCCATCCAGGCCGACGAGGCGCAGGTCGCCATCATCGACATCACCGGCGTGGCCGCGGTGGACACCTCCGTGGCGCAGCACCTCATGCAGACCGTGGCCGCGGTCCGGCTCATGGGCGCCGACTGCGTGATCAGCGGCATCCGGCCGCCCATCGCCCAGACCATCGCGCAGCTCGGACTCGACCTGTCCGCCATCGCCACCAAGGCCACACTGGCCGACGCGCTCGCCGAGGCCGTCAAGATCACAGGGCAGTCCGGGGTTCCGCTGGGCGAGACGGCAGGCCGGTGACCGGAAGGCACTCGGCAGGCGTGCCGATCCTGCGTCTCGGTGACGTCCTCGTCACGGGCCTTCTCGACGAGTTGGACGACCAGTCCGCCATGGCCTTCGTCGACGAGCTGACCGAGCGCATCACCCGCGAGGCGGCCACCGGTGTCCTCATCGACATCTCCCGCCTGGAGATCATCGACTCCTTCGTCGCCCGTACCCTGAGCGAACTGACCACCACCGCACGGCTGCTGGGCGCGCGGGTGATCGTCGCGGGCATGCGTCCGCCCGTCGCCATCACGCTCGTCGAGCTCGGCCTGAAGCTGCACGGCGTCGAAACGGCGCTGAACGCGGAGGCCGGAATGGCCGCGCTCGGCTGGTACAGGACCAGGTCTTCCCGGGAAGGCTCCCGTGGTGACGACGCCTCGTGAGACTCCGGCCGGACGGGGGCGGGGCGGGGCCGCGGCGGCGGCCGAGCACCGCACCGAGTACCCCGTCCGCACCGAGGAGGATCTGCTGGAGGCCAGGCACGCGGTCCGGGCCGCGACGCTGGAGACCGGATTCGGCCTGGTCGACCAGACGCGGGTGGTCACCGCCGCCAGCGAGCTGGTCCGCAACGCCTACATCCACGGCGGCGGCGGCACGCTCGTCATCGAGCGGCTGCGGCGGCCCGGCGGCCGGGGCGTGCGGCTCACCGTCAGCGATGCCGGGCCCGGCATCGCCAACATCGACGCGGCGCTCGCCGACGGGTTCAGCACCGGCTCGGGGCTCGGGCACGGCCTGGGCGGCGCCCGGCGCCTGATGCACGAGTTCCGCATCGACTGCCCGCCGGGCGGCGGCACCACCGTGTGCGTCACCCGCTGGACCCCCGGGTAACCGCCGTGCCGGACACCACGCGACCGCCGGTCACCAGGCAGGTCCGCATCGACCACCGCGGCGCCGTGCAGCTGGCCGTGACCTCCGCCCGCCGGGTGGCCGAGGCGGCGGGGCTGCCCGGTGCCCTGCCGGAGAAGGCGGCCGTCGTCGCCGGCGAGCTGGCCACCAACCTGCACAAGCACGCCACCGGCGGCGTGCTCTACCTCCAGCCCCTGCCCCTCGGCCGCGGTGTGGAGATCGTGGCCGCCGATGGCGGTCCCGGCATCCGCAGCGTGGACGCCGCACTCACCGACGGGTTCACCACCAGCGGCACCCTGGGCGCCGGGCTCGGCGCGGTCCGCCGCATCGCCGGTGAACTGGCCATCCGCACCGACGGGTCCGGCACGCTGGTCAGCGCCAGGCTCGTCGTTCCAGGCGAAGGCGGCGAGAGCGGCGGCAAGGTCGGCACCGTCTGCCTCCCCGCCGACGGCCAGGGCTCCGTGGGCGAGGCCGCGGCCTGCGGCGACGCCGCCGCCGTCGTCGAGACCCCGGCCGGCCGCACCGCCCTCCTCGTCGACGCCCTCGGCCACGGCCCGGTCGCCGACGAGGCCGCCGAACGGGCCATGGCCGCCTTCCGGCAGGCCCCCGACGCCCCGCCGGCCGAGCTGATCACCGCCCTGCACCGCGCGCTCGGCCGCACCCGCGGCGCCGCCGTCGCGCTGCTGCGCCTGGCGGGCGACCACATGGAGTTCTGCGCCACCGGGAACGTCCGGCTGGTGCTGACCGGTCCCGACCGGGCCCGCGGCGGCCCGCAGGGGCCGCCCGGGATCGTCGGCTACAACCTGCCGCGGCCCGTGGTGCACCGCCTTCCGGTGACGGCGGCCACGACCTGGCTGCTGCACACGGACGGCATCGACGCCTCCTGGAGCCGCGGCTCCGCCCCGTTCCTGTTCCGACTGCCCCCGTCCCTCCTGGCCCCCGCCCTCGCCCACCGCCACCGGCACCTCAGGGACGATGCGGCGGTCATAGCCCTTGCCCCCTGATGCCATGACAACGAAAGAAAGCCGCCGCTTCACCACCGCGGCAGACCTGCTCAGCGCCGTACGCCTGCTGGCCCGCGCCCACCGCCTGCCCGTCGACCTGCGGGCCCGTCTCGTGGTCTCCGTGACGGCCGTGGCCGAGGCCGAGTTCGCCGCCGGCCGGCCCATCGGCCTGGACACCACCGTGCGCCGCGAGCCGCGCGGGCGCCCCGGCGTGCTCACCGTCGCCTGCCACGCGCTGCCGGGCGGTATCCTGCCGCCCTTCGCCGAACTGCCGCTGCCCGCCGAGGTGTCCGACGACGGCTCCGCCGTCTGGCGGCTGCCGCTGCCGGACGGGGACGGCTCCGCCGCGGACGCGTCCGCGGGCTGCGACGCCGCGGCGGAGGGCTCGGCCAGGGAGGAGGAGCTGCGGTACGCCATGGCCAGGGCCGAGGCGCTCGCCGTGGACCACCGCCGCCTGAAGGACGAACTGGCCGAGACCAACAGCGGCGTCCTGGCCCTCTACGTGCAGCTGGAGGAGCGCGACGAGCGGCTGCGCCGCGCGCACGGCAAGACGCTCAGGGAGCTGGAGGACGCGCTGCGCCCGCCGCCCATCGACGTCGACGGCCTCGAACTGGCCGTCCACTACGCCCCGGCCGGCACCGACGCCCCGACCGGCGGCGACCTCTACGACTGGTTCCGGCTGCCGGACGGCTCCGTGCACATCACGGTCGTGGACGCGCTCGGCCACGGCGTCACCAGCACCCGCAGCGCGCTCAACGTCACACACGCCGTGCGCACCCTCGCGCTGGAGGGGCACCGGCTCGACTCGATCATCGCCCGCACCGACGAGATCCTGCTGCCGTTCGACCGCGAGCTGATGGCCACCGTCCAGCTGGCCCGGCTGAGCCCGGCCACCGGCGAACTGCTCCTGGCCAACGGCAGCCACCCGCCGGCCCTGCTGATCGGCGCCGACGGCGGCCACCGCTACCTGGAGGTGAAGGGCCGCGGCATCGGCTTCCCCATGGCCGGCAGCGACGCGGTGCTGCGCACCGCACTCGCCCCCGGCGATCTGCTGGTGCTCTACACCGACGGCCTCACCGAAAGCCGCAAAGACCCGCTGGAGGGCGAGGCGCGGCTGATCCGCGCCGCGACCCGGCACGCCCGTATGCCGATCGGGGACGTGCCGTCCGCCATCGCGGGCGACATGCACACCGTGATCCTGCACCCGGACGACACCCTGGCCCTCGCGGTCCGCGCGCTGCCGCAGCCGGCCCCGGCGGCCCCGCCGGCCCGGGCCCGTCCGGTGCCGCCCGGGCGCCGCGCGCCCGGGCGGCAGGGCGTCGGCGGGTGACGCCGGGCCGGTGCGGTCCTCAACGGGCGGCCGGGATCGCGTGGTTGACGTGCAACAGGCCGTGCGGGTCGTACGCGGCCCTGAGTTCGGTGAGCCGTTCGTAGGCGGCGGGGTCGAACGCGGAGCGGATCTCCTCCTCGCCCAGCGGGCCGAAGGCGAAGTTGAGGGAGATCCCGAGGACGTCCCCGGCGAACGGCGCGAGGGCCTCGCGGTGCGTCGCGCGCACCACCTCTCCCTCGCCGGGGCCCACCGGGGACAGGACCGTCACCAGGTACGCGGCCTCCCGGTGACCGACCGCGCCGGCGACCCGCGGGGCGCGGGCGAGGGCGCCGCCCAGGTGCCGCAGCCCCACCACGGTCATCACCGGCGCCGGTGGTCCGGCCGCCGCCTTCGTCAGATGGGCCAGGGCGTCCGGGGCGAGGTCGCGCACCAGGACGTTCCGTGAACGGTAGGCGTGCGGCTGGTCGGGCTCGTCGAACACCGTGCCCGAGTCGGCGTAGGGGAGTTCGCGCAGCGTGTCGAGCAGGACGGGACCGATCGAGCGCAGCGGCTCGACCAGGCGGCGCCCCTCCTCCCGCGTGGCGAGGCAGGCGATCTGGATACGGGCCACCTGGCGCCCGCGCAGTGCCGCGGGCAGCCCCGGGACGTCCGGGTACGGCAGGGTCGTCACCGCCGAGGTCATCTCCTCGGGCACGGTGGCGGTCCAGCGGCGCCAGGCGTCCAGCACGTCGGGGGCCTCCCCGACGTCGAAGCACAGGCTGCCGCCGTAGAACCGCGCGGCCGGGACCAGGCCGATCTCCATGCCGGTGACCACGCCGAAGTTGCCGCCACCGCCGCGCAGCGCCCAGAACAGGTCGGGGTCGGAGTCCGCCGTGACCCGGCGGAGCCGCGCGTCGGCGGTGACCACGTCGAGGCGGTGCACGTGGTCGGCGGCGAAGCCGTACCGCCGGGCCAGCAGCCCCAGGCCGCCGCCCAGCGTGTAGGGGACGGCGCCCACCTCGGGGAAGCTGCCCGACAGGGGCGCCAGGCCGTGCGGCGCCGCCGCCTCGATCACCTGCCCCCAGGTCGCGCCCGCCTCGACCCATGCGGTGCGGGCGAGCGGGTCCACCCGTACGCCGGACATACGGCGCGTGCTGATCAGCACGCCCCCGGCGGGTGCCGTGCGGCCGTGCCCGCGGGACTGCACCGCCAGCGGCATCCGGTGCCCGGCGGCGAACGCGACGGCGGCCCGCACGTCCTCGGCGCCGTCCGCGGCCACGATCGCCGAGGGGTGGTGCGGGTCGAGGAGCTGGAATCCGGTCCGCTCCGCGTCGTAGCGGTCGGCGCCCGGCCGGTACACCGGTCCGCGCACGCGGGCGTCGAGCTGATGCGTGATGTCGTTCATGCGGCTCACGCTAGGAGCCCTTGTGGACAGAACCTGTCCGCAAGGGATGGCAATCTGGCACGTGTGAGCGAGGAATCGGAATCAGCACGTCACGCCATGCCGGGGCGGCTGCTGCGCCTGCTGTCCCTGCTCCAGAGCCGACGCGCATGGGCGGGCGCCGAGCTGGCCGAGCGCCTCGGCGTCAGCGACCGCACGGTGCGCCGGGACATCGACCGGCTGCGCGCGCTCGACTACGCGGTGGAGAGCACCACCGGCACCGCCGGCGGCTACCGGCTGGCGTCCGGCCGGAGCCTGCCGCCGCTGCCGCTGGACGACGAGGAGGCGCTGGCGGTCGCGCTCGGGCTGATCACGGTGGCGGGCGGCGGCGTCGCCGGGGCGGAGGAAAGCTCGGTGCGTGCGCTGGCCAAACTGGAACGCGTCCTGCCGGCCCGCCTGCGGCCCCGGCTGGCGGCCCTCGGCGGGGTGGCCGTCGCCGTCCCCGCGCGCGGCGCCCCGCGCGTCGACCCCATGGTGCTCGGCGTGCTCGCCGCGTGCTGCCGCGACCGCGAGGTGCTGGCGTTCGACTACCGCGGCCGTGCCGGTGCGGGCAGCGCGCGGCGCGTCGAGCCGCACCACCTGGTCACCGTTCAGGGGCGGTGGTACCTGATCGCCTACGACCCCGGCAGGGAAGGGTGGCGCAGCTTCCGTGCCGACCGGATCGCGGACCCGCTGCCCGCACACCGCCGGTTCGAGCCGCGCGAGCTGCCCGCGTCCGGCCCGGCCGACTACCTCACCCGGTCGTTCGCCGCCGCCGCGTACCGTCACACCGCCCGGCTCCTGGTCGCGCTGGGGGCCGACGCGGTGCGGTCCCGGCTGTTCGTGCACGTGCCGGGCGAGATTGAGCCGCTCGGGCCTGACGCGTGCGCCGTCCGGCTCAGCGCGGAGTCCGCCGAGCTGGTCACGCAGTACATCGCCGTGCTCGCGGCCCTCGGCGCCGCCGTGGAGCTGCTGGACGCCTCCGGGGAGGTCAGGTCCGGACTCCGCGAGCTCAAGGGCCGACTGCCCGGCTGACCGCGGCTCCCCGCGTCGGTGCCGCCCGGGCGCCGCGCGCCCGGGCGGCGGGACCTCAGCGGGTGACGCGCTCGAACGGGGTCGGGGTGGCGCCGGTCCAGCGGTACAGGTGCGCCTCGCCCTCCTGACCGCCGGGCACCGGGCCGCCCTCGGCCGCGTAGTAGTAGCCGTCGCCGAGCGCGGCCAGCCCGTAGTTGCCGTGGAAGTCCCAGCCGCGGATGCCGGTGGCCGGGTCGCGGAGGCCGCCGTCCACCAGGCTGAGCAGCCGGCCGTACTCCCGCTCGGGCTGCCCGGCGATCTCGCCGAACCGCGGGCGCGCCGAGCCGTCGACGATGAAGAACGAGTAGTTGGGGAACTGCGGCTTCACGCCGTCGTAGACGGCCATCAGCCAGTTCCCCGTGTGCTCGTCGTACTCCAGATTCTGCACGCCGTACGTCGTGTTGCCGGTGTACGCGAAGAACTTCCCGGCCGGGCGGCGCGGCCCGCTGCGGTGCGGGTCGCTCTGCGAGAGCGGGCGCTCGTACCTGTGCCAGGTGCGCACGTCGTACTCCAGGATGACCTGGTGGTCGTTGTCGGTCCTTTCGGTGTTCGAGTACACCCCGTAGGCCACCATCAGCCGCTGCGGTCCGTGCTGCCGTCCGAAGGACGGGCCGAAGGAGACGCCGTCGATGCCGCTGCACCCGTACCGGTGGTCGGCGGTGTCGGCGGTGTCGCCGTCGAAGACGCCGTCGCCGTCCATGTCGGCGGTGAAGTCCTCGACCACCTCGTCGAGGTGAACGGCCGTCATCACGCCGTCGGTCTCCGCGTTCATGCCGACCCGGTCGACGGCGTCGACGTCGAAGACGGCTATGTAGAACGCTTCCTCCGCCTTGTACTCGAGCGATCCGTAGACCCGGCCGTCCGCCGCGTTCAGGTCGATGTCGCCGAGGTGCCCGGTGAGCCCCTCGACGGTGCCGACGACGTTGCCCTCCAGATCGGTCTTCACCAGCATCTGGGTGAACGACCAATAGACGAAACCGCGTTCGCGGTCGACGGTGACGCCCTGCACGTGGCTGGTCGGCCACGTCCCGCCGTGGATGGTGGTGGGCAGCCCGCCCGGACCGTCCTGCTGCGGGGCGGCGAGCGCCGGCGTCGCGAGGGCGACGGCGGCGACGGCCGCGGCTGCGGCGAAAGTCATCCTGGCCTTGCGCACGGTGTTCTCCCTGGTTCGGTGAACGGACAAGCATCGGGACCCTAGAAAGTGCGAATGAAGCTGCCCGCCCGCTGCGGACGTCGCGCGGACGACGTTCACATGAACAGCGGCTAGGGTGCGAACATGGTCGGGATTCCCGGAAACTTCATCCGCCTCACCGCGGATCGCGAGGGCGAGCGGGGCGAGGTCTGGCTCGCGGGGCTGCCCGCGCTGGCCGACGACCTGCTCGCGCGCTGGGGCTGCGTGGCCGAAGGGCGGGTCACCCACGGGAAGGTCGGCCTCGTCGTGCCCGTGCGGCGGGCCGACGGGACCCCGGCCGTGCTGAAGATCTCCTTCACCCACCCGGGCAACGTGCACGAGCCCGACGCGTTCGCGGTGTGGCAGGGGCGCGGCGCGGTGGAGCTGTACGCGCGCGACGACGCCTCGTTCGCCATGCTGCTGGAGCGCGCCGGGCCCGGCACGCTGGCCGACGTGACCGACGCGGAGGAGGCGGTCGCCATCGGCGGGCGGGTGCTGCGCCGCCTGGCGGTGCCCGCACCGCCCGGGCTGCCGCGGCTCGCGGAGCGGGCGGGGGAGTGGGCGGAGGAGCTGCGCAAGAACGACGAGACGCTGGGCCGCCCGCTGCCGCGCCGCGTGACGGACGCGGCGCTGGCCACCGTGGCCGAGCTGTGCGGCGACCAGCCCGACACCCTCGTGCACGGCGATCTGCACCACGGCAACGTGCTGCGTGCGGAGCGCGAACCGTGGCTCGCCATCGACCCCAAGGGCTACGCGGGCGACCCGGCGTATGAGGCGTTCACCCTGGTGCGCCGCAGTCTGCTCGACGTCATCGGCGCCGACGACCTGAGGACCCCGGTGCTGCGCCGCATCGACATCTTCGCCGACGCCGCGGGCGTCGACCGCGAACGGGCCAGGCGCTGGGCCCAGTTGCGCACCGTGCGGTCGGCCCACTGGGGCCGGCTGCACGGTGAACAGGCGTGGCTCGTGGAACTCACGGAGCGGCTGGCGGAGCTGCTCACCTGATCCGGGCGGCGTCGGCCGGGAGCGCACCTGGGGAGGCGCAGGTCCCGGCCGGCTCCGCCTGCGGCCCGGTGGCCGCGAACCCGGTGCGTTCAGGCCGATTCGCGTCTGATCAGCTCGGTGGGGAGGATGACGGCCGAGCTGTCCTCGCCGCCGATCTGCGACAGCAGGACGCGCACCATCTCGGCGCTGATGCGGTCCCAGGGCTGCCGGATCGTGGTCAGCGCGGGGCGGGACCCGACCGCCGCGGTGGAGTCGTCGAAGCCCCCGACGGCCACGTCGGCGGGCACGCGGCGCCCGGCGCGTTCGAGCACGGCCAGGGCGCCCTGCGCCATCAGGTCGGAGGCGACGAACAGCGCGTCCAGGTCAGGGCGGCGCGTCAGCAGGGCCGACGCGGCCGCGGCGCCGCCGTCGCGGCTGTAGTCCCCGGCCTCGACGAGGCTGTCGTCGGCCGGCAGCCCGGCGTCCGCGAGCACCTCGCGGTAGCCCGCGAGCCGCTCCACGCCGCCCGGGGTGTCCAGCGGCCCGGTGACCGTGCCGATGCGGCGGCGGCCGGCGGTCAGCAGGTGGCGCACCATCTGCCTGGCACCGTCGCGGTCGTCGGCCGCGACGTGCGCGAGCCGCGTGCTGTGCCCCATCGGCTGGCCGCACATGACCACGGGTATCCCGGCGTGCACCAGCGCCTCGGCCACCGGGTCGCCGGTGTGGCTGGAGACGAGCAGCACGCCGTCCACGTGGCCGGCGGAGATGTACCGCGTGATGCGGCGCTGCTCCTCGCGGGTGCCGGCGATCATCAGCAGCAGGGGGATGTCGTGGGTGGCGAGGGCCTGGGTGCAGCCGCGCAGCAGCACGTTGAAGTTGGGGTCCTCGAAGAACTTCTCCTGTGGCTCGGTCAGCAGGAACGCCGCGGACCCGGACCGTCCGGTGATCAGGCTGCGCGCGTGCCGGTTGACCACGTAGCCGGTCCTGCGGATGGCGGCGTTCACGGCCTCGGCGGCGGCGGGGCTGACGTAGTGGCCTCCGTTGAGGACACGGGAGACGGTGCCGCGGGAGACACCCGCCTCCCGCGCCACGTCGTGGATCGTCGGCCGCCGGCGCCGCGTCGCGTTGTTCGGGCTCACGCTCACGACTTTACGGCGCCGGTGAGCAGGTCGAGGCTCCAGAACCGCTGGATGAACAGGAACAGGGCGATCAGCGGCAGCACGGCGAGCAGCGAGCCGGTGATCACCAGGGTGTAGAGGGAGGGGCTGTTGGACCCCTGGTTCAGCAGCGTGTAGAGGCCCAGCGTCATCGGGAACTTCTCGTCGTCGCTGAGCATGATGAACGGCAGCAGGAAGTTGTTCCAGATGGCGACGAACTGGAACAGGAAGATCGTGACCAGACCCGGCAGCATCATCGGCAGGGCGACGGTCCGGAAGGTCCGCCACTCGCCCGCGCCGTCCATGCGGGCCGCCTCCAGCACGTCGGACGGCACCGCGGCCGTCGCGTAGATGCGGGCGAGGTAGATGCCGTAGGGGGACAGCAGGACGGGCAGCAGCACGGACAGCCTGCTGCCGCTGAGGTCGGCCTCGGCGAGCAGCAGGTACTGGGGCACGGCCAGGATCACCGGGGGCATCAGCACCCCGGCCAGCAGCACCCCGAAGACGGCCTCCCGGCCGCGGAACCGGTACACGGCCAGGGCGTACCCGCCCAGCGCGGACACCGCGCAGGACAGGACGGCGCCGACACCCGCGTAGAGCACGGAGTTGGCCATCCACCGCCAGTACACGCCGTCGCGGTAGGCGGACAGGTCGGCGATGTTGTCCAGCAGTCCGGTGCCGGGGGCGAAGGTGAACGTGGAGAACAGCTCGTCGCCCGCCTTCGTCGAGGCGACCAGCACCCACGCCACGGGCACCAGGCAGTACAGGGCGCCGAGCAGCAGCGCGGCGGTGGGCAGCAGCGCGACGCGGCGCGGGGCCGCGCGCCCCTGGCGCAGGGCCTGGGCGGTCATCGGGCTTCCTCCTGGCGGGTGCGGGCGCCGGCCGCGCGCAGGAAGCCGAACGACAGGGCGAGGGTGACGACGGCGATGACGACGGCGGTCGCGGCGGCGGAGTGGACGTCGCCGGTGTCGAACGCGTCGCGGTAGACCTTCATCAGCGGGCTCCAGGTGGTGGAGATGCCGTTGGTCAGGGGGCGGAGCGTGGTGGGCTCGCTGAAGACCTGGAGGGTGGCGATGATCGAGAAGAAGAAGGTGAGCACGAGCGCGGGCGCCACCATGGGGACCTTGATGCGCAGCGCGATCTGGAGCTGGGAGCAGCCGTCGAGGCGGGCGGCCTCGTGGACGTCGGCCGGAATGGCGCGCAGGGCGGTGTAGATGACGATCATGTTGAATCCGGTGCCGCCCCAGACCGCGATGTTGGCGAGGGCCGCGTACAGCGCGCCGCCGCCGAGCAGGTCGGGCTCGGGCAGGCCGAGCGCGTCGAGGGTGTGGTGCAGCGGGCTGACGGACGGCAGGTAGAGGAAGCCCCACAGCAGGGCGGCGATCACGCCTGGCACGGCGTAGGGCAGGAAGATCACCAGGCGGCCGAAGCGGCGTCCGCGGACCCGGTCGGCGTCGAGGAGCAGCGCGAACAGCAGCGCGAGCCCGAGCATGACGGGCACCACGATGAGCCCGTACACGCCGACGCGCAGGGCGCCGTCGAGCAGTTCGGGGTCGGACAGCGCGTCGGTGTAGTTGGACAGTCCGGCCCAGACCTCGCGGCGGGCGCCGCTGCCGAGGCCGAGGCCCCGCACTTCGATCGTGCGCAGGCTCAGGTGGATGGCGTAGCCGATGGGCAGGGCGAAGAACAGCAGGAACAGGACGATGGCCGGGGCGAGGAAGGCCCACGGGGCGCGTCGCCGCGCCCCGGGCCGCGGGCGGCGGGTCACTCGCTCACCTGAAAGCCGTGGGATTCCAGGTTTTCGACGACGGAGCGCTGCATGGCGGTGAGGGCGGCGAGGAAGTCGCCGCGGCCCTGCGCGGCCTCGCCGAAGGCGTCGTTGAAGGTGGAGTAGGCGACGTTGACGTTGGGCCCCCAGGCGGCGGGCGCGGTGCCGGCGGCTATCTCGGCGGCCTGCGCGTAGAAGTCCGGCTGGTTGGGGAGGAAGGCGGGCGGCTCGGCCAGGGCCTCGCCGGTCTGGGCGGCGGTGGCGGCGGGGTAGATGCCGCCCTCGCGGACCAGCGCGGCCAGCGCCTCGGGGTCGGTGTTCAGCCAGGTGGCGAACTCGGCGGCGGCCTCGGCGTGTTCGGAGTCGTTCGTGACGGCGGTGGTGGAGCCGCCCCAGCTGCCGGTGGCGTTCTCGCCCGCTTCCCACTGCGGCAGCGGCGCCATGGCCCAGTTCCCCGCGGTGTCGGGGGCGGCGGTGGTGAGGGTGCCGGGCGCCCAGACGGCGCTGACCCAGGCGATCTGCTCGCCGGAGTTGATCGCCTGGTTCCACGCGGGCGTGTACATGGGCTCGTTGAGGATGGCGTCCTCGGCGACCAGGCCGCCCCAGAACTCGGCGACGCGGCGGGTGGCCTCGTCGTCGATGGCGACCTGCCAGGTCTCGCCCTCGGTGGTCCACCACTGGGCGCCGGCCTGCTGGGCGAGTCCGGCGAAGGAGCCGGCGTCGTTCGCGGAGAAGGTGGTGAGGTAGGTGTCGGGGGCGACGTCGCGGACGGTGCGCGCGGTCTCGGCGAACTCGTCCCAGGTGGTGGGGACGGTCAGGCCGTACTCCTCGAAGAGGTCGTGCCGGTAGAAGAACATCATCGGCCCGGAGTCCTGCGGCAGGGCGTAGACCGCGTCGGTGCCGAGCGTGACCTGCTGCCACAGGCCGGGCGCGAACTCGTCCGCCACGTCGGCGCCGACCTGCTCGGAGATGTCGGCGAGCACGTCGTTGCTGACGAGGGTGGGCAGCGCCTGGTATTCGGCCTGGACCAGGTCGGGGCCCTGGCCGGCCTGGGCGGCGGTGATCGTCCTGGTGACGAGGTCGTCACCGGCGGCCTGCTCCTTGACGGTCACCTGGATATCCGGGTTGGCCTCGTTCCAGATCTCGACGACCTGCTCCATACCCGGCGCCCAGGCCCAGTAGGTGAGGTCGACGGGGCCGGAGCCGGAGGAGTCGTCCGAGCCGCCGCAGGCGGTCAGCGCGGTGGCGGTGAGGACGGCGGAGCAGGAGAGTGCGGCGACGCGGCGTCGGTGCATGATTCCTCCGGGCGGATGACGGGCCGGTGTCTGGGAGCGTTCACAGTAGAGAAACGGTGCCGACACTTGTCAATGGTTGCGGCTGTGCGGTTATGTTGCCTGTGTACGTTCACAGAGAGGCGCGGAGACAATGCACATGGAACGACTCGCGTTCGGCGGGGACTACAACCCGGAGCAGTGGCCGCAGGAGGTCTGGCCGCAGGATGTCGCGCTGATGCGCGAGGCCGGGGTGACCCTCGTCAGCGTCGGGATCTTCTCCTGGGCCTTGCTCGAACCGCGCGAGGGACACCACGAGTTCGGCTGGCTGGACCGCCTCCTCGACCTGCTGCACGAGGGCGGCATCCGCGTCGACCTCGCGACCCCCACCGTGGTGCCCCCGGCCTGGTTCTACCGCGCGCACCCCGAGGCGCTGCCCGTCAGCCGCGAGGGTGTGCGCTGGGAGTTCGGCTCACGCGGCGCGATCTGCCACAGCTCGCCCGCCTACCGCGAGGCCGCCACCCGGATCACCCGCGCGCTCGGCGAACGCTACGGCAGCCACCCCGCACTCGAACTGTGGCACGTGCACAACGAGTACGGCGTCCCGGTCCTGGAGTGCTACTGCGACACCTCGGCCGCGCACTTCCGGCGCTGGCTCGCCGAACGGTACGGCACCGTGGAGGCGCTGAACGCGGCCTGGGGCACCGCCTTCTGGGGCCAGGCGTACGGCGAGTGGGAGGACGTCCGGCCGCCCCGGCTCACCCCCACCACCGCCAACCCCGCCCAGCGCCTGGACTTCGCCCGCTTCGCCTCCGACAGCGCCCTGGAGAACTTCCGCGCCGAGCGCGACATCCTGCACGAGCTGTCCCCCGGCATCCCCGTGACCACCAACTTCATGGTCTCGCCCACCCAGTGCGACACCATGGACTACTGGAAGTGGGGCCGCGAGGTCGACATCGTCACCAACGACCACTACCTGGTGGCCGAGGACGACCGTAACCACATCAACCTCTCCTTCGCCGCCGACCTCACCCGCTCCGTCGGCGCGGGCCGCCCCTGGCTCCTCCTCGAACACTCCACCAGCGCCGTCAACTGGCAGCCGCGCGGCATCGCCAAGCGCCCCGGGGAAATGGCGCGCAACAGCCTGGCGCACGTGGCCCGCGGCTCCGAGGGCGCCATGTTCTTCCAGTGGCGCGCCTCCAGGGCCGGCGCGGAGAAGTTCCACTCGGCGATGGTGCCGCACGCCGGCACCGACAGCCGCATCTGGCGCGAGGTCGTCGAACTCGGCGCGGACATCGGCGCGTTGCAGCGGATCAAGGACACCCGCACCGTCGCGGACGCGGCCATCGCCTGGGACTGGGAATCCTGGTGGGCACAGAAACTGGAATGGCGCCCGAGCGACGACCTGGACGCCAGGGAACGCGCCGAGTCCTGGTACGCCGCGCTGTTCGACCACCACCTGACCGTGGACTTCGTGCACCCGGAGGCCGAGGGGCCGACGGACCACCCGCTGCTGGTCGTGCCCGCCCTCTACCTCGCCAGCCGCGCCGCCGGCGAGAACCTGCGCCGCTACACCGAGCGCGGCGGCACCCTCGTCGTCTCCTGTTTCTCCGGCATCGTCGACGCGCACGACGCCGTCCACCCGGGCCCGCACCCGGGCGCGCTGCGCGACGTACTCGGCCTGGTCGTCGAGGAGTTCCAGCCGCTGCGCGCGGGGGAGAGCGTGCGGCTCGCCGGTCCTGACGGCGCCCTGCTGACCGCGGACGTGTGGGCCGAGACGGTGCGGACCACGGGCGCCGAGCCGGTCTGGACCTACGCGGACGGCCCGGCGGCAGGCGGCCCCGCCGTCACCCGTCACCACATCGGCAGCGGCACGGCCTGGTACGTGTCCGCGCGGCTCGGCCAGGACGGACTGCGTGCCGTCCTGGCCGCGGCCACCGCCGACGCCGGTCTCGCTCCGCGCGAGGACCTGCCCCGCGACGTCGAAGTGGTCCGGCGCTCCGGCGCGGGCGGCGACTTCCTTTTCGCGCTCAACCACACCGCCGACGAGGCCACGGTGACCCCGCCGGCCCCCGGCACGGAACTGCTCACCGGCGCGCGCGTGACCGGCCCCCTGGCCGTTCCCGCGGGAGCCGTGCGGGTGGTGCACCTCGGCACCTGAACGGCACCTGAACGGCACCGCCCCCGCTCGACGCGCCACAGGTCAATCACTGTCACTCATGGAAGGGACCCATGATGCACAGACGAACGCTCCTGCGCGCGGGCACGGCCGCCCTGGCCGGCCCGGTCGCGTTGAACGCCCTGGCCGGCGGTACCGCGCACGCCGTTCCGCTGCCGGTTCAGGGCGTCGACCTCTCCTCCGTCCTCAAGGCCGAGGACCTGGGCGCGGTCTGGCGCTACAGCGACAACACCGTCGGCGACCCGCTGCGCATCCTCCAGGAGGGCGGCGCCAACTGGGTACGCCTGAAGGTCTGGGTGGACTCGCCCGACGGCTACCACGGCAAGCAGCAGGTGCTGACCATGGCGCAGCGGGCGAACGCCCTGGGCATGCGGCTGCTGATCGACTTCCACTACTCCGACAGCTGGGCCGATCCTGGCCAGCAGCGCAAGCCGGCCGCCTGGGCGGGCCTGAGCGGCGGTGCCCTCGAACAGGCCCTGTACGACCACACGTTCGACGTGCTGGACGGGCTGCGCGGCCAGGGCACCGCCGCCTCCATGGTGCAGATCGGCAACGAGATCAACGGCGGCATGCTCTGGCCCGACGGCTCGACCGACGACTGGGACGCCCTGGCCGGGCTGCTCACCGCGGGCGCGCGGGCGACGGCCGACGCCTCGCCCGGCACCGAGATCGCCCTGCACCTCGCGGAGGGCGGCGACAACGGGGGCACCGTCTGGTGGTTCGACAACGCGGTCGCGCGGGGCGTGCCGTTCGACGTGATCGCGCTGTCGTTCTACATCTACTGGCACGGCACGCTCGACGAGTTGCAGATCAACATGAACGATGTCGCCGCCCGCTACGGCAAGGACGTGATCGTCGCCGAGACCGCCTACCCGTTCACCCTGGACGACGCGGACGGGCATCCCAACATCATCGCCGACTCCTCGCTGCTGCCGGACGACTTCCACCCCACCGTCGAGGGGCAGGCGGCGTGGATGGGGGCGCTCTCCGAGGTGGTCGCGAGCGTGCCGGGCGGCCGCGGGCGCGGGATGTTCTACTGGGAGCCCGCCTGGACCGCCACCCCCGGCAACGGCTGGGACCCGGCCGACCCGTCCTCGGGCAACGCCTGGGAGAACCAGGCGCTGTTCGACTTCACCGGCCGCGCGCTACCGGCGGCGCGCTGGCGCTGATCGCGGTCACCGCACGAACGGGCGCCGGCCACCCCGAGGGTGGCCGGCGCCCCTGCGCGTCCGGGCCTCAGTGCACCGGGGTGAAGTCCCTGGCGCCGATGTAGGCCGGGCGGGGGACCGGCGCCGCGAACGGCTCGACCGCCGCGTTCTCCACGCTGTTGAACACGATGAAGACGTTGCTGCGCGGGTACGGGGTGATGTTGTCACCCGAGCCGTGCATGCAGTTGCAGTCGAACCAGGTGGCGGAGCCCGCCCGGCCGGTGAACAGCTTGATGCCGTGCCGGTCGGCGTAACCGGTCAGCGCCTCGTCGGACGGGGTGCCCGCGTCCTGCATCTGGAGCGACTTCTTGTAGTTGTCCTTCGGTGTCTCGCCCGCGCAGCCGAGGAACGTCAGATGCGAGCCCGGCATGATCATCAGGCCGCCGTTGGTGTCGAAGTTCTCCGTCAGCGCGATCGAGACCGACACCGTGCGCATCCGCGGCAGCCCGTCCTCGGCGTGCCACGTCTCGAAGTCCGAGTGCCAGTAGAAGCCGCTGGCACCGAACCCGGGCTTGACGTTGATCCGGCTCTGGTGGACGTACACGTCCGAGCCGAGGATCTGCCGGGCCCGGTCGAGCACCCGGGGGTCACGCACGAGTTCGGCGAACTTCTCGCTGATCTTGTGCACCTCGAACACCGAGCGGATCTCCTGCGACGTGGGCTCGACGATCGAGCGTTCGTCGGCGCGGATGTCCGGATCGGTGACCAGCCGGTCAAGCTCCGCGCGGTAGGCCAGCACCTCCTCCGGCGTGATCAGCTGGTCGATGGCGGCAAAGCCGTCCCGTTCGAATGCCGCGAGTTCCCCGGCGGCGAACGGCCCTCGGGCGCCGGGCTCGGACCACACCACCGGGTCCTGGCGCGGCGTGGTCACCTCGGTGGCCCCGCGGGTCGGATACAGGTCGGCGGTGCGTTCGGGTGCGGTGGTCATGGGGTGCTTCCTTCCTCTCCTTACACCTCGGTGAGCAGCGGATAGACGCCGTTCTCGTCGTGGTCCTCCCGGCCGGTGACCGGCGGGTTGAAGACACACATCACCCGGAAGTCGGTCCTGGGACGGACCGTGTGCTTCTCGTGCCCGTCCAGCAGGTACATCGTCCCGGGCTTGATCCAGTGCTTCTCGCCGGTGTTCTCGTTGGTGAGCTCTGCTTCGCCCTCCACGCAGAACACGGCCTCGATGTGGTTCGCATACCACATAGTGGTCTCCGTACCCGCGTAGAGCACGGTCTCGTGCAGCGAAAAACCGACGCCTTCCTTGGCCAGCACGATGCGCTTGCTGCGCCACGTGCCCGAGGCGGACTCTATGTCCCGGTCGGTTCCCTCGATGTCGCTGAGCGATCGGACGATCACGGCGTTGTACTTCCCTTCCGGTTTTCGGCTGTGGGCTTTCAGGCGGTTTCGCGGATGGCGCGGGCGAGGACGCGCAGTCCCTCGTCCAGCTCCTCCGGGGTGGTCGTCAGCGCGGGGAGCAGCTTGACGACCTCGCTCTCGGGGCCCGAGGTCTCCAGCAGCAGCCCCAGCTCGAAGGCGCGGCGGCACACGCGGGAGGCGCGGGCGCTCTCGTCGAACGTCATGCCCCACACCAGGCCGCGGCCGCGGTAGGAGGCACCGGCGTGCGCGTGCTCCATGGCGATGGCGCGCAGCGACGCCTCGATCTGCTCGCCGCGGCTGAGGGTCTGCTTCTCCATCTGGCCGTCGGTCCAGTACGTGTCGAGCGCCGCGGCGGCCGTCACGAACGCGGGATTGTGGCCGCGGAACGTGCCGTTGTGCTCGCCCGGCTCCCAGACGTCGAGCTCCGGCTTGAAGAGCGTCAGCGCCATCGGCAGCCCGTAGCCGCTGATCGACTTCGACACCGTGACGATGTCGGGAACGATCCCGGCCTCCTCGAAGGAGAAGAACGGGCCGGTGCGTCCGCAGCCCATCTGGATGTCGTCGACGATCAGCAGCATGTCGTGCCGCCGGCACAGGTCGGCCAGGCCGCGCAGCCACTCCGGCCGGGCCACGTTGATGCCGCCCTCGCCCTGCACCGTCTCCACGATGGTGGCGGCCGGCTTGTTCAGGCCGGACCCGGCGTCCTCCAGCAGCCGCTCGAACCAGATGAAGTCCGGGGTCTGCCCGTCGAGGTAGTCGTCGAACGGCATCGGCGTGCCGTGCACCAGCGGGATGCCGGCACCCGCGCGCTTGAACGCGTTGCCCGTGACGGCGAGCGAGCCGAGGGACATGCCGTGGAAGGCGTTGGTGAACGAGACGATCGACTCGCGGCCCTTGACCTTGCGGGCCAGCTTCAGCGCGGCCTCCACCGCGTTGGTGCCGGTCGGGCCCGGGAACATGACCTTGTAGTCGAGGTCGCGGGGCCGCAGGATCACGTTCTGAAACGATTCGAGGAAGGCCCGTTTCGCTGTGGTGGACATGTCCAGGCCATGGGTGATGCCGTCGCGCTCCAGGTAGTCGAGCAGGGCGCGTTTGAGCACGGGGTTGTTGTGCCCGTAGTTGAGCGAGCCGGCACCGGAGAAGAAGTCCAGGTAGGTGTGCCCGTCCTCGTCGAAGAGGTAGCTGCCCTGGGCACGGTCGAAGACGGTGGGCCAGCCGCGGCAGTAGCTGCGGACCTCGGACTCCAGTGTGGTGAAGACGCTCAGGTCGGGCTGGGTGATGGTCACAACGGTCTCCTGATCTCAGGGGTTGATCACGCGGGGAGTGGCGGAAGCGGTGTCGGTCGGGTCGGGTCAGCGGACGGCGGCCGCCGGCTCGGGTATCGGCCCGATCCGGTACAGCACTTCCGGCTGGTGGCCCCGTTCGGGGAACACCCCGGCGTCGAACAGCACCTCGCGTTCCACGGCGGCCCCGTGCCGCTCGGCGAAGGATGCGAAGAGTCGGTTGGAGGCGGTGTTGTCCGGTGTGACGGTCGTTTCGATCGTGTTCACCCCCAGCTCCCGGCCCGTCCTGAGGACGAGAGCGTCCAGCATCGCGGCAGCGAGACCGCGTCCGCGCTGACCGCCGTCGACGGCGACCTGCCACACCAGGAGGGTGCGCGGCGCCTGAGGGCGGGTGTACCCGGTGATGAAGCCGACCGGCTCGCCGGCGGCGTCCCTGACGACGATCGAGGTGCGCGCGTAGTCGCGACACCACAGGAGGTAGCTGTACGACGAGTTCAGGTCCAGGACCCTGGAGTCCCGGGCAAGACGCCACAGGGCGGCCCCGTCGTCCAGGCGCGGGGTGTCGAGCGTGAGCCCTTCACGTCCTGCGGGGAATTCACTGTCCATGAAATCGGGTCGGGCACGTGCATGGTCTGCTTGTGCGGGGGTCATGCAGATTTAATTTACCCAGCAGGTCGGGAAATTGCATCGCCAGTCGGGCTTAACAGGGCGCGCCGGATGTGTTATCGCGCGCGCGTGGACGCCCCTCTTTGTTCGGAGCGAAAAGTTACGTTCTGTCCGTTAGTTACCGGGCAAAGCGGACAGTCGTGTGGAGTCGGTCACATGTCCGTAACGAAGAAGTGACGATGTTGGCCCGATCCAGTGATGGGTCACGATCCCGTAGATGTCCCGTTTAGACCTCGATAAAGCGGGCAGAAGAGGCCCGCACAGTCCGTCGGAATTACCCGGGAAACACTTGTTGAATTTCAAGCCGAAGAGCCGGAAGAGGCGTCGAAGAATTATCCCGCGGAAGTGTCGAAGCCGCCACTCGCGGCAACCGGCCCCGAGGGCCCTGACCCCGTCACCCGGTACCGGTCGAGGCCCGCGCCGCGGGCCCCCAGATCGTGGTCGTACTGTGCGGCGAACACGTGCTCGCCCGGCGGCACTTCGGCCCCCGGCCGCAGCTCCCAGCGGAACACCAGATCACCGTCCTCGTTGGCCGCCGACAGATCGAAGTCGTCGCCCGGCAGCGTCCGCCACCCCCCGGTGGGCCGCATCCCCGCCTCGGCCACCACCCGCACCTCGACGGCGAACGACGTCAGCGGCTCTCTCGTCTCCACCGTGACATTGCTCTGCGACCAGTAGGCGTGGCTGCCCGCGTCCACCGCGCCCGAGGAGGCGAGCCGCTCCGCCGCCGACGGCCGCGCGGGCCCCGTCGGCCGCCCGTCACCGCCGCCCGCCCAGCCGACGGCGAGCGTCGCGAGCGCGAGCGTGACCGCGAACCCCACCGCCGCGGCCGCCACCCGGAGCCTGGCCGCCGTCCGCCGCGGCTCCCTCGCCGTTCCGCGCTCGACGCGCGCCAGCATCCGTGCCCGGTCGGGCCGGTGCGCGGCCGCTGCCGCGCGCAGCAACTCGCGTGCGTCCGGGCGGTCTCCCATGGCTCCTCTTCCGCGGTCCCCTCGCTGCTCACCAACTCCTGCGCTGCACCGGGCCCGTACGCAGCACACGGAGGAACTCCCCGGTCCCGCCCTCGCCTTCGGGGGCCGCCGCCTCGACGAGCAGCCGTTGCAACTCGGCCATGCCCCGCGAGGTCTGACTCTTCACGGTACCCACCGAGATCCCCAGGGCGCGCGCGGTCTCCTGCTCGGAGAGGTCGAACGCGTGCCGCAGCACCACGCAGGCGCGCTTGCGGTAGGGCAGCCGGCCGAGCGCCGCCCGCACGTCGAGCACCGCGGGCACATCGGGACCCTCCGCGGGCTCGGTGCCCCTGGACCAGAACAGCGCGATGCGGCGGCGCTCCCGCACCCGGCTGCGGATACGGGATCTCGCGAGATTCGCCACCACGCCGCGCGCGTACGCCAGCGGGTGATCGGCCGCGCGCACGCGGTCCCAGCGGTGCCAGATCGCGACCAGCGCGTCGGCCGCCAGGTCGTCCGCACCGTCGGCACCCTCGGTGCCGCCCAGCAACAGCCGGGCCAGCCTGGACAGTTCCGCATGGTGCTGTTCGAAGAAGGCGTGGAACTCATCGCTGGGGCCGGACACGCCAACCTCCCTCGGTCAACGGCTCCTGAATCCGTCGAAGTTGTTCGACGGGACGTGCAGCGTTCGTCTCTCCGTCCAGCCCCCGGCGAGCGTAGCAGTCAATGCGTAAGCTGCCGAGCATGAGTGAACGACCCGTTCTCCCGCCCGTGCTGCACATCAGCGGCCGGGTGCTGGTCGGCCCCGGACCCGACGGCGGACCCGACCTCGACGTGCGGGACGAACTGTGGGTCGTCGGCGGCCGGATCACCTACGAACGCCCGCGCGGCGCCCGCGAAACCGTCCGCCTCACCGGCTGGGTGCTGCCGGGACTCGTCGACGCCCACTGCCACGTCGGGCTCGACGCCCACGGCGCCGTCGACCGGGCCGCCGCCGAGAAGCAGGCCCTGGCCGACCGGGCCGCGGGCGCCCTGCTGCTGCGCGACGCCGGATCGCCGGCCGACACCCGGTGGATCGACGCCCGCACCGACCTGCCGCACCTCATCCGCGCCGGCCGCCACATCGCCCGCACCCGGCGCTACATCCGCAACTACGCGCAGGAGGTGGAGCCCGCGGACCTCGTCGCCGCCGTCCGGCACCAGGCCGCCCGCGGCGACGGCTGGGTCAAGCTCGTCGGCGACTGGATCGACCGCGAACGCGGCGACCTGGCGCCCTGCTGGCCCGCCGGTGCCCTGCGCGCCGCGATCGCCGCCGCCCACGAGGCGGGCGCCCGGGTCACCGCCCACTGCTTCGCCGGGGACTCGCTGCCCGACCTGGTGGCGGCCGGCATCGACTGCGTCGAGCACGCCACCGGGCTGACCGAGGACACCATCCCGCTGTTCGCCGCGCACGGCGTCGCCATCGTGCCGACCCTGGTGAACATCGCGACCTTCCCCGGCCTCGCCGACGGCGGCGAGGCCAAGTACCCGCGCTGGTCGGCCCACATGCGCAGGCTCCACGCCCGCAGGTACGACACCGTGCGCGCCGCCCACGACGCCGGTCTCGACGTCTTCACGGGCACCGACGCGGGCGGCGCGCTGCCGCACGGACTCATCGCCCGGGAGGTCGCCGAGCTGCGCACCGCCGGCATCCCCGTTCACGACGCCCTCGGCGCCGCGACCTGGCGGGCCCGCGCCTGGCTCGGCAGGCCCGGCCTGACCGAGGGCGCACCGGCCGACCTCGTCGTCTACGCGGAGGACCCGCGGCAGGACCTCGGCATCCTGGCCGATCCGCAACGCGTTGTGCTGCGGGGGCAGATCGTCGCCTGAGTTACCCCGTTCGGGTGAAGCGGCCCCGGATCGGGGGCGATTCGGCACATGAGATCGAAGGATGGCGGGCGTCCCAGCAACACCTTCCCGTGGGAGTTCCCTGCCGTGAACCGATCCGCCTGCCGCCGCTCAGCCGCCGCGCTGCTCGCCGCCGCCGCCCTGACGACCCCCACCGCCACGGCCCACGCCGACGAGGGCCAGAGCGAGGGCACCGCGAACGCCGCCGTACTGCGCGCCGGCCTCGACGTCTCCCTCCTCGACGGCGAGGTCCGCGTCCCGCTGGCGGCGGCACTCAACGAGGTCAGCGCGCCGGAAGGCGGCGGCAGCGCCGACGACACCGCGCTGACCGCGTCGCTCGAAGGCGTCGACGGCGGGCAGCCGTTCGAGCTGCTGCGTGCCGACGTAGCCTCGGCCACCGCCACGACCGGCGCCGACGGCGCCTTCGCCGAAACCTCCCTGACCGGCGCCCGCGTCCACGTCCCCGGGCTGCCCCTGCTGTCCGTGATCGAGCTGGAGGCCGTCTCCGCGCGCGCCGCCTGCCCCGTGGGGGAGGAGCCCACGGCCGAGACGGACATGCCGGCCACGGCCACCGTGCTCGGCCGCGAGGCGGCCCTCACCGCCGAGGGCACCACCAACGTGTCGGTGCCGGGCGTCGGCGACGTCGGCCTCGGCCTGTCCACCCGCGAGACGGGCCAGGGCACCGCCGCGGCGAGCGCCCTGGACCTGACCGTTCACGTCAACCCGCTGGACCTCAACGTCGCGGAGGTCACCGGCACGGTCACGCTCGCCGAGGTGAGCTGCGCGGCCCCGGCCGCCGGGGAGGGGCCGCGCACGCGGACCGTCACGGAGGAGCAGCCCGCGGACGCGGACCTGGCGGAGACCGGCGGCGGTTCCTCGACGCCCTACGTCGTCGGCGGCGCGGCCGGCCTGCTCGTCGCGGGCGCGGCCACCGTGCTGGTCGCCCGCCGCCGGCGGGCCGCCGCCGGCCGGGGCTGAGCGGCGCCGGGCCGGGAGGCACCGGGCCGGTAGACGCCGGGCCGGAGGCGGCGGGGCCCGCGGACTCGCGGGCCCCGGCGCCCGGTTCAGGTGGCGACGATCCAGATGCCGTAGCCGACGGCCGCCGCGCACAGCGAGAAGCAGAGGTACCCGGCCGGGCGGGCCGAGGACCGGGCCGATCCGGCGCGGATGCCGAGGGAGAAGAGGCCGACCACCGCCACCGTCAGCAGCACGGAGACGAGGATGACCTGGCCGAGTACGGCCCACTCGATGTTCATGGCGTTCCCGGGGACTTGGGCGGTCAGGAGACGGACGACGCGGAGGGGGGCGTCGGCTCCGGCGCGGTCCGCCGCTCGGGCACGGACATCGCCACGGTCGCGTCGGATGGGTCGTTCACCTTTGCCGTCACCGATTCGTTCACCTGCACGTCGTCGTTCACATTGGAGTGGTCGACGGGACGGCGGCGGGACAGCGACCAGATGGCGGCGCTGCTCCCGAGCAGCAGCAGGGCGACGACGGCCACGCCCCAGTCGCCCCGGTCGGCGATGAGCGCGCCGGCGGCGCCGATCAGCCCGGCGGCGGGCAGGGTCAGCCCCCAGGCCACGACCATGCGGGTGGCGGTCGACCAGCGCACGACGCCGCCGGCGCGGCCGAGGCCGCAGCCGAGCACGGCGCCGGAGCACACCTGCGTCGTGGACAGGGCGAAGCCCATGTGGGACGAGGCGAGGATCGTGGTCGCGGCGCTGGTCTGCGCGGCGAAGCCCTGCGGCGGCCGGATGTCGGTCAGGCCCTTGCCCATCGTGCGGATGATGCGCCAGCCGCCGAGGTAGGTGCCGAGCGCGATGGCCGCGCCCGCCGAGGCGATGACCCACATCGGGGGGTCGGCGCCGGGCGCCAGCGCCCCGCCGGCGATCAGCGCGAGCGTCATCACGCCCATCGTCTTCTGCGCGTCGTTGGTGCCGTGCGCGAGCGATACGAGCGCGGCCGAGGCGATCTGGCCCACCCGGTAGCCCTTGGCCGCGTGCCGCTCCTCCACGCCCCGCGTGACCCGGTACGTCAGCCGGGTGGCGAGCAGCGCGGCCGTCCCGGCCACCAGCGGGGCGGCCACGGCCGGGATGAGCACCTTGGTGACGACCGCGTCGCCGTTCACCGCGCCGGTGCCCACGGAAGCGAGGGTCGCGCCGATCAGCCCGCCGAACAGCGCGTGCGAGGAGCTGGAGGGCAGTCCGGCGAGCCAGGTCAGCAGGTTCCAGATGATGGCGCCGACCAGACCGGCGAAGATCACTTCCGGCTTGACGCCCGCCTCCTCGTCGATGATCCCGCCGGAGATCGTGCGTGCGACCTCCACCGACAGGAAAGCGCCGAGCAGATTGAGCACCGCCGACATCGCGACCGCGGCCTTCGGCTTCATCGCGCCGGTGGAGATGGTGGTGGCCATGGCGTTGGCCGTGTCGTGGAAGCCGTTGGTGAAGTCGAACGCCAGGGCCGTGATGATCACGATCGCGAGGAGCAGCGTTATGTGTTCCATGTACCGGACAATCGCTCGACGGGTGAGAGGCAAACGACGTTAACGTAGGGTTAATAGGTGAACGTGAGATGAACTGGTGGCGGCGGGATTCCGACGAGCGGCACGAGGCATGGCAAGAACTTCTGGCGCGGGCGCGACAGACGGTCACCGACGGGCTGGTCGTGGGCACATCGGGCAATTTGTCCGTACGGGTGGGGGACGCCGTGCTGGTGACCCCGTCCGGCGTGCCCTACGACCGGCTGCGCGCCCGTGACCTGCTGGCGGTCGACCTGGCGGGGCGGCGCATCGCGGGATCGCTGACCCCCACCAGCGAACTGCCGATGCACCTGGCCGTCTACCGCACCACGCAGGCGCGGGCCGTGGTGCACACGCACGCGGTGCACGCCACCGCGGTGTCCACGCTCGTGGACGAACTGCCCGCGGTCCACTACATGACCGCCGCGCTCGGCGGCCCCGTGCGGGTGGCGCCCTACGCCACGTACGGCAGCGACGAGCTGGCCGCGCACATGCTCACCGCCCTTCGCGACCGCAGCGGCTGCCTGCTGCGCAACCACGGCACCGTCGTGCACGGCAGCAGCCTGCGGCAGGCGTACGACAACACCGCGCAGCTGGAGTGGATGTGCCGGGTCTGGCTGGTCGCCGCTTCCGTCCCCGGCCACACCCCCGCACTGCTGCCCCCCGAGGAACTGGCGCGCGTCGCCGAGCGGTTGCGCGGCTACGGCCAGCGCTGACGCGCCCGGCCCGCCGCGCCGCGCCACCGCCAGGCCCGCCGGGTGGCAGGCGCGGCGCCCCGGCCGCATGCTGGAAAGCATGCGTCGGCACACGAAGGCGGCCGTGGCCGCCACCACACTGCTGGGTGCCGGTGCGGCCGTGGCCACGGTCGCCGCCGGGCGGTGGGCGTTCGGGGTCACGCTGGGACCCGCCCGAGCGGCCCGCCCGGCCGGCTTCGCCGGGAGCCGCCTCGCCGTCCACGGCACCGCGGCGGGACAGGTCACGCTGACCCGTTCCCTCGACTCACTGCGCCCCGGCACCTACGGCATCACCGCCAGATCCGCGCACGCCGTCATCGGGCCCGTGCTCGACGTGGCCAGCGGCCCCGACAGCGTCGTGCGGCGGCTCGAACGCGTCGACCACGGCGCGCTGGTGCCGGGCTCAGCCGTCGCCCTGACCCCGCAGCTGCACCTCGGCACCCCGGGCACCGCCCTCGGCATCGAGCACACCGACGTCACCGTTCCGGGCGAACGCGGCGCGCTCCCGGCCTGGTTCGTGCCCGGCTCGCGGGAGACGTGGATCATCGCGCTGCACGGCATCGGCGCCACCCGGGAGCACCCGCTCAACCTGCTGCCCTTCCTCCACGAGCAGCAGTTCCCCGTCCTCATCCCCGGCTACCGCGGCGACCCGGGCGCCCCGCGCCCGCGCGACCGCGTCAACCGGCTCGGCGCCACCGAATGGCGCGACGCCGACGCGGCCCTGCGCTACGCCGTCAGGCACGGCGCGCGGCGCGTCGTCCTGTACGGCTGGTCCTCGGGCGGCGCCATGGCCCTGCGCGCCGCCGCCCGCTCCGCGCTGCGCGGCCGGGTCGTCGGCCTCGTCCTCGACTCACCCGTCCTCGACCCCGCCGCGACGCTCAGGGCCCTCGCGGCCCGCCGCGGCATCCCGGGACCGCTGCTGCCGCTGGCCCTGGGAGCCGCCAGGGGCGGCTGGGGCTTCGACGCCGAGGACCGCCCGCCCGAGGTGCCGCTCGGCGCGGGCGGCGCACCCGTTCCCGTGCTGATCCTGCACGGCCCCGCCGACACCGTCGCGCCCTGGCGCGCCTCCCGTGAGCTGGCCGCGCGCCACCCGGAGAGCATCGTGCTGCACACCATCCCCGACGCCGAGCACGCCGCCATGTGGAACGCCTCTCCCGCCGCCTACGAGGAGCGGTTGCGCCGCTTTCTCACCCCGCTCATGTGAGCCCGCGGGGCAGGGGGTTTGGGCTTTCGCGGCCCGAGCGGTGAAACTGCTCACGTGACGTCCCGTACTCCGCGTGAGCCCCGGTTGCGACTTGTCCCGCAGACCCCACCACAGCGCGCCGCGACGAGCAGGCGCACGCAGGGCGGCAGACGCACTCCCACACCGCCGGGCGGGGTCGCCCCCCAGGACGAACTGGCCCGCCAGGCGCGGGCCCAGCTGGCGGACGCCGTCCGGCTCGCGCACTGGGCGCAGCGCACCGGCACCTCGCCGGACGCCCGGGCGGAGCAAGCCGCGGAGGAGCTGGGCCTGACCGTGCGCCAGGTGCGCGACCAGTGGGGCCGCGCCCGCCTGGCCGGGCTGATCGAGCAGGGCCGCGACGGCACCGACGCCGTGCGGGCCGGCTGGCGGCTGCGCGCCTGGGACCAGGACGACACCGCCGCGCTGCGCGGCTGGGTGGCGCTGCTCGACGCCTGGTCCCTGGCCCGCCCTGCGCCGCCGGACGCCGACCCCGGCACGGTGGCCGACGTCGTCGCGGCCGTGCCGCAGCTGCTGTCCGTCATGTACCTCTCCGACGGCCCCGTCACCGGCGCGGGCCTGATCGACCTGATGCGGCAGCGCATCTCCGAGCTGCGCGCCGACCGCGGCCCCGAGGACGGCATAACGGGCGAGGGCGACGTTCCCGAGCTGGTCCGCATCCTCGGCTGGGCCCTGGACACCCTCTCCTCCGTCGGCGCCCTCACCCTCCACGCACGCGGCCACCACCCCGAACGCGCCCGGCTCACCGAGCTGGGCGGCTGGGCCATGTGGACCAAGCTGGAACACATCTGCATCGCCGCCCAGAGCCCCGCGGGCAACATCGAGCAGTCCGCCGTCGCCATGCTGCGCGGCTGCGCAGGACTGACCCCCGGGCCCGCTCGCGCCGAGTACCGGGCCTGGCTGGCCGTACGCCCCGCCGGGCCCGCCGTGACCGAGCTGCTGGAGGCCGCCCGCGGCGAGGACGCCCTCATCCGCGGCCTCGCCTTCGAGGCGCTGCGCGTCGTCGGCGCGCCCGCCCTGCCCGCGCTGCGCGAGGCCGCCGACGAGCCGGGCCTGCGCCCCTACGCCCTGCTGTGGCTGGCCGACCACGAGGCGGGCGACCCGCGCGACCACACCGACTCCGCGCACGGCGTGCTGACCAGGGCCGAGGCCACCTGGCTGTGGGTGGACACCGCATCGGCCGCCCAGGAGCACGGCGCGGAACGCCTCCTGCTCGACCACCTGGACGCCGCGCCCCAGCCGGGCATCGCCCAGCTGGTCGACGAGATCCGCACCTGCGGCCACCCCCGCACCGTGCAGGTGCTGCTCGCGCTCGCCGCCGCCCACCCCGACCCCGCCATCGCCAAACGGGTGCGCCGCGCCGCCTTCCAGGTGCACACCGGCGGCGCCTGACCGGGCCGCCGGCCGCTGGACAATTCGCTTGCGCCGCACCGTTAGAATGGCCCGCATGGACATTCTGCTCCTCGTGCATTAGCGGACGTACCCAGCCCTCGCTCGTACGTACGTTTCGTCCCGCCGTTCCAGGAGTCCGTCCATGATCACCGCCACCGGCATCGAGCTGCGCGCCGGCGCCCGCGTCCTGCTCGAGTCCACCTCGTTCCGCATCGCCCAGGGCGACCGCATCGGTCTCGTCGGCCGCAACGGCGCGGGCAAGACCACGCTGACCAAATGCCTGGCCGGCGAGGGCATTCCGGCCTCGGGCACCATCACCCGCGGCGGCGAGGTGGGGTACCTCCCGCAGGACCCGCGCACCGGCGACCTCGACGTCCTGGCCCGCGACCGCATCCTGTCCGCCCGGGGCCTGGACACGGTGCTGCGCGGCATGCGGGACAACGAGCAGCGCATGGCCAACGGGCAGGGTGCCACGCGCGAGAAGGCGATGAAGAAGTACGAGCGCCTGGAGACCGAGTTCCTCACCAAGGGCGGCTACGCGGCGGAGGCGGAGGCGGCCACCATCGCCGCCAGCCTCGGCCTGCCCGACCGGGTGCTCGGCCAGCCGCTCCACACCCTCTCCGGCGGCCAGCGGCGCCGCGTCGAGCTGGCCCGCATCCTCTTCTCGGACGCCGACATCCTCCTGCTCGACGAGCCGACGAACCACCTCGACGCCGACTCCGTCAGCTGGCTGCGCGACTTCCTGCGTACCTACCGCGGCGGGCTCGTGGTGATCTCCCACGACAACAACCTGATCGAGACCGTCGTCAACAAGGTCTTCTACCTCGACGCCAACCGGTCGGCCATCGACATCTACAACATGGGCTGGCGGCAGTACCAGGTCCAGCGCGAGGCCGACGAGAAGCGGCGCAGGCGTGAGCGGGCCAATGCCGAGAAGAAGGCGGCGGCCCTCAACACGCAGGCCGACAAGATGCGCGCGAAGGCGACCAAGGCCGTGGCCGCGCAGAATATGGCCCGGCGCGCCGAGCGGCTGCTCGCGGGCCTCGACGCGGAGCGACGGCAGGACAAGGTGGCCAAGCTCCGCTTCCCCGACCCCGCACCGTGCGGCAAGACCCCGCTGACGGCGGAGGGGCTGTCGAAGTCCTACGGCTCGCTGGAGATCTTCACCGACGTGTCGCTGGCGATCGACCGCGGCTCCCGCGTGGTCATCCTCGGCCTCAACGGCGCGGGCAAGACCACGCTGCTGCGGCTCCTCGCGGGGATCGAGACGCCCGACACCGGTGCGGTCACGCCGGGCCACGGGCTGAAGCTCGGGTACTACGCGCAGGAGCACGAGACGCTGGACCCGCAGCGGACCGTCCTGGAGAACATGCGGTCCGCCGCCCCGGACATGGACATGGTGGCCATGCGCAAGACGCTCGGCTCCTTCCTGTTCTCCGGCGACGACGTGGACAAGCCGGCCGCGGTGCTCTCCGGCGGCGAGAAGACGCGGCTCGCCCTGGCCACGCTGGTCGTCTCCTCGGCCAACGTGCTGCTGCTCGACGAGCCGACGAACAACCTGGACCCGGCCAGCCGCGAGGAGATCCTCGGCGCCCTGCGCAATTTCTCGGGTGCCGTCGTCCTCGTCACCCACGACGAGGGGGCGGTGGACGCCCTCCAGCCGGAGCGGATCATCCTGCTGCCGGATGGCGTCGAGGACCTGTGGAGCGCGGATTACGCGGACCTGGTCGCGCTTGCGTGACGGGTCAGGGCCGTCGTTTGTGATCATGTCCGGTGGATCATTCGGCCGACGCTTGATCATTCATCTGAGTGAGGGTGGTCGTACCCCGGCGTGTCGACACCCCTGACCGGAGCCCGCTCTGCCGAAGCGCTCTGACCTGCGCCTTCGCCCCGCCCGTCGCGCCGGACCGCCGTTGTCCACCCGCCGCGCGGGTGCGGCGGCTGTCCGTTTGTCGTACGGACCCGGACGAATGGGTGGCCAGGAAGCCGGATAGGGGTGATCATGAGAGTCCAGAGCGCACTTCCCACGAGGAGGCACGGGTGGCCGAGACTCTGAAGAAGGGCAGCCGGGTGACCGGCACCGCGCGAGAGAAGCTCGCCGCGGACCTGAAGCGAAAGTACGAATCGGGCGCGAGCATCCGGGCCCTGGCCGAGGAGACCGGACGGTCCTACGGTTTCGTGCACCGGATGCTGAGCGAGGCGGACGTCACACTGCGCGGCCGCGGCGGCGCGACCCGCGGCAAGAAGGCGGCGCCGACTCCCTGACGGGACGGCCAGGACCCCGGACGGGTTACTCTGCGGACGAGAAGCTACCGCCTGGTAACACCGGAGGACGTCCGATGAGCCTGCTCGACCGGGACGGTGTGCGTGTCACCGTCCATGAAGCCGTGGCGACCGTCACGCTCGTCCACGCGGACAAGCGCAATGCGCAGACCCCGGCGATGTGGCGGACTCTCGCCGAAGCGGGCCGCGGCCTGCCCGGCGATGTCCGCGTGGTGGTGCTGCGGGCCGAGGGCGTCTCCTTCTCCGCGGGCCTCGACCGGCGGGCCTTCACGCCCGAGGGCATCGAGGGCCAGCTGTCGTTCGCCGCCCTGGCCCGTTCCTCGGACGCGGAGGCGACGGCCGCGATCGCCGGCTTCCAGGAGGCGTTCACCTGGTGGCGCAGGACCGACCTGGTGAGCATCGCCGCCGTCCAGGGGCACGCGATCGGCGCCGGCTTCCAGCTGGCGCTCGCCTGCGACCTGCGCGTCTGCGCCGAGGACGTGCAGTTCGCGATGCGCGAGACCGCCCTCGGGCTCGTGCCCGACCTCGGCGGCACGCATCCGCTGGTCGCGCTGGTGGGGTACGCCCGGGCGCTGGAGATCTGCGGCACCGGGCGCACGGTGCGCGCGGCCGAGGCCGAACGTATCGGCCTGGCCAACCTCGTGGTGCCCGCCGCCGACCTCGCCGCCGCCGCCGACGACCTGGCGGCCGCGCTGCTCGCTGCGCCGAGGAACGCGCTGATCGAGACCAAGGCCCTGCTGCGCGCCGCCACCACCCACGGCTACGACGAGCAGCGAGCCCTGGAACGCGCGGCGCAGGCCCGCCGTGTGAAGGACCTCGCGGGCCTCGGTGAATAGCCCCGCACCGCCGCGGACCCCTCGTACTTCGCCGCTCACCTGTTTGTGAGGACCGAGCGGTCGTAGCTGATCGCTGTCCTGGTCCGGCCGGCCGGGCCTCAGCCGGGCATCGCGATGTCCGTCACCAGCACCGCGGCCGGCCGGCCCGCCGCCGTTGCCGCGGCGCGCGAGGCCGCGCGGGCGGCGTCCAGCGTGCGGCGCGTGCCGTCGACCGCGAGCCGCACGCGCACCGGGCCCCGGCCCTCGGGCACCTCCACCGCGCTGGACAGCCCGCGCACTCCCGGCACCCGCAGCACCGCCGCCGCCACCCGGGCGGCGGCACCCCCCGCCGGCCCGGCCGCCGGCCGGGGTGCCCGGCCGCTCGGCGGCCCGGCCGGTGCGGGCAGCAGGTCCACCACCGCCACGTCGACCGCCGTCACCACGAGGCCGATCCGGTCGTCCGCGGCGGCCGCGAGCGCCGCCCGCACCCGCGCGGCGGTCTCGTGCAGCGGCCGGACCGCCCCGGCCGCCAGCCGGGCCTCGATCCGCAGCGGCCCGGGCGGCAGCGCGCTCGGCGGGGCCGCCTCCGGCACGGCCGCCGTGGCGGGACCCGCGAGCGCCAGGCGCAACTCCACGACCGAAACCCCGGACACCGACTCCGCCGCTTCCCGCAGGACCGGCACCGCCGCCCGCTCGGCCAGCCAGACGCGGTCCGCCGGCTCGCCGAGCGGCACCAGGCGGCCCAGGCTCAACTGCTGCCGCACGGCCCGCAGCAGAGAATCCGAACCCATGTCCCTTCGCCTTCCGTCGGCATCCGGTCGTACTCAATCGGCCGGGGCTGGGTACAGCATCTCGTATGCACGGCCGGAGCGGAGGCGGCCACGACCGCGCGGCCCACCCGTTCGGGGGCCCGTGGCCGGGGCGGGTGTCCGTCGGCGCACATAATGTGGCACTGGATCGGCGGGACTGACCGCCGTTCGGAAAGGGGCGATGGCGAAGTGACCGACACCAGTACGGAAGCGAGCACGAGCACCACCACGATCGACGTGTCGGGCAAGCAGCTCGGCACGCGCCGCGGCACGGGCGACCCCGCGACGCGCGGGCGCACGACAATCGCGGACGGCGTCGTGGCCAAGATCGCCGGCATGGCGGCGCGGGACGTGGTGGGTGTCCACGCGATGGGCAGCGGCCTCTCCCGTACGTTCGGCGCCGTGCGGGACCGCGTGCCCGGCGCGAGCAAGTCGGCGACCCGCGGTGTGAAGGCGGAAGTCGGCGAGGTGCAGACGGCCCTCGATCTCGAAATCGTTGTGGAGTACGGCGTTTCCATCGCCGATGTTTCCCGTACCGTACGGGAGAACGTGATCTCGGCCGTCGAGCGGATGACCGGCCTTGAGGTCGTCGAGGTGAACATCAATGTCGGCGATGTCAACCTGCCGGAAGACGAAGAGGACGACGACGAGCGGCCCCCGTTGCAGTAACGGGAGCGGAGCGGAAGCCAGGAGCACATCATGAACATGGCTGTGGTCGGCATGATCGCCGGCATGGCGCTGGGCTTCGCCACCTACTTCGGCGGCTTCGGGGCCTTCCTGCTGGTCGCGGCGCTCGGCACGATCGGTTTCGTCGTCGGCAGGTTCGTCGACGGCGACCTGGAGCCAGGGGACTTCTTCCGGCCCAGGGACCGCGACGACGACCGGCGGCGGTGACCCGTGGAACCGGTGCTGCCCGCGGCCGAGCGCGGGGCGACGAAGATCGCCGACCGCGTGGTGGCCAAGCTGGCCGCCCAGGCGGCCCGTGAGGCGCTGCGCGCCCACGACGGCACGCGGCCATGGCCGCCGCCCCCGCGCGGCGGCGCACCGCACGCGACCGCGGTGGTGCGGCGCCCGCCCGGCCCCGACGGTACCGGCGGCCTGGCCGGTGTCCGGGTGGCCGTGGAGCTGGGCTACCCGTCCGACATCGGGGCGCAGTGCGGCGAGGTCCGGCGCCTCGTCGCCCTGCGCATCCAGGAGTTGGCGGGCATGGAGGCCCCCGACGTCGCCGTGACGGTGGAGCGCCTGCATTCCGCGCACTTCACCGGCGACGCCTCCGGGAGGGTGCAGTGACCGGTCCCGCGGGTCCGTCCGGGCACGAGGGCGCCGCCGAGCGTACCGCCCCCACCCTTGAGAAGGCGCCGCCCGTGACGGCGGAGGCGCCCGCCGGCCCGGCGGAGGAGCCCGCGGAGCCGGGCGGCGGGGTTGCGGCGGGCCGTTTCTGGTCCGAACGGCGCGGCCCCGCCGCGCTGGTCGCCGTCGTGCTGATGGGCGCGTCCGGCCTCCTGCTCTACGACGTCGTCTCGGTGCGCGCCGGCCGCCCGGCCGCCTCCTGGCGCCGCACCCTGGCCGACGACCTGGCCGCCCGCCCCCTGGACGACGCCTGGGTCGTGGTGGCCGCCGCGGCGGCCGTTCTCGCCGGAGTCTGGCTGATCGTCCTGGCCGTCACGCCCGGGCTGCGCGGCCTGCTGCCGATGCGCCGGGACAGCGAGCTGATGCGCCCCGGCATCGAACGGGGCGCCGCCGCGGCCGTTCTGCGCCACCGGGCGCTGGAGGTGTCCGGCGTCAGGTCGGTCCGGGTGAACGTCGGCAGGCGCCGGGTCCGCGCCCTGGCCGAGGCGCACTTCCGCGAGCTGGACGTCGTCCACGCCGATCTGGACGCCGTGCTCACCCACGGCATCAGGGAGCTGGGCCTCGCCCGGCAGCCCGCGCTGAGCGTGCACGTCCGCCGGCCCCCGAGGCGATGAGGTGATGGCCGCCGTGCTGCGCACCGTGAACCGTGCCCTGCTGCTCCTGACCGGTCTCTGCCTGATCGGTGCCGGTCTCGCGGCCCTCGTCGCCGCGCTCGACCTGCCGCGCCGGTGGGGCTTCGCCATGCCGTCCGGCTGGTCCTGGCGCGCCCCGCACGACGTGCTGCTCGCGCACGCCGACCGGACCCAGTGGCGAGCGGAAGGCTGGTGGTGGCCGGTGGTCATCGGCAGCCTCTCGCTGCTCGTCCTGCTGTCCCTGTGGTGGCTGCTGGCCCAGCTGCGGCGCCGCCGGCTGGCCGAGGTGCTGGTGAACAGCGGCGACGGCGTGGGCGCCCAGCTGCGCGGACGCGCGATGGAGGAAGTGGTGGCCGCGGAGGCCGAGTCCCTGCCGGGCGTCGACCGGGCGCGGGTCAGCCTGACGGGCCGCCGCAACCAGCCCCGGCTCGGCCTCGGGCTGCTGGTCACCCCGCAGGCGGCCCCCGACGACGTCGTCAGGCGGCTGCGCACGGAGGCGGTGGAGCACGCCCGCGCCTCGGCAGGGCTCGACGCCCTGCCCGCGGAAGCCCGCCTCCGCGCCACCAAACACCCGGCGGAGCGCGTCAGTTAGGCCCTGTCCTGCCGATCTTGCCGGGCCCACGACTCCCCCAGACTCCGTCCGGGAGGTGCCCCCAGCTACGGCACTCCCCCAGCCTGGCGGCTGGGAGGTGCCCCCACGCTGCGTTACCGAATCGCGCGAATACGGCCAAGTATGAGCTGCGATCCGGTGCCTTGCGATGCACCGCATCTGACGCCGCGGGCTGATCCGACAAGATCGACAGGACAGGACCTAGTCGGCCGGTAACCGCGGCTGCCGGAGACCGACCGCGGAGGGCTCAGACCCCCAGCAGCCCCAGAACCAACCTGATCAGCACCAGCACGTTGAGGACCAATCCGGCTTCGAGCAGGCGACTGCGTATGCCTCGCCGGAGAAGGCGGCTGCCCCGCCATACTCCGTAGGCTGCCAGGCCGGCCGACGCGAGCACGATGACGACCGGAAGGGCCCCTTCCGCCTCGTTCCGCGTGGCGATGGCGAGGACGATGTAGACCAGGACCAGCTGTGGAAGTCCCAGCAGCCATACCTTCCACACCTCGGCCGCATCCGGGGTGACCTGGGCCGGAGCCGCCGCGGGCGGCATGGGGGGCGGGAACGGTGGTGGGGGACCCGCAGCGGCGCCCCGGGGCGTGGCGGTCCGCGCCGGTGGGGCGGGCCACGGACGCAGGACCTTGGACATCAGCCCGGCGAAGTCCGGGTCCGCCCGCAACTCTTCGGCGAGTACGGAGGCGACGATGCTCGCCGATCCCTCGTCGCGCTGTTCGTGCAGGCGGGCCAACGCGGAGGCGCCCAGCGTGCTTCCGCCGAGGCGGCCCAGGACCAGTTCCCGTACCGCTGACCTCTGCTCGGCCGAGGCCGGAGCGCCTCCGGTCAGCACCCGCACCGCCGCGGCGGCTAACTCCGGAGCCTGCATTTCCCGTCCCCCCGCCAGGCCCCCAACCCCCACGGTCAAGGCTCAGTGCCAGGAACGTACCGGTGGCCGAAGTGCAGTGGCAAGTACACGACATGCGCCGCCGGGGAACAGGATCGGTGAGTCCGCCACCGGCGGTCCGGACGGGGTGGGGGAGGGGTCAGGAGGTGGCGGCCGGAGCGGCCTTCCGCGGGGCCTGCTCCTCCTCGTTCTCCCGCTCCGCACCCGGCGCGGAGTGCGGCTTCGCCGCCGCGCGTCGCCGGTCCTGGACCTCGCGCCGCAGCAGCAGCACCCAGCCCACCGGAACGCCCGCCGCGAACAGCCACCACTGCACCGCGTAGGCGAAGTGGGCGCCGATGCCCGTGTGATCGGGCTCGGGCAGCAGCTCGGGCTGCGCCGCCTCGTCCGCCGGGGCGGGGTCGGTCGCGGTCAGCTCCAGGTAGCCGCCGAGCACCTGCGTGCCCAGGGCATCGGCGCGCTCCTCGCTGCTGATCATCATGACCATGCCGTCGGGCAGCCCCTGCCGCTCCCTGATCCCGGTGGTGCCCGTGGACTCGTCGGCCATCAGGCGGCCGGTGACCGTGACCTCGCCGCCCGGCGGGGCCGGCACCTCGGGCATCCGCGTCAGGTCGTTCCCGGCCGCGATCCAGCCGCGGTTGACCATCGCTGCCGTGCCGTCCTCCCGCAGCAGCGGGGTCAGCACGTAATAGCCCACGGCACCGTCGTCATTGGAACGCTGCCGGACCACCACCTCGCGGTCCTGGTCGTACACGCCCGTCGCGGTCACGGGGCGGTAGCGGTCGTCCGGGTCGACCGGCGCGCCGGGTGAGGACAGCTCGGACATGGGCACCGCGGGGGCCGCCAGGCTGCCGGCGATCAGGTCGTTGCGCTCGACGCGCTGCCCGTGCCGGTCGAACTGCCAGAACCCGAGCCACGTCAGGGCCGGGATCATCAGCAGCGCGACGAGGGTGAGGATCACCCACTGCCGGGTCAGCAGAAAGCGGTACACAGCAGTCGACGGTACCCGAACGGGGTCAGCGCTCAGGCGCCGGGGCCACGTCGCGCAGCAGGTGCGTGAAGGCCGCCTCGTCCAGGACCGGGGTGCCGAACGCCCGCGCGTTCACCACTTTGGAGGTCGTGGAGTCCGGGTCGTTGGTCACCAGCAGGCTGGTCAGGCGCGAGACGCCGGAGGCGACGTGCAGCCCCGCCTCGAACGCCTGGTCCTCCAGCAGCTCGCGGTCCACCGACGTGTCCCCGGAAAAGGCGACCCGCATGCCCTGCACGAGCCGCCCGCCCGCCTCGTACCGCCCCGGATTGGGCCACGGGCACGGGGGGCGGCGCCTGGTCGTGCGCCACCCGCCCCGCCAGGGCGCGGCCGCGGCCGTGGCCATGGCCACGCCCTGCGGCTCGGCGGCACCGGCATCCGTCCAGCCCGCCAGCGGGCGGCAGGTGTGCAGCGGCAGCGCCAGCCGCCGCCTGGCCGCGTGCTGCAAGCTCGGCCGGAACGCCTCCGCGAGCACCCGGGCGTCGTCCAGCGCGTGGTGCGCCTGCCGCTGCGTCACCCCGAAGTAGGAAACCAGGGTCTCCAGCTTGTGGTTGTCCAGCGGCAGACCGAGCGCCTTGGACAGCAGAATCGTGCACAGCCGCTGCTCCACGGGCGCCGTGCGGTCGGTCCGCGCGTACTCCCTGGCGATCATCGTCCAGTCGAAGACCGCATTGTGTGCCACGAGCACCCGCCCGGCCAGGCGCTCCGCGAACTCCCCGGCGATCTCGGAGAACAGTGGCGCGTCGGCGAGCACCTCGGCCGTCAGCCCGTGAATCCAGCTCGGCCCCGGATCGCGCTGCGGGTTGACCAGCGTGTACCAGTGGTCCTCGACCTCGCCCCTGGCCGTCAGCCGGTACACGGCCGCGGACACGATCCGGTCGCTGCGGCGCAGCCCGGTGGTCTCGACGTCCACCACGGCATACCCCCCGGGGTACCCCGCGGGCCATGACTCATCGGCGGGCTGCTGGACTTGGATGCGTGCCGCGGCGGCCTGGTGGTCTTCGAGCATGGTCACCGAGGATACGGCCCGGCACCGACAGTGGCCGCACCGCCGCCGGGAGTTGAGGGCCCGTCGGAACGGCCTTGGAGCCGTTGCCACGCACGTCTGTCCACGTGTGACGTACGCTGCGAGACATGCTGCTCGACACCTATGGGCGGATTGCCACGGACCTGCGGGTCTCGCTGACCGACCGGTGCAATCTGCGCTGCACGTATTGCATGCCGGAGGAGGGCCTGTCCTGGCTCGCCAAGCCGGAGCTGCTGACGGACGACGAGATCGTGCGGCTGGTCGGGATCGCGGTCACCCGGCTCGGTGTCACCGAGGTGCGGTTCACCGGCGGCGAGCCGCTGCTGCGCCGCGGCCTGGTCTCCATCGTGGAGCGCTGTGCCGCCCTCGACCCCCGGCCGAAGCTGTCCCTCACGACGAACGGGATCGGTCTCGAACGCACGGCCGCGGCACTGCGCGCGGCCGGTCTCGACCGGGTCAACGTGTCGCTCGACACCACCGACCCCGAGGTCTTCGCGCGCATCACCCGCCGCAGACGGCACGAGGACGTGCTGCGCGGCCTGGCCGCGGCCAAGGCCGAGGGCCTGGCGCCGGTGAAGGTCAATGCGGTGCTGATGCCCGGACTCAACGACACGGAGGCGCCCGGCCTGCTGGCCTGGGCGATGGCACAGGACTACGAGCTGCGGTTCATCGAGCAGATGCCGCTGGACGCGCAGCACGGCTGGCAGCGGACGCGGATGATCACGGCGGGCGACATCCTGGAGTCGCTGCGGACCCGCTACACGCTGACACCCGAGGAGGAGCGGCGCGGGGCGGCCCCGGCCGAGCGGTGGCTGGTGGACGGCGGTCCGCACCGGGTCGGGGTCATCGCGTCGGTCACCCGGCCGTTCTGCCGGGCCTGCGACCGTACGCGCCTCACGGCTGACGGCCAGGTCCGCACCTGCTTGTTCGCGCGCGAGGAGTCCGATCTGCGGGGCGCGCTGCGCGCGGGGGCGGACGACGCGGAGCTGGCGGAGCGGTGGCGGGTCGCGATGTGGGGCAAGAAGGCGGGCTCGGGTCTGGACGACCCCTCGTTCGTCCAGCCGCAGCGCCCGATGTCAGCGATCGGGGGCTGACGCCTGCCACGCGTCGAGCGCCACCACGTCCTTCAGGAAGCCGCGCACGCCGAGGAAGCGCGAGAGGTACTCGCGGTGCTCCTCGCAGGCCAGCCAGGTCTTGCGCCGCTCGGGGGTGTGCAGCTTCGGATTGTTCCAGGCGAGGACCCAGACGGCGGCGGCACGGCAGCCCTTGGCCGAGCAGATCAGGTCGGTGGACGCGGATGAGGCAGACACGAAATCCATCCAACATCCTCAACAATGCGCACGGAAAACACAGAAGGCGACGCCGGGCAGCCACGGGGGGAGCCGCCCGGCGTCGGTCGTCGCTCCGACGGGGGATACGGAGCGCTCTTGAAGTATGACATGCATTGCCCCGGTGGGCGCAGGGGATCTGCTCAATTGATTTGAGGATTCCTTGAGCTTCGCAGGCCGGAGGGGTCAACTCCGGTTGTGGAGGTCACTCTTTCCTGGGGGCAGGGCGCGCTTCGCCTCGTCGCCGAGGAAGGTGGACGGTAGCGAAGGCACGTTCTCCCGGCCCGCGTTCGCGATCACCACGGCAACGTACGGCAGCACCGTCCCCAGAACCAGCGCCACGATCGCCAGCGGCCGGCTCACGTCCCACAGCACGAAGGTGAGCAACACGGCCACGGTGCGTACGAGCATGGAGATGATGTAACGGCGCTGGCGCCCCCGTACGTCGTCGTCGAGCCCCTGGCGGGCCTCCGTGATCCGGAAGACCGCCGTATCGGCCGTATCGCGTCGCAAGCGCATTGCCTCACCACCCGCCTTCAGGCTAGCCCCGCACCTGGGCCAGCTTCCGTCCGGCCTTCAGGAAGACGCCGTCCGGCGTCCCCGTCGCCGCGGCCAGGTGCTCGGCCACCACCTCGCCCAGCGGGCGCAGCGCGTCCGCCTCGGCCAGCACGGCACTGTCCTGCTCCCCGCCGGTCTGGAGGACCAGGCGCAGCCCCTTCTGCTTCGCCAGCCGCCGGGCCGCCGACGCGCTCGGGGTGAACTCGAGGATCTTGGTCAGCACCGTCGCGATGCCCTCGCCGCCGTGCTCGCCGAGGTCCACCTCGGGCAGGGTGCCCACGTCCGTGAAGCTGCGCCGGGAGAACTGGGCGGTGAAGCCCGCCCGTGCCGCCATGGCCGCTTCGGTCCCGTGCAGCACGGCCACGACCTCGCCGGCCAGCACCTTCTTCAGATCCATCGGGTGCAGCGAGCCGTCCGCGAGCCGGCCCGTGGCCGCCGCCAGCTCCTCGTCCGTCCACTCGGTCCACGCCCGCAGGTAGGGCTCCATCAGCCGGTCGGGAATCGACATGATCTTGCCGAACACGTCCTCGGCCGTCGCCGCGAGCGGCACGTAGTTGCCCTTGGACTTCGACATCTTCGCGCCGGAGCCGTCCGTGCCCTCGATCAGCGGCATGGTGACGATCAGCTGCGGGGTCAGTCCGTAGATCTCCATGACCCGGCGGCCCATCTGCATGTTGAGCAGCTGGTCGACGCCGCCGAGCTCCACGTCCGCGTCGATCTCGGCCGAGTCGATGGCCATGGCCACCGGGTAGATCAGCTCCGACATGGTCAGCCCGTGGCCGCCGTCGAGACGCGTGCGGAAGTCGTCACGCTGGAGCAGCGAGGAGGCCGGCACCTGCGCCAGGACACCGATCAGCTTCGGCAGCGTCACCGCGCCGAGCCACTCGCTGTTGTGCCGGAAGGAGACCCGCTCGAAGTCGAAGAACGGCCGCACCTGCTCGCGGTAGCCCGCCAGATTGCGCGCGATGTCCCCGTCGGTCAGCGCCGGCCGTTCCGTGGAACGCCCCGACGGGTCGCCGATCTTGGCGGTGACGTCGCCGATGATCAGCGTCACGTCGTGCCCCATGCGCTGGAAGCGGCTGAGCACGATGATCGGCACCGCGTGCCCCAGGTGCACGTCGGTGGCCGTCGGGTCGATGCCGAGCTTGACGTGCAGCCCGCGCCCGCCGGAACGGGCCGCCTCGATCCGCTCCGCCAGCGTGTCCCGCGAGGGCAGCACGTCGACGGCGCGCCCCGCGATCAGCCGCGCCTGCTCGGCCGGGGACAGGTCGGACAGGTCCAGATAACGCCGCGTGCCCGTCTCCTCCAGCAGCTGCCGCACGACGGAGTCGGAGGAGAGATCCTGCGTCAGCAGCGCGCGGGCGCGCTGCACGGATTCACCGAGGCGTGTCACGTTGTGTCCTGAGAGTAGGGGCGGACGGGTCCCGCCCATCCTACGGCGCGGCCACCGGCGCCGACGCGCGGAAATTGGCCGGAAGCGGCCGCGACGCCGACCGCGCGCTTATGCATTCGGACGCATCCGGAACCGGAAGAACCGTGCGCCGTGAATGCGGCCCGGGCGAAAGGCGCGTTTCCCCGGGCCGCGGAATTCCCGGCCCCGCCGGCTCACACTCCGGGGCTGACGGAACTCATGTGGAACTCGGGGACGCGCAGCGCCGGCATGGCCGTGCGCGGGAAGTATTCGCCCCACTCCCGCGAGCGGCACCGGTCGGTCCCGCCCGCCTCGGTGGCCCGGCCCAGCGCGTCGACCGGGGACTCGTTGAAGCGGAAGTTGTTCACCACGCCGGTCACCTCGCCCTTCTCCACGAGGTAGACACCGTCCCTCGTCAGGCCGGTCAGGAGCAGCGGCCGCGGGTCCACCTCGCGGATATACCACAGCGACGTGATCAGCAGCCCGCGCTCCGTGCGCGCCACCAGGTCGGAGACCGTGCCCGTGCCGCCCGCGTCCAGCAGCAGATTGTCGCTGAACGGCGCCTGCGGCAGCCCGGTCAGCCCCGCGGTGTGCCGGGTCGTCGGCAGCCGCCGCAGCACCCCCTCGGTGATCCAGTCCGTCCGCGACAGCGGCAGGCCGTTGTCGAAGACGGACACCGCCGGGGTCAGGGAGTCGGTCGAGGAGCGCGCGACGAGGAAAGGGAAGCCCTCGACGCCCGGCGCCGCCGGGTCGCTCCACAGGTTGAGCGGCAGCGCGGCCAGCCGCTCGCCGACGCGGGTGCCGCCGCCCGCGCGGCTGAAGACCGTGCGGCCCTCGTGCGCGTCCCGTGCGTCGGACTTCCAGTGCTGGTAGATCACCAGGTCCGCGACGGAACTGGGTGGCAGCAGCGTCTCGTACCGCCCGGCGGGCAGGTCGACCCGGCGCTCGGCCCAGCGCAGCCGAACGGCCAGGCCGGCGTCGAGCGCCGCCGGGTCGACGTCGGAGAAGTCGTCGGTGGGCACGGTCACGTACGCGGACCTGCCGCGGTCGGGCGATTTGGCGTTCAGCTCCACGTGACCGGTCCGCTGGTCGTGCCGCAGCCGCAGCCCTGCCGACGTGCCGAGGTAGGTGGAGACCACCCGGTGGTTCGCGAAGCCGAACAGTTCGCGCCCGCCGGCCCGCGCCCTGGCGAACGTCTCGCCGAGCGCGGGCGCGAAGTCCGCGAACACCTCGGGCGAGGTCACGGCGGGCGGCTCGGTGAACCGTGCGTCGGCCGGCCTGGCCCCGGCCGGCGGCTGGGCGTCCTCGGCCGCGGGGGACTGGCGCGCGGCCTCCTCGGCCGCCAGGACCAGCGGCCCGAGCTCCTCCGCGGTGACCGCGCTGCGCGACACCACGCCGGAGGCGGTGCCGTGCGCGCCGTCGACGGTGGCGATGACCGTGAGCCGCCGGCCGCGGGTCACGCCGTTGGTGGTCAGCGCGTTGCCCGCCCAGCGCAGATTCGCGGTCGACTCCTCGTCGGCGATCACGACGGTGCCGTCGGCCCGCGACAGCTCAAGTGCGCGTTCGACGATTTCGTGGGGCGTGCCGGTTCTGAAGGAGGTCATCGGCCGGACTCCTGGGTGGTGTTGAGGATGGTGATGTCGCGGAAGAGGGCGGAGGGGCAGCCGTGCGACACGGCCGCGAGCTGCCCCGGCTGCGCCTTGCCGCACATGAACGAGCCGCCCATGACGTAGGTCTGCGGGCCGCCCACGGCCTCCATGGCGCCCCAGAAGTCCGTCGTGGTCGCCTGGTAGGCGACGTCCCGCACCTGCCCGGCCAGCCGCCCGTTCTCGATCCGGAAGAACCGCTGCCCGGTGAACTGGAAGTTGTACCGCTGCATGTCGATCGACCAGGAGCCGTTGCCCACCACGTAGATCCCGCGCTCCACGCCCGCGATCAGGCCCGCGGTGTCCGGCCCGCCGGGCGCGGGCTGCAAGGACACGTTGGCCATGCGCTGGAGCGGGACGTGCGCGGAGGAGTCGGCGAACGCGCAGCCGTTGGAGCGTTCGAACCCCTTCAGCCGGGCGGTGCGCCGGTCCATCTGGTAGCCGACGAGCACGCCGTCCTTCACCAGGTCCCAGGACTGGGTGCGCACGCCCTCGTCGTCGTAGCCGGTGGTGGCAAGACCGTGCTCGGCCGTGCGGTCGCCCGTGACGTTCATGAGCGGCGAGCCGTACTTCAGCGAGCCGAGCCCGTCGAACGTGGCGAACGAGGTGCCCGCGTACGCCGCCTCGTAGCCCAGCGCCCGGTCCAGCTCGGTGGCGTGGCCGATGGACTCGTGGATGGTGAGGAACAGGTTCGACGGATCGATGACCAGGTCGTACGCCCCGGGCTCGACCGAGGGCGCCGCGAGTTTCCCGGCGAGCAGGTCGGGGATCTCCGCGAGTTCGGCGTCCCAGTCCCAGTCGGTGCCCGTCAGGTACTCCCAGCCACGGCCCGCCGGCGGGGCCAGCGTGCGCATCGAGTCGAACCGGCCGCTCGCCGCGTCCACGGCGACGGCCGTCAGCTCGGGCAGCACCCGCACGCGCTGCTGGGTGGTGACCGTGCCCGCGGTGTCGGCGTAGAACTTGTTCTCCCGCACCGCCCACAGGCGCGCGTCGACGTGGGTCACGCCCGGTGCGGACAGCAGCCGTTCGCTCCACTCGGCCAGCCGCCCGGTCTTCTCCGCGTCGGGGACGTCGAACGGGTCGACCTCGTAGGCCGACACCCAGGTCTGCTCCCCGTGCGAGGGCTCCGGAGCCAGCTCGACGCGCTCGTCGGAGCCGGCCGCGGCAATGATCTTCGCGGACAGCTTCGCCATCGCCACGGCCTGGGCGGCCACCCGCGCCGCGCCGTCCTGCGTCAGGTCGACGCCCGCCGCGAAGCCCCAGCTGCCGCCGTGCACCACGCGCACCGCGTAGCCGAGGTCGGTGGTGTCCCGGGAGCCCGCTGGTCTGGCGTCCCGCAGCACCCAGTTGGCGCTGCGGACGCGCTCCAGCCGGAAGTCGGCGTGGTCGGCGCCCAGGGACCTGGCCCTGGCCAGGGCCGCGTCGGCGAGCGGGCGCAGGGGGAGTGCGAGGAACGTTTCGTCGATGGATCTCGGCACGGTGTCTCCTGTCCGTTGCCAACTGCGTGGGCCGGGGCGGCGGGGGACGCCCCGCTCACGATCATGCCCCCGCCGGATGCGCCCGGGACAGGGTGGCGCGGCCCTGGCCCCCGTGACTCCCGCGGCCCCGGCGCCTCCCGTCCGGGAGCGCCCGTACCGCTTGCTGTGGAAACCCGACAGGACCGCGGCGGCGCCCCTGTCATGCCCCACCCCCCGCGCGCACCGGGCGGCGGGCTAGCGTTTGTGCGGAGCACACCAAGCAGAAGGAGGGTGGTCCCTTGAGCCGCTCGGTACTCGTCACCGGAGGAAACCGCGGAATTGGCCTGGCCATCGCCCGGTCCCTGGCCGACGCAGGCGACAAGGTCGCCATCACCTACCGCTCCGGGGAGCCCCCGAAGGAGTTGAGCGACCGCGGCGTCCTGGCGGTGAAGTGTGACATCACCGATCAGGAACAGGTGGAGCAGGCATACAAAGAAGTCGAGGACGTGCACGGCCGCGTCGAGGTCGTGGTGGCCAATGCCGCCATCAACCGCGACCAGTTGCTGCTGCGGATGACGGAGGAGGACTTCACCGCCGTCCTGGAGACCAACCTGACGGGCACCTTCCGCGTCGTCAAGCGCGCCTCCCGCGGCATGCTCCGCGCCCGCAACGGCCGGATCGTGCTGATCTCCTCCGTCGTGGGCCTGAGCGGGTCCGCGGGACAGGTCAACTACGCCGCCGCCAAATCGGGCCTGGTCGGCTTCGCCCGCTCCGTCGCCCGTGAACTCGCCTCGCGGAACATCACCTGCAACGTTGTCGCGCCGGGCTTCGTCGACACCGACATGACCAGGGCCCTGGGCGAGGAGCGGCGCGCCGAGATCGTCGGACAGGTGCCGCTGGGCCGTTACGCCCAGCCCGAGGAAGTCGCCGCCGTGGTGCGCTTCCTGGCGTCAGAGGACGCCGCATACATCACTGGAGCCGTCATCCCGGTTGACGGCGGATTGGGCATGGGGCACTGAACATGAGCGGACTTCTGGCCGGCAAGCGCATCCTGGTCACCGGGGTGCTCACCGAATCCTCGATCGCCTTCCACACGGCGCGGCTCGCTCAGGAGGAGGGGGCCGAGGTCGTGCTCACCGGCTTCGGCCGGCTGAGTCTGGTCGAGCGCATCGCCAAGCGGCTGCCCAAGCCCGCGCCCGTCATCGAGCTGGACGTGCAGAACCAGGAGCACCTCGACGGCCTCGCCGACCGCGTCGCCGGGCACCTGGGCGAGGGCATCGGCCTGGACGGGGTGGTGCACTCCATCGGCTTCGCCCCGCAGGACGCGCTCGGCGGCAACTTCCTGAACACCGGCTGGGAGTCGGTCGCCACCGCCGTCGAGGTCTCCGCCTACTCGCTGAAGTCGCTCACCACGGCGCTGCTCCCGCTGCTGACGCCGCGCGGCGGCTCCGTCGTCGGCATGGACTTCGACGCGCGGGTGGCCTGGCCCAAGTACGACTGGATGGGCGTGTCCAAGGCGGCCCTGGAGGCCACCTCCCGCTATCTCGCCCGGCACCTGGGCGAGCGGAACATCCGGGTCAACCTGGTCGCCGCCGGGCCCATCAAGTCGATGGCGGCCAAGTCGATCCCCGGCTTCGAGGAGCTGGCGGAGGTCTGGGACAACCGGGCGCCCATCGGCTGGGACCTGTCCGACCCGGAGCCCGCGGCCCGCGGCGTGGTCGCACTGCTGTCGGACTGGTTCCCGAAGACGACGGGCGAGATCGTCCACGTCGACGGCGGCGTCCACATGATGGGCGCCTGACCGGCGCCGCAGCCCCGACCCGGCGGCGCGGCCGGACCGCGTCCCGTCCCGTTCCGTTCCGTTCCGTGCCCCCGGCCGCCCGCGCGGCCGGGGGCACGGCCGCGGTCAGGCGCCGGCGCCCACGGGCAGCGCCCGGCAGATCAGGGCGTAGGAGCCGGCCTCCGCCGCGGCGCCCTCGGCGTCCTCGGCCCGGATCGCCGCCACCAGACGGCTGTGGTCCACGTGGTCCTCGGCTCGCAGCGTCTCGCCCACCTCGTCGCGCAGGAACGCCCGCACCACCGTGCCGAGGTCCGCGTACAGCGCGGTCAGCACCTCGTTCCGCGAGGCCTTGACCACCGCCATGTGGAAGGTGGCGTCCGCCTCCACGAACCGTTCCACCCGCCCGGTGGCCCAGGCTGCCTCGCGGCGCCCCAGCAGCACGTCGAGCTGCCGCAGCTCCTGCTCGGTGCGCCGCCGCGCGGCCAGCCGGGCCGCCGCGGCCTCCAGCGTGCTGCGCATTTCCGCCACATCCCTGGGATCGGCGTCCGCGAACCTGCGGTGCATCACGCCCGCCAGCTCGCTGGTGGCCACCACGTACGTCCCCGAACCCTGACGGATGTCGAGCAGCCCGTTGTGCGCCAGCGCGCGGATCGCCTCGCGCACGGTGTTCCTCGCCACGCCGAGCTGCTCGACCAGCTCGGGCTCGGTCGGGATGCGCGAGCCGACTTGCCATGCGCCCGAGGTGATCTCGTGGCGGAGCTGGCCGATGACCTGGTCGGCCAGGGCGGAACGGCGGGGCGCGGTCAGTGACATAACTCTCCCGGGAACTGTCCGGAACCCCACACGGGGGATTCATCCCATGATTCTATGATGTAGCTCATGGAGTTGACGAAGGACGACCGTACTCTCCACGAGCGTCCCCCCGCACCGTCACCCGCCCGCCGCGCCGCTCCCTGGCTGGTCGCGCTCGGGCTCGTGCTGACCGCGTTCAACCTCCGCCCCGCCATATCCGCGCTAGGCCCCGTCCTCGCCGAGGTCCGCGACGACCTCGGCATGGGCGGCACCGTCGCCGGGCTGCTGACCTCCGTACCGCCCCTGTGCTTCGCCGTATTCGGCGTCGCGGCCCCGCGCCTGGCCCGCCGCTTCGGCCCGGCCGCCGTGGTGCTCGCCGGCCTCGCCGCGGTCGCCCTCGGCCTCGCGCTGCGCTCGTTCGCCGGCAACACGGCCGTCTTCCTCGCCACCACCGCCCTCTCCCTGGCAGGCATAGCCGTCGGCAACGTGCTGATGCCCGTCCTCGTCCTGCGCTATTTCCCCGACCGGGTCGGTTCCGTCACCGGCCTGTACTCGATGGCCTTCGCCCTCGGCGCCGCCGGCGCCGCCGGGCTCACCATCCCCTTCACCGAGGCCGCCGGCGGCAACTGGCGCAACGGCCTCGCCGTCTGGGCGGCCACCGCGGCCCTGGCCCTGCTGCCGTGGCTGGCCGTCCTCGCCCCCGCCCGCCGCCGCGCCGACGGCCCCGTGCCCGCGGCCCCGCGGCCCGCCCAGGAGGCGCAGGCCGCCCCGCCCCGCATGGTCCGCTCGCGCACCGCCTGGGCACTCGCCGGCTTCTTCGGCCTCCAGGCCACCGCCGCCTACATCACCCTCGGCTGGGCGCCGCAGATCTTCCGCGACGCCGGGGTCTCGGCGGGCACGGCCGGCCTGCTGCTCGCGGTCATCATGGGCCTCGGCGCCCCGCTCGGCTTCGTCCTGCCGCGCATCGCCACCCGGCTGCGGCACCAGGGCCCGCTGGTCCTGGTCCTCGGCGGCTGCGGCCTGGCCGGCTACGCAGGACTGTGGCTGGCCCCCGCGGGCGGCGCCTGGCTGTGGGCGGTGCTCCTCGGCATCGCCAACTGCGCCTTCCCCGTCGCCCTCACCATGATCGGGATGCGCGCCAGGACCCCCGCGGGCGTCGCCCGCCTCTCCGCGTTCGCCCAGAGCACCGGCTACCTGCTCTGCGTTCCCGGGCCGCTGCTCGTCGGCACCCTGAACGACATGACCGGCGGCTGGCACGTTCCGCTCGCGTTCATGACCGTCCTGATGCTCGCGCAGATCGCCGTCGGCATGGCCGCCGGGCGGGACCGGTGCGTGGAGGACGGCGACTGAGTGGGAGACTGTTCCCATGCCAGCGCTAGACCCCCATCCCACCGGCGGGCAGCGGAAGCTGCTCCTCATCCTGGGCGCCATGCTCGGGATCAGCGTCGTCATCGCCGTCATCGCCACGGTCGCGTCCCCCTGACCCCGCCCGCCACCCGGCGCGACGGGTGGTGCTGGCACCACCAACCCTTAGGGGGCCAGGTTCAGGGAGGGCTGGGTGGCTCACCGGATGGGACCGCACGCCCCGGGTCCGTAAGTTCTTCACCAGTGCACGAGCACCGCACGCACGCGACGGATGGAGACGACGCCATGGCAGCCCGCCCGCACCGTTCCGGCATGGACGTCCGCCTCCGCTGGTGGGCCGTCGCCCTGCCGGCCGCGGCCTTCGCCGCCCTGCTGATGCTGCTCGTCTCGGGAGGCGACGCGGACGCCGCGACGCCCGACGAGCGGCAGCCGGTGGGCCGGCTCATCCAGCACATCCACGACAGCCTGATGCCGTGACCGGCACCGGCCCGGCCCGGCCAACCGGGCCGGACGGGATTCCCAACGCCCCGCGCCCCATAGCACCTTTCGTGCGAAGCTGGGGCACATGAGCGTCGATGTTCCCCGAAGGATCATTCTCCTCCGACACGCCAAGGCCGACTGGCCGCAGGTGTCCGACCACGACCGGCCCCTCGCCGAGCGGGGCCGGAAGGACGCCCCCGTGGCCGGACGCTGGCTCGCCGGCGCCGGCGTCCACCCCGAACTGACCCTCTGCTCCACCGCCGTCCGCGCTCGCGAGACCTGGAAGTTGTGCGCCGCCGAGCTTCCCGAGCGCCCGAGGACCGTGTATGACGAGCGGCTCTACGAGGCGTCACTCGGCGAACTGATCGCCGTCATCAACGAAACAGACGACCAGGTCACGGACCTCATGCTCGTCGGGCACAACCCGTCCATCCACGCACTCGCCGACGCCCTGGCGGGCGAGTCCGAGGGCGATACCCGCCCCCGGATGAACCGTGGCGGCTTCCCCACCGCCGCCCTCGCCGTGCTCAGCCTGAACGGCGACTGGAAGTCGGCCGAGCACGGCGCGGCCCGCCTCGTCGCCTACTGGACGCCGCACGACTGAGGACACCCCCGGCGGCCCGCCCGCACGCGGCGCCGCCGGGGCGCTACCGCACCGCTAACGCGTCGCTGCACCGCTACCGCACCGCGCCCAGCGCCCGCCGCAGGTGCTCCGCCGTCGCCGGCCCCTCCGCCGCGGCCAGCACGGCCGGCGGTCCCTCGAACAGGACCCGCCTGCCCCCACCGGGCCCCAGGTCGATCACCCAGTCGGCACCGGCGATCACATCCAGGTCGTGTTCGATCACCACAACCGTGTTGCCCGCCGCCACCAGCCGGTCGAGCAACGCCACCAGCGCCGCCACATCCGCCAGGTGCAGCCCCGTCGTCGGCTCGTCCAGCACGTAGAGGCCGCCGGTACGGTGCAGTTCGGCCGCCAGCTTCACGCGCTGCCGCTCGCCGCCGGAAAGCGAGGCCAGCGGCTGCCCAAGCGCCAGATAGTCCAGGCCCACCTCGGCCAGCGACCGCAGCGGACGGGCGAGCCCCGGCTCGTCGGCGAAGAAGTCCGCCGCCTGCCCGGCGGTGAAGTCCAGCACGTCCGCGACGGACTTGCCGCGCACCGTGTGCTCCAGCACCTCAGCGACGAAGCGCCGCCCGCCGCAGGCCGCGCAGCGCGTGGTGACCGGGTCCATGTAGGCCAGGTCCGTGTGGATCACCCCCCGCCCGCGGCACCGCGGGCAGGCGCCCCGCGAGTTGAAGCTGAACAGGCCCGGCGCCTCGCCCGTCACCCGGGAGAAGATCTTCCGCACCTGGTCGAAGATCCCCAGATACGTCGCGGGGGTCGACCTGGCCGAGGCCCCGACCGGCGCCTGGTCCACCACCACCGCCTCCGGGTGCCGCGCGCACAGCTCCCCGTGGATGAGCGAACTCTTCCCCGAGCCCGCCACCCCGGTCACCGCCGTCAGCACCCCGGTCGGCACCCGCACCGACACCTCGCGCAGATTGTTCAGCCGCGCCCCCTCCACCGGCAGCCAGCCGGACGGCCGGCGCACCCGTTCTTTCAGCACCACCCCGCGCCGCAGCGCCCGTCCGGTCGCGGTGTCCGCCGCCAGCAGCCCGGCGACCGGTCCCGCGAACACCACCTCCCCGCCGTTCCCGCCCGCGCCCGGCCCCATGTCGATGACGTGGTCCGCGATGGCGACGACATCCCGGTCGTGTTCCACCACCAGCACCGTGTTCCCCTGGTCCCGCAGCTGCCGCAGTAGCCCGAGCAGGCGGTGCACGTCGCCGGGGTGCAGCCCGATGCTCGGTTCGTCGAACACGTACGTCAGTCCGGTGAGGCTGGACCCGAGGTGCCGCACGGTCTTCAGCCGCTGGCCCTCCCCGCCCGACAGCGTCGCCGTCTCCCGGCCGAGGCTGAGGTACCCGAGCCCCACCGCCTCGATCCGCCGCAGACCCGCGACGGCGCTGCGCGCGATCGGCCGCCCGACCGGGTCCCGCACCCGGCGCAGCACCCCGATCAGGTCGCCGATCTCCATGGCGGCCAGCTCTGGCAGGGAACGGCCCAGCACGCGGGTCGCCCGCGCCGCCTCGTTCAGCCGGGCACCGCCGCACGCCTGGCACGGCCCGCGCGTGACGACCTGCTCGACCGCATGCCTCAGCCCCTCGGGCAGCTCTGACGGGTCCCGCTTCACGTACAAACGGGTGAAGCGCCGCACCAGCCCCTCGTACGTGTTGCCGTTGCGCACGCCGACGCCGCCCGTGCGCGAAACCTTGAACCCGCTGCCGTGCAGCAGCAGCTCCCATTCCTCGGCCGTGAAGTCCCTGAGCGGCTTCTCCGCGTCGAAGAGCCCGGACCTGGCGAAGATCTGCCACTGCCAGCTGCCCACCCGGAACCCGGGGAACCGCAGCGCCCCCTCGTTCAGCGTCCGCCTCCGGTCGATCAGCGCCGCCACGTCCACCTGCCGCGCCCGCCCGAGCCCTTCGCACTCCGGGCACATGCCGCGCGGGTCGTTGAACGAGTACGCCGACGCCTCGCCCGCGCCCGGCGTGCCGCACCGCGAGAACAGCACCCGCAGCGCGGACCCGATGTCGGTCATCGTCCCCACGGTGGACCGCGCGTTGCCGCCGACCGGCCGCTGGTCCACGATGACCGCGGGCGTCAGCCCGGTCACGGTGTCCGCGAGCGGCCGCTCGTACCGCGGCAGGCGGTTGCGCACGAACCACGGGAACGTTTCGTTCAACTGCCGCTGCGACTCGACCGCGATCGTGTCGAAAACCACCGACGACTTGCCCGAACCGGACACCCCCGTGAATACCGTGATCGCATCCCGCGGGATCTCCAGCGTGACGTCCCGCAGGTTGTGCGTCCTCGCCCCGGTGATCCGGATACCTCTGTGACGTGCCATGCCCCCGACGCTAGGCGGCCAACAGGTCAGGACATGTCCGCATGCGCTGCGACCATGAAACGGTGAACGACACCGCCGCCCGCCTCCTGAAGCTGCTCTCCCTGCTCCAGACCGCCCGCGAGTGGACGGGCCCCGAGCTGGCCGCGCGGCTCGGCGTCAGCGTGCGCACCGTCCGCCGCGACATCGAGCGGCTGCGCGACCTCGGCTACCCCGTCGGCTCCGCGCGCGGCTCCGCCGGCGGCTACCGGCTCACCGCGGGCACCGCGATGCCGCCGCTGCTCCTCGACGACGACGAGGCCGTCGCCATGGCCGTCGGCCTGCGCACCGCCGCCGCGGGCTCCGTCACCGGCATCGCCGACAGCTCCGCCCGCGCCCTGGCCAAACTGGAGCAGGTCCTGCCCACCCGCCTGCGCCCGCGCGTGCGCGCCCTCCACGAGGCCACCCTCCCACTCACCGGCGAACCGGCCCTGCCCGCCGCCGAACGCGACGCCGTCGCACCCGACGCCCTCGTCCTCATCGCCGGCGCCTGCCGGCGCGGCGAACGCCTCCGCTTCCGCTACCACGCCAAACGGGCCGCGGAGCCCGCCGAGCGGCACGTCGAGCCTCACCGGCTCGTCAGCGACGGACGCCGCTGGTACCTCGTCGCCTGGGACCTCGACCGAGAGGACTGGCGCAGCTTCCGCCTCGACCGGCTCACGCGGCCGGCCGCCACCGGTGCCCGCGCCCGCCCCAGGCCACTGCCGGTCGCCGACGCCGCCGCGTTCGTCTCCGAATCCATCGTCAGCCACCGCGCCCGCCACCGGGCGCTCCTCACCCTGCACGCCCCGCTGGAACGGGCCGCCGCCGCACTGCCCGCGGGCACCGGCGAGCTGACGCCGCTGGGCGAGGACCGCTGCCTGCTGCGCACGGGCGGCGACGCGCTGGACTGGCTGGCCTGCCGCATCGCGCTCCTCGACGTGCCCTGGGAGCTGCACAGCCCGCCCGAGCTGATCACGTTCATGCGGGCGATGAGCGAACGCGTCGCCCGCGGCGTCAGCCCTGGGCGTCCGCGGCCTCGACTTCCTCCCGGGTGATCCCCAGCAGGTAGAGCACGGTGTCGAGGAACGGCACGGTCACCGCGGTGTGCGCCGCCTCCCGTACCAGCGGCTTGGCGTTGAACGCGACGCCGAGGCCGGCGGCGTTCAGCATGTCCAGGTCGTTCGCCCCGTCGCCGATCGCCACCGTCCGCGACAGCGGAACGCCCGCCCGCGCGGCGAAGGCGCGCAGCAGCCGCGCCTTGGCCGGCCGGTCCACGATCGGTCCGGTCACCCGGCCGGTCAGCTTGCCTTCGACGATCTCCAGCGTGTTCGCCGCGGCGAAGTCGAGCCCCAGATGCTCCTGCAAGCCGTCCGTGACCTGCGTGAACCCGCCGGAGACGACGCCGACCTGGCAGCCGAGACGTTTCAGCGTCCGGATGAGGGTGCGGGCCCCAGGCGTCAGCGTGACCTCGGCGCGGACCTTGTCCACGACCGACTCGTCAAGACCGGCCAGCAGCGCCACCCGCGCGTGCAGCGACTCCTCGAAGTCGAGCTCGCCCCGCATCGCCGCCGCCGTCACCGCGGCGACCTGCTCCTCGCAGCCCGCGTGCGCCGCGAACAGCTCGATCACCTCGTCCCTGATGAGCGTGGAGTCCACGTCCATCACCACCAGGCGCGGGGCCCGCCGCTGGAGTCCCGAGGCCACCACCGCGACGTCGACCGACCGCGCGGCGGCCTCGGTGGCCAGCTCGGTACGCAACTGCTCGGTGGGCACCCCCGACACGTCGAACTCGACCGCGGTCACCGGGTACTTCGCCAACCGGTTGATCCGGTCGATATTGCCGCCCGCCGCCGTTATCCGCGCCGCGATGGCGGCGGTCACCTCGGCGGTCAGCGGATTGCCCAGCACGGTGACGTGGGAGCGGCCGACACCGCGCGCCGGGTTGTCCCCCATGCCGGAGATGATCTCCGCCTGGAGTCCCACCGACTCGGCCCACGAGTGCACGGTGGCGCGCAGCTCACCCTCGGTGCCCGCCGCCTGCCCCTGCCCCTGCCCTGGCGCGGTGACCAGCGCGCACAGCGTGATCCTGCCCCGGGTGACGACCTGCTCCAGGTCCACGACGTCCACCGCGAAGCCGGCCAGGGTCCGCAGCAGGCCCGCGGTGAGGCCGGGCCGGTCCTTGCCGAAGATTTTCACCAGCAGGGTGGGGGCATCTTCCCCGGGCGCCTCGGCCGTATGTGCAAGGGTCATGGTGCTTCCACGGTAGCCGTTCCCGGTATCGGCAGAGTGTCCCGTCCGGCCCCTGGACACGACGCGGAGATGAACGTCACGGAGCCGCTGACGCTGTGCACCAGCTTGGTGACTTTCGGGGGGCGGGTTCCCGTTGACGGCCCGAGCCTGGAATAGTTCCCCGCACGATGGTCAAACATCCCTAGATCTCCGGGCGGAGATCTATTCGGGGGACAACTTTGTGGGGCTTGGAGTGCCGGAACTCGTACTCGAATTGAACGGACAAACCTGGACGTTGGACCCCACCCGGTCATACCGACTCGGCAGGGACCCGCAGGGCGATCTCGTCCTCCAGGATTCCCGTGTCTCCTGGCGGCACGCCACGGTGCGCTGGAGCGGCCAGGGCTGGGTGGTGGAGGACCACGGCAGCACCAACGGCACGTACGTGCAGGGGCAGCGCGTGCAGCAGACCGCGCTCGGCCCGGGCACGGTGGTGCACCTGGGCAACGCCAACGACGGACCGCGCCTCACCTTCTCGGGCGCCGCGCAGATACCGCATCAGCAGCAGCACACCGCCGCGTTCGACCCCCCGGCCGCCGCCATGGCCGGGCAGCCGCCGGCGATGGCGCCGCACCAGCCCGCCGTGCCACCGCAGCACCAGATGCCGCACCAGATGCCGCACCACCAGCAGCAGCATCAGCAGTACGCCCCCCAGCAGCAGCCGTCCCAGCAGCAGGGGTACGGCGGGAACGACCGCGGCGCCACCAGCCTCCACCAGCTCGCCGTCGGCCAGGTCACCAGGATCGGCCGTGCGCTGGAGAACGAGCTGGTCGTGTCCGACCTCCAGGTCTCCCGCTTCCACGCGGAGTTCCTCGCGCACCCCGACGGCCGCTTCGAGATCCACGACCTCGGCAGCCACAACGGCACCTACGTCAGCGGCCAGCAGCTGCCGAAGAACGGCCGTCGCTACATCGGGCAGAACGACACGGTCGGCATCGGCCACTCCACGTTCCGGCTCGTCGGCAACCAGCTCCAGGAGTACGTCGACACCGGTGAGGTCTCCTTCTCCGCCCGCCACCTCACCGTCCAGGTCAACAACGGCCAGACGACCATCCTGAACGACGTCTCCTTCGGCGTGCCGGAGAAGTCCCTGGTCGGCGTCATCGGCCCCTCGGGCTCGGGCAAGTCCACGCTGCTGCGGGCCCTGACCGGCTACCGCCCGGCGACCTACGGCGAGGTCCTGTACGACCACAGGAACCTCTACACCCACTTCGCCGAGCTGCGCCACCGCATCGGCCTCGTCCCGCAGGACGACATCCTGCACACGGCGCTCCAGGTCAGGCAGGCCCTCCGGCTGGCCGCGAAGCTCCGCTTCCCCGGCGACGTCGCGGACGCCGAGCGCGACGCCCGCGTGGAGGAAGTCCTCGCGGAGCTGAAGCTCAGCCACCACGCCGAGAAGCGGATCTCCTCCCTCTCCGGCGGTCAGCGCAAGCGCGTCTCCGTCGCCCTGGAACTGCTGACCAAGCCGTCGCTGATCTTCCTGGACGAGCCCACATCCGGCCTCGACCCGGGCATGGACCGCGACGTCATGCAGCTGCTGCGCGGCCTCGCGGACGACGGCCGCACCGTCCTGGTCGTCACCCACTCCGTCGCCGAACTCGGCCTGTGCGACCGCGTGCTGGTGATGGCCCCCGGCGGCGGCGTCGCCTATTTCGGCCCGCCGGACGAGGCGCTGAACTTCTTCGGTTACGAAACCTGGGCCGACGTCTTCTCGGCCTTCGAGAACTACCGCGACTACGACTGGATGGGCCGCTGGCGCGGCTCGCAGCACTACCAGATGTACGCCGCGGACCTCGACGCCGTACAGGCGCAGGCCTCGCACTTCCAGCCGATGGCCGCGGACCAGCAGAAGGCGCAGAGCTGGAGCTCCCAGGTGCTGACCCTGATGCGCCGCTACGCCGCGGTGATCATCGCCGACAAGGGCTTCCTGGGGCTGACCCTCGCCCTGCCCGTCGTCCTGGGGGTGGTCAGCAATTTCATCCCCGCCGACGACGGCCTCGGCTACGGCACGGCGGAGAACGGGGGGCGCAACGGCGACGCGAGCATCATCCTGCTCATCCTCGTCGTCGGTATGTGCTTCACCGGCTCGGCCAACGCGGTCCGCGAGCTCATCAAGGAACGCGTCATCTACGAGCGCGAACGCGCCGTGGGCCTCTCCCGGTCCGCCTACCTGATGTCGAAGGTCTTCGTGCTCGGCATCGTCACCGTGCTCCAGGGCGCGATCCTCAGTCTGATCGGCTTCATGCCGCGGGATATGCCCATGGAGGGCGTGATCTTCGAGGACGCCCCGGCTCTGGAGATGACCATGGTCCTCATGGTCCTGGGCTGCACCTCCATGATGATCGGCCTCCTCATCTCCGCCCTGGTCCGCACCTCCGAGATGACCATGCCCCTGCTGGTCATGATCTCCGTGGTCCAGCTGGTGTTCACCGGCTCCCTCTTCCAGGTCCACGGCAGCCTCGGCGTCGAGCAGCTGGCCTGGCTGATGCCCTCCCGCTGGGCCCTGGCCGGGACCGGCACCACCGTCGACCTCAACGTCCTCACCGCCTCGCCCACCGGCGACACCGACCCCGACCCCATCTGGAAACACGAGGCCGGCTACTGGATGCTCGACGTGACGATGCTCGTCGTCATCGGCGTCGTCTGCGGCTACCTGGTCATGAAGTTCCTCCGGCGGCACGAGCCCGAGGTCATGCGCAAGTAACCCCCGCGGACAGCGGTCCGAGGCGGCGGGCACCCCGACGGGGCGCCCGCCGCCGCCACGTCCGGCGCCCCGCCCCGGTACGCCCCCGGTCCCCGGGTCCCAGGTCCCAGGTCGTAGTCCCACCGCCGCACGTACCCACCGGCCGTGGCCCGATCCGGGGCCGCCGCCCGGCGCGCTACGGTCTCCCCATGGGCCCCAGATCCGGGCTGGCAGCCGTGAGCGCCGCCCTGCTCGCCATGAACCGCACGCTCCAGGTGCGCGACGTCCTCCAGACGATCGTCGCCTCCGCCCGCGAGCTGCTGGACGCCCGCTACGCCGCCCTCGGCATTCCCGACGGGAACGGCGGCTTCGCCCAGTTTTTCGTGGCGGGCGTCAGCGACCGGCAGTGGAAGGCCATCGGGCCCCTGCCCCGCCAGCACGGCATCCTCGCCGCCATGCTCCACGACGGCAATCCCGTCCGCCTCGCCGACGTCCGCCTCGACCCCCGCTTCGAGGGCTGGCCGTCCGCGCACCCCGAGATGTCGGACTTCCTCGGCATGCCGATCGCCGACGGGGTCGAGATCCTGGGGGCCCTCTTCCTCGCCAACAAGCGCTGCCCGCCCGGCCGCCGCAAGCCGGGCGCGTGCGCCTTCACCGCCGAGGACGAGGAACTGCTGAGCCTCCTCGCCGAGCACGCCGCCATCGCCCTCACCAACGCCCGGCTCTACGAGCGCAGCAGGGAACTCACCATCGCCGACGAGCGCGCCAGGCTCGCCCACGAACTGCACGATGCCGTCTCCCAGAAGCTGTTCTCCCTCCGACTCACCGCCCAGGCCGCCGCCGCCCTCGTCGAGCGCGACCCCGCCCGCGCCAGGAACGAGCTGCGCCAGGTCACCGCCCTCGCCGCCGAGGCCGCCGACGAACTGCGCGCCGCCGTCATCGAACTGCGCCCCGCCGCCCTCGACGAGGACGGCCTCGTCGCCACCCTCCGCGCCCAGATCCAGGTGCTCGACCGCGCCCACCCGGCCCGCGTCACCTTCGACTGCCGCGACCTCAGGGCGCTGCCCGCCGCCCACGAGGAAGCGCTGCTGCGCGTGTCCCAGGAAGCGCTGCACAACGCGCTGCGGCACGCCGCACCCCGGCACGTCGAGGTCACCCTCTTCCGGCGCGGCCTGGACGCCGTCCTGCGCGTCACCGACGACGGCTCGGGCTTCGACCCGTCGGCCGTACGCACCGCGGGCCGGCACCTGGGCCTGGTCTCCATGCGCGACCGGGCCGCCGCGGTGAGCGGCAATCTGATCGTGGAATCGGCGCCCGGAAAGGGCACCGTCATCGAGATGGAGGTCCCCGTTGGCTGACGCCATCCGTGTACTGCTCGTCGACGACCACCAGGTCGTGCGCCGCGGTCTGCGCACCTTCCTGGAGGTCCAGGACGACATCGACGTCGTCGGCGAGGCCGCCGACGGCGCCGCCGGCGTCGAGCTGGCCGGGGAGCTGCGGCCCGACGTCATCCTCATGGACGTCAAGATGCCGGGCACCGACGGCGTCGAGGCCCTGCGCAGACTCGGTGAGCTGGGCAACCCCGCCCGCGTGCTCGTCGTGACCAGCTTCACCGAGCGCCGCACCGTGGTCCCCGCGCTGCGTGCCGGGGCCGCCGGCTACGTCCACAAGGACATCGACCCCGACGCGCTGGCCGGCGCGATCCGCTCCGTGCACGCGGGGCACGTGCTGCTCCAGTCCGAGGTGGCCGACGCCCTGCTGGCGCAGGAGGAGTCCGGCACCGGCGGCGGCCGGGCGGGCTCGCTCACCGACAGGGAACGCGAAGTCCTGGCACTGATCGCCCGCGGGCGCTCCAACCGCGAAATCGCCCGTGCCCTGGTGCTCTCCGAGAAAACCGTGAAGACCCATGTGTCGAACATCCTCATGAAGCTGGACCTGGCCGACCGCACCCAGGCTGCGCTGTGGGCGGTCCGGCACGGAATCTCCGACTGACCCCGTTACCCCAAACAACGGGCTTCTTCGCACCGCACGTTGCCTTCCCGGCCCAAGTTCATACGGTCGTGTGAAGTAACCCGATCGGCGCAACGTTCCGGCCGCACGGCCGTTGTCCAGGGCACGCCGCGGCGGATGGCCGCGGCATCGTGCAAGGAAGGTCTGGACAGTGAAGAACCTCAAGAAGGCCGCCGCCGTCACCCTCATGGCCGGGGGCATCGCCGCCGCCGGCGCCGGTGTCGCCTCCGCCCACGCGGGCGCCGTGGGCACGGCCCTCAACTCCCCGGGTGTCGCCTCGGGCAATGTCGTCGAGGTCCCGGTGAACGTGCCGGTGACCGTCAACGGCAACTCGGTGAACGTCATCGGCGTTCTCAACCCGGTGTTCGGCAACAGCAGCCTGGTCGGCTGAGTCACCGCCGACCTCCGCGGTGCCTGACGGCACGCTGGGCCGAACGTGCGTAACGGGCAGCCCGCCCGTACCGCGCGTTCGGCCTGTGCGTTGTGCAGCGTGCGGCCCCGTCACCGGGGCCGCGGCACAGCAATCCAGGAGGACCGCAACCATGCACACTGCCAAGAGGGCCGCTCTCGTACTGGTCGCCGCCGGCGCCGTGACGGGTACGGCCGCAGGCACCGCCGCCGCCGAGGCGAACGCCGGCGGCCAGGCCGCCGCCTCGCCCGGCGTCGCCTCGGGCAACGTTGTCCAGTTGCCCATCAACCTCCCCGTCACCGCGGTGGGCAATTCGATCAATGTGGTCGGCCTGCTCAACTCGACGTTCGGCAACGCCGCCGTCGTCGGCTGACACCGGCCCCTCCCCGCGACAGGACCCCCGTCGCGCAGGTCACCGCACGGTGCCGCGCGCCGGGGGTCCTGCGCGTCCGCCCCGCCCCGCTCAGCCCCGCTGCCGCTCCAGCTCCTCGGCGTACGCGTTGTACGACGCGACCCGCGCCCGGCGGGCGGCCCGCTCCACCTGGCGCAGCAGCCGGTCCCGTTCCGCGATCTGCGCGGCGCTGACCGCGGCGCCGTGGGCCAGCCGCTCATCGCCCGCCGTGTCGTCCGCGATCTCCACCAGCGCCCCGACGCGCTGCGCCAGTTCGAGCACCCGCACCGCCCGCGGCGGGTACCCGGGCGCCAGCAGCTGCCGCCCCCGCTCCATCCGCGCGCGGTATGCCTCAAGGCGTGTCAGCGCCATCGGCCCCGCCCCGGCGACGTCGAGGCGCGTCAGCGCCTCGGTCGCCTCCCGCAGGACCTCGGACAGCTCCCGTTCCGCGTCGCCGAGCGAAGGCACGTCCGCGGGTGGCGCCTGCCGCACCGGCAGGCAGCGCCACACCACCTCGGTCAGCACGTCACCGGCGGGCCCGGCCGCCATGACCTCCGGCACGAGACCGAGACCGGGGCCGGGGCACACCACCGCCTCGCCCGCCTCCATCGCCGCGGCGTTGAACTCCGCGGGGCCGCTCAGCCCCAGCGGGTGACCCGGCGCGGGCAGCGCGATGCGCAGCCCGGCCACCCCCAGCGCCCGCAGCCTGCCGAACGCGAGCGTCAACCCGACCACGCCAGGTTCATCCGGCAAACCGGCGACGCGGTGGACCGTATCGGCGCCCACGGCTCTGAGCGCGGCGTCGTCCGGTGAGACAAGTCCGGCGAACAGCGCATTGCCCCACGCAGCAAGGCGCCCCGCACGAGGTTCATCCAGCATGCCCTCTACCTTAGGGAAGTAGGCCCAACGAGCCTCCTGACGATCGGGGTCCGGCGGCGGTGGCGTAGGTTTTGTCTGACAGCGACTGCAAGGGGAGAGACCGCGCGCATGAGCGATGTACTGGAGCTGGTGGACGTATCCGTGGTCCGCGAAGGCCGGTCGCTGGTGGACAAGGTCTCCTGGTCCGTCGCCGAGGGGGAGCGCTGGATCGTCCTCGGGCCGAACGGAGCGGGTAAGACCACCCTGCTCAACCTGGCGTCCAGCTATCTCTTCCCGACCTCGGGCGCCGTCGGCATCCTCGGCGAGAAGCTCGGCGCCGTCGACGTCTTCGAGCTGCGCCCGCGCATCGGCATGGCCAGCAGCGCGCTCGCCGACAAGCTCTCCCGCCGCCAGACCGTTCTCCAGACCGTGCTGACGGCCGCCTACGGCATGACCGCCGGCTGGCAGGAGGAGTACGACGACGTCGACGAGCAGCGCGCCCGCGCGTTCCTCGACCGGCTCGGTATGAACGAGTACCTGGACCGCAGATTCGGCACGCTCTCCGAGGGGGAACGCAAGCGCACGCAGATCGCGCGGGCCATGATGACGGACCCCGAGCTGCTGCTCCTCGACGAGCCCGCCGCCGGGCTCGACCTCGGCGGCCGTGAGGACCTGGTGCGGCGCCTCGGCCGCCTGGCCCGCGACCCGTACGCGCCTTCGATGATCATGGTGACGCACCACGTCGAGGAGATCGCGCCGGGCTTCACCCACGTGCTGCTCATCCGTCAGGGCAAGGTTCTCGCCGCCGGGCCCGTCGATTCCGTGCTCACCTCGGCGAACCTTTCGCACTGCTTCGGCCTGCCGCTCATCGTCGAGCGCCAGGGCGACCGCTGGACGGCCCACGGCCTCCCGCTCGGCTGAGCTTCCGCGGACACGGCACCGGGCCTGTTCCGCAGCGTGCCCGCGGTTCTACCATGAGTTGGTGGACTTCTGGGTGTGGTGGCTGATCGCCGCCGGAGGATTTTCGATCGCACTCGTCCTGACTGCGATGCCCGAGCTGGGCATGCTCGCCGCGGGCGCCGTCGCCGGTGCCCTCACGGCCGGTGTGACCGACAGCGTCGTGATTCAGGTCGTCGTGTTCGCCGTCGTCTCCACCGCTCTCATTCTGGTGGTACGTCCCATCGCCCGCCGTTCCCGCGTGCAGCCGCCCGCGCTCAGATCGGGTCCGGACGCGCTGATGGGCAAGTCGGCCGTCGTGCTGGAGCGGGTCGACGCCACCAACGGGCGGATCAAGCTCGCGGGCGAGGTCTGGTCCGCCCGGGCACTGGGCGAGGGCGACGCCTACGAGCCCGGAAGCCAGGTCAGCGTCGTCGAAATCGACGGGGCCACCGCCGTCGTGATGTGATGACCCGGTCGCCTCATCGACAATTGTTCCAACTCGTCTAGTCGCAGGGGGAGTACACGATGGACGCCATCATCATCGTGCTGGTCATCCTGGTGGTGCTGGTCGTCATCGCGCTGGTCCAGACCATTCAGGTCATCCAGCAGGCAAGCGCCGCCATCGTCGAGCGCTTCGGCCGCTACACCCGGACGCTGAACGCCGGCCTCAACATCGTCGTGCCGTTCATCGACCGCATCCGCAACCGCATCGACCTCCGCGAGCAGGTCGTGCCGTTCCCGCCGCAGCCGGTGATCACCCAGGACAACCTCGTGGTGAACATCGACACCGTCATCTACTACCAGGTGACCGACGCCAGAGCCGCCACCTACGAGGTGTCGAACTACATCCAGGCCATCGAGCAGCTCACCGTCACCACCCTGCGGAACATCATCGGCGGCATGGACCTGGAACGGACCCTGACCTCCCGCGAGGAGATCAACGCGGCACTCCGCGGCGTCCTGGACGAGGCGACCGGCAAGTGGGGCATCCGTGTCAACCGCGTCGAGCTGAAGGCCATCGAGCCGCCCACCTCCATCCAGGACTCGATGGAGAAGCAGATGCGCGCCGACCGCGACAAGCGCGCGGCGATCCTCCAGGCCGAGGGTGTCCGCCAGTCCGAGATCCTTCAGGCCGAGGGCGCCAAGCAGTCGGAGATCCTGCGTGCCGAGGGTGACGCGAAGGCCGCCGCGCTGCGCGCCGAGGGCGAGGCCCAGGCGATCCGCACGGTGTTCGAGGCCATCCACGCCGGCGACGCCGACCAGAAGCTGCTCTCGTACCAGTACGTGCAGATGCTGCCGAAGATCGCCGAGGGCGACTCCAACAAACTGTGGATCGTGCCCAGCGAGATCGGCGAGGCGCTCAAGGGCCTCGGCGGCAACCTGAGCCGGATCACGACACCCAACGGCGGCGGCAGCGGCCCGGACGACGGCGGTGCCTCCGCACTCGGCAAGCCCCCGCGCCGCGAGCAGCCGCGCATCGAGTAGCACCCTCGCACCGAACAGCCCTGCGAACGTGCCGATGCCCGGCCCCGGATGTGTCCGGGGCCGGGCATCGGCACGTTCCCACCGTTCTCAGGCCGAGGCGGCGCCAGGCAGCGCCAGCCACTCCGGCAGCAGATCGCCGTCCTGCGCCCCGACCGCCAGCAGCAGCGCATCGGCGGGCGTCGGCTCGAACGGCGGGGCCAGCAGCCGCATCCCCGCCTGCGCCGGGGTCCGGTTGGCCTTCCGGTGATTGTCCTCGGAGCAGGCCGCGACCGTGTTCAGCCAGGTGTCCCCACCGCCGTGCGAACGCGGCACCACGTGGTCGATCGTCGTCGCCCGCCGGCCGCAGTACGCGCACCGGTGCCGGTCGCGCACCAGCACGCCGCGCCGCGACCACGGCGCCCGTTGTCGGAACGGGACCTTGACGAAGCGCCGCAGCCGGATCACCTGCGGCACGGGCAGGTCGACCGCGGCGGCGCGGACCCGCAGCCCCGGATGGGCGTGCTCCACGACGGCCTTGTGCTGGATCACCAGGACCACAGCGCGCCGCAGGGACACCGTCGACAACGGCTCGTAGCTCGCGTTGAGCACAAGGGTCTGCCGCATCCCGCCCACCTCCCGTTCCGTCCCCCGCCCCGTGGCGGGCCGCTTCAACTGTGCCCGGGGCCCGTCGGACGGACAATGCAATTTCCCGGGGAGAGGAGGCGAACGGGAGGTGACGGCGCCGCGGCCGGGTCAGTCCTCCGCCGGGACTTCGTACTCGCCGATCAGCTGCGCCCGCCCGACGGCGTGGAACCGCAGCATGAAACCGACCTGCGCGGGCGTCGCGTTCTCGTCGGGCCCCAACTGATCGGTGTCCACGGCGTACACGGTGAAGACGTAACGGTGCGGGCCGTCGCCCGCCGGCGGCGCGGCGCCGCCGAAGTCCCGCGTCCCGTAGTCGTTGCGCACGTGGACGGCCCCCGCGGGCAGCCCCCGCTTCTCGCCGCTGCCCGCACCGGCCGGCAGCTCGGACACCTCGGCGGGAATGTTGAAGACCACCCAGTGCCAGAACCCGCTGCCGGTCGGCGCGTCCGGGTCGTAACAGGTGACCGCGAAGCTCCTGGTGCCCTCGGGGGCATCGGCCCAGCGCAGGTGGGGCGAGACGTTGCCGGCCGCGAACACCTGGGCGTCCGCCAGCCGCCCTCCGTCCGCCACATCGTCGCTGAGCACGGTGAACGAGGCCACCGGCGGGTGGAAGTCGTGGGGAAGCGGACGCCGCCGAAGCTCGGACATGAAGGAACCTCCTGATCGGGGGGTACCTCCCGCTCACGCGGGGAGGATCGCTGCCGGCGTTAGCCTAGTCAGCAGGAGAGGGGACGATGAGCAGCCACCGAGATCTGCCGGAGGGCGCGGTCGCCCGCATCCTCGACGGAACGACTCCCCCCGGCGTCTACCGCTGGCCGGGCGCCGGCCGCGGGGACGCGGCGGCCGACGCGGTGCGCCTGGCCGCCCGCGCGCACTGGCACGCCGCGGTTCTCCCGCTCGCGGACGTCACCGACAAGTTCTCGTTCCTCGACGCCTGCGCGGAGGCGCTGGAGCTGCCCGACTGGTTCGGCCGCAATTGGGACGCCCTCCAGGACTGCCTCACCGACCTCTCCTGGTGGGGTGCTCCCCGCGGCTACCTGCTGATCGCGACCGGCTGGGAGGTGCTGATGCGGACCGCGCCCGACGTCGGCGCGGCGGCACGGCCTGTCGTCGAGGAGGCCGTCACCCACTGGCGGACCCGCCGAATCCCGATGACCGTGTTGCTGGACCAGGAATGACGATCGACTCGACCGCCGCCCCGCTGCCCCGCGGCTTCTTCGACCGCCCCGTACTCGACGTGGCGCCCGACCTGCTCGGCAGAACGCTGGTCCGGAGGCTGCCGGACGGGGAGATCCGCCTGCGCCTGACCGAGGTCGAGGCGTACGCGGGCGAGGTCGACCCGGGCTCCCACGCCTACCGTGGCCGCACCGAGCGGAACGCGACGATGTACGGCCCGCCCGGCCACACCTACGTCTACTTCACGTACGGCATGTGGCACTGCATGAACCTGGTCTGCGGGCCCGCCGGCCATGCGAGCGGTGTGCTGCTGCGCGCGGGGGAGATCATTTCGGGCGCGGAGCTGGCCCGCCGGCGCCGGCCGAAGGCCCGCAACGACGCGGAACTCGCCCGGGGCCCGGCCCGCTTGGCGACGGCGCTCGACGTCGACCGCACGATGGACGGCACCGACGTGTGCGGCGGGCGGGCGGCGGCGGACCTGCGCGTCCTGCACGGCTCGCCCGTTCCGCGCGCGGAGGTGAGCAGCGGCCCGCGCACCGGCGTCGGCGGTGAAGGAGCCGTCCACCCCTGGCGGTTCTGGGTCACCGACGACCCGTCGGTCAGCCCCTACCGGGCACACCAGCCGAGGCGCCGGGGGAAGCGACTTGACGCGTCGCGGCCTGAGTCGTAACGTTGGTCGAGTCGCCTGAGACGGACACAGCACTACAGCGGCCGATGGCAAGCTGGAAGCGCTCCGCGGGCGATCCACTGTTTCAGCATTGACTTCCCTCGTCAGAGGTCTTTCGGGTTCCCCGAAAACAGTCCGACGGGAACGGATTAGGAAATAGCCAGGAAGTCGGCTAACGTAGTGGGCACAGCGAAGGGAAGCGCCCGGAGGGTCCTGAGAGGGATTCGATGGAAGCGTCCGTTCCTTGAGAACTCAACAGCGTGCCAAAAGTCAACGCCAATGTTTTGTGGGCCGAGATGGTTTCTTGGTCTT
>NZ_JAVREV010000010.1:0-268495 GCF_031845565.1 Streptomyces johnsoniae | reverse complement strand
GGTTCGCGGCAGGTGGTCGTCGATCTCCACGTAGAGTGCGGTGATGAGGGTGTCCAGGTCGGTCAGCACAACCGGATCTTGGACACCCTCACCTCATTCCCGCAGGACTTCGGCATAACTCGTCTAGGTCGTCTCCGCCGCCGAGGCGTTGATCGCCGCGCACGACCGCACCCGCCGGCCCGTACCGGGCCGGCGGGTGTCGCGTTTCCATTCGTTCCCGTGCGCAACAAGTGTCACGCGAGTTCACCGGAGCATGGAAGTCCGTTTCCATCCGAGGCGCTTGTCCGGACAAATTCCGCCTTCAGGATGCGTGGTGTGGCCAAAGGAAGCCGGTACGCAGAAATAGCCAACGTGCTCGCCACCGAGATCGCCGACCAGTCGGCCGGCACGCAGATCGCCAGCGAGCACGAGATCGCCGCACGCTTCGGCGTCAGCCGGGCCGCGGCGAGAGCCGCGGTGCAGGAACTGGAGGGCCGGCTGCTGGTCCGCCGGGTCCGCGGCGCGGGCACGTTCGTCAATCGCCGCATCGACTACGTCCTCTCCCAGCGCAAGGCCCCCTCGCTGCACCAGACCGTGCGCGAGGCGGGCGGCGAGCCCCGCACCGTGGTACGCGACGTGCGCCGGACGGCCCTGCCGGCCGACGTGGCCGCCCGGCTGGAACGCCCCGAGGGCAGCGAAGCCCACCTGCTCGTCAGGCAGTCCTACATCGACGGCATGCTCAACGGCTGGGCGCAGGAGTGGATTCCGTCGGACCTGCTCCCCGAACTCGACGCCGCCGTCCACGCCGTCGAATCGCTGGACAGCATCCTGCGGCAGGTGTGCCGGGTGGACCCGGTCCGCGCCTGGTGCCGGGTCAGCTACTCGCTGCCAGGACCCGAGGTGGCCGCCGGCCTGGAGACGGCGCACAACCGGCCCGTGTGGCTGATCGAAAGTCTCAGCCGGGACAGGGAAACGGGCACGGCGCTCATGTGCAGCAACACATGGAGCCGCCCCGACTGCACCAGGCTGATCGTCGAGCTCGACGGTCCGTGGAAGTGACCGGCGGGCGACCGACCATGGAAGGAGACGGCGTGCCCGACACGCTGACCCGAGAACGGCGCTGCGAGCTGCTCGCCGCCGCCGGACACGAGGAGATCGTCACCCTCGCAGAACGGCTGCTCGCCGACGGCCTGCCCCGCCCCACGGTGGTGCAGGCGCCCGAGGTCGGCATGGTCGTCCTCCAAGTGCGGGAGCCCGTGGAGGAGACCCGCTTCTACCTCGGTGAAGTTCTGGTGACCGAGTGTTCCGTCGAACTGGACGGGGTGCCGGGCTGGTGCATGCGCTCCGGCGACGACCGGATCGCGGCCCTCGCCGGCGCCCTGCTCGACGCGGTCGCGGCGGCGGGACTGCCGGCCCTCACCGACATCGATGCCCTGTGCGCCGCCGTCGCCGAACGCCAGGCGGCCGAGGAAGCCGCCGAGTGGGCCGACATCCAGGCGACCACCGTCGCATTCGAGGAGCTCACATGACCGAGTCACCGGTGCGTACCCTGCCCGCCGCTGCCCCCGCACCCGCGGGCGCGCCGCCCCGGGGGGACCGCGTCCGCGCCCTGCGCCGCGGCCCGCGGGAGACCCAGCGCGACTTCACCGTTCTGCTCGACGTCCTTGCCAGGCCCGGCCGCATCGGCCGGCTCCGTCTGCCGGCCCACCCGCCGGCCGCCGCGGCCGCCGCCTGCGGACTCATCGACTTCGAGGTGCCCCTGCACGTCCTGACGGACGGCTCCGCCGAGGGCGTCGCCTGGGCCCTGGCCGTGCACGCGGCCACCGGCGCCCCGCAGACCGAGGCCGCGCGGGCACGCTGCCTTCTCGCCCTGCGCCCGCTCCGCCCCGCGGACATCGGCCTCCTGCACCGGGGCAGCCCTCTCGACCCCGAGACCGGCGCCCGGGTGTTCGCCCAGGTCGACACGCTGAGCGACGGCACCGCGGGCGGAACGGACGGTGCGGTGACGCTGGCCGTCACCGGCCCCGGCGTCCCCACCGAACGGCGCCTGGTCGTGGCGGGCCTGCCCGCCGCCTCGGTGCCGGCTCTCGCCGAGGCCAACGCCGCCTTTCCCCGCGGGATCGACCTCTTTCTCGTGGCCGCCGACGGCTCGGTCGCCGGGCTGCCGCGCACCGCCCGCGTCCGCCTCCTCGGAGGTGCCTGACATGGGATATTCCGGAGTGCGCGGCGGTCAGGAGGCCATCGCGGCCGCGGAGCGGCTGGTGCAGGAGTCCAGATTCGGGGGCCGCAGCGCCTGGCTGGAACTGGACCAGATCACCGAACGGCTCGGCCTCGGGGTCGACCGCGTCATGGGGGAAGCCGGTCTGTGGGCGCCCGGACTGGCCGCCCGCGCCGTGCGCCAGGCGCACGGCGACCTGCTTGAGGCGGCACAGCTGCTGCGCGCCCACCGCTCCACCCTGCCCCGGTTCGGCTACAGCCTCCCGGCCGGCCCGGCGGAACTGCGCGCCGTGCGGCGGGTGAGCCCCGCCCACCGCAACCCGCCGGGTGGCCAGGTGCTGGGCAGGACCACCGACTACACGCCCCGGATTCTGGACCTCACCCCCGAGGAGCGCGCCCGCCCGCGCCGCGCCCCCGGCCCGTCCGGCTCGCCGGCCGCCGCCCCCGCGCGGCGGCCGCGGGGCGACAGGACCGACGCCGACGCCGCCCTGCGCGCGGCCGGACTGCTGCCGGACCGGCGGACCGGCGACGATCCGGAACCGTACGACATCACCCGCGCCCCCGCCCGCCCCGGCACCCCGCGATCGGCACGGCTCAGCGCCCTGGCGCGAGCGGAAACCGGCTCGCTCACCCACCTGTGGTACGCGTGCTCGCGCGCCCCCCGCCCCGGCGGCCACGAGATCCCGCTCGAACTGCGGCGCGGGCGGCTGCCGTTGCGGGTGGCGCACCCGCACACCGGCCGGCCCGTCACGGTGGCCGGCATTCGGGTCACCGAAGCCCGTACGGTACGGCCCACCGCCAGGCCCCGCCCCGACGGAACGCGTTTCGACGCCGGATACGGGCTGTGCTACGGCGAGAACGAACCGAAGGCGCTGGCCATGGCCGGACTCGATCTGCTGGTCCACCGCGACCCGCACACCGACCGACTGGAGCAGAAAGTGCTGATCGCCCTGGACGGCCCGGAGGCGTCCGGCTTTCTCGAACACCTCAAACTGCCGCACTACGTGGACTTCCGCTCGACGGTGGAGCGCGTCCGGGCGGTGCGGGCCGCGGCCGGAGCGGGCCGGTGAGCGCCCCGGCGAAGGACCAGGACGCCGCCGTCGGCGGCACTGCCTGGCTGGAACTGGACCAGATCAACGAACGGCTCGGCCTCGGGGTCGACCGCGTCATGGGGGAAGCCGGTCTGTGGGCGCCCGAACTGGCCGCCCGCGCCCTGCGCCAGGCGCACGGCGACCCCCCGGAGGCGGCGCAACTCCTGCGCGCCCACCGGACCGCGCTGCCCCGCCTCGCCATCGGCGAGCCCGTTTCCACCACGGAACTGAAGGTGGTCCGGCGCATCAGCTCCGCCTTCCGCAACCCGCCGGGCGGGCAGGTGCTCGGCAGGACCCTGGACTACGTCGGGCGCCTGCTCGACCTGATGCCCGAGGACGAGGGCAGGGCCAGGAACGCCGGCTCCCCGGGCCCAGGACACACCCGGCCGCACGACGACGAGCACGACGACGAGCACGACGACGAGCACGACGACGAGCACGGACACGTCCACGACCACGGACACGTCCACGGGCATGACCACCATCACGGACACGTCCACCGGCACCGGGGCCCGGACCACGACGCCCCCGAGGAAGCGGTGCGCACGCCTGCCCACGTCCTGGCGACGTTCCGCGACATGGGCCTCGTGGCGCCGCCGCGCGGCGAAGGCGATCCGGAACCGTTCGACATCACCCGGCGCCCCGCACGGCCGGGCGCGCCCCGCTCCGCCTGGCTCCAGACGATGGCCCGCGCCGACACCGGCTCGCTGCTGTACCTCTGGTACGGCTCCGACTGGCGGCCGGCCGGCCACGAGGTGCCGGGGGAACTGCGCCACGGCATCCTGCCCCTCAGGGTCCGCCACCCCCACACCGGCCGCCCGGTGACCGTCGCGGAGACCCGCGTGAGCGAAGTTCAGACGTTCCACAGTCTGCCCCGCGCCGGTGAACTGCCCACCAGCCTCGACGTGGGCTACGGCCTCTGCTTCGGCCACAACGAGCGCAAGGCCATCTCCATGGCCGGGCTCGACCTGCTGCTGGCGCACCACGAGGGCGCCACCGACCTGCAGCACGACGTTCTCCTGACCCTCGACGGCCCGGACTCCACCGGCTACACGCAGCACCTGAAGCTGCCGCACCACGTCGAGTACCGCTCGGTACTCGAACGCGCCCACGCCGCCGCACGCGGGACGCGACTCACCGAAAGAGACACGGCATGACCGCCCAGCTGACCACCGAACTCGCCGGCCCGCCCCCCAGCCCCGGCATCTTCGACGAACTGTCCAAACGCGAGATACGCCGTGCCATGCTCAGCGGCATCGCCATCCCCGGCTACCAAGTCCCCTTCGGCTCCCGGGAGATGCCCGTGGCACGCGGCTGGGGCTCCGGCGGGCTCCAGGCCACCCTGTCACTCGTCGGCGAAGACTCCCGGCTCAAGGTCATCGACCAGGGCGAGGACGCCGGCGTCAACGCCTCCAACCTCCGCAGGCTCGTCGCCGCCCACGCGGGCTGCACGGAGGAGACCGACACCCGCAGCGCCGACATCATCCAGTCCCGCCACCGCATCCCGGAACAGCCACTGCGCGACGGGCAGGTGCTGGTCCTCCAGGTGCCGGGCGCCGAGCCGCTCGCCGGAATCGTCCGCGACATGGACGAGCAGCGCCGCATGCACGCCGAGGCCGACTACTCCAAAATGTGGGTCCGCCTCTACGAGGACATCGTGCACAACGGCCTGATCACCGAGGCCGCCGGATACCCCGTCCTCGTCGAGGGCCGCTACATCATGACCCCCAGCCCCATTCCCCGCTGGGACGTGCCCAAGATGAACGACTCCGAGGCGATCACCGTCCTGTCCGCGGGCCGGGAGAAGCGGATCTTCGCCGTGCCGCCGCACACCCGCGTCGTGCCCCTGACCTTCGACGACAGGCCGTTCGAGGTCGAGCGGACCCCGGGCGCGGCCTGCCGGCTGTGCGGTTCCCAGGACACGTACATCGTGCAGGAGCCCGGACCCGACGGCACCTTCAGCGCCTGGGTCTGCTCCGACACCGACTTCTGCCGTCGCCGGCGCACCGGCGACGCCCCCGCCGCGCCCGCCGCCGGCGGGACCGCCCAGGGAGGCACCGCATGAGCAGCACCACCGTGGCCCCGCCCCGCTGGGCCCTGAAAGCCGAAGGACTCGGCCGCATCTACGGCGCCCAGGGGCCCGAGTCACTCGACGGCACAGGACCCGATTTCGGCACCGCCGTCTCGCCCGCCACCGGCGCCGTGGTCGCCGCCTGGGACATCGGCTTCGAGGTCGAGCCGGGCGAGGCCCTCGGCATCATCGGGGAGTCCGGCTCCGGCAAGTCCACGGTGATGCGCTGCATCGCCGGTGACGAGACCGCCACCGCCGGCCGCATCGCCCTGCGCGGCGTCGGGCACGGCGCCGTCAACATCCGCGAACTCGACCCGTCGGCGCGGCGCAAGCTGCGCCTGGACCAGATCGCCGTCGTCTACCAGGACCCCGCCGCGGGTCTCAACCTGGACGTCACGGCGGGCGGCAACATAGCCGACCCGCTGACGGCTGCCGGCTGGCGGTCCTACCAGCGCATCCGGGATCGCGCCGCCGACCTGCTGCGCCGCGTCGAAGTACCGCTGTCGCGCATGGACGACCTGGCGCGGACGTTCTCCGGCGGCATGCGGCAGCGCGTGCAGATCGCCAGGGCGCTCGCCAACGAGCCGCCCGTGCTGCTCCTCGACGAACCCACGACCGGCCTCGACGCCTCCGTCGCCGCCGGAGTGCTCGACCTGCTGCGCACGCTCCTGGAGGAGACCGGCGTGGCCGCCGTCGTCGTCTCCCACGACTTCGGCGTCATCGACATGCTCACCCGCCGCGTCGTGGTGATGCGGCACGGGCGGATCGTCGAGTCCGGCCTCACCGACCAGCTGCTGGAAGACCCGCAGCACCCCTACAGCCAGCAGCTCGTCGCGGCGGCCCGAGGATGAACGAGATGACCAGCCCGCAGCACACCGCTCCGCCGCCCGCGCCACCGGCCGACGTGCCCGCCGGCAGCGTCCTGTCGGTCCGCGCCCTGCGCAAGGACTTCACCCTGCACACCATCGACGGCCGCGTCGTCGACGCACTGAACGGCGTGGACCTCGACGTCGCCCCCGGCGAGCACGTGGCGCTCGCCGGCACCTCGGGCGCGGGCAAGTCCACGCTGCTGCGCTGCGTGTACCGCACGTACCTGTCGGGCGGCGGCGCCATCTGGTTCCGCACGTCCGGCGGCCACCTGGTCGACGTGGCCACGCTGTCGGACGCCGAGATCGTCGGCCTGCGCGGCCGCGAGTTCGGGTACGTCTCGCAGTTCCTGCGCCCGCAGCCCCGCCGTTCGGTGCTCGACATCGTCTCCTCGGCCGGTGTCGCGCGCGGGATGGCCCGCGAGGCGGCCCGCGACGCGGCCGCCGCCGCGCTGCGCCAGGTCGACATCGCCGAACGGCTGTGGGACATGCACGCCACCGTGCTCTCCGGCGGCCAGAAACAGCGCGTCAACATCGCCGCGGGCACCATCGCGCCTCCCCGGCTGCTGCTGCTCGACGAGCCGGTCTCCGCGCTTGACCCGGCCAACCGGGCCGCGGTGCTCGACCTGATCGCCCGGCTGGAGGAAACGGGCACCGCGGTGCTGTCCGTGTTCCACGACCTCGACGCGATCGAACGCCTGGCCACGCGCGTGGTCGTACTCGGCCGCGGCCGGGTGGTGGCCACGGGCCGGCCGGGCGACATCCTGCGAGACCCGAACCTGCCACTGGAGGTGGCTCGATGAGCCGTCACATCTTCGCTCACGCGAGGGCCGTTCTGCCGGACCGGGTCCTCGACGACGCCCTCGTCGTCGTCGAGGACGGGACCCTCGTGGAGGTGGTCGAGGCGGTCGGCGGCACCGTGCCCGCCGAGGCGCGCGACCTGCGCGGGGCGCTGCTGATCCCGGGCATCGTCGACACCCACAGCGACGCCCTGGAGAAGGAGCAACGCCCGCGCCCGACCGTCGAGTTCCCCCCGGAGTTCGCCGTGGCCAGCTTCGAGGGCCGGGTACGGGCGGCCGGTGTCACCACGATGCACCACGCCGTCAGCTACCAGACCCACGAGCTCAAGGACCGCACCGTCGAACGGTCCCTGGCGCTGGCCGGCGCCGTGCTCGAACGGGCCGCCGGTGGGGTCGCGCTCGTCGACCACCGGCTGCTGCACCGCCTCGACGCCCGGGATGCCGAGGCGCTCGGCGTGCTGCGGCGGGCGCTGGACGACCTCACCCCGGACGGTGCCGCACCGCTGGTCTCCTACGAGGACCACACGCCGGGGCAGGGGCAGTACCGCGACCTGGACTCCTACCGCCGCATGATCCAGGACCAGGAGAAGATCAGCGCGGAGGCGGCCGAGGCGTGGGTGCGCAGGCGTATCGCCGAACGTGCCGACGGGATTCCGCAACGCGCGGTGGCCCTGGAATTCCTCAGTGAGCGGGCCACGTCGGGCCGCATCCGGCTGCTGGCCCACGACGTGGAGACCGCCGAGGAGGTCGCCCGGGTGCGGCGTGCCGGAGCGGCCGTCGCCGAGTTCCCCACCACCGTCGCGGCGGCCCTGGCGGCGAAGGAGGCGTCCATGCCGGTCGTCGCCGGGGCGCCCAACGTCCTGCGCGGCGGTTCGCACAGCGGCAACGTCAGCGCCACCGAGCTGATCGCGGCCGGGCTCGTCGACAACCTGTCCAGCGACTACATGCCGACCACCCTGCTCGCCGCCGCCCTGCACCTGGCACGGCAGGGCGTGGTGCCGCTGCACCGCGCGGTGGGCCTCATCACGTCGGGCGCCGCCGACACGGCCGGGCTGGCCGACCGCGGCGCCCTCGTGCCCGGCCTGCGCGCGGACCTCGTCCTCGTCACCGCGGACGGCGACCAGCAGACCGTTCGCATGTCGCTCCTCGCCGAGGAGTCCAGGGACGACAGCGACGCGCCGGTGTCCGTCGCCCGGCTGCTCAGCGCCGTCGGGGGGTACTGACATGGCACACCCCGGGCCGCACCCGGCGCTCACCGCCGCCGCCGACGCGGCACGCGCCGCCTACACGGACGCCCGCGCCCGCCACGACCGGGCGACGCTCGCCGAAACCGTCGAACAGGGGGCGGACGGCACGCCGACCATGCGCATCGACCGGCTGGTGGAGGACGCGGTGCTGCGGGCGCTGGAGCCCCACCGGGTCAACGTCCTGTCGGAAGAGAGCGGGTGGGTCGATCGCGGCAGCGAGATCTCCCTGGTCATCGACCCGCTGGACGGCTCGGCCAACGGAGCGGCGGGAGTTCCGCTGACCGCGTTCGCCGGGACCGTCGCGGTGGCGGGCGAGTTCACGGAGTCGTACACCAGCTGGCTCGACACCGGCCGCGGCTGGTGGGCGCACCGCGAGGCGCCCACCGCCTACCGCACCTCGGGCCGCAGGGAACTGGCGGGCGCCGCCCTGTCCATGCTCCGCCCGCACACGGCAAAACCCGGGCCTGCCGCCGCCTGGTGGGCCGCGGCCTCCCGCGCCGCCCGCGTCCGCGTCCTGTCCACGACGTGCCTGGAGGCCGCGCTGGTGGCGGAGGGAGCCACGGACGCCTTCGCCGACGCCTGTTCTGACACCCACCGCCTGGTCGACCTCGCCGCCGCGACGGTGCTGGTCGGCCGGGCCGGCGGCGTGGTCCTCGACGTCCGGGGCCGCCCGGTGGAGTTCACCACGGACCTGACCCGCCGCTGGTCGGGCGTGGTGGCCGCCACCGAGGAACTGGGCCGGGAGCTCGTCGGTGTGCTGCACGAGGCGGCGGCCTCCGCACACCGCTGAGGCCGCCGCCACGGAAACCGGGCGCGGTGGCGCTGCCGCCGCACTTACCGCGCGTGCATCAGCAGATGGCCCCGGCGGAACCGTTCGTCCTCGTGGGGCTCGCGCAGCATCCGGCCGACTTCGACGAAGCCGGCCTCGCGCGCCAGCCCGGCGAGGTCGTCGATCGGCCACCGGTAGGCCGTCGTCACCTTGTGATCGAACGCGGCAACCGGCCCGCCCTCGGACTCGAAGAAGGCGCACAGGAGGGGGCCACCCGGGGCCAGCACCCGGCGGAACTCGGCGAAGTAGCGCGGTATGTCCTGCGGCGGAGCATGGATCACCGAGTACCAGGACACGATGCCGCCCAGCGTTCCGTCGGCCAGATCCAGGGCATCCATCGAGCCGACCTCGAACCGCAGGTCGGGGTGAGCCTCGCGGGCGAGGTCGATCATCACCGGCGACAGATCGAGGCCGAATACGTCCAGTCCCAGGTCCCGCAGATGCGCCGTCGTATATCCGGGGCCGCATCCCAGCTCGGCGACGGGCCCGGCCCCCTCGGCCCGCGCAAGCTCGGCGAACGCGGCGAGGACCGCGCGGTCCAGCGGAAAATGGTCGAGTCCACGGCGGGCGAGATCGGCGTAGCGATGGGCGAGGGCGCCGTAGGCATCCGCTGTCGCCGCGAGGTATGAGGGGAGTGCGGTCATAGGGGAGGACCCTAGAGCCCGCGCGGTCGCGCCCGGCGACTGACCCGGCGGAGCACGAACGCCGGCAGTCGCCGGACGGGAAGCCGGACGGGATCATGGTGGCCGATGAAAGGACGTCCCGTGACCATGGAAACTCACCGCCGCGCTGCCGGCCTCCTCATGTGCGTTTTCGCGGCGATGGGGTACCAGACCGGCGCGTGGGCCGTTTCGGTCCCGGCCATCGTGGCCGAGCTGGACATGACGGTCAGCCAACTCGGCCTGGTGCTGGCGCTGATGGCCGCCGGGAGCATCGTGGGCTCCTTGACGCTGGGACGCCTGGCCGCGTGGCTCACGGTGCGGCCGGTGCTCGCCGCCGCGGCCGCGGTGAGCGGGCTCGGCTATATGGCGCTGCCCTTGCTGGGCACCACCGCGCTGTTCGCCGTGGGCGCCACCGGCACGGGAATCGGCCTCGGGCTCTTCGACGCGGCGGCGAACGCCACGGGGAGCCGGCAGGAGATCCGCACCGGGCGGCGTCTGCTGCCGCGACTGCACGCGGCGTTCAGCTTCGCCGCGGCCTTCGGTGTCCTCGCCACCTACCTGGTGGAGGGGCAGGAGGGCTTCGGGTGGGCGCTGTCGATCGCCGGGGGCGGCTGCCTGGCCGGTGCCCTCGCCGCGGTCCGGCTGCCGGACTCCCGGCAGTCCGACCCGTCCGGCGTCGCCACCGCGGAAACGCGCCCGGAGTGGGGCGACCTCTCCCATCGCCGTATGGCCGTCCCGGTTGCGGTCCTGGCGTTCACGGTCGTGTGCGGGGGGTTCGCGCTGGACTCCACTCTCGAGGGCTACTCCGCTCTGTTCATTCAGCAGCTGCCGCTTCAGGGGGCAGGTCAGGGCGCCTTGGGACTCATCATGCTGTACCTCGCGGCGACGATCGGCAGAGCGGTTTCCGGCCCGGCCCTGCGCAGAATGGGAGACTGGAAAACGCTGCTGTCCGGCGAGATCCTGGCGCTGGCGGGGATACTCACCCTGATCATCGACGGCAGCTCCTGGTCGATCGCGGTGGGGATGCTGATGATCGGCGTGGGGATGTCGCCCGCGGTTCCGATCGCCTACTCACTGCTCGGCCGTTCCCGCTCCCGGGGACGGGAGCGGGCGATCGCCCGGCTGACCGCGTCGGGCTACGTGACGTTCACCATGGCTCCGGTGCTCGTGGGCGTGGTCGGGCGGGATTCCCTGCTCGACGCGTTCGCCCTGCTGCCACTGCTGCTGGCCGGAATGGCGTCCACCGTCGTCTGGTTCGGGTACCGGCAGCGGGCCGCGCCCTGACACGGCCCCACTGTCAGGGGACGACGACGATCTTCCCCACGTGCCTGCCGCTGCGGAACTCGTCCTGCGCGGTGTGAAGGTCCCGAAGGGGGAACCGGGCGGCGACATACGGCTGGACGGCGCCGGTGCGGGCGAGCCCGGCCAGGGCTTCGAAGTGGGCGCGGGTGTGCATGGAGGACCCGATGAGGCTGAGGTTGTGCAGGTAGAGGCGCCGCAGGTCGAAGGTGACGACCGGCCCTGCCACGGCCCCGGCGATGACCCAGCGGGCGCCGTCGCGGAGGGTGGGCAGCACCCGTTCGAGCCAGGGACCGCCGGCGACATCGGCGACGGCGTCCAGCCCGTCAGGGGCCAGCGCCCGGAGGCGGTCCCGCAGCTCGGCCGCCGGGGTGTCGCGGCCGAGTGCCGCGACCGCCCCCGCCCGCTCCACCGCGGCGGCCTTGGACCCGCTCGTCAGGGCAATGACCCGAGCGCCGCGCGCGGTGGCGAGCTGGACGAGCGCGAAGCCCACACCGCCGGAGGCACCCGTCACGAGAACGGTGTCGGCATCGGTGATCCTCGCGCGTTCGAGCATGCCCGTGGCCGTGCCGTAGGCAACCGGCAGGGCTGCGAGCTCCTCGTCGGACAGCGGGGAATCGGTCATGTCGTGCACGCGGTCGGCGGACACGGCGACGTAGTCGGCGAAGCCCCCGTCCGCCTCGCTGCCCAGTAGCCCGACGGGTGGGGCGTCCGCGCTTTCATCGCGGTAGAGGGCGGGGTCGACCAGCACCCTGCGGCCCACCCATTCCTCCGGCACGCCCGCGGCGGTCGCGGTGACCCGCCCGGCGATGTCGCCGCCCTGCACGCGGGGAAAATCCACCGGGCCACGCCAGCCCGCCTTCGCGTCCGGGTCACCGGACAGGCCGTAGGCGCCCTCGCGCGTCCACAGGTCCGTGTTGTTCAGCGCCGCCGCTCCGACCCGCACGAGAACCTGGCCTTCGGCCAGGCGTGGCACCGGCCAGTCTGCCCGCAGCTCAAGCGCGTCGGGGCCGCCGTGCCGAAGGAGGACGGCCGCTGTCATGACGGGATGATTCGACTGCATTCAGCCACTCTAGGACCCTTATGGGCGGCCCGCGGCATCCCCGCCCCTCGCACGCTCACCGAGGTATCGCTACGGACCCCCGGCGGGTGAGCGCAGCGCCGCGATCAGCCATTCGAACGCCGGCACCTGCGGCGGCGCCGGCGGCCGGCCGTTGAGCACGCCGAGCAACTGCCAGTACCGCTCCACCCGGCGATCGGTGAAGGTGGCCAACCGGTCGGCCAGCTCGGCGCGTTCCGCCGCGGGCAGGTCCGGGCCGACGATGCGCTCCAGGATCTCCCCGCCCGCCGCCGACTCCGGGGCAACGCCCGCCCGCAGCGCCCCGCCGGCGTGTTCAAGGGCCAGCGCCGGGTCAGGACCCTGCGGCTCCTGCCCCCCTTGCGCGCCGGCCACGGCCATCTCGCGTACCCGTTGCCTGAACCCCTCGTCGCCGACCAGCTCGGCCAGCTCCACCCAGGCTTCCACCTGTTCGGGCGCCGGGTCGGCGGGCAGCTCCGCCGGCAGGGCCCGCATCGCCTCGGCCAGGTGGGCGCCGGGCGCGCCAGGGGCGACGCCGTCGAAGATCTCGCGGACGAATTCGTCGATGACCCGCTGCCGTTCCTCGGCGGACATCTGGGCCAGTTTGTGCATGAGTCTCATCTCCTCGGTCGTGCTGCCACCTCGAGCGACCCACCGCAGCACCGCGCGCCGCACCTGAAGCATGCGGATCTCCGCATCCAGCGCGTGCAGGTGCGCCGTCGCCACGTCGCGCACCGTTGCCTGCCTGGCCAGCACCCGTCGCACCGTGGCCAGGTCAAGGCCCAGCTCGCGCAGGGTGCGGACCAGGTCAAGACGGGCGATGGCCCCGGCGTCGAAGAGCCGGTACCCGCCCGTCGAGCGGCCGGCCGGCGCGACGAGGCCACTGTCGGACCAGAAGCGGATCGTGCGCACCGAAAGGCCGGTGCGGCGGGCCAGCTCGCCGATGGTGAACAGCTCGGTGTCGTCGCTCACGGTGTCAACCGTCGACCCTCCAGCCGCTGGAGACTCAAGCTCCTTTTTCCTGGGGCACCGGCAGGCTATCCGGCGAGACGCGGGTGAACGCCCGTCGGCGCGGGCGCCCCGGCGGCGCACACGGCGATGGCCCGAACCGGCGGTGCTCCCTTCCCACCGCCCGCCCGACTGTCTACCTTCCGCTGTATGCCGACATCACCCGAATTACCCTCCCGGCGGGGCGTGCTGCGCACAGCGGCCGCCGCCGGAGCCCTGGGCCTCACGGCCCACGCCGCCACCGCGCGGGCCGCCGCGGAGATCCCGGCGCCCGCGCTGCCCGGCGGTCTGCACCCCTACCGTTCCCCGTATCTGAACTGGGCAGGCGAAATCGCCCACCCCGGCCTGTGGACCTGCGCGCCGAGCGACGGTCAGCAGATCGCCGACCTCGCCAACTGGGCCCGCGCGGCGGGCTGGCGGCTGCGTGCGCGCGGCAAGGCCCACACCTGGTCGCCGCTGACGATCACCCCCGGCACCGACGTGGACGCCCGGGTGCTGCTGGTCGACACCACGACCCACCTGACCGCGACGGAGCTGGCGACGCCCCCCGCGGGCGTGCCCGGCGCGGTCCACGCACAGACCGGCGTGACGCTGGAAGCACTGCTCGGCTTCCTCGCCGACCACGGCCTCGGGGTGACCAACACTCCGGCGCCGGGCGAGCTGACGCTGGGCGGCACGCTCGCCATCGACGCCCACGGCACCAGCGTTCCGGCCGAAGGCGAGGCCGCACGGCCCGGACACACCTACGGCAGCCTCAGCAACCTCGTGCTGGAGCTGACGGCCGTGGTGTGGGACGCGGCGAGCGGCAGGTATGTGCTGCGCACGTTCACCCGCGGCGCGGACGCCGCGTGCGACGTGCTCGCCGCCCACCTCGGACGCGGCTTCGTGGTCGAGGCCGTGCTGCAGGCGGGGGAGGAGAGCGCGATGCGCTGCGTCAGCCGTGTCGACGTGCCGGCCGACGAGTTGTTCGCCGCGCCCGGCAGCGAGGCCGCCGCCGGCGGGTGCACATTCGCCGACTTCCTCGCCACGGCCGGACGCGTGGAGACGATCTGGTTCGCCTTCACGGACCGGCCCTGGTTGAAGGTGTGGAGCCTCAGCCCGCAGCGTCCGGCGACGTCGCGGCCGGTGACCGGCCCGTACAACTACCCGTTCAGCGACTCGGTGCCGACGGTCGTGTCCCGGCTCGCCGGGCGCCTGGTCGCCGACGCCGCCTGGTATCTCGCGCCCGAACTTGGCGCGTTGCAGTACACGGTTGCGGCGAGCGGGCTGACGGCGACGCTGTCGAAAGACCTGTGGGGAGCCTCCCACCACCTGATGTTCTACCTGCGGCCCACCACGTTGCGGGAGACGGCCAACGGCTACGCCATCCTCACCAGGCGCGCGGACGTGCAGCGCGTGATCTCGGAGTTCGCCGGCTTCTACCGGGAGCGGCTGGCGGCGTGGGCCAGGAACGGACGGTTCCCCGTGAACGGGCAGGTGGAGATCCGCGTCGGCGGCCTCGACCAGCCGGTGGACGTCGCCGTACCCGGCGCGCGTCCGCCGCTGCTGTCGGTGGTCCGCCCGCATCAGGACCACCCGGAGTTCGACTGCGCGGTCTGGGTCGACGTCCTCACCCTGCCGGGCACCCCGGGCGCCCCCGAGTTCTACCGCGAGCTGGAACGCTTCTGCCTGGCGGCATTCGACGGCGGGCACGCGCTGGTCCGCGTCGAGTGGTCCAAAGGCTGGGGCTACACCGACACCGCGGCCTGGGCCGACCGGGAAGTGATCCACTCGGTCGTACCGGCCTCGTTCGGGACCGCGCAGTGGGCGGAGGGCACCCGGCTGCTGCACGAACTCGACCCGCACGGCGTGTTCGGCAACACGTTCCTCGACGCGTTGCTCGCGCCCTGACCTCGCGTGCCGCTGTCCGACGGCGTACCTGAGCCCACCGCGCCCGCGCCCGCGCCCGCGCGCCCGGGCCAGGCGCCGTTGCCGTTACCGTTCAGCGGAACCGATCGGGCCCGTAGGTGCCGGCTGCTGCGTCATGATGCTCAGCCGGTTCGCCGTGTTCATGAAGGAGACCAGGATCATCAGGGCGGCGAGCTGCTGCTCGTCGTAGTGCTCGGCGGCATACGCCCATGCCGCCTCGCTGACCCCGTTGGCCGCGTCCGCGACCCGGGCCCCCTGCTCCGCCAGCTCAAGCGCGGCACGCTCGGCCTCGGTGAAGACCGTGGCCTCCCGCCACACCGCGACCAGGTCCAGCCGCACCGGGGTCTCGCCGGCCGCGGCGGCCTCCTCGGCGTGCATGTCGACGCAGACGGCACAGCCATTGATCTGACTCACGCGCAGCGCCACCAGCTCCTGCGTCGCGGTCGGCAGCGGCGAGTCCTTGAGTACCTTGCCCGCCGGCACGAAGTGCTCGGTGGTCCGGCCGGCGGTCGGGCCGGCGAAGCGGTGCGGTCGCGCGTCCATGGCCTGCTCCTCTGGGGTCGTCAGTGGTTGCACCCCTGAGACGACGTAACGCGCCGCCCTGTGACATGGCCCGCGCACCTCGCCGTGGGCGCCCGGCCGACGTGCCGTCCGGGCGTTGCCCCGCCCCGGTGGACAACGCGGGCACTTCGCCTCATGGCACGGTCCAGGCCAGACCATCCGCGGCGACGGCGAGTCCTCCCGGGGCGGCCGGTCCCGGGGCGTCGAGCGGGCCGCCGTAGAGCGCCTGTTCCTGGAGTTCGTTGCCGGTGCGGAAGGTCTCGCCGACGACGCGGGCGGCGAGCAGCGGATTGATGCGGTCGTCCGCGGTCGCCAGCCGGCCCACCGCACTGTCCAGTTCGGCTGCCGCGGCACGCCAGTGCGCGTCGAGTCGCCCGGTGCCGACCACCGCCGCGTCGCCGGACACCAGCCCGCCGGCCAGCTCGGCGAACGCGGCCGCCTCGCCGGCGTCCACGCGGGTGACCTTCTTCGCCGACCAGAAGTACGAGTGCTCGTTGCGTTCCATGTCGTAGAAGGCCATGAGGAACTCGTAGAACACGCCGTACTCGCGGCGGTAGCGCGCCTCGAACTCGGCGAAGCCGCGCGCCTCGGGCACACTGCCGTCCAGGTCGGCATTCACCGCGCGGGCGGCCAGCAGGGCGCCGTAGGTGGCCAGGTGCACGCCTGAGGACAGCACCGGGTCGACGAAGCATGCGGAGTCGCCGACCAGCGCGATGCCGGGTGCCCAGAACGTCTTCTTCCAGTACGAGTAGTCCTTGCGCACCCGCACCAGGTCGTAGGGCGGCTCGGTCGCGACCGGCACGTCCGCCACCAGCCGGTCGACCTCCGGGCAGGCCCGGACCATGTCCTGCCAGGCGGCGCGCGGATCGCGCCGGACCGCCGGGACGTGTTCCGGCGCGATGACGGCACCGACGCTGGTCAGGTCGTCGCGCAGCGGGATGTACCAGAGCCAGCCGGCGTCGAAAGCGGCGCAGAAGATGTTGCCGCTGTGCGGCGCGGGGAGCCGGCGCCCGCCCGCGTAGTAGCCGAAGACGGCGAGATTGCGGAAGAACTCGGAGTACACGCGCGCCCCGCCGACCTGGCCCTGGAGCCTGCTGGTGTTGCCGGACGCGTCGAAGACGAACCGGGCGTGCGCCGTGCGCCGGTTTCCTTCGGGGTCGGTGTACTCGACGCCGCGCACCCGCTCACCGTCGGCGACGAGGCGGCGCACCGGGCTGCCCTCCCGCACCTCGACGCCGACGCGGCGGGCGTTGCGCAGCAGGATCTCGTCGAACCGGGAACGTTCCACCTGGAAGGCGGTCGCCGTGGGCTCGGACAGCCGGGGCGTCATGGAGAAGGAGAACTGCCACGGCCGCGGGTCCCGCCCCCAGCGCATCGTGCCGCCGCGTTTGAGCGTGAAGCCGGCCCGGGCGACCTCGTCCGCGACGCCGAGGATGCGGCACAGCCCGTGCACGGTGGCGGGCAGCAGCGACTCACCGATCTGGTATCTCGGGAAGGTCTCCCGTTCCAGGAGCAGCACCCGGTGGCCGCGCATGGCCACGGCGGTCGCGGCGGTCGAGCCGGCCGGTCCGCCGCCCACCACGATCAGGTCGTACGCCGGGGTCATCCAGGACCTCCTCGTCTCGTGCGCTCGTGCGCTCGTTCTCACGTGCCTGTGCCCACGTGCCTGTGCCCACGTGCCTGTGCCCACGTGCCTGTGCCCACGTGCCTGTGCCCACGTGCCTGTGCCCACGTGCCGTCACGCGCTCAGCCAGGCGCGGATCGCCGCGGCCGTGGTGTCGGCGTCGCGGTGGACGACGGAGTAGTGGTCACCGGGGACGTCGACCGCGTCGTGCGGCAGCGGCCAGTGCGGCTGCCAGTCCCGGCCGGGGTCGATCCGCCGCATCTCCGTCGTCGGCCGGCCGCGGAGCAGGAGGGCCGGGACCGGTGACGGTTCGGGGCGCCAGTCCTCCAGCACCCGTGCATAGCCGCCGCCGGCGATCAGCAACGAGTCGTCGAACTGGTCCGCCACGTCGTCGGGCAGGCCCGCACCGGCGGCCACGAGGGCCAGCGCCCGCGCGTCGTCGCGGCGCGGCACGTCGGCATGGGAGTCGAGCAGGACCACGCCGGCCGGCGGCCGGCCCGCCCGCGCGAGGTGCCGGGCCACGGCGTGCGCGATGGCGCCGCCGGCGCAGTAGCCGACGAGGACGACCGGCCGGCCGGTGGGCAGGGCGAGCACCGCGTCGGCATGCGTGCGCACCAGCGTGGCCACACTGTCCGGGACCGCCCGGCGGTCGCCGAATCCGGGATGTTCGAGCAGGAACAGCTCGCGTTCGCCGTCGAACTGCTCGGCCAGGCCGCCGGGGACGCGGCGGTAGGGCGTGAGGTAATCCGGGATGTACGCCAGCGCGGTGCCCTCGCCGCGGGCGAGCCGAACCGGTGCGACGGCATACCGGGCGCGTTCGGCCGCGGGGAAGGACGGCAAGGCGTGGGACGCCAGGTAGCGCAGCGCCATGGCCTCCAGCGGGCCCTGCTCGCGCAGGACGCGGTGGTAGACGGCGCTGAACCCGTAGGACGGCGGGGGAGCCTGGCCCCCGGCTTCGGGCTCGGTCGCCGCCTCGCTCCCGGTCGCCGCCTCGTTCCCGGTCTCCGGCAGGCCACCGGCGTCGAGCAGCGCGGCGTGGACGTGCGCTGCCAGCGCCTGGAGTGTCGGGTGATCGAGAACGACCGTCGGCGCCAGCCGCACGCGCGTGAACGCGCTGAGCCGGTTACGGACCTGCACCGCGGTCAGGGAATCGAAGCCGAGCTGGCCGAACTCGCGGTCGTCAGGGAACGCGGACGGGTCCGCGAAGCCCAGCACCGCGGCCAGCTCCGCACGGATCAGCCCGGCCAGCACGGTTTCGCGCTCCCGCGCCGGAACGGCGGCGAGCCGCTCGCGCCAGGCGCCGGGCGCCTGCTCGGCGGCCGGCGGCGCGGTGACGGGCTGCTCCGGGGCCGGCCGCTCCGGCAGCAGGTCCGCCAGAACCGGCGGTGCGGACGGGCCGCCGAGGGCGGCGAGGTCCAGCGGAACCGGCACGAGCACCGGCTCCGTCATGCGCAGCGCGGCGTCGAGCAGGCCGATGCCCTCCCGCTCGGTGACCGGCAGCACGCCGTCCTCGCCGAGCCCGCGCGCGATCCGGCCCGCCATGCCCGCGCCGTCCGCCGTGGACCACGGACCCCAGGCCAGAGCCTGCGCGGGCAGCCCGTGCGCGACCCGTTGCCGGGCGAGCGCGTCGAGAAACCCGTTCGCGGCCGCGTAGTTCGACTGCCCCGGCCGGCCGAGCACGCCGGCGGCGGAGGAGTACAGCACGAACGCGGACAGCCCGAGGTCCCTGGTCGCCTCGTGCAGGTGCCAGGCGCCCGCCGCCTTCGCCCCCAGCACGGCTGCCACCCGCTTGGGGGTCATGCCGTCCACCACGCCGTCGTCCACCACCCCGGCGAGATGGAACACGGCGGTCAGCGCCGGCCGGCAGTCCGCGACGAGGGCGTCGACGGCTGCCCGTTCGCTCACGTCGCACGCCACCGCGCGCACCTTCGCGGGCAGGTCCGCCGCCCACGCCGGGACCCGGCCGCTCCGGCCGGCCAGCAGCAGGTGCCGCACGCCGCGTTCGGCCACGAGGTACCGGGCGAGGCTCGCGCCGAGCGCGCCGGCGCCGCCGGTGATCAGCACGGTCCCCTCGGGGTCCGGCGCGGGCGCCGCGGCGGTCGGCGGGCCCGCGGCGGCCAGCCTGGGCACCAGGACGACACCGTCGCCGAGGGCGACCTGGGGTTCGCCGGTGCGCAGCGCCGCGTCCAGCGCCGCCGGGGAGGCGGGGCCGCCGCGGCGGTCGGCCAGCACGATCCGGCCCGGGTGCTCGGACTGGGCGCTGCGCACGAGTCCGGCCACCGCGGCCTCGGCCAGGTCCGGGTCGTCACCGGTGGCGTTGTGGGTGAGCACCACCAGGCGGCCGGGCCGCGCGCCGGAGACCCAGTCGCGTACCCGTGCCAGCGTGGCCGTGACGAGGTCCAGGACGCGCCCGGGCAGGTCGGTGCCCCCTGGCAGGCGGGCGGCCAGGCGTGCCACGTCGAGCAGTTCGTGCTCGGGGTCCGCCTCGCCGGCCGGGGTGGTGGGCCGCCAGGTCGGCCGGTACACCTCGGCGCGGGCGGCGGACACCGCCGGAAGCGCCCGGGTGACCACCGACTCGATCGCGGCGAGTGGCCGACCGGCCGGGTCGGTGAGGGTGACCCGGAACTCGTCCGGTCCGAGCCGCTCAAGACGGGCCCGCGCGGCGGTCGCACCGGTCGCGTACACGGTCACGCCGGTGCAGGCGAGCGGGGCCCGCGGCTCGTCCGGTCGTTCGGCCAGCAGCGCCGCGTGCAGCGCGGCGTCGAGCAGGGCCGGATGCAGGGCGTAAGAACCGGCGGTCGTCGCTTCCCCGGGCGGGAGTGCCAGCTCGGCGAAGAGGTCCGTGCCCCGTCGCCACAGGGCGGTCACCGCGCGGAACGCCGGCCCGTAACGATGGCCGCAGGCGGCGAGGCGCGCATAGTCGACCGGGACCTCCGCCGCGCCCGCCGGCGGCCACGCCCCGGCCGGAACGACGGGCGGCGCCGCGGCCGGGGCGATCGCCGCGGTGGCGTGCCGGGTCCACGGCCCCGTGGCGTCGGCCGTGCGGGCCCAGACGGCGACCGGGCGGCTCCCCGCCGCGTCCGGCGCACCCGCGACCACCTGTACCCGCACGGGAGCCGACGCGGAGAGGACGAGCGGCTCGCGGAAGGCCAGCTCGGCCAGCCGCACGGCGCCGGACGCCCCGGCCGCGGCACAGGCCAGCTCGGCGAACACCGTCGCGGGCACGAGGACCCGGTCGCCGATCACGTGGTCGGCGAGCCAGGGCTGCTCGGCGGTGGACAGCACGCCGGTGTGCCGGACGCCGGGCCCGTCGGCGTCCGGCAGCGGCTCGCCCGCCAGCGGATGGCCGGCCGGGGCCCGGTGCCGTACGGCGTCGAGCCAGTAGCGCTGCCGCCGGAACGGGTAGGTGGGCAGCGGGCGGCGCCGGGCACGGCGGCCGGCGTACACCGCCCGCCAGTCCACCGGCACGCCGTGCACGTGCAGTGCGGCCAGCGCCGCCAGCGCCGCTTCCGCGTCGGCGCACGCGGCGAACACCGCGTCCGCGTCCGGCGCCACGCAGCCCTCCGCCGACACGCTGAGCGCGGCGGCGGGGCCGGCCTCGACGAAGGCCGTCACGCCCTCGTCCGCCAGCCACTCCACCGCGTCGGCGAACCGGACCGTCTCGCGCACCTGCCGTACCCAGTAGCCGGCGGTGGCGAGCGCCCCCGGCTCGGGACGACCGGTCACCGTGGACACCACCGGAACGGACGGCCGGTGGTAGGTCACCGACTCGGCGACCGCGCGGAACTCGGCCAGCATCGGGTCGAGCAGCGGCGAGTGGAACGCGTGACTCACCCGGAGCCGGGTGGCCGGGCCGCCGATCCGGGCGGCCAGCGCGGTCACCGCCGCCTCCTCCCCGGAGAGCACGATCGACGCCGGCCCGTTGACCGCCGCCACCGCGACCCGCGCCTCGTCGAGCCGGTGCGCCACGTCGGCCAGCGGCGCGCGCACCGCGATCATCGCGCCGCCGGGGGGCAGGCCGGCCATCAGGCGGCCGCGCGCGGCGACGAGCCGTACCGCGTCGGCGCGGGAGAACACCCCGGCGACGTGGGCGGCGGCCAGTTCACCGACCGAGTGACCGACCAGGTAGTCCGGTCGGACGCCGCACTCGGCGAGCAGCGCGTGCAGGGCGACCTCGAAGGCGAACAGCGCGGGCTGCGCGTAGTCGGTGCGGTCAAGCAGCCCGCTCCCGGGGTCGTCGATCACCGTGAGCAACGGCCGGTCGAGCCAGGGCGTGAACTCCTCGCACAGCTCGGTGAACGCCGCGTCGAACACGGGAAAGGCCCTGGCCAGCTCGCGGCCCATCCCGGCCCGTTGCGTGCCCTGGCCCGCGCACAGCAGTGCCACCTTCGGATTGCCGCGCGCGGTGCCCCGGTACAGCGCCGGGCTGTCGGCGCCGTCGGCCAGCGCACGCAAGGCCGCGAGCAGGCCGCCGGCGTCGTCGGCCAGTACGGCCGCACGGCGGGCCAGCGGTGTCCTGGTGGTCGCCAGCGAGTATGCGACGTCCAGCGCGTCCTCGCCGGTCACGTCGGCCAGCTCGGCCGCCAGCTTCGCTGCGTGGGCGCGCAGGCCGGCTTCGTCGCTGCCGCTGACCAGCCACGGCCCGACCGGCCTGGCCGGCCCGGCCGGCCCGCGGTGTGTCTCCTCGGTCGGGCCCCGGCCGGAACCGGCGTCCGAATCCGTTCCCGAATCCGTGTCCGCATCGACGTCCGACGGCTGCTCGATGATCACGTGCGCGTTGGTGCCGCCGATGCCGAACGACGAGATCGCCGCCCGCCGCGGCCGATCACGCTCGGGCCACGGCCGCGCCCGGTCCAGCAGCCGAACCGCGCCGCCGGACCAGTCCACATGCGGCGACGGCTGCTCCGCATACAGCGACCTGGGCAGTTCGCCGTGCCGCATCGCCTCGATCATCTTGATCACGCCCGCCACCCCGGCCGCGGCCTGCGCATGCCCGAGGTTCGACTTGACCGAGCCCAGCCACACCGGGTCGTCCGGGCCGCGGCCCTGACCGTAGGTGGCCAGCAGGGCGCCCGCCTCGATCGGATCGCCGAGCGCGGTCCCCGTGCCGTGCCCCTCGACCACGTCCACATCGCCGGCCCGCAGCCCCGCGTCGGCCAGCGCCAGCCGGATCAGGTCGCGCTGTGCCTCGCCGCTGGGCGCGGTCAGCCCGTTCGACGCGCCGTCCGAGTTCACCGCGGAACCGCGCAGCACGGCCAGCACCGGATGGCCGTTGCGCCGGGCGTCCGACAGCTTCTCCAGCAGCACCAGGCCGACGCCCTCGGCCCACGCGGTGCCGTCAGCGCCCGCCGCGAACGACCGGCAGCGGCCGTCGGGCGACAGCCCGCGTTGGCGGCTGAATACGATGAACGGCCGCGGGCTCGACATCACGGTCACACCGCCGGCGAGCGCGAGCGTGCACTCGCCCGCCCGCAGCGCCGCGGCGGCCAGGTCCATGGCGACGAGTGAGGACGAGCACGCCGTGTCCACGGTCATGGCCGGGCCGCGCAGGCCGAGAACGTAGGAGATCCGGCCGGACGCCACACTGCCCGACGAGCCGATGCCGATATGCGACTCCAGCTCGTGCCGCGACAGGCGGCTGCCGTAACTGGCGTGCATCAGGCCGACGTACACCCCGGTGCTGGTGCCGCGCACGGAAGACGCGGGCATGCCCGCGCGTTCCAGCGTCTCCCAGGCGACCTCCAGGAGCAGGCGGTGCTGGGGGTCCGTGGCCAGTGCCTCGCGCGGCGAGATGCCGAAGAACAGCGGGTCGAAGTCCGCCGCGTCGGTGAGGAAACCGCCGCGGCGCGTGTACGTGGTGCCGATCCGGTCCGGGTCGGGATGGTGCAGGGCCTCGACGTCCCAGCCGCGGTCGGTGGGGAAGTCACCGGTGGCGTCCACGCCGTCGGCCACCAGCCGCCAGAGATCCTCGGGCGAGCGCACCTCGCCCGGGTAACGGCAGCCGACGGCCACGATCGCCACCGGCTCGGCTCCCGGCCCGCGCCGCGGCGGTGCCGACGCGGGTGCGCCGCCGTGCAGCCGGGTGTCCAGGTAGGCGGCGACCGCCGCCGCGGTCGGGTGGTCCCAGACCAGCGTCGCCGGCAGCCGCAGGCCGGTGCGCAGGCTGATCCGGTGCCACAGAGCCATCGCGTCCATGGAGGTCAGGCCGAGATCGGCGAACGCCGTGCCGGCATCCCGGCCGCCGGAAGCGGCGGCCGTTCCACGGATGGCCGCGGTTTCCCCGCACACCAGGTCGGTCAGCGCGGCCAGCCGCTCGCCGGGCGTCCGTGCGGCCAGCCGTTCGAGCGTCGGCCCGGCCGGACGCCCGGCGAGCGCCTCGCGCAGCACCGCCCGCCGCGGCTTTCCCGCGGCGGTGCGCGGAACGGCGGGCGTGAACAGGACTTCCTCCGGCACCTTGTGCGCGGACAGCACCGCGGCGCAGGCCCGCGACAGGGCGGCCGGATCGAGCGTCTGCTCCGCCGGTACCACGAACGCCACCGGGACCTCGCCGAGCAGGGGATGCGCCCGCGCGACCACGGCCGCGTCACGTACGCCGGGCAGACCGAGCAGCACGCGTTCGACCTCGGCCGGGTCGACGTTCTCGCCGCCGCGCACGATCCGGTCGTCCACCCGGCCGGTGACGGTCAGACAGCCCTGCTCGTCGAGCCGCCCCAGGTCACCCGTGCGATACCAGCCGCCGCGCAGGGCATCGGCGGTCGCCTCGGGGCTGTTGTGGTAACCGAGCATGACGCCGGGGCCGCGCACCCAAAGCTCGCCCTCGGCACGGGCACCGGCACCGGCACCGGCACCGGCGGCGTCGCGGCCGGTCTCGGGATCGACCAGCCGGACGTCCGTGCCGGGGACCGGCGGCCCGCTGCTGCCGCGCGTCCGCGGCCCGCCGACTGCCTCCATGGCGATCTTGCCGCAGGTCTCGGTGCTGCCGTAGCCGTCGAGCAGTGGGGCGCCGAACCGTTCTTCGACCCGCTCCCGCAGGTCCGGATCACTGGGCGCGCCCGCGGTGACGCACAGCCGCAGCGAGGGCACCGTGCCCAGACCGGCATCGAGCAACTGCTGGTAGGTGAGCGGCACGCCGCCCAGGACGGTCGGCGCGAACTCACCGATCAGCCGCACGAGTTCCGCGGGGTCCGGTGCCGCGGTGATCCGGGCGCTCGCCCCGGCCACGGTTGTGCCCAGCACACAGAGCGAGTGCGCGTAGGTATGCGCCAGCGGCAATGGCCACAGCAGGCGGTCCGCCGCCGAGAGTTCGAGCCGCGGTAGGTAGCAGGCGACCGGAGTCCAGAGGGCGGAACGCTGGCTGGCCACCGCGGCCCTGGGCGCCCCCGAGGTGCCGGACGTGTAGAGCAGCCACGCCGGTTCGTCCAGCCCCAGGTCGTCACGGGGCGCGGCGGCGCCTGCTGCGGCGAGGTCCTCGAAGCGCGAGGCGTTGTCCGGCACCTGGCCCGCTCCGGTCACCACCAGGCGCGGCGACCGGCCGGCGGTCACCCGGGCGATCCGCGGCAGGTTCCGGCGGTCGGTGACCAGCACGGCCGGAGCGCAGTCGGCCATCAGCGCCGCGAGTTCGGCGTCGGTGCCGCGGGGACTCAGCGGCACTCCGACCGCGGCGGCCCGGACGGTGGCGAGAAGGCCCTCGACCAGTTCCACGCTGTTGTCCAGGCAGAACGCCACCGCGGCGCCGCGTCCGGCTTCCAGTCGCGCCGCCAACCGAGCGGTCCGGCGCTCCAGTTCGGCCCAGCTCACCCCGCGCCGGTCGTCGGCGAACGCGAGCTTCCCGCCGTGCCGCAGGGCGTTCTCGGCGAGCAACTCCGGTACGGGCCGGACCTCGGTCGCTTCCGCCACGTCCATCAGACCTCCGGCTCGGTGGTACTTGAACAAACCGTATCGGACCGCTGAGCAGCGTATGAAGACGGGAGGATTGGCTCACAGGGTCTCACTCCCCCGGAACGGCGCCCGTACGGTGGCCGGTTCGGCCGCGGTCGGCGGGCGGGCGTGGCGGGCGCCGTCCGGCTCCTTTCGGCGACGCGTTCGTCTCCACGACCGAGCCGGCCGCCCCCTCCGCGGACGCCCGGCTGGTCGGCCCCCTCGGGCTGCGCCCGGATGCCAGACGTCTGCCCGTGTGCGGCCCGGGCTGCGCCGCGGCCTGCTCCGGGCCCGGGAGACACGGGAGGTGAGAAGGCATAACCTGAACGGGGAAGCGGACGTTGAAGCAGGACGGGCTCGGTCACGGGCCCGGGTCGGCGCGGTGGGCGACGGGGGCAGGGATGGGCAGCGAGCCGAGTGGCGGCTTCGATGAGCCGCGGTCGTCGGGCGTCCGTAACGAAGTGTCGGGTGTCCATGCGGGAGCGCTCGTCCAGGCTGGCGTCGTGCACGGCGACATCATCACGGGTGCGGTTCGCTCGCCGCTCGGCCCGCCCGCGCAGGTACCGTCCAGCACCCGGTGGTGGGTCGACAGGTCCAGGACGCTGGCCGACTGGCGTCGGCTGCTCGACGAAACGGCGCAGCTCTCGCCTTCCGTGGCCGTGCTCAGTGGGATGCACGGGGTGGGGAAGAGCGCGCTCGCGTACCGCATGGCGGAGGAGGCGCGGGGGCGGTTCCCCGGGGGCCAGATTCATGTGAACCTGGCCGGCTGGCGGGACGAGGCCGGACGGGTGGACGTCTCGGGCGCCCTGCGGGGGTGTCTCCGTTCCCTCGGTGTCGGCGAGGACTTTCTGCCGACCGCCCTGCCGGACCTGACCAATGACTTCCGCTCCCTCACCGCCGGGGGCCGCGTCCTCGTGGTCGTGGACGAGGTGACCGAGCCCGCGCAGGTCGAGCCGTTCATCCCCAAGGCTCCGGGCAGTGTGGTCGTGGCGGTCAGCAACGGGAGACTGGCCGAGCTGATCATCCATGGCGCGCGGCCGATGCCGGTTGATCCGCTGCGCGCCCCCGACGCGATCAGCCTGCTGACGGCCCGCTGCGGCGAGCGGATCATCGACGAGGAGCGCGCGGCGGCCGAGTTGCTGGTCTCGTGGTGTGGCGGGCTGCCCCTGGCGCTCGGCGTCATCGCCGGCCAGCTCGTGCTCCACCCCGACCAGTCACTGGCGGATCTGGTGAGTGAGCTGGAAGACGAACGCGGTCGGCTTGAGGGTTTCTTCACGGGGGAGACTCGGACCATGTCCGCTGCCCTGACGCTGGCCTACCAGAATTTACCCCCGGAGTGCCAACGGCTCTACCGGGGGCTCGCGCTCTTTCCCGGCGACGTTTTCGACGCCGAACTGGCGGGCGTCATCGCGGAGATCCCCGCGGCCACCGCGCGGCGGCTCCTGCACAGCCTCTACGACGGCAGCCTGCTCGCCGCCGCCGAGGACGCCCACGGCCGTTACCGCTTCCACGAGTTGGTGCGGCTGCATGCGGTCGGCCTCGCGGCCCAGGAGCCGGCGGCGGAGCAGACGGCTCTGGCGCGGCGGGTGACGCGCCGTTATGTGCGGTGGATCGCCTGCGCGGACCGTGCCCTGATGGGTGAGCGGTTGCGGATCTCCTCGCACGAGCACGTACCGACGGGCGCCGATGACCCGTTCAGCGGCGAGGACGGGAAACGACGGGCCCTGGCGTGGCTGAGCGCCGAGCGCACCAACGCGCTGGCGGTGCTGCGCGGCGCGGTGGCGCGGGGTTTCTTCGCCGAGGCGTGGCAGATGGCCGAGGCCCTCAGCGCGCTCTACCTTCACCACCGCGATGTCCGCGACTGGATCGAGTCCGCCGAGCTGGGCATCATGGCCGCTTCGCGGGACGGAGACCTGGGCAACGCGGCGGCCCGGGCGCGGCTGCGGTGCCTGCTTTCGCGTCCGCTGCTGGACCTTGGCGAAGTGGATCGTGCGCGCCTTGAGTTGGAGACGGCCGTGGCGGAGGCCGACACCACGGACAATCTGCTGCTGCGGGCGTCGGCGCGGGAGTTCCAGGGCCGGGCGTGGGAGGCCGAGGACCCGCCGCGGGCCATTACGCTCTTCCAGCAGGCCGCGGAGCTGAGCGCGGCGGCGGGCTCCCGGCGCGGCGTGGCGCTCGCCCACTTCTTCACCGGCTGTGCGGAGACCGCCGACGGCCGGCCGGAACGCGCGCTGTCGACCCTGGCCTCGGCGCTGCGCCTGTTCACCGAGGAGGAGACCGGCGCCGTCGACCGGCGTCGGATGGTCGGCCGGGTGCGGGTGGCCATGGGCATGGCGCACCGCGCCACGGGGCGGACGGCGGAGGCGAAGGCCGCCCTTGCCGACGGCGCCGACGACCTCAGGGCGGAGGAGGCGGCGCACTACGAGCTGCCCGCGCGCGAGTGCCTCGCCGAGATCGCCGAGGCGGAGGGCGACACGGCCGCGGTCCGCGTTCACCTCGGCCGCGCCCTGGAGATCCTGGAGGGCGGGCGCAGCCCTGAAGCACAGGGCCTGCGCGAGCGCATCGACGCCCTCGGCGACCCGGACTGAGCACCGTCCCACCCGACCGGGTCGGACCGGGTCGGACCCGGTCCGACCCGGTCAGCCCCGGTCGGACTAAGTCCCGTTACGGCGTCGGCCAGGACCGCAGGGTCACGTCGGCCGAGCGTTTCCCGACCCGCAGCAGGAAGACGCCTTCCGGCTGGATGCCCGCTCGGAAGCAGGCGTATCCGACCGCCGAAACCAGCCGGGCCGTCCCCAGTCCGCCTGCGGCGCCCGCCCGGGCCCGCCGCCCGTCGCGCCAGCCAAGCAGGACGCCGTCGCCCAGTGTCACGGCCGCGATCCGGCAGCCCGGATGACGCCGCAATACGTCCTCGATCCGCCGCTCGGCCTCCCCGGGCGAGTCGTGCACCGTCGTGTCGGTGAGCACGGAGGCGCTCTCCGCCCAGGACCGTTCAGGACCCGTCACCTCGCTCGACAGGTGGCTGAAGCACTGTGCCGACTCGGGCCGTTCGGGCTTCGCCGCCGCGGGATAGCGGCGCAGCTCGACGGACCAGGTACCGTTCTCCCGCGCCATGCGGGTGATGACCACTTCCGCGGAGCTCTCCGCCTGCTCGGGCACCGGCAGCGCGAACGGGCGCGGGGACGCGACCGGCAGGGGTGGCTCGGCCAGCTCCATGAGGTCATAGACGGCCGAACGCAGCCGGGGCAGCGCCTCCCCCGGCCCGTGGAACGCCCGCTCGGCGACGTCGCGGTAGCGCTCCGGCCGGTGCCGCTCGATCGCTTCCTCGACCTGCTCGCGCAGCCCTTTGCCGTGGTCGAGCGTGGGCGCGGCCCGCCCGAGCGCGGTCATCGCCGTGCCGGGCACCGACTCCTCGCCGAAGGCGGCCAGCAGCAACGGCTTTCCGGCCGCCGCCGCGTAGAGGGACAGCGAACCGTGGTCCCCGACCACCACGTCCGCGGCCGTCAACGCGGCCTGCCACCCGGCGAAGGGCGGGATGAGGACGAGCCCCGCGTCCAGGGCGTCGCGCTGGATCGTACGAAGCTGCCAAGGGCTGTGACCGAACCACACGTTCGGATGCAGGACCGCCGCCACCCGGTACTCGTCCAGCGGCAGTTCGGCCAGCAGTCGGCGGGGCAACTGGGGGGCGTTCCCGATCAGCGACTGCCCGCCCCACGTCGAGGTCAGCAGGACCAGCCGCGGAACGGGCCCCTCCGGAAGGCCCAGGGCCTGCCGGTACCGGTCCCGCAGCGACCGGCTGGCGAGCAGCCGGTCGTGGCAGGGATCGCCGACCAGCAGCGTCCGGTCGGCCAGCTCCGGTCGCGTGGCGCCGAGCTGGGCGGCCTGCGAAGGATGCGAGACCGCGTACCACGAACGTTCGGGGCTCAGCAACGAAGGCGGCACGACCCCCGAGAGCCGCCGCGCGGAACTGCGGGCGTCCGGAACGAACTTCTGGAATCCGACGCCGTGCGGCAGGACGAGGACGGGTGCCTTGAGGCGGTCGAAGCGGGCGTTCTCGCTGGCGGAGATGACGAGGTGGCAGGCCACGTCCGTAGCGCTTTCCCACGGGATGACGCGCACACCGTTCGCGCGCAGCAGCCCCCGGACGCCGCCGTGGAACGCCGACGACCGATCATGGCCGAAGACCACCTCGACGCGCGGGTCGCCCCGGAAGACGTCGGGAAGGACTTCGAGCAGACGCGTGGTCGACGTCACCGTCCGGGCCACCGCCAGGACCGTGCGCTCGGTGGCGAAGGTTTTCCAGCGCGCCGCGGCAACGTCCGCCGGAGGGCCGCTATCGTTCACGCGGCCCCGCAGAAAAGGCTAATAAGCTCATGCGCCGCGGCTTCCGGCTTCCGGCTTCCGGCTTCCGGCTTCCGGCTTCCGGCTTCCGGCTTCCGGCTTCCGGCTTCCGGCTTTATCATGATTTCTCCCCCATAGCAATTGTTTGCTATTGCCGCATCGGCCGTGCCTGTCTCACCGTAAAGCCTTCCGGGGCCGGGGCCACAGCCGGTGGTGGCCCCGGCGTGTGGATCACACCGCCGGCTTGCCGTCCACCAGGCGCGGCAGGCTTTCGGGGTTCGCCTCCTTCAGCGCGTCGGGCAGCAGGTGCTCGGGGAAGCCCTGGTAGGCGACGGGGCGCAGGAAGCGGGAGATGGCGGCGGTGCCCACCGAGGTGGTGGTGGGTGCGGTGGTGGCCGGATAGGGGCCACCGTGCTGCTGGGCGTAGGTCACCGAGACGCCGGTGGGCCACTGGTTCCACAGGACCCGGCCCGCCCGGTCGGCGAGCAGCCGCACGAGCTCGGGGGCGACGGCGTCGTCGTCCTCGCCGACGATGGTGGCCGTGAGCTGCCCGTCGAGCGCCCCCGCCAGGGCCACCAGCTGGGATTCCTCGGCGTAGGTCACGACCAGGGCGGCGGGTCCGAAGCACTCGGCCAGCAGTTCGTCCCCGTTGGCGAGCACGTCCTCGATGCTTGCGGTGAGCAGGGCGGGCGCGGGCGAGTCGGCGTAGGCGTCCTCGCCCACGGTCAGCGGGCCGACCGCGTCGTGCCCGGACAGCTCGCCGAGCCTGCGGGCGTAGCTCTCGGCGAAGCGCGAGGTGAGCATCGGGGCGGGGCCCGGCAGGGTGGTGGAACGCAGCCGCTCCAGGACCGCGGAGCCCTCGGGCACCGCGAGGACGCCCGGCTTGGTGCAGAACTGGCCCGCGCCCAGCGTGAAGGAGCCGACGAAGCCCTCGGTGATCTCCTCGGCTCTGGCCGCGTCGGCCGCGCGTGTGACGAAAGTGGGGTTGACGCTGCCCAGCTCCCCGTAGAACGGGATGGGCTCCGGGCGGGAGCAGGCGATGTCGAACAGGGCGCGCCCGCCCGGGATGGAGCCGGTGAAGGAGGCCGCCTTCACGCGCGGGTCGCGCAGCGCGGTCACGCCCTGGTCCACGCCGTGGATCAGGCCGAGCACGCCGTCGGGGGCGCCGGCGGCCCGCAGCGCCTCGGCGACGACGGCGCCGGTGCGCGCGGACAGCCGCGGGTGGCCGGGGTGGACCTTGACCAGCACGGGGCAGCCGGCGGCGAGCGCGGCGGCGCTGTCCCCGCCGGCCACGCTGAAGGCGAACGGGAAGTTGCCCGCGGCGAAGTTGAGTACGGGGCCGAGCGGCACCAGCACGCGGCGGATGTCGGGGCGTGCGCCCATGGGCCAGTCGGCGTCCGCGTGATCGACACGAGCGTCGAGGTAGGCGCCGTCGCGCAGGAGTTCGGCGAAGAGCCTGAGCTGGAACGTGGTCCGCTTCAGCTCGCCCGCCAGGCGGCCGTCCGGCAGGCGGGACTCCTCCTTGGCGAGCGGCAGCAGCTCGTCGGCGCGCTCGTCGAGGGCGTCGGCCACCGCGGTCAGGGTGTCGGCCCGGTCGGCCGGGCTGTGGGCGGCCCAGCCGGGGGCGGCCTCTGCTGCCCTGGCGAGCAGCGCCTCAAGCTCCTCGGGGGTGGTGGTCTGGTCCGTCATGGTGCTCCCTCGGGATCGGGATCGGGGCCGGGTCGTGGGTGCTCCGGAGCGTCCGTTGGCGGGGCAAGCGGCTGGTCGTCGGCGGGGCGCGGTGCGGGTTCTGACAGCGTGAGCCCGGCGAGCTCCCCGAGCGGAACGGGAGCGGCCAGGGGGCGTTTGGCGAGCGGGCGCAGATCACTCTCCTCGGCGGGGCGCCCCGCGCGGGAGGCGAGCAGCCCGGCGGCCGCGAAGCCGCACACCCGGCCCTGGCACCAGCCCATGCCGGGCCTGGCCAGCATCTTGGCCGTGCGCGGATCGCCGGCACCGAGATCGTCCTGCGCGGCGCTCAGGTCTCCCGCGGTGACCTCCTCGCAGCGGCAGACGGTGGTCTGCGGGGTGAGCCACTCGTTCCAGTGCTCGGGCACCGGGTGGGCGCGGTGCATCGCCGAGGCGAACGCCTCGGCCCTGGCGATCCGCCCGAGCAGGACGCGTCCGCGGCGGCGGGAGGCGGGGCGCCCCTGGTCGACGGCGGCGGTCAGTCCGGCGAGTTCCCCCTCGGCCACGGCCTTGGCCGCGCCGCCCACGCCCGTCGCCTCGCCGGCGACGTACACGCCGGGGACGTCTGTGCGCCGCACCCGGTCCACGGTGGCGACCAGCGAGCCGTCCTCGCCCTGCCCGGTCCCGGCGCCGACGGCGAGCACGAGTTCGAGGGAGGGGGTGAAGCCCCAGCCGAAGGCGACGAGGTCGGCGTCGAGCCTGCGCTCGTGGCCGGGGACGACCCGGCCCGAGCCGTCGATCCGCTCCAGGGTGACGCCGTTGACCTCGTCGTCGCCGTGGACATGGGTGACGGCGGTGCGCGTCAGGTAGGGCACCCGGTGGCGCAGCAGGGCCGCGGCGTACCCCGCGCCTTCCAGGGCCTTGGCGGGCGCGCGGGAGGCGTCGAGGGGATGGCGCAGCCAGCGGGTGGGACGCGCCGCCTCGCAGACCGCGAGGACCTGGGCGCCGGCCTCGGCGAGCCCGGTGGCGACGGGCAGCAGGAAGGGGCCCGTGCCGGCCACCACCGCCCGGCGCCCGGCGAGGGTTCTGTGCCCCTTGAGCAGGGCTTGGACGCCGCCGGCCGCCATGACCCCGGGCAGGGTCCACCCCGGCACGGGGAGCTGGCGGTCGTAGCCGCCGGGGCACAGGATCAGCGCGCGGGCGGCGACGTCCCGCGTGGCGGCGCCCCGTTCCTCGGGCAGCACGGGGGTGAGCCTGAGGGTGAACGGTGCGGCGCCCTCCCTGTCGATCGTCCAGACCTGGTGGAGCGGCAGATGGTGGACGCGGTGGGCGCCGATGTGCCGCGCCAGCTCCCCGCGCAGCCGCGTGAAGGTGCGCCAGTCGTGCTGCCCCGCACTCTCATCCGCGGCATCCGTGGCATCCGCGGCATCCGCGGCGGCGCGCTCGTCCGGGTGCCGCCAGAACTGGCCGCCGGCCTGCGCCGCCGCGTCGATCAGGGCCACGCGCAGTCCCGCCGCCGCCGCGCTGACGGCCGCGGCGAGCCCCGCGGGCCCCGCGCCGACGACCGCCGCGTCGAAGACGGTGGCCCCGGGAGCCTGCCGGGTGGAGGTGGAGGTGGAGGGGATGCGGGTCACGGCCGTTCCCTCCCGTCCGCCGCCGTGGCCCCGGGAACGAGCCGGCCCGGCAGCGGCAGCTCAGGCGGGGCGCTCGACAGCTCCATCCCGTCGCGGGCGGGCACCAGGCAGGCGCGCTGGTTCGGCACGCCGTCCACGGTGATCAGGCAGTCATAGCAGATGCCGATGCCGCAGAAGAGGCCGCGCGGCGCGCCTTCCTTGCGGGTGCCGCGCCAGGACTTGATGCCGTGGTCGGTGAGCGCGGCGCCCACGCTCTGCCCCGGGCGCGCGGTCAACGGCGTTCCGTCGAAGGTCAGGGCCAGGTCGGCAGGGCTCGTTCGGCTGCCGGGGGCGGGCCGGTGCCCGCGGTCGTGCTGCTGTGCCATGGGGATTCACTCCTCTCCCGTGATCGCGGAGTCGAAACGTTCCGGCGCGAAGGGCGCGAGGCCCAGGTCGGTCGTCCTGCCCGTCAGCGCCTGGGCGAGCAGCCAGCCCGTGCCCGCGGCCAGGCCGATCCCCGCGCCCTCGTGCCCGCAGGCGTGCCACAGCCCGGGCGCCCTGGGGTCGGGGCCGATCACGGGCAGGTGATCGGGGCAGTAGGGCCTGAACCCGCAGTAGGCGCGCAGCGCGCGGACACCGGCCAGGGAGGGGAACAGGGTGATCGCCTTGGCCGCCAGGGCGCGCAGCACCCGCGGCGAGAGAGTGGTGTCGAAGCCCACCCGCTCCCTGCTCGCGCCGATCAGGACCGTGCCCGACTCGGTGCCCTCCACCACGGGCGAGGTCTGCAACGCCGCGTCCGAGCTGGCCACGTCGCCGACGTACTCGGCCGCGTAGACCTTGTGCCTGACGGTCGGCGGCAGCGGCTCGGTGACGAGCACGAAACCGCGCCGGGGCAGCACGGGCAGCCGCACCCCGGCGAGCGCCGCCAGCTCCCCTCCCCACGGGCCCGCCGCGTTCAGCACGGCGCCCGCGGCCACGTCCCCGTCGCGGGTGCGCACCCCGGTGACCCGTTCGCCGTCCCGCAGCAGCCCGGTGACCTCGGTGCCGGTGCGCACCTCGGCTCCCCGCTGCCGGGCCAGGCGCAGCAGGTGGGCCACGGCGAGCATCGGCTGGAGCTGCGCGTCCTGCGGATAGTAGGCGCCGGAGACCAGGGCCCTGGAGAGATACGGCTCGTACTCGGGCAGCTCGGCCGCGCCCAGGTCCACCGCGGTCACGCCCGAGGCCCGCTGGCCCGCGGTGAGCCCGGTCAGCGCCTCGGCGCTCGCCTGGGTGGCGGCGACGATGACGCCGCCCTTGTCGTCGAACTCCCACAGCCGGCCGAACTCGCCTAGCTCTTCGCGCCAGATCCGCTGGGACAGCAGCGCCAGGTCGAGTTCGGGCCCCGCCTCCTTGTCGGAGACCAGCAGGTTCCCCTCGCCGCGGCTGGAGGTGCCGCCGGCGATGTGGCCGCGATCGACGACCAGCACCCGCAGGCCCGCCAGGGTCGCGAAGTAGGCGCTCGCCGCGCCGACCACGCCGGCGCCGATCACCACCAGGTCGGGGCGGGCCCTCACGATCCCCTCCCCGTCCGCTCGGCGGGCACGGCGGCCACGTCGGGGCGCGCACCGCCGGCCCATTTGCCGCGGACGTGCCCGATATGGCGGCGCATCAGCTCCTCGGCGCCGATCCCGTCGCCGGCCTGGATCAGGTCCATCAGCTGCAGGTGTTCCTCGGCCGAGTCCCGCAGCTCGCCGCTCTCGGCCAGCGAGGCCAGACCGAGCAGCCTGGTCTGCGAGCGGAGCTGGGAGATCGTGTCCACCAGCCGGGGATTGTCGCTGTACGCGAGCAGCGTCAGGTGGAACCGCCGGTCGGCCTCCGTGTAGCGGATCAGATCGGCCCGTTCGGCGAAGTCCACGATCTCGTCGGCCAGCCGCCGCAGGCGCACGAAGTCGGCCTCGGGGATCAGCGGGCTCACCCGCCGGATGGTGGGCGGCTCGATCAGCAGCCGCAGCTCGGTGATGTGGTCCAGGTCCGCCTCGGAGATCTTGGTGACGCGGAACCCCTTGTTCGGCACGGAGGCGACCATGCCCTCCCTGGCCAGGTCGAGCATCGCCTCGCGCACGGGCGTGGCCGAGACGCCGAAGCGGGCGCTGAGCATCGGCGCCGAGTAGACCACGCCCGGCTCCATCTCCCCGGATACGATCGCCGCGCGCAGGGCGTGCGCGACCGTCTCGCGCAGGCTCTCCCGCTTCTTGAGCACGGTGAAGTTGGATGACGGGCTCGACGTGGTCATGGCACCTTCTCGGGCGTGTACTCGGCGTGTTCTGCCGCACGTGGGCGTACGTGTGCGGTTCTCGGCGGCCCCGGCTCGGCCCGGCCGCGCGGGCTTACAGCAGGAATCCTGCGGGAAACGGGTCCTCCGGGTCGAGGTGGAACTGCGAAGTGCCGGTGATCCAGGCACGCCCGGTGATGGTGGGGACCACGGCGGGCAGTCCGGCGACCGTGGCCTCGTCCACCAGCCGGCCGGTGAACCGGCTGCCGATGAAGGACTCGTTGACGAAGTCCTCGTCGAGGCCGAGCAGCCCGCGCGCGTGGAGCTGGGCCATCCTGGCGCTGGTGCCCGTCCCGCACGGGGAGCGGTCGAACCATCCCGGGTGGATGGCCATGGCGTGCCGGGAGTGCGCGGCGGTCGAGCCCGGCGCCTCCAGGTAGACGTGGTGGCAGCCGTGGATGTCGGGCCGCTCCGGGTGGCGCGGCGGGTCCTCGGCGTTGATGGCGCGCATGATGGCGAGTCCCGCGGCGAGCAGCTCATCCCTGGCCGACCGTTCGAATGGCAGACCGAGCTCGGCCAGGCGCACGATGGCGTAGAAGTTCCCGCCGAACGCCATGTCGTAGCCGACGCTGCCCAGGCCCGGCACCTCGACTCGCTGGTCGAGGGCGGCGGCGAACGCCGGCACGTTGCGGATCGTCACCGAACGCGCGGCGCCGTCCACCACCTCGACGTCGGCGGTGACCAGGCCCGCGGGGACGTCGAGCCTGATGGTGGTGACCGGCTCCGTGACCTCCACCATGCCGGTCTCCACCAGCACGGTGGCCACGCCGATGGTCCCGTGGCCGCACATCGGCAGCAGCCCGGAGACCTCGATGAACAGCACGCCGGCGTCCGCGTCGGGGCGGGTGGGCGGCTGGAGGATGGCGCCGCTCATCGCGGCGTGCCCGCGCGGCTCGTACATCAGCAGCGTGCGCAGCTCGTCGCTGTTCTCGATGAACCACTGCCGCCGCTCGGCCATGGTGGCGCCGGGGATCGTCCCGACGCCACCGGTGATGACACGGGTGGGCATGCCCTCGGTGTGGCTCTCGACGGAGTGGAAAACGCGCTTCGATCGCATGGCGTGCCTTTCAGCGTCCCTTCTGCGTCCTCGCACCGCCGCGTGCCACGGCCCGCGTGCGGGCGTCCCGGTGTGTCATGGTGCCTGACGCCGCCGCCGTGCCGCGGTCAGCGGTGGCCCGCGGCGAGCACGGCCTCCGTGGCGGCGCGCACGGCGGCCTCGGCCTCGGGGACCAGCGGCGAGCGCGGCGGCCGGCAGGGGCCGCCCTTGCGGCCGGCTATGTCCATCGAGAGCTTGATCGCCTGGACGAACTCGGGCTTGGAGTCCCAGCGCAGCAGCGCGTGGAGCTCACGGTAGAGCGTCAGAGCGCGGGCGATGTCGGCCGGGTCGCCCGAGGTGGCCAGCCGGTACAGCTCCATGCTGGCGCTCGGCAGGGCGTTGGGGTAGCCGGCGATCCAGCCGACGGCCCCGGCGAGGCCGAGTTCGAGCAGGACGTCGTCGGCGCCGATCAGCAGGTCGAGCTCGGGGGCGAGCTCGCGGATCTCGTACGCGCGGCGGACATCGCCGGTGAACTCCTTGACGGCGACGATCAGTCCTTCCGCGTGCAGCTCGGCCAGGAACGCGGGGGACAGGTCGACGCGGGTGTCGAAGGGGTTGTTGTAGGCGACGATCGGCAGACCGGCCTTGGCCGCCTCGCGGTAGTGGGCGAGGACCGTGCGCTCGTCGGCCCGGTAGGTGTTGGGCGGGAGCAGCAGCACCGACTGGGCTCCGGCCTCGGCGGCCTGCTCGATCCAGCGGCGGGACTGGAGCACGCCGTAGGCGGCGACGCCCGGCATCACCGTGAAGCCGTCGGGCGCCGCGGCGACGGCGGTCTCGACCACGCGGGCGCGCTCGGCGTCGCTGAGGCTCTGGTACTCGCCGAGCGAGCCGTTGGGGCACACGCCGTCGCAGCCTTGCTCGGCAAGCCAGGCGACGTGCTCGGCGAAGCCGTCGAAGTCGGCCGTGAGGTCGTCGTCGAAGGGGAACGCGGTGGCGACGTGGACGCCCCGCCAGGGCTGCCGTGCAGCGGTCATGGTGATCTCCTCGTAGGTCGGGCCGCTCTAGGAGTATCAATAAAATGTCACATTGCATAGTCGGGAAGAGCAAATTTACGGTCCGGAAAATCCTTCCCGCAGAACCATTGCTCGACCTTGCGGCATGTGACATGTTACTGAACCACATAAGCGAGCCACCGGGAGGTTTGGAATGAGACAGGCACCGGGGAAGGTCCTCGCGGTTGCCGCCGGTGTGGCTGTCCTGGCCTCGGGTTGTGCCCCCGATACCGGCTCCGCGGACGGCGAGTACCGGGTCGCCGTGCTCGCGGCCTCCGCCCAGAACGGCTACAACCAGGCCGTCTACGACGGCGTCGTGTCCGGCGCCGAGGAGCTCGGCATCTCCGTGGACACCAAGATCCTCGACGGCGGTTTCGACTCCACCACGCAGCTGTCGCAGCTCCAGACGGCCGCAACCGTGGGTGGCTACGACGGTGTCATCGTCGTTCCGCATGACGGACCCAGTCTCGCCGGTGCGTTCCCACTCGCGAACTCCGTTCCCGTCATCACCGTGCTCAACCCCATCGGCCCCGACGTCGACGACATGGAACCGCAGGTCGAGGGCGTCGTCTCCACCGTGGCCGTGCCGCCGAGCGACGCGGCGGCGCGGCAGGCGGAGGACGTGGTGGACTACTGCGCCGAACTCGACCCCTGCAAGGTCTCCTTGCTGGTGGGCAGCCTCTCCTCGCCGCTCGACATCGCCCGCCGCGACGCCTATCAGGGGGTGCTCGGCGAGCACGGGAACATCGAGGTGGTCAGCACCGTCGAGGGCAACTACGACCGCTACCAGTCCCTGAGCGCGGTATCCAACACCCTCCAGTCCAACCGTGACGTCGACGCCATCCTCAGCAGCGCCGACCAGATGACGCTGGGCGCCGAGCTGGCGCTGGAGAACGCCGGCATCGCGCCGGACAGCGTGTATCTCACCGGGGCGGGCGGCACCACCGAGGCGGTCCAGGCGGTCCGCGAGGGCCGCTGGAAGGCCAACTACCTCAACTTTCCCGCCAGCATGGGCGCCGCCGCCATGGAGCAACTCGCGAACGCCATGACGGACAAGCCCGTCGAGACCGTCGTGAACGCCGACACCGTCGGTCCCGAGGGCGTGGAGCCCTACGCCACCCGGGAAACGCTGGCCGAGGCCGAGGCAGAGGACTTCACCGGGGAGTGGAACGGCTGATGACGGAACGAGCGGGAACAGCCGAGGCGCCGAACGCCGAGCGGGCCCCCGTGGTCACCGCCCGCGGCCTCTCCAAGTGGTTCGGTGGCACCCACGCCGTGAACGGGGTGAGCCTGGACCTGCTGCCCGGCGAGGTGCACGCGCTGGTCGGGGAGAACGGCGCGGGCAAGTCCAGCCTGGGCAAGCTGATCGCCGGGGTCTACCAGCGGGACGAGGGCGAGCTGGAGGTGGGCGGCGCCGGGATCGGCCGCTGGGACCCGGCAAGGGCCGGCCGCCACGGCATCGCCATGATCGCCCAGGAGCTCGCCCTGGTCCCCGAGCTGACCGTGGTGCAGAACGTCTTCCTGGGCCGCGAGCACTCCAGGGCGGGCGTGCTGCGGCCGGGCACGACGACCGAGTTCGAACGCATCGACGCGATGGCCCGTTTCGGTCTGCCGCCGCACCGCAAGGTCCGCGATCTGGGCATTGCCGATCAGCAGAAGGTCGAGATCATGCGGTCCCTGGCCAGGGACGCCAAGGTCATCGTGATGGACGAGCCCACCTCCTCCCTCACCGCCCACGAGACGGAGAAGCTGCACGAGCTGATCCGCACCCTGCGGGCCCAGGGCAGGACCGTCGTCTACGTCTCCCACTTCCTCGACGCCGTCCTGGAGATCGCCGACCGGGTCACGATCATGCGGGACGGCCGCCTGGTGCGGACCGGGGCCGCGGCCGAGGAGACCAAGACGAGCCTGATCGAGGGCATGCTCGGCCGCGCCCTCGCGGTCACCTTCCCCGAGCGGGCCGCCCCCGTTCCCCCCGGGACGCCCCCGGTGCTCGAAGCCGAGGGCCTGGCCACCGCCGAGGGCGTGGTGGACGCCTCCCTGACCGTGCGCCCCGGTGAGATCGTCGGCCTGATCGGTCTCGTCGGCAGCGGGCGCTCGGAGATCGCCCGCGCCCTGTACGGCGCGGACCGGCTCACCGCGGGCAGTGTGACGCTGTGCGGCAAGCCGCACGCCAGGCCACGGCCGTGGAGGTCGATCGCGGCGGGCCTGGCCATGGTCCCCGAGGACAGGCACGGGCAGGGCCTGGTGCTCATGCGCTCCATCCGGGAGAACATCTCCCTCACCCACTCCCGCAGGTTTGCCACCGCGGGCGTGATCAGCCGCCGCAGGGAACGGGCCGCGGTCGGCGAGCTGGCCGCCAGGCTCCAGCTGCGCCCCGCCAGGATCGAGCTGGAGACCCGCGGATTCTCCGGCGGAAACCAGCAGAAGGCCCTGATCGGCAAGTCGCTCCTCGGCGACCCCGAGTTCGTCATCCTGGACGAGCCCACCCGCGGCGTCGACGTCGGAGCCAAGTACGCCATCTACGAGCTGATCACCGCGCTCGCCGCGCAGGGCATCGGCGTCCTGCTCATCTCCTCGGAACACGAGGAGGTCATGTCCCTGAGCCACCGCGCCTACCTGGTGCGCGAAGGCCGCACGATCGACGAGGTCGTGCCCGCGGAGACCACCATCGACCGCATCCTCACCGTCCTGTTCGACACCGATCAGAAAGCAGCACCGTGACCGCCACCACCGCAGAGACGCAGCGCAAGGCACCCGTGCGACCACTGCTGCTGGCCAAGGATCACGCCGTGCTGATCCTGCTGGCGGCCGTCATCGTGTGGCTGTCCATCGCCAGCCCCGCGTTCTTCACGTCGGACAACATCCTCAACATCCTCAACCAGAACGCCCCGCTGGCGATCATCGCGGCGGCCGGCACGTTCGTCATCGTCTCGGGCAACTTCGACCTGTCCACGGCCAGTATCTTCGCGGTGGCCAGCGTCTCCGCCGCCTGGCTCGCCGTGGAGACGGGCAATCCGCTGCTCGCGCTGGTCGCCGCGCCGGTGATCGGGATGGCGCTCGGGGCGCTCAACGGCCTGGTCGTCGCCTCCCTGCGCATCCACTCCTTCCTGGCCACCCTGGCCTCCTCGATGGTCTACTCCGCGCTCGCGGTGCTGATCACCGGCGGCGCGCTGATCACCGTCGACGTCGACGGCTTCGCCGACTTCGGCCGCGGCAGCTTCCTCGACGTGTTCATCCCGGTGTGGGTGCTGGCCGCCGTGGTCGCCGCGCTGTGGTTCCTGCTGTCGGGAACGGTCTTCGGCCGGCACGTCTTCGCCACGGGCGGCAACGCGGAGGCCGCCGAGCTGTCCGGCATCAAAGTGGACCGCGTCAAGGTGCTCGTCTTCGTGCTCAGCGGACTCGCCGCGGGCATCGCCGCGGCGATCGCGGTCTCCCGCATCTCCTCGGGGCAGCCGCAGGCGGGTGCGGGCATGGAGTTGCAGGCGATCGCGGCGATCATCCTGGGCGGCACCAGCATCCACGGCGGTGTGGGAGCGGTGTGGCGCTCGGTGGCCGGCGTGTTCCTCATCGCGCTGGTCGGCAACGGATTCGACATCATGAACTTCAACCCCCAGCTCAAGGATCTGGTCACCGGACTGATCATCCTCGCCGCGGTCGCCCTGGCCGCCGTGGGCAGGCGCTCCCGTTAGCACCGCCCGCTTCCGCCCAGCTCTCCGGAAGAACCACAAGCACAACGCAGGAAACAGGAAAGGTGCGCCCGCATGCCGCAGGACATCCGCGTCGCGATCGACGTCGGAGGAACGTTCACGGACGTCGTAAAGCTCGATCCCCGAACGGGTGAACTCCGCTTCGACAAGGTCCCCACGACGCCCGCCTCCCCGACCGAGGGCGTACTGAACGCGTTCGACCAGATCGCGGTCGACATGCCGGACGTGGCCATGTTCAACCACGGCACCACGCTGGGCCTGAACTCGCTGCTGACCAGGTCGGGCGCCAGGGTCGCGGTCATCTCCACCCGCGGCTTCCGCGACGTGTACCTGCTCGGCCGCACCGACCGGCGCGCCATGTACGACATCCGCCACCGCAAGCAGGCCCCGCTGCTCGAGCGCTACGACACCTTCGAGGTGACCGAACGCTCCTACTTCGACGGCACCGTGGGCGCCCCGCTGGACGAGGACGACGCGCGCCGGATCGCGCGGGAGATCGCGCACCGCGGGTACGAGGCGGTCGCCATCGCGTTCCTGCACTCCTATGCCAACCCCGCGCACGAGGCGCGGATGCGCGACATCCTGCTGGAGAGCAGCCCCGGCATCGAGGTGACGGTCTCCCACGAGCTCTCGCGGGAGTACCGGGAGTACGAGCGGACCTCCACCGCCGTCCTCGACGCCTACATCAAGCCCGTCGTGCGCAGCTACCTCCACCGCCTCGAAAACGAGCTGGAGAGCCGCGGCTTCGCCGGGCGCTTCCTGATCTCCCGCTCGGGCGGCGGCGGCATGACCGGCACGGCGGCCAGGGAGCAGCCGGTCAACCTGATCCTCTCGGGCCCCGCGGGCGGCGTGGTGGGGGCGGCGGCGTTCGCCAGGCTGACGGGCCGGCCCAACCTGATCACCATCGACATGGGCGGCACCAGCCTGGACGCCTCCCTGGTGCTCGACTCCCAGCCCGTACTCCAGCACGGCACCGAGTTTGAGGGGCTGCCGATCAACACGCCCTCGCTCTACATCCACACCATCGGCTCGGGCGGCGGTTCGCTCGCGTACCTGGACGACGCCGGCGCCCTCCAGGTCGGCCCGCAGAGCGCGGGCGCGGTGCCGGGGCCCGTCGCCTACGGCCGCGGCGGAACCCAGCCGACGTTCACCGACGCCGCGCTCGCGGTCGGCTACCTCGGCACGGACACCCCGCTGGGCGGGACCCTCACCCTGGACGCCGAGGGCGCCCGGGCCGCGCTCGGGTCCATCGCCAATGACCTCGGCCTCGGCACGACCGAGCTGGCCCGCGGCATCCTCCAGATCTCCAACACCAAGATCACCGGTGCCGTGCGGGCCATCACCGTCGAGCTCGGCCACGATCCGAAGGACTTCTCGCTGCTGTCCTTCGGCGGCGCGGGCGGCCTGGTCGCGGTGGACGTCGCACGCCAGCTCGGCATCCCTTCGGTGATCATCCCGCCGGGCCAGGGCGCGTTCTCCGCGCTCGGCATGCTCATGGCGGATGTGCAGCACGACTTCGCCAGAACCTCCGTCACCGCGCTCGCCGACGTGGACCGGGCCACCGTGGACGCGGCGTACGCCAGCATGGCGGCCGAGGCCGACGCCGTCCTGGCCGAAGAGGGCTTCGGCCCCGGGCGGCGGGAGCTGGCCCGCACCGTGGACGTTCGCTACACCGGGCAGGAGCACTCGGTCAGCGTGGCGCTGCCCGAGGACGCCGCGGACCCCGCGGCCGTTGTCGAGGAGGTCTTCGCGACCCTTCACGAACGGCAGTACGGGCATGTGATGACGGACCCACTGGAGATCACCGCGCTGCGGCTGCGAGCGGTCGGCGTGGTCGACAAGCCGGGGCTGCCCACCCTGGCCCCCCGCGAGAGCGGCGAGCCGGCCCCGCGCGGAACGCGCCAGGTGCACGCGCCCGACGGCGCGGCGGCCGCGTACGCGGTGCACGTGCGCGAGGAACTGCTCGGCGGCGACGCCATCGAGGGCCCCGCGATCATCACCGAGCACACCGCGACCACCGTGCTGCACCGCGGCGACCGGCTGACGGTGGGCCGGTACGGGGAGCTGGTCATCGCCATCGGCCGGGAGGCCGGGGACCCGGCGGGCGACGAGCGGAAGAACGAGCAGGGCAGCGAGCAGCGCAGCGAGCAGGAGAACAAGGGGAAGGACGAGAGCCGATGACCGACGCCATCACCATCGAGATCATCCGCCACGGGCTGCTGTCGGCCGCCGAGGAGGTCGCGCGCAACCTGTGCAGGACCGCCTACAACACCGTGGTCTACGAGATCCACGACTACGGCATCGGCATCCACGACGCGGCGGGCGACGTGGTCGCCGACGCCCCGGGCATCGCGATCTTCACCAGGGGGAACGACTACGGGATCAAGAAGTCCCTCGAATTCCTCGGCGCCGACGCGATGCGCCCGGGCGACGTGTACCTGCTGAACTACCCCTACTGGTCCTCGGCGCACACCCTGGACCCGCTGGTCTTCGCGCCGATCCACTTCGAGTCCGAGCTGATCGGCTTCGCCTCCTGCCGCATCCACGTGCTCGACCTCAACCAGAAGGACCCGGGCTACGTCCTGGACTCCACGCACAGTTCGCAGGAGGGACTGGTCTTCCCCGCCACCAGGCTGTACCGCGAAGGCGAGCAGAACACGGACGTGTTCAACGTCATCAGGTTCAACTCGCGGATGCCCGAGCGGACCATCGGAGACATCCAGGCGCAGGTCTCGGCCTGCGTGACGGGCGTTCGGCGCACTCAGGAGATCGCCCGCAAATACGGCAGGGACAGCCTGCTCGACGCCATGCGGGCGATCAACGAGCACGGCGAGAAGCTCGCCAGGATCGGTCTCGGCAAGCTGCCGAAGGGCACCTGGAGCGCGACCGACTTCGTCGACAGCGACGGCGTGGACCGCGAGACGCTGGTGAAGCTGACGGCCACCGTGACCGTCACCGACGAGGAGATGGTCGTCGACTGGACGGGCAGCGCCCGCGACGTGCGCGGGCCGATCAACCTGCCGCGCGGCCAGACCGAAGCCCTCTCCAGCCTGATCTTCAAGGCGCTCACCACCCCCGACAGCCCCGTCGTCGCGGGCAACTTCGCCCCGCTCCGGGTGGTCACCGAGCCGGGCTCGGTGATGCACGCCGAGCCGCCCATGCCCACCTTCACCCTGTGGACGGGGCTCCTGGCCGGCGAGGTGATCCTGAAGGCGCTCGCCGAGGGCATGCCCGACCTGGTGCCCGCCTGCTCCGGCGGCGACGTGTGCTCCATGATGGGCCTCGGCGTCAACCCCAGGACGGGCGAGGCGTGGCAGGAGGCCACCAACGAGGCCGTCGGCTTCGGGGCCACGAGGGACGCGGACGGCGAGGACGGCATCATGCACCTGTCCGAGCCGGGATGCCGCAACAACCCGGTCGAGGTCTTGGAGACCAAGTCCCCCATGGTCATCGACTCCTACGGCTACCGCCCCGACACCGGAGGCCCCGGGCGTTTCCGCGGCGGCGTCGGCGTCAGCCGCGTCTACCGCTTCACCGCCCCCGCCACCGGCATCTGCCTGGTCTACAAGACCCGCACCAACCCGTGGTCCATCGACGGCGGCGGCGAGGGGAAGCCCAACAGGATCGTGCTCAACGCGGGCACCGACCGCGAGGTCGTGCAGGGCGGCAGCTACAACCACCTCGAAACGGGGGAGACGCTGGCGAACGAGACGGGGGGCGGCGGCGGTTACGGCGATCCGTTCACCCGCGACCCGGCGGCCGTGGCCAGGGACGTCCGCAACGGCTTCGTGTCGGCGCCGGCCGCCCGCGAGCGCTACGGCGTGGCCGTCGACACCACCGACTTCACCGTCGTCGCCGCCGAGACCGCGGCGCTGCGCGCCGCGGGGAGGTGAGCCGCGCCATGACCGCGGGTGAGCTGACCCTTGACAACGCCCTGGTCTTCGACGGCTGGTCCGCCGAGCTGTCCGAGACCTCGCTGTTCGTGCGCGACGGCGCCATCGCCGAGATCGGCCCCTCGGTCACCAGGGCGGAACGGGTCATCGACGCCCGTGGCCGCGCCGTGGTACCCGGGCTGATCGACGCGCACTTCCACGCCTACGGCATCTCCCTGCACAACCTGGAGTTCGACGCCGGGCCGCTCAGCTACCTCGCCCTGGCCGGCGCCCGCAGGCTGCGGCGGGCGCTGCACCGCGGCTTCACCACGGTGCGGGACGTGGCCGGCGGCGACCCGGGGCTCGCCAGGGCGGTGACCACGGGCCTGATCGACGCGCCGCGCTACCTCTACACCGGGCCCGCGCTCAGCCAGACCGGCGGGCACGGCGACGCCAGGCCGGCCGAGTACGACATCTGCCTGCACGGCGGCCATATGAACGAGGTCGTGGACGGCGTGGAGAACCTGCGGGTGGCCGTGCGCGAGCGCTTCCGCCGCGGCGCCCACGCCATCAAGATCATGGCCTCGGGCGGGGTGGTGTCGCCCACCGACCCGATCAGGCCGGCGCAGTACTCCGCCGAGGAGATCGCGGCGGTCACCGCGGAGGCCGCGCGCCGCGGCTCCTACGTCGCCGCGCACGCCTACTCCCCGGAGGCGATCCGGCACGCCGTGGCGAACGGCGTGCGCTCGGTCGAGCACGGCAACCTGCTGGACGAGCCCACCGCGGCGCTGCTGGCCGAGCACGGCGCGTACCTCGTGCCGACGCTGGTGGCCTACGACGCGATGAACCGCAGAGGCGAGGAGGTCGGCCTGCCGGCCGTGGGCAGGGCGAAGAACGCCGAAGTCCTCGACGCCGGGCGGGTCGCCATCGAACGTGCCCACGCGGCCGGGGTGCCGGTGGGCTTCGGCAGTGACCTGATGGGCGATCTGGAGGACGACCAGCTCCTCGGCCTCCGCCTCCAGGCCGAGGCATCCGGGGCGCTGGCCACCCTCCGTTCGGCGACCTCGGTCAACGCCCGCCTCATCGGCCGGGACGATCTCGGCCGGATCGCCGTCGGCGCCCGCGCCGACCTGCTGCTGCTCGACGCCGACCCGCTGAACGACCCGGCGGCCCTGTGGGACGCCGCCAGGCCGCGCCTGGTGATCCGCGCCGGAACGCCGGTGGCCGCCGGGGACGAGCCGCTCGCGTGAACCCGCCCTGCCAGGACCCGGCGGAACGTTCGCCGCCGTATTCGACCCCCGGGCAGGACGGCGGGGACAAGTTCAATATCGTGAACGTCGATCATGGCCCAGTCGTTCGGAAACGGGGAGCACATGCGGCAGCAGGCGGGCGGACAAGGGCGGCGGGAACGGTCCGGTCTTGACCGCGAGCTGGAGCGGCTCGACGGCGCGCCGTACGGGCGCTACAAGGGGCTCGTCGGCGCCTGGGAGCTGCCCGGGGGAGCCACCCTGGAGCTGGTCAGGAGCCAGGCAGACCCGTTCGCCCCACCCGCCCGCGTCGCCGTGCACGTACCCGGCCGACAGGCCGGGTTCCCCCGCGAGTTGTGGGACTCGCCGGTGCGCCGCAGGGCGTTGGCCGGCTACCTGGTGCGCCGCGCGGCACGGGAGGCCGCGGGGGAGTCGGCCTACCAGGTGGACGCGGGCGGGCAGGAGGTGCTGGACCGCGGTTCGTGCACGATCGGCGCCGCCGACGGATCGGTCACGCTGCGCCTCGGCGTCGCGCTGCCGGGACCGCGTCGGCGGATCGACGGCCGGGACGCGCGGCGGCTGCTGTGCCAGGGCCTGCCGCGGCTCGCCGAACGCGCTCTGCGCCACGCGGCGCCGGACGAGGCGGCGGTGCGGGAGTTCGTCGCGACCGTGGAGGACTCCGACGCGCTGCGCGCCGCGCTGCCGGGACTCGGCCTCGTCGCTTTCGTCGCCGACGGGGCGCTGCTGCCGCGCCGTTCCGGGGCGGACGACCGTCCCGCCCGGGGCTCGGGTCTCGTCCCCTTCCTGGCGCCAGACGAGCTTCGGGTGACCGTGCGGCTGCCGCACGCGGGCCCGGTCACCGGCATGGGCATTCCCGAGGGGGTGACCCTGATCGTCGGCGGCGGATTCCACGGGAAGTCGACCCTGCTGCGCGGCCTGGAGTCCGGCATCTGGGACCACGCGCCCGGTGACGGGCGGGAACGCGTCGTCGCCCGTCACGACACGGTGAAGATCCGCGCCGAGGACGGCCGCCGGGTGGAGCGCGTGGACGTGCACGCCTTCGTGGATCACCTGCCGGGCGGGGCGGACACCACGGACTTCTCCACCCCCAACGCCTCCGGCTCCACCTCGCAGGCGGCCTCCCTGTGCGAGGCCGTGGAGGCGGGCGCCCGGGTCCTGCTCATCGACGAGGACACCGCCGCGACCAACCTCATGATCCGGGACGCCCGGATGCAGGCCCTGGTCGCCAAGGAGCGCGAGCCGCTGACCCCGCTGGTGGACTCCGTGCGCTCCCTCCACCGCGATCACGGCGTCTCGACCGTGCTGGTCATGGGCGGCTCCGGGGACTACCTCGAAGTCGCCGACCGGGTCGTGATGTTGGACGCCTACCGCCCGTACGACGTCACCGGGCGGGCCCGCGAGATCGCCGCCCGGCCCACCGGACGGCGTGCCGAGGCGGACTCCTTTCCCGGCGTGGTGCCCCGCCGTCCGGACCCGTCCTCCCTGGACGCCACCGCCCGGGGGCGTTCCCGCATCCGCGCCCGGGGCACGGACCACCTGGTCTTCGGCGAGCACGAGCTGGACCTGCGCGGCGTCGAGCAGCTCGCGGACGCACCGCATGTCACCGGCGTCGGCCTGGCGATGGAACTGCTGGTGCGCCGCGGCCACTTGGACGGACGGCGGTCCCTGGCCCAGGCCCTGGACCTGCTCGACCTGGATCTCGACGGCCAAGACGGCGTGGCGGCGCTGAGGTCGGTGCACGACGACGACTTCGCCGTGCCCCGCCGCTACGAAGTCGCCGCCGCCGTCAACCGGTTGCGGACCCTGCGGGTGTTCCGCTGACGGACGGCCGACGTCCCGGCTGCACGAGCTCGTGTTCCGTGGCCGGCCATGCGACATCGTCAACCCCTCAGAAACGGCTCGTGGGGCACGGTCGCGGGGGTCGCTCCGGTGAACGCCAGGACGTCCCGGTGCAGGTGCGACTGGTCGCTGTAGCCGCCGTCGGCCGCGACGCGGGCCGCGCCCTCACCCGCGACCAGGCGGTGGACGGCAGGGGCGAAGCGGACCAGCTTCGCGACCCGTTTGGGCGGCAGGCCGAGCTGCGTGTGGAACCGGGACCACAGGCGCTTGCGGCTCCACCCGAGGTCGGCCGCCGGTTGGCCGACCCGGACCCGGACCCGGCCGCGGCTGACGACGATCAGGTCCAAGGCCCGGGCCACCTCCGGGTCCACCCGCGCCCGCGCCGCCCAGCGGCGGGCGAGCAACGCGTCCGTCAGCGCGAAGCGCGCCTCCCACGAGGAAACGTCGCCCAGTTGCTCACCGATTCGGGACGCCTCCCGGCCCCACAGATCGTCGAGGGCCACCACCGCGCCGTCCAGATCGGCCCGGCAGGCGCCCAGCACCGCACGTGCGACCACCGGGGAGAGGCGCACCTGCACGCACGCCACGTCCTCGCCCCGCGCCCGGACCGCGCCTCCGCACCCGAATGCGGGCCAGGCGACGAGACTTCCCCACCGCCGCCGCCCGGCGGCTTCCTCCACGACGGGCCGCCCGGCGCCGAACACCAGAACCAGCATCACGGCCGGGTGCGGGACCATCCGGAGGCCGGTCAGGCTGCGGGCGGCGAACCCGGCCATGCTGATACCGGCCACCCGGCCGGGCCGCCGCGGACGTGCGACGTCCCACTGAGCCGGATCGTCATGTGCACCCGCCGTGGACCGCATCAGCCTTCACCGCCCGCCACGCCACGCCACGCCGCGCGGACGGACTGAACGGGACGGGGGCACCGGTCACTCGCCGTCAGGGGAGAGGCGGCGGGTCGGCCGTTCCGCGCAGGTCCTCGGGCGCGAGCAGCCCCGCGGCACACAGACCGCGCGCGACCAGGCGCGCCACCTCGGCGGCGCCGTGCGGCCGGAAGTGGGTGTCGTCCCGGGCACCGCGCGGGTGGTTGGGGTGCTCGCCGGGGGAGAGCCACAGAAAGGCGTCCTTGCTCCCTTTTGGCCCGAGCCGCTGCCACAGTGCGAGCGTCTCGGCCTGGAGGTCCAGCAGCGGAACGCCCTCCGCCGCCGCCAGTTCGCGCACCACCCCCGGGTAGTCGCCGTGGGTGGCCACGGCGCGGCCCGCCGCGTCGAAGCGGCGGCGTTCCACCGGCGTGAGGAGCACCGGACGCGCGCCCCGGTCGCACGCGGCCCGCACATAGCGCAGCAGGCAGTGCCGGTAGGTGCCGAACGGGTCGGTCAGCCGCGAGGCGTCCTCGGTCTTCTGGTCGTTGTGGCCGAACTGGACCAGCAGCAGATCGCCGGGGAGCAGGGCCCGCAGTATCGGGTCGAGCCGGCGCTCCAGCAGGAAACTGCGCGAACTGCGGCCGTCGGCGGCGTGGTTCGCCACGGCCAGGTCCTGGGCGAGGAACCGGGGAAGTGCCGTGCCCCAGCCGGTCATCGGAGCGGCCGAGGCCGGTTTCCCGGCCGCGGTGGAGTCGCCGGCGAGGTGGAGGGTGCGGCGCGCGGTCCGCCCGCCCCCGGCGCGGCGCCGCGGCGGGATCTGGGTGCGCCGGACGGCCCAGGGGGCGCCGAGCTCCGAGAAGAGGGAGAGGGACGCGGCGCTCGCGTCCACCAGCGCCCCGACGCCGGGAATCACGCGGCGCGGCGCCGCCCCGTCCGTCTTCACGTGCCAGGCCCCCGGCGGCAGGCGCGCCGGGTCCGGGGCCGTGCGGATCGCCTCGACGACGCGGGTGAAGGCGCCGCTGCGTTCCAGCGGGCTCAACAGCGCGTCACCGTCCCGCAGATGCGCGATCAGATTGTCCAGCAGATCGGTGCGGGGATGAACGCGCTCCTCCGGCCCGTGGCCCGCGCGCTCCAGGAGGACCCGGTCCTCGGTGTACCACAGGACGATGCGGCCCCGTTCGCCGTGCACGACGACGTACGGTGCGGCGTTCCGTTCGGCGCACAGGGTGGCGGCGACGGTCACGGTCGTCCCGCGCGTGGTCGTCAGCCGCAGGCAGGAGGTGTCGTCGGCCTCGATGTCGTGGGCCCGGAAGAGTTCGAGCTCCACCGCGGCGACGTCCTCGGCGCGGTCGCCGCCGTCGATCCGCAGGGCGGTGGCCACGGCGTGCGCCAGCGGGTTGGTCAGCACGCCGTCCACCACGTCGACCGCGTCCGCCGCTCCCGAGCCCGTGCCGAGACGGCGGCGCCCGGCCCACGGCGTGCGGACGTAGTACCGGGCGTCGCGCACCCAGGCGCCGGCGGCGCCGATGCCGTGCGGCCGGCCGATGGCGTCGTCCGCCACCAACTCCTGTACGGCGGCCAGGGCGCGGGAGCCGAAGGACTGGAAGCCCACCTGGCATGCCAGCCCCGTCGCCCGCAGCGTGCCCGCCAGCTCCAGGAAACCGGCGAGCGAAGGGGCGGGCGGCTTCTCCAGCAGCAGGTGGGAGCCGGACCGCACGGCGGTGAGCGCGAGGTCCAGGTGCGTGTGGATCGGCGTGGAGACGACCGTGATCGCGGGCCGCCGCTCGTTCAGCAGGGTGGCGAGGTCGGCGGACCACGCGGGCTCGCCGAGGCCGTCCAGCTCGCCGTCGGCGGGCGCCGCCGGATCGCAGACGCCGACGACACGCACCCGGCCTTCGCCGGCCAGCCGCCGCAGGTTCGCGCGGTGGTGGCCGCCGTAGCCGCGGATGCCGCAGAGCACGACGGGGACCGGCGCACCGGCCTGCGGGGGAACGGTCATGCGGACACTCCTCGGAGGAGACAGGCGTTCGGCGCGGGCGGTCCCGAAAGTGACCTCAAGGGGGGTGTTCAGCGCGGTGCCGCTGTGCTTCCATCAAGCTGGTATGCCAGATGCATGCCAAGGAAAGAGTAGCAGCGCTCTTCCGGTCTGCCGAGTCGTCGCTCCGCGGCGCGTCGGCGTAAGGAGCCCGTCCCATGCGCCTGTTCCGCCCACTCGTGGCACTCGCCGGGGTGCTCACCGTCCTCGTGCCGGTCGCATCCCAGCAGGCCGCCGCCGACACCCCCGCGGCGCGTCCCGCGCCTGACCTCCAGCCGCGCGGGCTCGCCGATCCCGTCTGCGTGGACACCGCCCTGCGGCTGACCTTCGACGGCCCGGTACAACTGGGCGACAGCGGCCAGTTGCAGGTGCACCACGCCGACGGGACGCTGGTCGACAACATCGACCTCGCCGACCCGGGCACGTACCAGCGCAGCATCGGCGGCGCGCTGTCGGACTACGGCGAGGTGCACCGCTGGTTCTACGAGCCGGTGGTGGTGGACGGCCGGACCGTTTCGGTCCACCTGCACTACGTCCTGGACCCCGGCCAGGAGTACTACGTCACCATGGACGAGGGCTTCGTCCGCGGCCGGGCGGGCATCGAGGACCCGGAGACCTGGCGGTTCCGTACCCAGGAGGGGCCGGCGCCCGGCGCCCGGGAATTGACGGTCGACCAGGCGGGTGGCGGTGACTTCTGCACCGTCCAGGGGGCCGTCGACTTCGTTCCCGAGGACAACACCGAGGACGTCCGGATCGACGTGGCGCCCGGGATGTACCGCGAGATCGTCTACGTGCCGCAGACGAAGCCGCACCTCACGGTCGGCGGCAGCGGCGCGGGCCGCACCGTGATCGGGTATCCGAACAACAGCGTGCTCAACGGCGACGCGGCCATGGCCGACGTACCGGCCCGGCAGAGCTACTGCCCGCGCCGTGTGCTCCCGCACCCCGACCGATTCAACTGCTGGCGGGCGGCGTTCGGTGTGGACGCGGACGACTTCCGGCTGGAGGACCTCACCGTGCACAACCTCACGCCCGACGGCGGTTCCCAGGCCGAGGCGTTCCGCGGCAACGGGGACCGCATCGTGCTGGAGCGCGTCGCCGTGCTCAGCCACCAGGACAGCCTGCGGCTCCAGGGCCGGGCCTTCGTGACCGACAGCTACGTCGAGGGCGATGTCGACTTCGTCTGGGGCACCGGCGGCGTGTTCGTCCAGGATTCCGAACTGCGCTCCCTCGACGCCGGTTACGTGACCCAGATACGCAACGCCGAGGACGGCCCCGGCAACGTCTTCGTCGACACCCGGCTGACCCGGGCCCCGTCGGTGCCCGAGGGGTCGGTGCTGCTCGGCCGCATCGACAGCCGTTTCCTCGGCAGCCAGGTCGTCTTCATCGACTCGGCCATGGACGACCACATCGCCCCCGAGGGCTGGGGCCTCACGGACGCCGAGTGTGCCACGGCGGACCGGCTGCGCTTCTGGGAGCACGGCAGCACGGACCTGGCCGGCGACCCGGTGGACGTCGGCGACCGGCTGCCCTGCTCGCGGCAGCTCGACGCGGCCGAGGCCGAGCGATGGCGCGACCCCGCGACCCTGCTCGACGGCTGGGACCCGCGCCGGCCGTAGCCGTCGCCCGGACCCACCGCCCGCCCCACCGCCCGGACCCGTCGCCCGGACCCTGCGCCCCCTCGAACGCGGCGACCACGACCACGGCAGGAGATCGCCTCATGTCCCCGGTATCCCGCAGAGCGCTCATCGGCACCCTCGGCACGGCGGCGGCCACCGCCGCCGCCGCCGCAGGACCGGCGGCCGGCGCCGCGCACGCCGCGGCGTCCCGGCCCGTTCCGGCGCCGCCCCGGCCGCGGCCGGTTGCCCCCGTCAACGCGGAGGTGGCCGCCGCCCACGGCATCGACTACAAGGCGCTGCCGCAGGAGGCCGTCGGCGTCGACTGCGAGCAGCTGATGACGGTGCACACCGAGGAGGACGCGCGCACCCTCAGAGCCGCCCTGGTCGCGGAGGTCTGGAAGTCCGCCGACGGCCTGCTGCCCACGTCGCTGCCGGCGGTGGAGCGCGGCGTCGCCGCCCCCGAACTGCCGGCGTTCGAAGGCGTGCGCCGCGTCGACCGGCTCACCGTGCGCATGCCGTTCGAGCTGCGGTCGGTCGTCTTCCTGCTCCTGCCGCGCCACAGCGACCACACGCGCTTCGCGTTCTACCACAACGGCCACGGTGAGGAGCCCGGCACCATGGCCCGCACCGCGCAGGCGCTACTGGACGCCGGCTACGCGGTGCTGCTCTTCGCCATGCCGTTCTACCACTGGAACCCCAAGGAACTCCGGGACCCCGACGATCCGGCCCGTACGGTCACCGTGGAGTCGCACGACGACCTCGGGCCGTGGGAGACGCCGGGGTTCTCGACGCTGCGGTTCTTCCTTGAGCCGTTGACCGTCGCGATGAATCACGTGCGGCGGGAGTACCGGCCGTCCTCGGTGCAGATGATCGGCCTGTCGGGCGGCGGCTGGGCCGCCACGGTCTACCCGGCCCTCGACCCCCGGGTGACGCGCAGCTATCCGGCCGCCGGCTCGCTGCCGTTCTTCCTGCGCTCCGCGCCGCCGAAGCCGAGCCCCACGACCGGCGACTGGGAGCAGCGCAGGGACAGTCACCCGGCGTTCTATGGCATCTCCGACTTCATGGACCTGTACGCCCTGGCCGCCGTGGGAGAGCACCGCCGGCAGCTGCAGATCCTCAACCGCTTCGACGAGTGCTGCTTCAACGCCGTCGGGCACCGCGCATACGAGCCGGTGGTACGGCACCGCGTCGAGGTGATCGGTAATGGACACTGGGAACTGCTGGAGGACGCCACCCACGGGGACCACACCATCAGTCCCTTCGCCCTCTCCGTCGTCCTGTGGGACCTCGACGTGGCCTGCGGCCATCTTCCGTAGGCCGGCCGCCCGGGCGAACGGGCGGCCGGCCCGGGCGTCAGAGCGGCCCTTCCTGGGGTTCGCCGTTGACGACCACGTCGTGCAGGCGGAGGCCGGTGACGGACTCCAGGAGGATGTCCTGCGCGGCGTCGTCGAAGGTCAGGTCGGCCAGCCGCACGTCGCGCACGGGAGCCGCCGGGCGGGCGCGGACGCGCACCGGGTACTCGCAGGGGCCGCCCAGGGACCAGCGCGCCGCCGAGAGCCGCGAGACCTCGGCGAAGTGCTCGCCGCCGGTGCCGCCCGCGTACTGGAAGGTCACCTCGAACGGCACGTACGTCCAGGCGGGCGCGTCGACGTCCGTCACCCGGACATCGCGCACGTAACCGCCGCGGGTGGGAGTCGACTTGACGTTGAGGACCCAGCCCACCGAGTCCTCTTCGAGGTCCGGGTGGCGCGGCAGGTACAGCCGGCGGGCGGTCACGTCACGGACGCCGCCGCTCATCTCGCTGCCGATCGCCACCGCGGCGCCGCCGCTGAGGTAGACGCAGTCCTCGACGAGGATGTCGCGGGACGGGACGCCGACCCGCCAGCCGTCCTGGTCGCGACCGGACTTGATGGCGATGCAGTCGTCGTGGGTGGCGAAGGTGACGCGGCGGATGGTGACGTTCCGGCACGAGTCGGGGTTGCAGCCGTCGCTGTTGGGGCCCTGGGACTCGATCCGCACGTCCCGGACCGTGACGTCGCGGCTCAGGACGGGGTGGATGTTCCAGAAAGGGGAGTTGCGCAGGGTGACGCCCTCGACGAGGACGTTCCGGCAGGAGTGCGGCTGGAGGAAGCTGGGCCGCAGGTAGTGCCCTTCTCCGAAGACCCGGTCCGCCACCGGGACGCCCTCCGCTCCCCACCGCTCCAGGTCGCCCCAGTCCGCCAGCTCGCTGGGCATGCCCGGCTCCCAGCCGTACTGGCCCGACCCCTTCCACGGCCACCAGTGCTCCGTGTCGCCCCGCGCGTCGAGGACGCCGCGGCCGGTGACGGCGATGTCGTGCTGCCGGTAGGCATAGATCAGGGGGGAGTAGTTCCACGCCTCGACCCCCTGCCAGCGCGTGAGCACGAGGGGCAGGTACGCCGCCGGATCGGTGTCGAAGAGCACCGTGGCGCCCTCGGTGACGTGCAGGTCGACACCGCTGCGCAGGTGGATCGCGCCGGTGGCCCAGTCGCCCGGCGGGACCAGCACGTGCCCGCCGCCGGCGGCGTGGCAGGCGCGCACGGCCGCCCGGATGGCGGCCGTGCAGTCACTCACGCCGTCGCCGACGGCGCCGTAGTCGGTGATCGGGAACCAGGCTCGGGGGAAACGCGGGCACGCGGTGGCCCCGGTGACCCCGGAGGCTCCGTGCGCGTCGCGGACGCCCGCGGCGCCGGCCAGGGGAACGGTGGCGGCCGCCGCGGCGCCCAGCCGCAGGACCTTTCTGCGTGCGGGACGGCTCATGGTCACGACTCCCGGTGCGGGGGACAGGGTAAGGGACCGGGTTCACCGGTCGGGTGGTGCGCGGGCGCGGGGTGCTCCCGGTGGTAGCGAGTCGCCTCACCGGCGGCGTGTGCCGCGAACATCGGCCCCGCCGTGTCCGGGTCGCCGGCCCGCAGGGCGTCCAGCAGCTCGGCGTGGTACTCGGCCATCGCCCGCCAGTCGCCGGTGTAACGGGGGTTGCCCAGCACGTGCAGGCCCCACATGCTGGACTCGATCATGCGCCAGAGGCGGGTCAGCGCCGAATTCCCCGCCGCTTCGCAGACGTGGCGGTGGAACGACATGTCGGCATCCCGGAAGTCGCCGATGTCGCCCTCCTCGGCCGCCCGGCGCAGCCGTTCGATGTCGTCGGTGAGCAGCCGCAGGTGTGCACCGTCCAGATGCCCGCTTGCCCGGCGCGCCGCGTACTCCTCGAACATCACGCGGATATCGCGGACGTCCTGCGCCTGCTGCTCGGAGACCTGTGCGACGTACGTGCCCCGGTGCGACTGGGAGATCACGAGCCCCTCGTGCGCGAGCCGCTTGATCGCCTCACGGGCGGGGGCCTGGCTGGTGCCGACCCGGCGGGCGATGTGCGACTCGACGAGCCGCTGGCCGGGCAGCAGTTCGCCCCCGACGATCCAGCCGCGCAGCAGCGCGTACACGTGGTCGGAGAGCAACTGCCTGGGCAGCGGCGTGGCGAGGGCCGCGTCGCCGCCGTCGGCGGAGGCGACGTCGGCGAGGGACGCGTCGGCGAGGGACGCGTCGGCGGGGGCGGCGCCCGCCGTCGGCCGCGCCCCCTCCTGCTCGCGCTGCTGCTCCTGCCAGATGCGGGCGACCGTGGACTGGGACAGGCCGAGCGCCCGGGAGAGCACGCGGGTGGAGGGAACGGGGTCGCCGCGCCGGGTCTGTTCGAGCACGTCGGCGATACGGCTCTCCGCGTCCTGCCGGCTGCCGCTGCGCGGGCGCCCGGACCGGGGGGCGTCGCCGAGCCCGGCCACTCCCCGGCTCAGGTAGCGCTCCCGCCACTTGGCCACCGTCGCGGGGCTGACCTGGAGGCGCCTGGCGATCTCCGCGTTCGTCAGCCCCTCGGCGCAGGCCAGCACCATGCGGCTGCGCATGCGCAGTGCCTCGGGCGGTCGCGAGGACCACTCGCGCAGGGTCGCGCGGTCCTCCTCGCTCAGCTGCGGAAACCTCGGCAAACGGGGATCGGTCACGGGCTCTGGTGTCTCCATGATGCAGAAATTTATGACTCGCTCGGCGGGGACGGCAATGTCGCCGTCATCAATTTTTCAGTTCTGTCCTGCGCCTTGACGGGCGATTGACGTGAATCTATCAAATTATCGTTGCTCGATTATTGACCCACTAAACCATGATCGCCCAAGTCGAGGAGGCAGCCATGAGCCATGGGCAGGGAGAGGCGGAGGCGGCTCCACCGCGCGTCACCGCCTCCGTTCCCGTCGGTGTGCCGCCCCTGTGGGCCGTGCTCCAGCGCAGGCTCTTCGACGCGCTCGACGAGGCCTGGCGCGCCTTCGCCCGGCGCTACTGCGCGCCCGACGGCGGCCTGCGCTACGAGGGGCCCTCGGCCAGCCGCGACGGGGCCGACGACTTCTACGAGGCGTTCTTCAACTGGCCGACCCTCTACCAACTCGGCGGCGCCGACGACCTTCTCGACGCCGCCAAGCACCACTGGCTGGGCGTCACCGCCCAGCTGACCGAACGCGGCTACGTCGTCGACGAGTTCGAGCGTGGCTACGACTGGTTCCACCTCGGGGAGTCGATGCTGCTGTTCTACGGCATCTGCGCCGCCGACCCGGGCGACGAGCACTTCGAGGCGCGCGCCCACCGCTTCGCCGAGCTGTACCTGCCGTCCTCACCGACGGGGAACTACGACCCGGAAGCGGCCGTGATCCGCGCCCCGCACAACGGTGCGGGCGGCCCCCGTTACGGGATCAACGAGGAGTGGGCCTCCTACGGCACCGGCCTGGCCTCGATGCGGCCGTACGGACTGCCGCTGCGCGACCTGCCGGGCATCTCCTCGTGGGCGGACCTGGCCGATCCGGCGAACGCCGCCCGCATGGGCGCCGCCATGCGGGAACGGATCGGCCGCGGTGACGCCGTCGTCAACCTCGCCGCCACCAGCCTGGCCACCAACGCCTGGCTGTACGGCCACGACGACCGCTACCGCGACTGGGCGCTGGGCTACGTCGCCGCCTGGCGCCGGCGCGCCGAGGAGTGCGGCGGCGTCCTGCCGGACAACGTGGGCCCCTCCGGCCGCGTGGGGGAGCTGCACGGCGGCCGCTGGTACGGCGGCAACTACGGCTGGACCTGGCCCCACGGCCTCTACAGCGTCGGCAACGCCGCCGTGATCGCCGCGGTCAACAGCGTGCTGCTGACCGGCCGCACCGACGGGCTCGACATCGGCCGCGGCCCGCTCGACCTCGTGGCCCGGCACGCGGTGACCGGCGCTGTCACGGACACCGAGATGAGCATCAGCGACCGGTGGTACGCCGAACTCGGCGAGGACGCGGCCCGCCCCACCCTGCTGGTGCCCAACCGGTACGCCGACGGCGGCTGGTTCGACTACCAGCCGCCCCAACTCGCCCTGCCCGTGTGGCTGTGGCACGCCGGAGCGGCGGCCGAGGACGCGGAGCGCATCGAGCGGCTGCGCGCGGCCGGCGGTTACGACTGGCGCACGGTGCGCTGCTTCCGCAACAAGGAGGAGGCGGGGCACGAGGCCCCCTGGCTCGCCTACCTGCGCGGCGAGAACCCGGACTACCCGACGGCCGTCCTCGGCGTCGCCCTCGCCCAGGTGGAACGGCGCATGGCGCTGATCGCCGCCGACACCACCACCCCGGGCAGCCTGGACATCCACCACTGGCAACGCCACAACCCCGTGCTCACCGAAGCCCTGCTGCACCTGACCACCGGCACCCCCCAGGTGCTGTACAACGGCGGGCTGCTGCCGCTGCGCCTGGCCTACGAGGACGCGCGGCGCGGCAGGCCGGGGCTCCCGGCCGACATCGCCGCCCTGGTCGACGACATCGGCCCCGACCGCACCTGCGTGCAACTCGTCCACACCGGCCTCACCGGCACCCGCCGCGTCGTGGTGCGCGCCGGTTCGTTCGGCGAGCACCGCATCGAGACGGTCCGCCTCGACACCCTCCGCTCCGGCGCCGCCGGGCCCGGCTACCCCGGCGACCCGCGCGCGTACACCGCGCCGGAAACCGTCACCGGCACCCGCGAACTGCCCGTCGGCGGCCCCCGGCTCGAGGTGGAGCTGCCACCCGGCCGCCGGGTCCGCCTCGAACTCCGCCTGACCCCGCGCGCCTACCCGGCGGCCCACCACCGGCCGGCCCGCCCCGCCCCCTGACCCCGGTATGCCTCACCCGAGCACCCGACACGACCACAACCAGCGGAACGATGAGGAGAGCGTCAGTGGAGGACCACCCCGTGTGGGACTTGCCCGTGCGCGGCGCCACACCAGGCACCGCCGCCCCAGAACTCCTGCGCGAGCTGTCCGGCATCTCGTCGGCCACCGCGTGCGCCAAGCTGCACGCCCAGGGCATCCGGCGCACGTTCGTCTCCGGGCCCCGCCCGCTGACGGCCGGGCAGGCGGTCGTCGGCCGCGTCCGCACCCTCCAGTTCATGCCGCAGCGCGAGGACGTCGCCTCGGGCCTCGGCCACGAGTACGTCGAACGGCACACCGCCCTGTGGGCGGTGCTCGAAGCCGTCGAGCCCGGGGACGTGCTCATGGTCCAGGCCTACGGCAGCACGCACACCGGCTGCTTCGGCGACATGCTGGTGCGCTACTTCCAGCGCAAGGGCGGCGCCGGGATCGTCGTCGACGGCTGCGTCCGCGACCTCCCCCGGGTGCGCCAGACCGGCCTCCCCATCTGGTCGACCGGCGCGACACCGCACTACGCCTCGCAGGCGGAGCTCTTCCCCTGGGCCTACGACGTGCCGATCGCCTGCGGCGGCGTCCTCGTACTCCCCGGCGACCTGGTCGTGGCCGACGACGACGGAGCCGTGGTGGTGCCGCGGCGGCGCGCCGAGGCGGTGGTCGCCGCCGCGCGCGAGCACGAGGAGTGGGAGCGCTTCAGCCGCGCCCGGATCGAGGAGGGAGGAGCACTCGCCGACTACTACCCGCTGACCGCAGAGACCCGTGCCGAGTACGAGCGCTGGCGCGACCGGAACTCCGCCTGACGACCCCGCCCCCCACCTTAAGAACCCTCAATCCCGGAACCGGAGAAGCCGACGTTCCGACACGCAAGGAGATCCCGTTTTGCTCAGAACCCGTAGACCGAACCGGAGCCTTCCGGTACTGGCGGCGAGCACCCTGCTGCTGGTCGCCGGAGCCGCACTGCCCGGGGACGCCGTCACCGCCGCCGATGGGTGCGAGCCCCGGCAGTTCTTCGTCTCCCCGGACGGCAGCGACCGGGCGGAGGGCGACAAGGACGACGCCTGGCAGACGATCGAGCACGCCCGCGACCACCTGCGCGAGGAGGGCCTGACCCGGCGGATGCGCTGCGACATCGTGGTGAACCTCCGGGCCGGTGACTACCAGGTGGACCAGGCCCTGGAGTTCGACGAGAACGACTCGGGAACGCGCGGCCACGAGGTGATCTACCGCAGCTACGACGGCCCCGGGGAGGCGCGCGTCGTCGGCGCCGAGCGGGTCACCGACTGGGAGGAGTACCAGGACGGCATCTACCGTGCCGACGTCGGTACCGACAACCCGTTCCACACCCTCTTCGAGGACGGCCAGCGGGCCACCACCGCCCGCTACCCCAACCGCGCCTCGGACGAGGAGTGGGCGCCGTACCTGTTCTCCGTGCTGAAGGAGCCGGAGAAGGAGGGCGTGCGCCAGTGGTTGTACTCCAACCCCGGTGACTGGGACCCGAGCTGGGACCTCGACGACGCCGAGGTGTTCATCTGGTCGGGCGGCAGCTGGAGCTGGTTCACCGACACGGTGCCGATCCAGAACCCCACCTGGGAGGACAACCAGATCACCATGGAGTACTGGACCCGCTACGCGCTGATCAACAGCCGGAGCGGATCACGGTACTTCCTCCAGAACTCCCTGGACTTCCTCGACCAGGCCGGCGAGTACTACCTCGACTACGACGAGGGCCAGCTCTACTACAAGCCGCGCGGCAACATCGAGGACGTCGAGATCATGGCGCCGGTCGCGGACACCCTCATCGAAGTGGCGGGCAGCAGCCCGGAGGAGCGGGTCGAGAACATCACGTTCGACGGTCTCGCCCTTCAGTACAGCGACTTCGTCGACTGGTACCGCTTCGGCTGGATCAGCGCGGGCGACTCGGGTTACCGGCACGAGTATCCGGAGTACGACCGGCAGATCGAGATGCCCCGCAACCGCTTCGGCGCGGTGACGGTGACCAACAGCCGCGACATCACCCTGTCGAACATGCGCATCTCCGACACCGGCTACCACGCCGTCTACGCCCTCTTCGCCAACGAGGGGCTGACCGTCCAGGGCAGCCTGCTGGAGAACATCGGCGCGGACGGCATCAAGGTCGAGGGCCCCTACCCGGGCGAGGGCGACACCTCCTACGGCCACCTCTTCACCAACAACTACATCACGCACTACGGGGAGCTGGTGCCCGGCGACGCCGCGGGCGTGGAGCTGATGAACACCGGCCGGAACGAGGTCAGTTACAGCCACATCGAGCACAGCGCCCGCTACGGGGTGAGCCTCGAAGTGCGCCCCGAGGTCGCGGCGGAGGACAACTACGCCCGCGACAACGTCTTCGAGTACCTGCGCATCGAGGATGTCGGGCTGGACAGCGGCGACATGGGCGCCTTCTACACCTACGGCGTCGACAACGCCGAGCCGCACCCGATCGACAACCACGTGCGGCAGGTCGTCATCGGCGACGTCATCCCGGACGATTCGATGCCCGACAGCGGCACCCGCGGCGTGCACATGGACGCCGGCGGCTGCGGGTTCAGTTTCACCGACATCGAGGTCGGCGAGGTCACCGACGACAAGTACCAGAGCTACCAGTGCAACACCGTGGAGAACGCCAACTGGCAGGAAGAGTTCGACACTTCGCGGATGGAGTACGACCGGATCGGCGTCCAGGACTCCTTCCCCTACCCGGTGCCGGAGGAGACCTCCTGACAGTCGGCTGAACGGGCCGCACCGGCCCCCTGAGCACCGCGGGCGGCCCGCCGCCGGGCCGCCCGCGGCGGGCGATCCACCACACGCGCGATCCGCGGACGGCGTGCCCGGCACCCCGAGCGCCCCGGGCGAAGCCGCCGACACAGCACCCCCGGGACGACGGGACACCGGACGACGGACAACGGGACAACGGGACAACGGAGGAAGCACCATGGGAATTCTGGACGGCTACCGGGTGGTCGACCTGTCGGTCACCGGGGCGGGGCCGCCCCCGGCGACGCGCCTGGGCGACCTCGGCGCCGACGTGGTCACGGTGGAGGAGCAGCGGCCGGAGCGGCCGGAGCGGCCGGACGACGCGGGGAACGGCCGGGCGCGGGCCGCCGGGAGCACCGCGACCATCGCCCTTCCCGCCCGCGGCAAACTCTCCCTCACCGTGAACCTCGCCACCGCCCGGGGGCGGTCGGTGGTGCTCGCCCTGGCCCGCGACGCGGACGTTCTCCTCCAGGACTACCTGCCCGGAGTGGCCGAACGGCTCGGCGTGGACTACCCGACGATCCGCCGGGCCAACCCCGGCATCGTCTACGTCTCGGTCTCCGGCCGGGCCCCCGCGGGGCCCCGGCCGGACGACGCCCTGACCGCCGACTCCGCCCTGGAGGGGACGCTGGCGGCCCTGCTGCACCGGGAGCGCACCGGAGAGGGCCGGTTCGTCTCGGTGACCGCCGGGCGCCCGGCGCGAACGCCCGAGCCGCCCGGCCGTACCCGGGTCCGCGCCCCCTACCGGGTGTTCGCGACCAAGGACGGCCACCTCGCCCTGGCCATGCCGCCGCTCGAACCCCTCGGTGACGCCCTCGGCCTGCCGGAGCTGGGCGGCCGGGGCACAGGCGGCCACAACTGCCGGGACGAGATCACCGCGCTGGTCCGGCTGCGGCTGCCGCGCCGCACCACCGCGGAATGGCTGGACCTGTTCGCGCGGCACGGTGTCGAGGCCGGACCCGCCACCCCGGACTCCGGGAACGGCACCGCCCCCAGGACCCGGCACGACGGCTCCCGCGCCGGGCCCGGCGGCCCCGGGCACCGGGTGTGGCCGCTGCTCGCCGAGGACTCCCTCGGCGTTCGGGGGGAGGCGTCATGACCGTTCCGGTGATCGCACCGCGCACGGCGGCCGACGAACTGCGCGGCCTCACCTGGGACCACCCGCGCGGCTACGGCCCGCTGGAGGAGCTGAGCCGGATCGACGCCTCGGTGCCGACCGGCTGCGAGACGGTCGGCCGTCCGCTGCGCTGGGACCGGCAGCCGCTGTCGGGGTTCGAGTCGACGCCGATCGCCGCACTGGCCGCCGACTACGACATCCTCGTCGTCGACCACTCCGGGCTCGGCGGCGCGGTCGAGGCCGGCTGCCTGGTGGCGATGGAGGTGCTCTTCGGCCCCGCCGAGCTGGCGTCCTGGCGCGAACGCAGCGTCGGCGCCAGCTTCGACAGCTACGTCCTGGACGACCGCACCTGGGCGCTGCCGCTGGACGCCGCCGCCCAGGTCGCCGCCGTCCGCCCGGACCTGATGGGGGAGCGGGACCTGCCCCGCACCTGGGAACAGGTATGCGCGCTGCCGAACGAAGTGCCGGTCACGCTCTGCCTGGGCGGGCCGCACGCCTTCCTCACCTTCTGCTCGCTCTGCCTGGCCCAGCGCGGGGAGCCCGCCCCCGACGGCGGCGACGACGCGCTCTTCCCGCGCGAACACGGGCTCGCCGCGCTGGAGACGATGGCCCGGCTCGCCGCCCGCACCCCGCCGGAACTGCGTTCCGCCGACCCGGTCGCCGTGCTGCGGACGATGGCCGCCGGCCAGGGCCCGGCCTACTGCCCGCTGGTGCACGGCTACGTCACCTACACGCGCTCGGGCCCCTATCCCGTGACCTTCTCCGCACCGCCCGCCTGGCTGCCCGGCGGCCGACCGGGCAGCGTGCTCGGCGGTGCCGGGCTCGCGGTCTCCAGCCGGCGGACGGGCGACGCCGCCGCGCGCGCCGCGGTCCGCGACCACCTGCGTCGACTGCTCGCCGACCCGGTGCAGCGCGAGCTGTTCCCGGTCACCGGCGGACAGCCCGCCGCCCGGTCGGCCTGGACCGACCGCTGGACCAACGACCAGTGGGGCGGCTTCTACCGCTCCACCCTCGCCACCGTCGAGCAGGCCTGGGTGCGCCCGCGCTGGCCCGGCTACCCCGCGTTCCAGCAGGCCGCCGCGAGGCTGCTGCGCGACGGGCTGGCCGAGGGCCGGCCGCACCGGGTGCTGCTGGACGAGCTCGACGCCCGCCACCGTGCGGAGAGACGCCGATGACCACGGACCCCGCCCGGCCGGGTGCCGGACCCCCGCCGTCCCCGCCGCCCCCGAGACGCAACTGGAGCCGAGCCATGCCTGAGTTGTCCCGACGCCATGTCCTGGCCACCGCCGGAGCCGGCGCGGCGGCCACCGCCCTGTCCCCCCGAGCCGCCGGTGCCGCGGAGCACGCCTCGAACGCCGAAACCCCCGGGGGAGCGCACGGGGAAGCGTCCGGTGCCGGCGGACACGGGCCCAACCCCATGCGACTGTGGTACGTCGCCCCGGCCGCGGAGTGGTTGCAGGCGCTCCCCGTCGGCAACGGCCGCCTCGGTGCCATGGTCTTCGGCGGCACCGACACGGAACGCCTGCAACTCAACGAGGACAGCCTGTGGGCCGGCGGTCCGCACGACTACGCGCGGCCCGACGCCGGGGAGTACCTGGAGGAGATCCGCCGCCTGGTGGTGGAGGAGAAGTGGTACCAGGCGCAGCTTCTGGCCGACACCCACTTCCTCGGCACCCCCTCCGAGCAGGCGGCGTATCAGGTGCTCGGCGACCTCGAACTCGCCCTCGCCGGGACCGGCGAGGTCAGCGGCTACGAGCGCGAACTCGACCTGGAGACCGCCGTCACCCGCGTCCGCTACACCCGCGGCGGGGTGCGCCACACCCGGGAGGTCTTCGCCAGCTCGCCCGACCAGGTCATCGTCGTGCGGCTGACCGCGGACGCCCCCGGCGCCATCGGCTTCACGGCCCGGTTCACCACCCCGCAGCGGGCCACCGGTTCGGCCGTCGACGATCGCACGATCGCGCTCGACGGCGTCAGCGGCGACTGGTTCGAGCTACCCGGCTCGGTGCGCTTCCGCGCCGTCACCCGCGCGGTCACCGAGGGCGGGCGGACGAGCACCGACGCCCAGGGCGCCCTGAGCGTGGCCGACGCCGACGCGGTCACCCTGGTCATCTCCCTGGCCACCAGCTACCGCGACTACCTGGACGTACGAGCCGACCCGGTCGCCCGCGCCCGCCGCCACCTGATCCCGGCCGCCGGAACGCCGTACGCCCGGCTGCGGGAGCGCCATGTGGCCGACTACCGCAGGCTGTTCACCCGCGTCGACATCGATCTGGGCACCTCGGACCGCGTGAACCTGCCCACGGACGAGCGGATCGGGCTCTTCGCGGACGGCGGCGACCCGCAGCTCGCCGCGCTGTACTTCCAGTACGGCCGCTACCTGCTGGCCTCCTGCTCCCGCGCCCCGGGCCAGCCGGCCAATCTCCAGGGCCTGTGGAACGACAGCATGAACCCGTCCTGGGAGTCCAAGTACACCGTCAACATCAACTTCGAGATGAACTACTGGCCGGCCGGGCCCGCGAACCTCGCCGAGTGCTGGGACCCCGCCGTGGACATGATCCATGAGCTGGCCGAGTCCGGCGCGCGCACCGCCAAGGCGCTCTACGACGCCTCCGGCTGGGTGCTCCACCACAACACGGACGGCTGGCGCGGCACCGCGCCCGTGGACCACGCCCATTACGGCCTGTGGCCCACCGGCGGCGCCTGGGTCAGCCTGATGCTGTGGGACCACTACCTCTTCACCGGGGACACCGGGGCCCTGAGCCGCAACTATCCGGTGATGAAAGGCGCGGTGCGGTTCTTCCTCGACACCCTGGTCGAGGACGCGGGCACGGGCTGGCTGGTCACCAACCCCTCGCATTCGCCCGAGGTCACCCACCACCAGGACGAGGGCGAGAGCGTCAGCGTCTGTGCCGGACCGACCATGGACATGCAACTGCTGCGTGACCTCTTCGACGCCTTCCGGCAGGCCACCGACGTGCTCGACCGGGACCACGGTTTCGCCGAGCGGGTCGGCGAGGTCCGCGACCGGCTGGCGCCGATGCAGATCGGCTACCTCGGCCAGCTCCAGGAGTGGCTGGTGGACTGGGAAGAGGCGGCGCTCGCCAAGAACCGGCACGTCTCCCACCTGTACGGGCTGTTCCCCAGCGCGCAGATCACCCCCAGGGGCACGCCCGAGCTGGCCGCCGCCGCCGTGAAGACCCTGGAGCTGCGCGGCGCCGCCGGAACGGGGTGGTCGCTCGCCTGGAAGATCAACATGTGGGCGCGGCTGCTCGACCCCGTGCGTGCCTACGAACGGCTTGGCGAGCTGCTCACCCCGGCCCGCACCGCGCCCAACCTCTTCGACCTTCACCCGCCGTTCCAGATCGACGGCAACTTCGGCGGGGTGTCGGGGATCACCGAGATGCTGTTGCAGAGCCACGCGGGCGAGGTGGAGCTGCTCCCCGCGCTCCCGGACGCCTGGCCCGCCGGCTCCTTCCGCGGGCTGATGGCGCGCGGCGGCTTCGAGATCGACCTGGAGTGGGGCCCGTCCGGCGTGACGCGGGCCGTCGTGCGCTCCCTGCTGGGCAATCCCGTCCGCGTCCGTACGCCGCACCGCGTGGATGTCACGGGTGCCGAGCCCGACCGGCCGGAGGAGCACGTGGTCGCCTTCGGCACCCGGCGGGGGAGCACGTACGTGCTCCGCCCCGCGTAGGCCGTTCCCCACCGACCAAGGAGTAGCGAACGTGACCGATATCAACGGAAGAGCCGCCCGGCCCACGGCATTCGGGCGGCGCGCCTTCGTGACCGCGGCCGGCACCCTGGTGGGCACCGCCGCGTTCGGCGGCGTGGCCCGCGCCGCCGCGCCGCGCGGGGAGGCGGTCGCCGCCCCCGCGGACGTGCTCGCGTTCCCCGGCGCCCAGGGCGGCGGCCGGCATGCCACCGGCGGCCGCGGGGGTTCGGTGTACGAGGTGACCACCCTCGCCGACTCCGGCCCTGGCTCGCTGCGCGACGCGGTCTCCGCGGGCGACCGCACCGTGGTCTTCCGGGTCTCCGGGACGATCCACCTGGCGGGCGGCCTGGACATCACCGGATCGAACCTCACCATCGCCGGGCAGACCGCCCCCGGCGACGGAATCTGCGTCGCCGGCAACGAGACGGAGATCAAGGCGGACAACGTCATCCTGCGCTACCTGCGCTTCCGCGGCACCGACGTCCTCGGCACCCCCATCGACACCTTCAAGATGGAGGGGCGCCGGGACGTCATCATCGACCACTGCTCCTTCAGCTGGGGCGTGGACGAGACCTGTTCCACCTATGGGAACCGGAACGTCACCGTGCAGTGGTGCATCGTCGCCGAGGGACTCACGATGTCCGCGCACGAGAAGGGCCGGCACGGCTACGGCGGGCTGTGGGGCGGCGACAATGTGACGTTCCATCACAATCTGTTCACCCACAACGGTGCGCGCAACCCCCGCTTCAGCTTCGTGGAGGACGTGGACCTGCGGGCCGACCTGCGGAACAACGTCATCCACAACTACGGCTACAGCTCGGTGCACGGCGGCGAGTGGTCCGTCGGGGTCAACGTCGCCGACAACTACTACAAGCCCGGCCCTGACACCCTCGCGGAAGCCGCCCCCGTGCTCCTCGCCCCCGGGCGCGGCGGTATCTGGTACGTCGGCGGCAACGTCATCGAGGGGCACCCCGACATCACCGCGGACAATGCGCGCGGCGTGGACATCCCCGTCGGCGGCGTCACGCTGCTGGACGAGCCCGTCACCTTCCCCGACGAGATCGAATGGCAGACCCCGCAGGAGGCGTACGAGGCGGTGCTCGACGGCGCGGGCGCGATCCTGCCCCGCCGGGACGCCGTGGACGCCCGGCTGGTCGCGGACGTGCGCGCCGGGACGGGCCGCATGATCAACTCCCAGTCGGAGGTGGGAGGACTGGTCACCCTGGCGTCGACGGCTCCGCCCGCCGACAGCGACCACGACGGGATTCCCGACGACTGGGAACGGGCGCACGGCCTGGACCCGGACGACCCGGCCGACGCGGCGGCGGTCGACCCGGCCACCGGCTACACCCATCTGGAGCTCTACCTCAACTCCCTCGGCCGCACCGGCGCGCCCAACCCGGTCGCCGGGATCACCGCCCCGGCGCCCCACACGGTCCTCACCGGCGAGTCCGGCAGCCACGACGTGGTGATCGAGGCCGAGGCCACGGCGCAGGAGGACGCGGACATCGCCCGGGTGGACTTCTACGCCGGCGCGGAGAAGCTCGGCGAGAGCACCGCCGCTCCGTACCGGCTGACGTGGCGGGACGCGCCGGAGGGCACGCACTACCTGACGGTCCTGGTCACCGACACCACCGGCACCGCCACCACCTCCACCGGGGTGCCGGTGCACGTCAACCGCGTCACCGACCTGGGGCCCTGGACCTCCGTGGACATCGGCGACGTGCCCATCCCGGGCGCGGCGGCGCTGGTCGACGGGGAGTTCACGGTGCGCGGCTCCGGCCGCGTCCAGGGCCGGAAGGACTCCTTCCACTTCGTATACCAGCCGATCGAGGCCCCGGACGACGAGGTGGTGGAGATCATCGCCCGGGTCGACTCCGTGAGCCCCGTCTACGCGGACGTGCTGGGCGGCATCATGATCCGCGAGAACCTCACCGAGGACTCCGCCTTCTGCCTCATGGGCGTCGCCGTCTCGGCGGACGGGCTGGTCGGCACCTGCAAGCGCATCGCCTCGACCGGCGAGGAGATGAGCGTCGGCACCTACCCCTTCGAGGAGGGCGAGGTCCTTGAGGACCAGCCCTACTGGCTGCGGCTGACCCTGCGCGGCGACGAGTTCACCGCGGAGATCTCACCCGACTCGCTCCAGTGGACCCGCGTGGGCTACGAGCGGATCTCCATCGGTCCCGACCTTTACGCCGGGCTCGTGGTCGACGCCAACAAGGAGGCGAACCTGACCGCCAACTACACCACGGCCAGGTTCAGCCAGGTGCGGATCAACCGCTGAGCAGCGGCATCCACACGCGCATCGCGCCGTCGCCGCGGTTGTCCCACTGGAAGTAGGGCACCGCGGTGACGGCCGCCGCCCGCCGGCGGTCGGCGGCGTGCGGCCCGCCGTGCCTGCGGTACGGCAGACCCGCCTCGTGCTCGCCCGCGACGGCCACCGCGTCGGCCCGCAGCACCACGGTGCGGCCGGCCCCGTCGAGGTCCTCGCGCTCGACCTCCTGGAACGTGACGCCGGGCGGCAGCGCCAGGTCGTCGACGTCGGTGCCCGCCTCCTGGTCGACCTGCTCGAAGCAGTAGACCAGCGGCCCGCGTTCGACCGCCGCGCAGCCGCGGACGGCGTCGACCCGCGGGTGGGGCACGGTCAGCCGGGGCGCCATGTCCAGCCGCAGCGTGACCGTGTCGCCGGAGCGCCAGTCGCGGCGCAGCACGGCGTAGCCCCGCTCGTCACGTTCGGCGGGGTAGCGCTCGCCGTCCACCTCAAGAGAGGTCCGCGCGCTCCACGGGGGTATCCGCAGGGCGAGCGCCCACGGCTGCGGGGGCGCCTCGGTGACGGTGACCCTGACGGCGCCGTCCCACGGGTACCCGGTCTCCACGCGCAGCCCGAGCCCGCCGCCCGCGAGCGGGCAGGACAGCGTCAGGGGCGTGAACTGCTGGAGGTGGAGGGTGGGGCAACCGGCGTCCTCCGAGACCGTCACCGCGTAGTGCTCGAGGGAGCCGACCAGGCGCGTGACGGCCGGCGGGCAGCAGGCCGAGAAGAACCACTCGTCCCGCCAGCGCGGATCGCCGACCGCCTCCGCGTGGTCCGCACGGCGTTGCAGCGGATTGCCCTTGTAGTAGCGCCGGCCGTCGGCGGAACGGGCCGCGCCGAAGGCGTTGAACACCGTCCGCTCGATCAGGTCGGCGTACCGGGCGTCCCCGGTGGCCAGCAGCAGCCGCCAGCTCCACTGGACGCTCGCGGCCGACGCGCAGGTCTCGTTGTAGGCCAGGTCCGGCGGCAGCTCGTAGCGCTCCCCGAAGACCTCGCCCACCTGCCGCGAGCCGAGCCCGCCGGTCAGCGCCGTCTTCGTGGCCGCCATGTCGGCCCAGCGGGCGGCGGAGGCCGCCAGCAGCGCGGAGTCGCCCGTCTCCACCGCGACGTCGACGATCCCCGCCTCCAGGTAGAGGCCGCGTACGGCGTGCCCGGTCAGCGTCGGTGCCTCGCGCACCGGGAGGTGGTCCTGCCGGTGCGCCGAGCCGTGCTTGTGCCGGCCGACCAGGCCGCGGCCGCGGCGCTCGACGAACGCGGAGGCCAGCTCCAGGTACCGCCGTTCGCCCGTCACCCGGTACAGCTCCACCAGCGCGGTCTCCACCTCCGGGTGGCCGTCGAGCCCGGGTCCCGGGCCGGCGAGGAAGACGTCGGCGAGATGGTCGGCGAAGCGCCGGGCCACCGTGAGCAGCCGCCCGTCCGCGTCCGCCGCGGCGCGGTGCGCGGCCACCGCCGCCTGCATCAGGTGCCCCGCGCAGTACATTTCGTGGCTGTCCACCAGCCGGGACCAGCGCCGGTCCGGCTCGGCCACCTGGTAGTGGGAGTCGAGGTAACCGTCCTCCTCCTGCGCCCGTTCCAGCAGGCGCGCCGTGCGCCCGACGAAGTCCGACAGCGCGGCATCGGGGCCGTGCCCCAGCTCCCAGGCCGCCGATTCGAGGATCTTGTGGACGTCCGAGTCCATGTACACCGGCCCGCGGTACCCGCCCTCCGCCTCGCCCGCGGCGATCCGCAGATTGCGCAGGTTGCCGGCCTTCTCCAGCCACTCGAGCGCAAGCGGCAGGCTGACCTCGCGGTTGACCCGCTGCCACCGAAGCCAGGGGCCGCCGGTCAGCCGGACGTGGGACGAACTGGGCGGCCGGTGGGCCGTATGGGCGGTGGGGGAGGGGAGAGCGGGTCCTTCCATGAGCTTTCACTCCATCCTGGGTCGGGCGAGGAAGGCGATGGTCTGGTCGCGCACGCGGAGGATGTGACTCTCCAGCAGCTCCCTGGCCCCGAGCCGGTCACCGCTCTCCAGCGCGTCCACGATCGCGCGGTGCTCGGAGACGGCGGCGTTCAGCCGGGAGGCGGTGATGGGGGCTTCGAGACCGGTGCGCGTGACGTGGATGCTCAGGTGCAGGTCGTCGTGGAGGTCCAGCATCATGGGCAGGCCGCCCAGCTCGACCAGGGAACGGTGGAAGGCGCTGTCGTTCTCCCGGAACTCGATGTACCGCTCCGGGTCGCGCAGCGACAGCCGGGCCAGCTCCCCGGCCTCGTCCACCAGTTCGCGCAGGCGCGCGGGCGGCTCCCGGTCGGTGCGCTCCGCGAAGAGGCGCAGGCTGTGCGACTCCAGCATCAGCCTCAGCTCGAAGAGCTCGTAGAGGCTGGACAGCGAGGGGATCGCCACGGTGAAGCCGGCGGTGGCGTCGTACGCCAGCAGGCCCCGCTCGTACAGGCGCCCCACCGCGCTGCGGACGGGGGTGCGGCTCATGCCGAGCCGCCGGGCGAACTCGCGCACCGGCACGGGCTGGCCAGGGGCGGGCCTCTCCTTCGTCAGCCACTCCACCAGGGCCCGGCGCGCGTGGTTCTCAAGGCTCTCCGCGGCGGGCGCCGCGGACGACGACGCCGACCCCTGCTGGGCCGATGTCGTTCTCGGTGAGATCATGCCGCCTCCCTGGCGCTCCACGACTGGGTGTCCGGGCACTCGGCCCGGCCCCTCCGGCTCGGGGCCATGGTATGCCGCTGGTCGATCGTTCGTCTGCCCCGCTCGGACCGCTCCGATACCGCCGCGGAGAATCCAGTCGCACGAGGGTTGACGCTATATTACCCGCCCTGCACACTCGTGGCATACCACTGACATGCCCCCGGAGATGCCCATGCCGTTCCGGAACCTTCACGGCGTCATCGCGCCCATCATCCTGCCCATGGCCCCGGATGGGGCGGTCGACGTCCGTTCCCTGGAATGCCACCTGCGTCACCTGTTCGACGCCGGGGTCCACGGACTCTGGGTGAACGGCACCACCGGTGAGTTCCACGCCCTGGACGTGGCGGAGCGCGCCGTCGCCGTCCGCGTCGCGGCCGAGGTCGCCGCCGGCCGCGCGCCGGTGGTGGCCCACGTGGGCGACACCGCGACCCGGCTCGCGATCCGCCACGCCCGGGCCGCGGTGGACGCGGGCGCCGACCAGGTGTCCGTCATCGCGCCCTACTTCGCCGAGCTGAACCGCGAGGAGCTGCGCGACCACTACCGCCGGATCGCGGAGGCCGTGGGCTTCCCGATCCTCGCCTACCACATGCCGCGGCTCACCAAGTTCGCACTGACCGCGGACTGCGTGGTGCGGCTGGCGCAGGAGGGGGTGCTCGCCGGGATCAAGGACAGCGACGGCGACATGGCCTGGTTCCGGCGGCTGGTACGCCGCTCCGCGGCGGCCGGCTCGGAGCTGCGGTGCTTCACCGGCGGCAGCGCCATCAGCGACCTCTCCCTGTTCGTCGGGGCCTCCGGGGTCACCTCCTCGCTGGCCAACCTGACCCCCAGCCACCTCGTGGCGCTGTACGACGCCGCGCGGGCGGGCGACTGGGCGCGGGCCCGGCTGATGCAGGACCAGCTCGACGACCTCCTGGAGGCGATGCGCCTGGCACGCCGGGCGCCGACCCTCTCCACGGTCGTCAGCACCTACAAGTTCGTACTCGCGAGCCTCGGCCACATCGACGCCGACCACGCCGCGGAGCCGCTGGCCCTCCTCGACGAGGACGAGCGGCAGCGCCTCACCTCGACGGTGGTGCCGATGGTCCGCGAGCTGGAGTCGGCGGTTCGCGCGAAGGAGCGTGGAGATGACACCTGAACGGAATGCAGGCCGGACCCTGAACAGACGGGACCTGCTGCGCGGCGGTGCCGGGCTGTTCGTGGTCGCCACCGCGTCCGGCTGCGGCTTCTTCGACACCGACCCCGCGGGGGAGGAGAGCAGCTCCGGGGCGAAGGGCAAGGAGGCGCCGTCGCTGCGCGAGCGGGTCGAGCGAGGCGAACTGCCTCCGGTGGAGGAGCGCCTGCCCGACAGCCCGCTGGTGGTCGAGCCGCTGGAGCGGACCGGCGTCTACGGCGGCACCTGGCACTCGGCGATGCTCACCCAGGAGGACGTGTCCTGGCTGCGCTACACCCTCGGCTACGAGCCGCTGGTGCGCTGGGCCCCGCACTGGGAGGGCTCGGCGGCCACCGAGATCCTGCCCAACGTCTGTGAGAGCTACGAAGTGGTGGACGGCGGCAAGGAGTACGTCTTCACCCTGCGGCGCGGACTGAAGTGGTCCGACGGCGAGCCCGTCACCGCCGACGACTTCGACTTCGCCTTCAACGACTACAACATCTACTCCGAGCTGCACCCGGACTCCATCTACGCCCTGTGGCTCTCCCAGTCCGGGGAGCCCGCGCGGTTCGAGAAGGTCGACGACCACACCGTTCGCTACGTCTACGAGGAGCCCAAGGCGGGCTTCCTGGAGCAGATCGCCGGCACCTCGGGCGTGGTGATGTGCCTGCCCAAGCACTACCTGAGGCAGTTCCACGCCAAGTACAACGACGACGCGGAGGGCGTGGCCCAGGACGCCGGGATGAACCGGTGGGTCGATCACATCGTGGTCCAGGCGGACCCGTGGGCGAACCCCGAACTCCCCACCCTCAACGCCTGGCTGGCGCAGAACGAGGTCGGCGAGGGCCCCTCCGTGATCGCCGAGCGCAACCCGTACTACTGGAAGGTCGACCCCGACGGCAGTCAACTGCCCTACATCGAGAAGATGGTGTGCGAGGTGGTGCAGGACGTCGAGGTCGAGGTGCTCAAGGTCTCCAACGGCGACCTGGACATGCAGCTGTACCACTTCGGCACCATCCGCAACAAGCCGGTGGTCGCCGCCAGCCAGGAGGAGGGCGGCTACGAGCTGATCGACTTCGTTCCCAGCACCGTCAACACGATGGTCATCGGCTTCAACCAGACCCACCCGGACGCCGCCCGGCGCGAGGTCTTCGCCAACAAGGACTTCCGGATCGGCCTGTCCCACGCGATCAACCGGCAGAAGATCATCGACACCCTCTTCGGCGGACAGGGCCATCCCTGGCAGTGCGCGCCCATCCCCGGCAGCGACCTGCACGACGCGGAAATGGGTGAGCAGTACACGGCGTACGACGTGGACCTGGCGAACGACTACCTGGACCGCGCCGGCTACACCGAGCGCAACGGGGACGGCATCCGGCTGCGCGAGGACGGCGGGGCCATCTCGTTCAACGTGCTCGTGGTGTCCGACTATGCCGATCAGGTCGACGCGCTCGACCTGATCCGCGCCGACTGGCGGGAGGTGGGCGTCGAGGTGACCATCCAGCGGATGGCGGAGACGCTCTACTGGGAGCGGGTCGAGGCGGGCGAGGCCGAGGCGTCCACCTGGACCGGTGGCCCGTTCGACATCCGTACCGGCGCCGGCGGCAACCACTACTACCTGCCGTCCAATCCGCGCGGCTCCTCGCGGTTCGCCTCCGAATGGGCCAAGTGGTACACCCGCCCCGGCCGGGACGGCACCGAGCCGCCGGAGCGGATCAGGCAGCAGCTCGAACTCTTCGACGAGATGCTCGTCACCTTCGACGCGGCGGAGGCCACCGCCCTCGCCCGGCAGATCCTGGAGATCACGAAGGAGGAGTTCTTCTACATCGGGATCTCCACCCCGCCCACCGAGTACGGGGTGGTGAAGACGAGCTTCCACAACGTGCCGGACTCCTTCACCGGTTCCGTGGCCTACCAGGCCCCGGGACCGAGCAACCCGGAGCAGTACTTCATCTCCGACGAGGCGTGACGGAGGCGGGGAGAGAAGATGCTCACGTTCCTCGTCCGGCGCCTGCTGCTCATGGTCGTGACCCTGTTCGCGATCTCGCTGGTCTCCTTCTTCATCATCAGCCTGCCGCCCGGCGACTACGTCTCCACGCTCGAGGCACAGGCCGAAGCAAGAGGCGAGCTGATGAGCGACGGCGAACTGACGGCGCTCCGGGCGAGATACGGCCTCGACCAGCCCTTCTTCAGTCAATACTGGACATGGATATCCAATATCGTCCTGCACGGAGACTTCGGCCAGGCGTTCGCCTGGAACGGCAGGCCGGTCTCCGACCTGATCTGGGACCGGGTCGGCCTGTCGTTCTTCCTGTCGGTCAGCACCCTGCTGTTCGTGTGGGCGATCGCCTTCCCGATCGGCATCCTCTCCGCCGTGCGGCAGTACTCGACCGGCGACTACCTCGCCACGTTCTTCGGGTTCGTCGGCATGGCGATCCCCGAGTTCATGCTCGCCCTGCTCTTCATGTACATCGGCATGCGGTACTTCGGCCAGAGTCCGGGGGGACTGTTCTCACCGGAGTACCAGGACGCGGCGTGGAACCTCGGGAAGCTGCTCGACCTGGCCTCCCACATGTGGCTGCCGGTGCTGATCATCGGCATGTCCGGGACGGCAGGGCTGATCAGGATCACGCGGGCGAACCTGCTGGACGAGCTGTACAAGCCCTACGTGGTCGCCGCCCGCGCCAAGGGCCTGCCCGAGTGGAAGCTGCTGCTGAAGTACCCCGTGCGGATGTCGCTCAGCCCCTTCTTCAGCACCGTGGGCTGGCTGCTGCCCGGCCTGATCAGCGGCGAGACCATCATCTCGATCGTCATGAGCCTGCCCACGACGGGGCCGCTGCTGCTCGGCGGGGTGGAGAACCAGGACATGTACCTGGTGGGCAGCTTCGTGCTGATCCTCAGCGCCCTCACCGTCGTCGGCACGCTCATCAGCGACCTGATGCTGGCCTGGTGGGACCCCCGCATCCGGTACCGCTACGAGGGAAAGTGAGCGCGCATGCTGTCATGGCCCCGTGCGCTGGTCAGGAAGGGACGGCGGGACACCGGCGGCGGCTCCTCACCCGAGGAGTCCGCGGCGCGGGAGGCCGGCGCCGACCCGGAGCTGGGCCGCGCCTCGCAGTGGCGCCTGGTCTGGCGGAAGTTCCGCAAACACAAGCTGGCCGTCGGCGGCGCGGTCGTGGTCCTGGCCGTCTACCTCGTCGTCGTCTTCGCCGAGTTCCTGGCGCCCGCCTCCGCGAGTGCCACCGACGAACGGCTCACCTACGCGCCGCCGCAGACGATCCAGGTGGACTTCAGCTTCTCCGACGGCCTCGATCTCTACGTCTACGGGTACGAGACCCGGCGGGACCCGGAGACGTTCGAGCAGAAGCACACGGTCGACACCTCGCAGAAGATCCCGCTCCGGCTCCTCCCCCGCGGGGAGTCGTACGAGATGTGGGGCCTCATCCCGATGGACCGCCACCTCTTCGGTCCGGTGGACGCCGACCAGCGGGCCTACTTCCTCGGTGCGGACAGATCCGGGCGGGACCTGCTGTCGCGCATCATCCACGGCGCGCGGGTCTCGCTGTCCATCGGGCTCATCGGAGTGGTCGTGAGCTTCGCGCTCGGACTGTTCTTCGGCGGCATCTCCGGCTACTTCGGCGGGGCACCCGACACCATCATCCAGCGCATCATCGAGTTCCTCATGGCGATCCCCACGCTGCCCCTGTGGCTGGCGCTCTCGGCCGCCGTGCCCCCCGACTGGGGGCCGCTGATGCGCTACTTCGCCATCACCACGATCCTGTCGGTGATCGGCTGGACCGGCCTGGCCCGGGTGGTGCGCGGCCGCTTCCTCTCCCTGCGCGAGGACGACTTCGTGATCGCGGCCCGGCTCGACGGGTGCGGCAGACGCCGGATCATCTTCCGCCACATGGTGCCCTCCATGTCCAGCCACGTGATCGCCTCGCTGAGCATGGCGGTGCCCGCCATGATCCTCGGCGAGACCGCCATGAGCTTCCTCGGCCTCGGCCTCCAGTCCCCTGCGGTCAGCTGGGGCGTGCTGCTCCAGGAGGCGCAGAACGTGCGGACCATCGAGACCGCGCCGTGGCTGATGCTCCCCGGTCTTGCGGTGTTCGTCACCGTCCTGGCCATGAACTTCGTGGGCGACGGGCTGCGCGACTCCGCGGACCCGTACAAGTGAGACCCGAGCCGAAGGAGAAGCCGTGAGCGAGACCGTCCTGCGGGTGAGGGGCCTGCGCACGCACTTCGCCCTGGACGACGGCGTGGTCAAGGCCGTGGACGGCGTCGACCTGGACATCGCCCGCGGGGAGACGCTGGCCGTGGTCGGCGAGTCGGGCTGCGGCAAGAGCGTGATGGCCCGCTCGATCCTCCGCCTCGTCGACCGGCCCGGGCGGATCACCGGGGGCGAGATCTGGGTCAGGCAGCCCCCGGACGGCATGGTCGACCTGGTGTCCGCCGACACCCGGGCCGTCCGCGCCGTGCGGGGCAAGCGCATCGCCATGGTCTTCCAGGAGCCGATGACGTCGATGAGCCCGATGCACACCCTCGGCAACCAGATCGGCGAGGTCATCCTGCTCCACGAGCGGGTCACGAAGGCCGAGGCCCGCAGGCGCACCATCGAGCTGCTCGGCCGGGTGGACATCCCCGACCCCCGGCGCCGCGTCGACGAGTACCCCTTCCAGATGAGCGGGGGCATGCTCCAGCGGGCGATGATCGCCATGGCCCTGGCCTGCAACCCGGAACTGCTCATCGCCGACGAGCCGACGACCGCCCTGGACGTCACCACCCAGGCCCGCATCCTGGAGCTCCTCCGCTCCCTCCAGGACGACTTCGGCATGGCGGTCATGCTGATCACCCACGACCTGGGGGTGGCGGCGCAGATGGCGGACCGCGTCGCCGTGATGTACATGGGCAACGTCGTCGAACGCGGCGATGTCGTGTCCGTCTTCCGCTCCCCCCGCCACCCGTACACGAAGGCGCTGCTGCGCTCGATCCCCAGACTGGGCACCGGGGCGCGCGAACGCCTCAGGCCCGTGCGCGGCATGGTGCCCCACGCCTACCGCAGGCCGTCCGGCTGCCCCTTCCACTCGCGCTGCGAGGAGTTCATGGCCGGGCGGTGCGACGTGACGGTGCCCATGCCCGTCGCGGGCCCGGAGCCGGGCCGTGAGGTGCGCTGCCTGCTCTACGAGGACACCGGGGCCGCCCCCGACCGGGCCGGCGGCCCCGGGAACCACCCGGACAGCCACCGGGAGAGCCGCGAGGAGGAAGGCACGTGAACCCGCCGCCGGGAAAGGATGGTCCCGTGACCAGCACCACCGCAGCCCCGCGCGAGGACGTCGCGCTGCTTGAGACGCGCGGGCTGACCAAGCACTTCCCCCTCCGGCGCGGCCTGCTGGGGCGCGTCGCCGGCCAGGTGCGCGCCGTCGACGGCGTCGACCTGCGCGTTCCCGCCCGGCGCACCGTCGCGCTGGTCGGGGAGTCCGGCTGCGGCAAGTCCACCCTGGGGCGCTGCCTGCTCCGGGTGTACGAGCCGACCGCCGGACAGATCCTCTTCCGGAACCCCGCCGACGGCGGCACCGTGGACCTGGCCGCGCTCGACGAGGCGGCGCTCAAGCCGTACCGCAGCCAGATCCGCATGGTCTTCCAGGACCCGTTCGCCTCCCTGAACCCGCGGATGACTCTGCTCCAGATCGTCGGCGAGCCGCTGCGGGTCAACCGCGGTCTCGGCCGGGAGGAGCTGGAGGAACAGGTCGCGGAGCTGCTGCGCCGGGTCGGCCTGCGTCCCGAGCACATGCGGCGCTACCCCAACGCGTTCAGCGGCGGCCAGCGCCAGCGCGTCGGCATCGCGCGGGCACTGGCGCTCTCCCCGCGGCTGGTGGTGGCCGACGAGGCGGTCAGCGCCCTGGACGTGTCGGTGCGCGCGCAGATCCTCAACCTGCTGAAAGACCTCCAGGACGAGGAGGACCTGACCTACCTCTTCATCTCGCACGACCTCGGCGTGGTCGAGTACATGGCCGACGAGGTGGTGGTCATGTACGTCGGCAGGGTCGTCGAGACCGGCGCCACGGACGAGTTGTACGGCCGGCCGCTCCACCCCTACACCGAGGCGCTGCTGTCCGCCGTGCCCGACCCGGACCCGACGGCGCGCCGCCAGGAGCGCATCGTCCTGCGCGGCGAGGTCGCCGACCCCTCGCGGGTGCCGGCCGGCTGCCCCTTCCACCCGCGCTGTTTCCACGCCCGCGACCGGTGCGCCACCGAGGTCCCGGCGCTGCGCGAGATCCGGCCCGGCCGCAAGGCGGCCTGCCACTTCGCCGAGGAACTCGAACTGAGGGGAGTCCGCTCGTGAACGATCCGCGCTTCGACGGCGTGGTCAGGACATCGCCGGGGGACCCGGCGCTGCGGGAGGCGCTGCTGCCCGTGCGCCACCCGGGCGACAGCCACGCGGCCAACCTCCTGGAGCTGGACGACGGGGACCTGCTGTGCGCGTGGTTCAACGGCCCCGAGGAGGGCGACCCGGGCACCGACATCGTCCTCTCCCGGCTGAGCCGGGGCGGGGAGCGCTGGTCACAGCCGCTGCCGCTGGCCCAGGACCCGGAGCGCTCCGAGCAGAATCCGGTCCTCGCCCAGGACGCCGAGGGCACCGTGTGGCTGTTCCACCCCTCCAACACCCCGCACGACCAGAAGACGGCGCGGCTGATCGTGCGCACCTCGCGGGACCGCGGCAAGACCTGGAGCGAACCGCGCGTCCTCTTCGAGGGGCCCGGCATCTTCGTGCGCAATCCGCCGCTGTTCCTCCCCGACGGCTCCTGGCTGCTTCCCGCCTACTGGTGCCGTCCGGGCGGTGAGCACAGCACCGTCATGATCAGCCAGGACGGTGGCGGAACGTGGCGCGAGCACGACCTGCCGGACAGCGACCACCTGGTGCAGATGACCGCAGTGCAGCGCGCCGACGGAAGCCTGTTCGCCATGTTCCGCAGCCGCGCCGCGGACCGGATTCACGCCTCCGAGTCCTTCGACCAGGGCCGGACCTGGCAGCCGCTGACCAGGACCGAGCTGCCCAACAACAACTCCGCCGTCCAGCTCACGCGGTTGGCCGGCGGCGCCCTCGCCCTCCTCTACAACGACGCCACGCTGGAGCGCGACCAGTTCCGCTGGGTCGGCGAGGGCGCGGGGCGGCGGAAGAAGGCGCTGCGCACCCCGCTGACGCTCGCGCTGTCGGAGGACGGCGGACGCACGTGGCCCTACCGTCGCGACGTCCAGACGGCTGATGAGGAGTACCGGGACAGCCAGCTGGGCTACTCCTACCCCAGCATCGTCCAGACCCGCGACGGGGCGCTGCACCTCGCCTACTCCTTCCTCCGCAAGACGATCAAGTACGTGCGGCTCGACGAGGACTGGGTCAGGGCGGCGGCCCCCGGGCCGGGGAAGGGCCGCTCGTGACCGTGGAGCGGTGGGGGGTCTTCGAGATCGCCCTCGACGGACCGGCGCGCGGCAACCCGTACACGGACGTCAGGCTGAGCGCCGCGTTCCAGTACCGCAACCGGACCGTGGAGGCCGACGGCTTCTACGACGGCGACGGCCGCTACCGCATCCGGTTCATGCCGGACCGGGTGGGCACCTGGACTTACGTCACCCGCTCCGACGCGCCCGAGCTCGACGGCCGGCGCGGCACGTTCGACTGCGTCCCGCCAGGGCCGGGCAACCACGGCCCGGTGCGGGTGACCGGCACGCGGTTCGAGTACGCCGACGGCACCCGTTACCTCCCCCTGGGCACCACCTGCTACCACTGGACGCACTACGCGGACGACGCCTTCGAGGAGCTGACCCTCAGCTCCCTCGCCGCCTCGCCGTTCACCAAGGTCCGCATGTGCCTGCTGCCCACCAGGCAGATGACGCCGCCGCTGCTCGCCTTCCCCGGCGACACCCCGGGCGCGCTGGACCGCACCCGCTTCGAGCCCAGGTTCTTCGCCCGTTTCGAGCGGCGGGTGCGCGACCTGCTCGCCCTCGGCATCGTGGCGGACGTCATCCTCTTCCACCCCTACGACGAGGGGCACTGGGGCGTCGACGACATGAGCCGCGAGCAGGACCTCTTCCTGCTGCGCCACACGCTGGCGAGGCTGTCCGCCTACCGGAACGTGTGGTGGTCCATCGCGAACGAGTACGACTTCAACCGTGCCAAGACCCTGGAGGACTGGGACCGGCTGGGCCAGTTCGTCCAGCGGCACGACCCCTACCAGCGCCCGCGGTCCATCCACAACGGCACCCGGATGTACGCCTACGAGCGGATCTACGACTTCACCCGGCCCTGGACCACCCACCAGAGCATCCAGCACTGGGACGCCCGGCTGACCGGCGACTGGCTGGCCGGCTGCCGCAAGCCGGTGGTCATCGACGAGATCGGCTACGAGGGCACGGTCGACAGGCGCTGGGGGAACATCACCGCCCGCGCGCTGACCCGCCAGTTCTGGCACGCGGCCGTGGCCGGCGGGTACGTGGGGCACGGCGAGTGCTACCCGGACGCCGACCGCGACGGCGCCGCCTGGATCTCCAGGGGCGGCCGGCTGCGCGGCGACAGCGTGCCGCGCGTCGCGTTCCTGCGCCGGCTGCTGGAGGAGGGCCCGGCCGACCTTCCCGCGGCGCGGCGGCGGGGGGAGTACTGGCTGGAGTACTTCGGCGACCGGCAGCACGCCCACCGGGACGTCCGGCTGCCGGTCGGCGCCGCGTACCGCGTCGACCTGGTCGACACCTGGGGCATGACCGTCACCCCCCTGGACGGCACGTACCGCAACAACGTCCGGGTGGCGCTGGGCGGCCGGCAGGACATGGCTCTGAGGATGCGGAGGGTGGAGTGAACGACGCCGCGAACCGGGTGCGCCCGTCCGACGAGGTGGAGCGGTGGGGCGTCCTGGAGCTGCCCCTGCCCGGCCCGCCGCCCGGTCCTGGGCCGGACCCCGAGGTGGTCTTCGTCCACGGCGGGCGCCGCTTCACCGCCGCGGGCTTCACCGATGACTCGGGCCGGCGCGTGGCCCGCTTCATGCCGGACGAGGAGGGCGTGTGGCACTACCGCGCCGCCGGCACGGAGGGCACCTTCGTGTGCACCCCCGCCGGGCCGGGCAACCACGGCCCGGTGCGGGTCCGCGGGCTCCGCTTCCACCACGCGGACGGGCTCCCCTTCCACCCCCTCGGCACCACCGTGGCCCAGGTCACACAGCCCACCCTGCGGGCGCTGGCGGCCGGCCCGTTCAACCGGGTCCGCCTCCGCTGCCCGGCCGGCGTGCCGCTCACCCGGCTGGAGCGGCAGGTCCGCGGCCTGCTGGCACTCGGCATCGAGGCCGAGGTGCCGCTGCAGGGGCGCGACATCGCCGGGACCGTCGCCCGGCTGGCGGCGTTCCGCAACGTCTGGTGGTGCGCGCCACGCGACCCCGAACTCCAGGCCACCATCCTGGAGTTCGACCACGGCCGCCACCCGCTGACCGTCCACGGCGGCCCGGAGACCGACTTCGGCGCCCCCTGGATCACCCACGCCAGCGTGCGACACGAAGAGCCGCGGGCCGTCGCCGGACTCATGGCGGACCTGCGCAAGCCGGTGATCCTGGACGACTGCGGCGCCGAGGGCGACGCGCAGCAACCCCGGCTGAGCCTGCCGGCGCCCGAGCTGGTCTCCCGGATCTGGGAGGGAGTGTGCCAGGGCGGCTACGCCACCCACGGCGAGTCCTACGGTTCCCGGCCCTGGCGGACGCACGGCGGCGCCCCGGACGGCGAGGCCCCCGCCCGCATCGCCTTCCTGCGGGAGATCCTCGCCGACGCGCCCCCAGGACTGCGGCACAACCCCGTGTACTACGACGCCTCGACGGTCGAGGTGCCGGGCGAGTACTGCCTGACGTACCTGGGCCCGCACCGGTATCCGGCACGCCACTTCCGGATGGGCGAGGGCACCTGGCGGATCGAGGTGATCGACGTCTGGAACATGACGATCGGCGCGCCGGTGACCGTACGGGCCGACCGGTTCGACGTGGAGCTTCCGGCGCTGCCCTACCACGCGGTGCGCGTCCGCCGGGCGCCCGCGGTGTGAGCCGCGGGCGCCCGGCGGACGCGGCCCTCACCAGTCGAAGCCGGCCTCCGCCTGGGCGCGGATGTAGTTCGGGATGTCCACGGTCTCCGTGATGGTGAGCGCGGAGGAGACGGACAGCCCGTCCTTGAGCACGTGCTGGCGGAAGACCATGTACATCGGGATGTCCCAGTACTCGGTCTGCTCGTAGCCGGTCACCACGGCGTTGTCGCCCCAGAAGACGCCGGAGGTGTCGATCCCCGCGAGCGCGGGGGAGGCGCTGCCGAAGGCGTCGACGACGGCGTCGGAGCGCAGCGCGGGTTTGATGCCGTACGAGGAGAGCGTGACCTGCGCCTCCTCGGAGACGAGCCACTTCACGACGTCGAGCGCCTGCCGCCGCTTGTTCGACTGCGGCGGCACGTAGGCCGCGAGGCTGTTGGGCTGGTACGTGGCGTTGTCGCCCCCGCCGAGGACGGGCACGGAGGTCACGGCGAGGTCGACGTTCTCCGCCAGGCCCCGCCACTGCTCCAGGTCCGCGGGGTCGATGTACATCTCGTTCAGCGCGTAGGAGTTGAACTTCCAGAGGGTGTCGACGGCCATGGCCACGTGGCCGGTCTGGAAGAAGTCGTCCACCGTGGTGAAGATGTTCCGCGGGATGAACAGGAAGCGCTCCATGTTGGCGCCGAGCCGCTGCCATCCCTCCGAGGTGATGTCCACCCGGATGTCCTCCGGCGCGGGGTTCTCGCTGCCGGTCGCCAGGAACGGGTAGCGCCCGAGCTGGTTGTAGTCCAGGTAGTTGTCGGGGTGCTGGAGGTAGCCCTTGTAGGCGACCAGGTCCACTTCCCTGGTCAGCCGCTCGGCCAGCCGGAACGCGCGGTCGTAGGTCATGCCGTTGGTCGGGTACGGCACGCGGAAGCGGTCGAAGATCTTCTTGTTGTGGAGCAGCACGAAGTCGTCGATCAACAGCGGCACCCCGTAGACGCCGCCGTCCGAGCGGGCCCTGATCATCTCCACCGCGGCCGGGTTGAGGGTGCCGAGGTCGATGCCGGCGTTCGCCAGGTCGCCGGTGAGGTCGCTGACCCACCCGCGCGGCTCAAGCTCCCGGTCGATCCGCCGGCGCGGGTCGTCGATGATGATGTCGGGGACCACCCCCGCCGCCTCAAGGTCCTCGTACCGGATCGGCTGGTCCCAGACGGCGACCTTCAGCGGAATGTCGGGGAACGCCGCGGCGAGCCCGTTCCCGATGACGGTGTCGAAGAAGCCGGCCAGCTCGAACGGCTTGTAGTTCGCGACGAAGACGAACAGCTCGTCGTCGCAGACCTCGAACGGCTCGTCGTACTGGTTGGGGACCGGAGTGCAGACCGCTCCGGACCTGGTGGCATACCGGCTGGGCGCGGCGTGCGGAGCCGCCGTCGCGCCGGCCGTGCCCGGCGCCAGGAGCGGCGCGCCGACGCCGGCGGCGCCCGCCAGGGCGCCGGCCCCGACGAATTTCCTGCGGGACAGCCGCCGGGCCTGCCGGTCGGCCTTCGAGCCCTCACTCATGGTCACACTGCTCCTTCTGCCGGGAACTCGGTGGGAGACGTTCAGTTGTGCACGAGGTGGCATACCATATGCATGCCATTATCCTGCGCGGTGCGGCACAGGCGTCAACACTCGTGCAGCGTTTGTCTGCGCTGCCGGACGAAAGGGGGAGCCATGGACACCTCCGGGGCGGCGCGCACGCTGCGCGTCGAGGGCGAGGGGATGATCCTGGAGATCGAGGCCGACGGTCCGGCCGTTCGGCTGAGCCTGTCGGGGGAGGACGGCCGCTATCTCGCCGCCGGACTCGGGGACCTGCTGGCCGTCTCCGTCGGACGGCCCTGGAGCCTGGCGTTCCCCGGCGTGCGCGAGCCCGCCGTCCGCCGCTCCGGCGCCGGGCTCACGGTGCGCTGCGCCGTCGGCCCGCTGGCGGCCGAGGCCACGTTCGCCTTCGGCGACGGCGCGCTGCACACGGAGGTGGTCTGGCGCAACGCGGGCGCCCGCCCGCTGCGGGACGTCGCGGTGGGCCTGGCGCTGCCCCTGCCGGACGCCACGGCGGCGTCGGTCACCCTGCCCGGCGTCCTCTACCGCGGCAACCCCTCCGCCGACCCCGACCGCGTCGTGCCGAGGCTCGGCGTGGGCCCGCACGGCGGGCTCGTCGTCGAGGAGCACCGGCTGCCCGTCCCCGGCGTCCACGCGGAGTGGCCCGGGGCCACCGGCCCCCGTTTCCTGACGCTGTACGCGCTCGACCCCGGCGACGGCTCCCTGGGCGCCCTCGTGCCCGTCCCGGGCGAGGGGACGGCGCTGCTCGCCCTCAGCGGCCCGGTGATGTTCAACGGCGAGCCGGACGTCGCCTACACGCACAAGGCGGCCACCGCGCCCCACCCCGGCGGCTACCGCGACCTCGCCCCCGGTGCGGCCATCACGCTCCGGCACGCCCTGCGCTGGGGGCGGCCGAGCCGCCCCGGCCACGGCTTCCGCGATCTGGTCCACCACGGGCTGCGGCGGTACGCGCCGTCCGGCGCCCGGCCGCTGTCGCTGGACGCGATCGTCGAGCTGAAGACCGCGGCCCTGGACCGCCGGTGGCACGAGGCGGCGGGCGCCGCCGGGTACCTGAAGTTCCACGGACCCGGCCATGTGCCGGGCTTCATGTACGGCTGGACCGGCCAGTGCCTGCGGCTGGCGTGGTGCGACGCGCGCCTCGGCCTCGAACGCGGCGAGGAGTGGCGGCTGAGGCGCTGCCGGCGCGCGGTCGACTTCTACCTCGACGGCAGCGCCCAGGGGGCGCCGCCCGGCCTGCGGCTGAGTTTCCATCACGTCGGGGACGGCCGCTGGACCGGTTTCGAGCGCCACGGCCGCCCCTTCGTCTCCGCCCGCGCGTTCGGCGACACGCTGGGCGATCTGGCCGACGTGATCGTGCTGCTGCGCGACCACGGCCGCGCCGTACCCGACCGCTGGCTCCGCGCCCTGGACGAAGGTCTCGACGCCGTCCGCCGCGGCCTGCTCCCCGACGGTCTGGTGCCGCTCGGCTGGGCGCTCGACGACGGGGCGCCGCTGCCCGAGCCGCCGGGCGCGGCGGGGCTGCCCTGCGTCCTGGCGCTGCTGAAGGCCCAGCGGGTGACGCCCTCGCCGGCGCTCCTTCGCGACGCCGCCGACCTGCTCGGCCGCTACCAGCGGGCCCACGCGGACGACTTCGCCACGCCCTTCTCCCACGCCACCCTGGACGCGGCGTGCGAGGACAAGGAGGGGGGCATCGCGTTCTTCCTGTGCGCGTACGAGCTTCTGCTGCTGACCGGCGAGAGCCGCTACCGCGAGTGGGCCGCGGCGGCGGCCGACTGGCTCCTCACCTGGGTCTACCAGTGGAATCCCGCCTACCCGCCCGGCTCCCCGCTGCGCGAGCGCGGCTTCGCCGCCGCCGGGTGGCCGGTCGTCAGCGTGCAGAACCATCACGTGGACGTGTTCTTCCCGGTCCACGAGCTGGCCCGGTTCGGCGATCTGACCGGGCGTCCGGAGTACACCGACCTGGCCGACACGATGATCCACGCGATGGGCCAGGGCATCTGCGCCCGGCCGGGGGAGTGGGACTTCGCCCACCCGGGCGAGCAGGCGGAGGGCTTCTTCCCGACCAACTGGCAGGCGCGGGGCACCAGCAACACCTGGAACCCGTCCTGGGTGACGGCCCAGGTGCTCGCCGGCGCCCTCCGCCTGCGCGGCGCCCCGGCGGCGGACGGCTGACCCCCGCCGGGAAGGCGTTCTACAGTCCGAGGCGGGCCGGGCCGGGGCGGTGGACGCCCGCGGGGCGGTAGCCGAGTGCCTCGCCGACGCCCAGGTGGTCGGCCAGTAGCCAGGCGGTCGCCAGCCACATCTCGGTGCCCTGGAGGCCCGGTTGGTGGCGCGGCCCGGCGCCTGGCACCAGGGCGAAGGCGAAGCCCTGCCCGTCCCGCCAGCCGTCGAGCAGGCGGTCGAGCTGCCGGCGGGCCCACCGCCGGCCCTCGTCCAGCCGGTGCGCGGTCTGCCGGGCGCACGACCAGAGCGGATGGATGACGTCGAGAACGTTGCAGGCGTTGCCGCGGCCCGCTCCGAAGAACGCGGCATCCGCGCTGTGGGTGAGGACGGTGTCCACGGCCCGCTCCGGGTACGGCAGCCCCAGCCCGAACTGGGCGAAGGTGCCGCGCGAGAGCCGGTAGAGGCCGTTGACCGGCTGGAGCCAGCGGTCGGCCGCGCCGGGGCGGCCCCACAGGCCGTGCCAGGGGTCGGCGTGGGTGAGCAGCCAGCCGAAGAGCGTGTCGGCGGCCGGTGCGCGCAGGCCGAAGTCCTCCAGGTTCACCAGGACCGCCGTGCCGACGCCGTCCACCCAGTGGCCGGAGCGCCAGGCGGCGCGTTCCCACGGCAACGCGTCCAGCCGGGCCGTCAGTTCCGTCGGGGTCAGCTCGTGGACCGCCCGCACGGGGTGCTCGAAACCGGAGCCGAGCAGTTTGAGCGCGTAGCCGACGCACAGGATGTGGTACATCGCGCTGTCGTCGTCCAGCGTCGCTGCCCCGCCCCCGTGCTCGGGAACGAGTCCGGTCCGCCGGTCCTGCGCCCCGCGCAGCCGGGCGACCAGGTCGCCGGCGTCGATGCCGGGCGGCGGGCCGCCGAGCAGCAGGTGCGCGACCTCGACGGCGTCGCAGTCCGCCCGGACGGTGCGGGGCGCGCCCGGCCGGTCGACGAACGCCGGGCTGCCGTCGGGCGCTTCGGCCAGGCAGCGGGCCAGCACCTCGGGCGCCTGCTCGCGGGCGCGCGCGGCGAATCTCTCCAGCCGCGCCGCCAGCCCTGGCGGCCCCGCCGCGGGGGCGGCGGCGCGCGGCGCCGGGGGGTCTCTGCGGTCGCGCAGCACCCGGGCCGGATTGCCGGCGGCGACCGACCACTCCGGCAGGTCGCCGGTGACGACCGCGCCCGCGCCGACGACGCAGTGCGCGCCGATGGAGACCCCGTCCAGGACGACGGCGTGCGAGCCGATCCACACGTCGTCGCCGATCTCGATCCCCTTCGAGACGAGCGGCTGCTTGTGCACGGGCCGGTCGGGGGCCATCGAGTGGTTGAAGCCGAGCACGGAGCTGTGCGCCCCGACGCGCACCCCGTCGCCCATGCGTACCCTGCCGCGCACGACGGTGTAGGGGTTGACCGTGCAGTTTTGGCCCATCGTCACCTCGTCGGTGACGTACGCGTGCGCGGCGACGTAGGAGCGTTCCCCCATGCGCAGCCGGTCGGTGAAGACCCCGGCCCACGGCGACACGTAGACGTCGCCGGTGAGTTCCGTCTCGCCGCCGTGGCCGGCCAGCCGTTCGGTCAGCCGCCGCTGCCACGCGCGCTGCGCGTCGCGCTCCGCGTCGGTGGCGGAGCCGAAGTACAGCCAGGGGCACCAGTCGTGGCGCCCGGGCGCGGTGTGGGGGTCCTGGAGGTCAGGTGGCGTCATGGGGCTCGTCCCTCTGGGTCGGTTCCGGCCGGGACACGTCCTCCAGGACGAGCCCCTCGACGTGTTCGAGCCGGTCGGCCTCGTCCAGCGCGGCGAAGGAGCAGTCGGCCAGCCGGAGACCGCGGATGGGAGCGTGCGGGTAGCCACGCGCGAGGAGCGCGCGCCGGGCCTGCCCCACGGTGACGTTGCGGACGCCGATGTCCCCGACATGCGGGGGGTGATCCCCGGTGTCGCCCTCGCCGCGGTGGAAGTCGCAGGTGAGGAACTCCTTGGTGAGGTGGGTGACCGAGAGGTCGTCCAGCTGGACGTTCTCGGCGAAGCCGCCGCGGACGGAGTTGGTCTTGATGTAGAGGCCGAAGTACAGGCCGGGGCCGCCGATGCGGCAGCGGCGCGCGAAGACGTTGCGGATGCCGCCGGTCATGTCGCTGCCCAGGGTGATGGCGCCGTAGCGGTGGAGCATGACGCAGTCCTCGATGAGGATGTTCTCGCTGGGCACGTTCACCCGGCGGCCGTCGGCCTCCCGGCCCGACTTGACGGCGATGCAGTCGTCGCCCGCGTTGAAGACGCAGCCGCGGATGACCACGTCCCGGCAGGACTCCGGGTCGCAGCCGTCGTTGTTGGGGCCGATGCTGTCGACGGTGACGTTCTGCACGAGGACGTTGCGGCACAGCACCGGGTGCATGACCCACATCGGGGAGCGGACGAACGTGACGCCCTCGACGAGGACGTTCTCGCAGTCGTACGTCTCCAGGAAGTTGGGGCGGAAGTGGTGACCGGTGGCGTAGACCCGCTCCGCCACGGGATCGCCCCGTTCGGCCTGCGCCCACAGCCGCGGCCAGTCGTCCTCCTGCTGCGGCATGCCGGGCCGCCAGCCGAACTCCTCCTGCCCCGACCAGGGCCACCAGTGGTCCGGGTCCGCCCGTCCGTCCAGCACGCCGGCGCCGGTGACCGCGATGTTCCGCTGGCCGTGCGCGTAGACGAGGGGGGAGTAGCCGTACGTCTCCACCCCCTGGAACCGGGTGAGGACGGGCGGCAGGTACGCGGCCGGATCGCGGCTGAACGCGAGCGTGGCGCCGGCGTGCAGATGCAGGTCAACGCCCGAGAGCAGCCGTACCGCCCCGGTGGTGTAGGTGCCCTCGGGGACGATGACGTGTCCGCCGCCCGCGGCGTGGCAGGCGGCGATGGCGCCGGCGATGGCCGCGGTGCAGTCGGTGATCCCGTCGCCCACGGCGCCGTGGTCGGTGACGGGGAACTCGCGGTCGGGGAAGCGCGGCGGTCGCACGCGCGCGGCGATGGCGTCGGCCTGCCGCCGGGCGAGGTCCGCCGGCGAGGCCGTCACGCGCCTCCTCCGTCGCCGGCGTCCGCGCCGTTGATCGTGACCTCGCGCAGCACCAGGCCCGTCACGTTCTCGGTGACGTACCCCTCCTCGATGCCGGCGAAGGCGCAGTCGTGCAGCAGCACGTCGCGGATGGGGTTGGCGTCGTTGCCCAGCAGGTTCCACGCGAGCGAGCCGGATTCGGCGGTGAGGTGGTGCACGGAGATGCCGTGGACGTCCGGGTAGTGGTCGCCGGTGTCGATGTTCTCGTAGTCCAGCGCTATCTCGATCACGGCGTCGCCGACCGTGCCGACGGTGATGTCGGTGAAGACGATGTCGGTGATGTGACCGCCGCGGTTCGGGTTGGACTTCAGACGCAGTGCCCGGTCGAGCTGCGGGCTGTCCATCCGGCAGTCGCGGGCGAGGATGTTGTGCACGCCGCCGGTCATCTCGCTGCCGATGGTGACGCCGCCGTGGCCGTCGCGCATCTCGCAGCCCTCGACGAGCGCGCTGTGGCAGGGCACGTTCACCCGGCGGCCGTCGGCGTCACGCCCGGCCTTGAAGGCGATGCAGTCGTCGCCGGTGTTGAAGACACAGTCCTTGATCAGGACGTAGGCGCAGGACTCGGGGTTGCAGCCGTCGTTGTTGGGGCCGTTCGGGCTCTCCACCGTGACGTCGCGGACGGTGACGTTGCGGCAGAGCACGGGGTGGATGTTCCACATCGGCGAGTCCTTGACCGTCACCCCCTCGATGAGGACGTTCCGGCAGTCGTAGAACTGGATCATGTTGGGCCGCAGGTGGTGGCCGCCGCCGAAGACCCGCTGCTCGACGGGCACGCCCTCCTCGGCCCAGGCGCGCAGGGTGCGCTTGTCGATGCTCTCCGGGGAGTCGCCGCCGTCCTCGCCCCTGGTCCAGTCCCACCAGTGGGTGTCGTCCGCCCGTCCGTCGATCACCCCGCTGCCGGTGAGCGCGATGTTGTGGCAGCCGCGGGCGTAGACGAGGGGGGAGTAGTTGAGACACTCGATGCCCTCGTAGCGGGTATGGACAGCAGGCAGGTACGCGGCGGGGTCCCGGCTGAAGCGGAGCGTGGCGCCGGCGGCGAGGTGCAGGTCGATGTTGTCGCGCAGGTGCACGGCGCCGGTGAGGTAGGTGCCCTCGGGGACGATGACGTGTCCGCCGCCCGCGGCGTGGCAGGCGGCGATGGCGTCGGCGATGGCCGCGGTGCAGTCGGTCGTCCCGTCGCCCACGGCGCCGTGGTCGGTGACGGTCACGGTGCGGCGCGGGAACCGGGGCGGGCGTATCCCCGCCATGATCCGCGCCGCCTGCGCGTCGCTCGGCCGCCGGGCCGGCGCGCCGGCGGCGGCCCCGGTCCCGGCGCCGAGGGCGAGCGCCGCGGTCGAGCCCGCGCCGAGTATGAACATCCTGCGGGCGGGGCCGGTCGCGGCATCGGGGCGCTCCGGTCCTTCGTTGCGGCTCACCACGACCACTCCCGGTCCGGGACGTGGAGGGCGCGGGGGCGCCGCGGGGCTTTCGGTTCCAGGGTGCGGGGACTGTACATCGGTCGCGATCTGCCTTCCGGTTCTATGCCTACGAGGTCGTCGCCGCGCCACCGGGCGCGGAAGACGCGCCCGGCCGCGGCCTCGTCGGTGGTGGATTCCGCGAGGGGGAACGTGACGGTGATCCGCTCGCCCGCCCGGGGGCGTTCGAGGCGGAGATAGCCGTCCGGTGCCCAGAGTCCGGCCTCCCGCCCCGAGGCGGTGACGGCCGGTCCTGAGGCCGGGTGCCGGGCGACGGCGAGGTGGGCGTAACCGGCCCAGGGCGGCACGCGCAGCCGCAGCTCACGGCAGTCGGCGCGCACGTCGAGGTCCACCCGCCCCTCGTGGGGCAGATGACTGAGCACGTCGACGAGCGCGCTGCCGCGGTTGAGCAGCAGGTTGACGCGGAGGAGCCGTTCGTCGCCGGTGACCACCGCGTTCCAGCCCGTGAACAGGCCGCGCACCCCGGAACCGACACAGCACGCCTGGACGTCGCTGGTGTGACCGCGGCCGAGCACCACGTCGGAGACGTAGTCGTTGGGCGCGCCGTAGCCGGCGAAGGCGCCCCGTACCCGCTCCCCGACGCGGTGGTGCGTCTCCCAGCCCGGCGTGTCGAGCGAGCGGTCGGGCGCCGAGCGGACCCAGTCGGTGTCGGTGAGCTGGGAGGCGGCGAGGTGGTTGCGGAGGAAGCGTTCGACCACGGTCCAGTACGCGGTGTGCCCGGCGCGGGCCAGGGTGGTGCCGATGCCGATCAGGTCGACGAGCGAGCAGGTCTCGTGCTCGTAGCGCTGGTCGGCCAGGTCGCCCGGAGTCCAGCCGAAGGCGGTGGCCTGCGTCAGCGCCCAGTCGAAGGCGTTCTTCACGAACTGGGTCAGGGAGTGGTCGCCGATGAGGACGGCGTACCGTGCGATGCCGTCCAGCGTGCCGAGCCGGGTGTGGAAGTGGCCGCTGCGGTAGGCGAGCGCCGGGTTGAAGCTGCCGTCGGGCAGGAACACGCCGCTCTTCTCGGTGATGAGCCGGGTGAACCAGCCGCACAGTTCGAGGGCGTCGGCGCTGCCCGTCGCCTGGTGGTGGCGGAGCAGCGGCATGATGAGCCGGCCGCAGAACGAGGCGGGGTCGGGCGCCAGTCGGAGGTGGACCGCGTTGTCCGAGGGCCAGCCGCGCGGCGTGTATTCCGACGCGGGGTAGTACCAGACGTCGCGCTCCTTGACGGCGATCCGCCGCAGGGCGGCGACGAGCCGGTCGGCGGCCCGCCGCGCCCGTTCGTCGCCGCTGTCCACGTACCAGGTGGTGAGCGCGAGGAGGGTGGCGCGCTGATCGATGAGGTTGGCGTGCGCTGCCCAGTGGCCGCGGGGGTGCGTGCGCCGGTAGCTCAGCCCGTCGTCGGCCAGCAGGTCGAGCAGCGTGGCCTTGTAGCGCTCCTCGGTTTCCTGCCACCAGGATTCGCCGGTCATCTGCCGGGCGAGGACGCAGGCGTCGGTGAGGCGGCCGTGGCTGGAGCCGTAGTCGTAGTCGCCGTGCACCAGCGAGGCCGGTTCGGCGAGGAGGTTGGCGCTGAAGAAGGGGATGTGGCCGAGGTCGGGGTCGGCGAGTCCGGTGACCGCGTTCATCGCCTGCTCGGCGCGCTCCTCCAACAGCAACGTTGCCGGAATGCTGGGCATGGGTCCGTCACACCGTTCTCAATGTTCGAACGAACACGAATGCCGGACAGGCTAGGAGTGGCGGTCGTCGCCGTCAACAAGGCTGGGCAGCTGGATAGATATTCACCCACCGCGCCACCGGCGCTGTTGACGCGGACAAGGTGCGGTTCTAGTTTCTGTTCACTCGAACAATCTGGGTCCGGTGCCGGCCGCCGCCGACGGGGCGTGCGTCCGCGTCACCGGACGGTGCGCGGATACTGCTCGGGGGCGGCGGAACGGGCGGCGACGGCCCGCCAGGCCCCCGGTACGCAGGCGCGAGACGAGGCGGAGTGGCATGGGAAAGAGCGGACGGACGCGCAGGGACGTCATCCTGCGGATGCTGGACGAGCGGGAGCGCCTGGAGGTCGCCGAGCTGACCCGGCGTCTCGGTGTCTCCGCGATGACCGTCCGCCGCGACCTCCACGAGTTGCAGCAGGACGGCGTGCTGCGCCGGGTGCACGGCGGGGCCGTGCGCCGGGAGCGTTCTCCGTTCGAGACCCGCAGGGTCGCCCATGCCGAGGAGAAGCTCCGCATCGCGGCCCGCGCCGCCGGGCTGATCGACGACGGCGACAGCGTCGCGATCGACACCGGCACCACGGCGCACAGCGTCGCACGCGCGCTGCGCGACAGGCGGGACCTGGTGGTCGTCACCAACTCCATCCATGTGGCGGGCGAGTTCCAGGGGGTGCCCGACTCCTCGGCCAAGGTGCTGCTGGCCGGCGGGGTGATCGCTCCGGAGCTGTGCCTGGTCGGAGCGCTCGCCACGGAGACCATCCGCAAGCTGCACGTGAACAAGCTCGTCCTGGGCTGCGGCGGACTCACCGCGGAGCGCGGTCTGACGTTCTTCGACATCGAGGAGGCCGAGGTGCGCCGCGCGATGCTGGAGATCGCCGAGAAGGTGATCGTCGTGATGGACCACACCAAGTTCGGCCGCACGGAGACGATCTCCGTCGCCCGCCTCGATCAGGTGGACGTGCTCGTCACCGACGCCGAGCCCCCGCCCCCGTACCCCCGGCTGTGCCGCGACAGCGGTGTGGAGCTGGTGATCGCCTGACAACGGGCAGACAGGAGACCTGATATGGCCAAGGCCCCCGCCGCGCCGACCCACTTGAGGACCGGGTATCTCACCGATCCCCTCGGCATCGACGCCGAGCGGCCGGATCTCTCCTGGCGGCCCGCCGCCGGACGGCAGCGCGCCTACCGGATTCAGGTGGCGTCCACCCCCGGCCGGCTCACCGGCGGCGAGCCCGACCTGTGGGACAGCGGCCGGGTGGCCGGTGAGCGCGGTGTCGCGGTGCCGTACGCCGGTCACCCGCTCGGCTCCGGCCGGCGGGCCTGCTGGCGCGTCCGGGTGTGGGACGAGGATGGCACGGCGTCCGCCTGGAGCCGGACGGCCGGGTGGGAGACGGGGCTGCTGGAGCCGGCCGACTGGGGCGGCGCGCGCTGGGTGACCGCACCCGAGTGGGCCCCGCCCGCCACCGAGGAGCACGACCCGGACCGCGCGATGCCGCTGCTGGCCCGGGACTTCCACCTGGACGCGCCCCTCCGCAGGGCCCGCCTGTACGCCACCGCCCTGGGCGTCTACGTCCCCACCGTCAACGGGCGCCGCATCGCCGCGGCCGAGCTCGAACCCGGCTACACCGCCTACGACAAGCGGCTGCTGTACGCCACCTACGACATCACCGGCGCGCTGCGGGCGGGCGCCAACACCGTCGGCTTCCGGCTCGCCGGCGGTATCGCCCACGTTCCCGACGTGCCGGGCCGCTACCAGAAGCTGCACGTCAGCTACGGCCTGCCGAGGCTGCTCGCGGTGCTGCGCGTGGAGGCGGAAGACGGCTCCGTCACCACCCTCGTCACCGACGAGAGCTGGCGCACGGCGCCCGGCCCCGTCACCCTCTCCGACTGGTTCGGCGGCGAGGAGTACGACGCCCGCCGCGAACGGCCCGGCTGGGACGCGCCGGGCGCCGCCGCCCGGGCCGGCTGGCGTCCGGCGGTCGCCGTGCCCGCCCCGGACGTCGCACTCACCGCCCGCGCCCACCCGCCGGTCGAGGTCGTGGAGGAGCTGACCGCCGTCTCCGTCGACGAGCCCCAACCCGGCGTCCACGTCGTCGACTTCGGTGTCAACATCGCCGGCCGCCCCGAGCTGCGTGTCGCCGGGCCCGCCGGTACCACCGTGACGCTGCGCCCCGCCGAGCTGCTGAACGACGACGGCACCGTCAACCAGCGCTTCACCGGCCGGCCCTGCTACGACGCCTACACCCTGCGCGGCGACGCCGCGGGGGCCGAGGAGGTCTGGCATCCGGTCACCGTCTACCACGGCTTCCGCTACGTTCAGGTCGAGGGACTGCCCGGGCCCGCCACCACCGCCACCGTCCGCGCGCAGGTGCTGCGCGCCGCCAACCCGCCCGCGGGGGGCTTCGACTGCTCCGACGAGTTGATCACCGGCATCCACCGGCTCGTCGACCGGGCCGTCCAGTCCAACATGTACAGCGTCCTCACCGACTGCCCGCACCGGGAGAAGCTCGGCTGGCTGGAGGAGACCCACCTCGTCTTCCCCGCCGTCGCCGACAACTACGACGTCGCCGCGTACTACCGCAAGCTGGTGCGCGACATGGCGGACGCGCAGACCGCCTCCGGGCTCGTGCCGGGCATCGCGCCCGAATACACCGTGTTCGCGGACAAGTTCCGCGACGACCCGAACTGGGGCGGCGCGATCGTCCTGGCACCCTGGCTCCTCTACCGCAGGTACGGCGACACCCCCACGCTGCGCGCCCACTACCCGCACATGGAACGCTATCTGGACCACCTCGCCTCCCGGGCGGACGGCGACCTGCTCTCCCACGGGCTCGGCGACTGGATGTCCTTCGACAACTCCACGCCGAAGGCGGTCACCGCGACCTACGCCTACCACCGCCTCGCCACCGCGATGGGCCGGATCGCCGCGGTCCTGGGCCGCGAGGGCGACGCCCGGGACTACGCGGCGCTCGCCGACCGGGTCGGCCGCGCCTTCCACCTTGCCTTCTTCGACGCCGGGCGGCACACCTACGCCACCGGTAGCCAGGCCGCCGACGCCCTCGCCCTGGAGCTGGGCGTCGTGCCGCCGGCCGAGCGCGACGCCGTGCTCGCCCATCTCGTCGCCGCCATCCGCGCCGAGGGCGACCACGTCACGGTCGGCGAGATCGCCCTGCCCTCGCTGCTGCGGGTGCTCTCCGCCCACGGGCGCGACGACGTCGTCCACGACCTCGTCACCCGGACCGACAGCCCCAGCTACGGCTACCAGATCGCGCACGGCGCGACCGCACTCACCGAACGCTGGGACGGGCCCACCCGCGGCTCGTCGCAGAACCACTTCATGCTCGGCGCGATCCAGGAGTGGCTCACCGCCTCGCTCGCCGGCATCCGCCAGGCCGACGACTCGGTCGCCTTCGACCGCATCGTCATCAGGCCCGCCCCGGTAGGAGATCTCACCCATGTCGACGCCTGGTACGACACCCCCCGCGGCCGGGTCCGCAGCTCCTGGCGGCGCCCGCCCGGCGGCGGCTTCCTCCTCGACGTCACCGTGCCCTCGGGGGCGCCCGCCCGCGTCGAGGTGCCGCTGCCCGGCGGCGCCGCCCCCGCCCCTGCGCCGCCGGGCGCGCGGGCGCTCGGCGCCGAGGGCGACCGCGCCGTCTACGAGGCGGGTCCTGGCACCACGCGCTTCAGCGCCGGGGAGTGACCGGGAAGTAGACCGCGTAGCTCTCCTCCTCGACCTCGTGCAGCGGCACGAAGCGCAGCCCCCGGTCCTGGCCCAGGGCGCGCCAGGAGCCCCGCCAGGCGAACGGATCGCGCTCCTCGTCGGGGGCCAGCAGCGTCTCCGGACGGTCCGGGTCCCCGACCAGGCGGCGCTCCTCGTCGCACAGCCCGGCCAGGACCACGGGCCCGTGGCGGAACGCCACCGCATCCGGCCGGTCGGGCAGGGGCACCGCCCGCAGCGCGCGCGGCAGTTCCAGGCGGACGACGTCGTCGTGCCACACCCGGCGCACGGTGGCGCGCCGGGCGCCGTCCGGCACCTCCCGCCGCTCGCCGTTCACCGTGAGCGTCACCGGGCCGCTCACCCACTCCGGCACCCGCAGCGCGAGCTCGAACTCGCTGGGCTCCGCGGCCCGCACGGTCAGCTCGACGGCCCAGTGGCCCGGACGGCCGCGCGCGCCTTGGTCGTCGGTGGCGGCGATGTGCGTGCCGACCTCCGGGTCGGGCCGCTGCGTGAGCTCCACCTCCCCGGTGCCCGCGCCCCAGCGGGCCGTGGAAGGTATGTACTGGCAGACGGACACGCCGCCGTCGTGGTTGTAGTACGCGTAGGCGTTGTGCCGGGTGTGGGCCTGCACCATCGTGCCGTAGCAGCACCAGAAGCTGTCCGTCGCGGTGCCCCACCGCTTCCGCGCGCCGGGCCGCAGCGGCAGGTAGTAGGCGGCCATGCCGGTGCGCGGGTGCTGCTGCGCCAGGACGCCGTTGTAGAGATTGAGTTCGAGATAGTCCGCGTATGCGGGGGCGCCCGTCCAGCGCAGCAGGGTGTCCGCCAGCCGCATCATGTTGTACACCGTGCAGTGCTCCTGCGTCTTCGTTCCCAGGCGGGCGGCGAACGCGTGCGGCGGTGTCCACACCTCCTCGCTGCTCTGCCCACCGGTGGCGAAGTACCCCCGGTCGGTCACCGCGCACCGCCAGTACGCCTCGGTGACGCGCCGCCAGCGTTCCTCGCCGGTGACCTCGTAGGCGCGGGCCGCGCCCAGGGCCTCCGGAATCGTGGTGTTGGCGTGCCGGTTGGTCAGCGGGTCCTCGCCGGCGAGCAGCCGGTCGAAGAGCCGGGGCCGGTCGTAGCGGTACACGAGGTCCAGGTGGGCGGGGTCGCCGGTGATGCCGTAGAGGTCGGCCCAGACCTCCAGCATGCCGCCGGTCTCGTAGTCGAGGATGTCGTCGAGCCCGGCCCGGGAGAACCCGCCCGTCCACCGGTGGAACCACCGGGCCGCGCCCACGACCGTCTCCAGCGCCTCGTCGCTGCCCAGGTGGCGGTACGCGTCGAGCAGCCCCATCAGCGTCTTGTGCACGGTGTAGTGCGGGGCCCACACGGGCTTCCCGGCCGCCATGCGGTGCAGGTACTTCTCCGGGATGGAGAACACCCATTCGCCGCCGTTCTCCCGCTGGAGTCCCGCCAGCCGGCCGACGATCCCCTCGGCCCGCGCCCGCAGCTCCGCGTCCCCTGTGGTGGCCACGATCCTGGCCGCCGCGGACAGCCAGTGGCCGAGAAAGTGGCCCCGCAGCTGCGAGCCCAGCGCCTCCCAGCCGCCGAACCCGGCCCCTGGCTCGGGCGGGGCGCCGGGCGTGAAGACGCCCGCCTCGTGGACGAAGCCGCGCAGCAGCTGCCCGGCGCCGAGGCTCATCAGGTAGGTGCGTACCAGGCCGAGACGGCGCTGGAACGGGTTGGGCAGCTCGGTGTAGTCGATGCGGCCAAGGCTGGCCGGCAGGCGGACGCGGTCGGGGGGAAACGCCGTGAGCGCGGGAAACGGTCGCATCGCATCAGGAAGACGGCCGCGACCGTCAGCTGTCAATACCTTTTCAGCTGTTTTCAGCCGTTATCTGTATTTCATGGGGAGTTGTGATGCCGTCGTACTTCGAGGACCTCACCCCCGGTACGGGGCTGCGCCGGCCCCGCGCCGCGTTCACCTCCGACGCCGGGCGGCTGAGCCTCACCGGGACGTGGCTCTTCCGGCTCTCCGCGACCGCGGAGGGCGCGCCGCTGGACTTCCTCGGGCCCGAGCCGCCGCCCGGCGGCTTCACCGAACTGCCGGTCCCCTCCCACTGGGTGCTGCACGGCCACGGCGTCCCGCGGTACACCAACACGGCCTACCCCTTCCCGATCGACCCGCCGCACGTGCCGGACGACAACCCCACCGGCGACCACCGGCTCGCGTTCGACCTGCCCGCCGGCTGGCGGACGGCGGACAGCGTGCTGCGCTTCGAGGGCGTCGACTCCTGCTTCCGCGTCTGGCTCAACGGGCAGTGCCTCGGCACCGCCAAGGGCAGCCGGCTGCCGGCCGAGTTCGACGCGGGACCGGCGTTGCGCCCCGGCCCCAACGTGCTCGCCGTGCGCGTGCACCGCTGGTCGTCCGGCAGCTACCTGGAGGACCAGGACATGTGGTGGCTGCCGGGCATCTTCCGCGAAGTCGCCCTGCTGGAGCGCCCGGTGGGCGGCGTCGACGACTTCTTCGTGCACGCCGGCTACGACCACGTGACCGGCCGGGGCACGCTCACCGTGGACACCGGGGCGCCCGCCCTGATCTCGGTGCCCGAACTGGGCATCGAGGACCTGCCCGCCGGGCGGGAGGCGACCGGCCTGGCCGTGGAGCCGTGGACGGCGGAGACACCGCGGCTGTACGACGGCCACCTCACGACCCACGGGGAACGGGTCCCGCTGCGCCTCGGCTTCCGCACCGTCGCGATCACCGGCGGCCTGCTCACCGTCAACGGCACACCGCTGCTGCTGCGCGGCGTCAACCGGCACGAGCACGACCCCGACCACGGCAGGGCACTGTCCGTCGCGACCATGCGCGCGGACCTGCTGCTGATGAAGCGGCACAACGTGAACGCGGTCCGCACCGCCCACTATCCGCCGCACCCGGCCTTCCTCGACCTCTGCGACGAGCTGGGGATGTGGGTCGTCGACGAGTGCGATATCGAGACCCACGGCTTCATCCACGCGGACTGGCGCGGCAACCCCGCCGACGACCCCCGCTGGGAGCCGATGCTGCTCGACCGGATGCGGCGGATGGTCGAGCGGGACAAGAACCACCCGAGCGTCGTCGTCTGGTCGCTGGGCAACGAGAGCCACCACGGCCGCAATTTCGGTGTCCTGGCCGACTGGACCCGCTCGCGCGACCCCGGCCGGCCGCTGCACTACGAGCGCGACCGCAGCTACCGCCACTCCGACTTCTACAGCCTCATGTACACCCCCGTGGACGAGGTCGAGCGCATCGGGCGGCGCGAGGAGGCCGTCCCGCCCGAGACGGCGGACGACCCGGAGCTGGAGGCCCGGCGCCGCGCGCTGCCGTTCCTGCTGTGCGAGTACGCCCACGCCATGGGGAACGGCCCCGGCTCGCTGGCCGCGTACCAGCGGGTCTTCGAGCGGTACCCGCGCTGCCAGGGCGGCTTCGTCTGGGAGTGGATCGACCACGGCTTCCGCCGCCGCACCGCCGACGGCCGGGAGTACTTCGGCTACGGCGGCGACTTCGGCGACCACCCCCACGGCGGCACCTTCTGCATCGACGGACTGGTCTTCCCCGACCGCACCCCGTCCCCGGGACTGGCCGAGCTGAAGAAGGTGTTCCAGCCGGTCACCGTCGAACTCGCCGGTGCGCGACTGCGCGTGGCCAACCGCCACGCGTTCCGCGACCTGTCGCACCTGCGGTTCACCTGGACCCTGGAGGACGACGGGCGGCGGGTCGCCGCCGGCGAGCTGCCGGTCCCGCGCGTACCCGCCGGCCAGGCGGCCGAGCTGCCGGTCCCGCGGCTGCCGGCCGCCGCCGGGGAGGGATGGCTCACGGTGCGGGCCGAGCTGGCCGGTGACGAACCGTGGGCCGCGGCCGGGCACGAGGTCGCCTGGGCCCAGTTCGCCGTTTCCGCCCCGGCCGCGCGACCGGTCGGCCCCGGCCGGGCCGCCCGGCGCCGGGGTGACGTTATCGCCCTGGGCGCGGGGCTGTTCGACGCCCGCACCGGGGTGCTCGGCCGGCTCGGCCCGCTCGCCCTGGACGGACCGCGCCTCGACATCTGGCGCGCGCCGACCGACAACGACCGTGGCATGGGCGCGAACTCGGTCGCGCGGGAGTGGCACCGCGCCGGTCTCGACCGGATGGAGCACCGCACCGTCTCCGTCGCCCCGCGCGAGGACCGGCTGGTGGTGGAGGCCCGGGTCGCCGCCGCCGGCACCGAGCGGGCCCTGCGCGTCCGTTACACCTGGACCGCGGCCGGGCCGGACCTGCGGCTGGAGGTACACGTCGTCCCGGAGGGCCCCTGGGACGACCTGCCCCTTCCGCGCCTGGGCGTACGGCTGACGCTGCCGGCGGACTGCGACGCCGTCCGGTGGTTCGGCAGGGGACCGGGGGAGGCGTACCCGGACAGCCGCGAGGCCGCCCGCGTGGGGCTGTTCGCCACCACGGTCGCCGGCCTCCAGACGCCCTATGTCGTGCCGCAGGAGAACGGGCACCGCGCGGAGGTCAGGTGGGCGGAGCTGGGCGGCCCGCGCCACCGGCTGCGGATCGAGGGGGCGCCGCACTTCGGCCTCACCGCCCGGCGCTGGACCACCGGCGACCTGGCGGCGGCCCGGCACCCCACGGACCTGGTCGAACGGGACCGGGTGTACGTGAACCTGGACCTGGCCCACCACGGCCTGGGCAGCGCCTCCTGCGGCCCGGGGCCGCTGCCCGAACACCGGCTGATACCCACGGAGACCGCCTTCGCCCTCCTCTTCCGCGCCCTGCCCTAGGCATACTCTCCGGCCGGGCCGGTGACGCGGTGGGTGCCGGAGGACACCTCGACCGGCGGGGCGCCGGGCAGTTCGATCACCGCCGTCGCGCCCGCCGGCACCACCGCCTCCACCTCCAGCCGCCCCGCTTCGATGCGCCACCCGGCCTCCGCCGGCCCGTACGGGGTGAGGTGCCGGGCCCGCGCGTGTGTGAGCCCGCCGCCGGGCCGGGGCGCGACGCGCAGACGCCGGTAGCCGGGCGCGGCGGGGGCGAGCCCGGCGACGGTGCGGTGCAGCCAGTCGGCGACCGCGCCGAGCGCGTAGTGGTTGAACGACGTCATCTCGCCGGGATTGACCGTGCCGTCGGGCAGCATGCTGTCCCAGCGCTCCCAGACCGTGGTCGCGCCCCGGGTGACGGGGTAGAGCCAGGAGGGGCATTCGCGCTGGAGCAGCAGCCGGTACGCCGTGGTCAGTTCGCCGCCGTCGGCGAGGGCGTCGCACACCACGGGCGTGCCGGCGAAGCCGGTGCCGATGCGGTGATCCGCGTCGGCGACGAGCCGAGCCAGCCGCGCCGCCGCCCCCCGCCGCGCGGCCGCAGGCAGCAGGCCGAAGCGGAGCGCCAGCGCGTACGCGGTCTGCGTATCGGAGGTGAGGCGGCCCGCGGGGGTCAGGTAGGCGGCGGTGAACGCGGCGCGCAGCGCCGCCGCCATCGCCCCGTACCGGCGCACGTCGCGTTCCTCGCCCAGGACCCGGGCGGTGTCCGCCAGCCGCCCCGCCGACGCGGCGGCGTACGCGGAGGCCACCAGGTCCGGGTCGGTCAGGGCGCGGCCCGGGTCGTCCGGTGGTGCGGCCGGGTCAAGCCAGTCGCCGAGCTGCCGGTCGTGCCGCCACAGCCCGTCCCCGTCGAGCCGGGAGGCCACCAGGTCCACCCAGGCCCGGGCGCTGGGGTACTGCGCGCGCAGTACCCCGGCGTCGCCGAAGCGTTCGTACAGCGTCCAGGGGGTCAGCACGGCCACATCGCCCCAGACGGCCGCGGGCCAGGACGGCGACCAGTCCGGCCGCCACGCCTCGGCCTCCAGCGTGGGCACGAAGAACGGCACGGTGCCGTCGTCGTACTGCTCGGCGGCCAGGTCCGCCAGCCACGAGGTCAGCATGCCGGCACAGTCGTAGAGGAAGCAGGCCGTGGGCGCGAAGACCTGGAGGTCGCCGGTCCAGCCCAGCCGCTCGTCGCGCTGCGGGCAGTCGGTCGGCACGTCGAGGAAATTGCCACGCATGCTCCACACGACGTTCTCGTGCAGCTGGTTGAGCAGCGGCTCCGAGCACTCGAACCAGCCGGTGCGGCGCAGGTCGGTGTGGAGGACCTGCGCGGTGACGTCGCCGGGCCGTAGCTCGCCGGGCCAGCCGGTGACCTCGGCGTAGCGGAACCCGTGGAAGGTGAACCGCGGCTCCCACTCCTCGGCCCCGCCGCCGCGCAGCGTGTACCGGTCGGTGGCCTCGGCGTCCCGCAGCGGCCGGGTGCACAGCTCACCGTCCTGGAGGACCTCGGCGTGGCGCAGGGTCACGGTGGTGCCGGCGGGGCCGTCCGGCCTGATGCGCAGCCGGCCGACGAGGTTCTGGCCGAAGTCGAGGATCGTGCGGCCGGCGGGCGAGGCGAGGACCCGGGCGGGCGAACGCTCCTCGGTGCGGCGCACGGGCGGCCCGGTGGGGGCGACGAGCGTGGCCGCGTCGCGCGCGACCGCCAGGACCGGATGCCAGCCGGAGTCATCCAAGCCCGGCAGGGACCAGCCCGGCGAGAAGAAGCCCGACGGCGTCAGCCGGGCGTCGTAGGACTCGCCGTCGTACAGGCCGGCGGCAAGCAGCGGACCGTAAGTGCAGCGCCAGTCCCGCTCGCTGGTGCAGAAGCGCACCTCGGTGCCGTCCGCGCAGACGACCTCCAACTGGGCGAGCAGTGCCAGATCGTCGCCGTAGTAGGCGCGCACGCCGCCCTGGAACCCGATGCGCCCCCGGTACCAGCCGTCGGCGAGCCAGGCGCCGAGCGCGTTGGGGCCGGACCGCAGCAGACCGGTGACGTCGTACGTCGCGTAGCGCAGCCGGTGGTGGTAGCTGGTCCAGCCTGGGGCCAGTACCTGGTCGCCGACCCGGACGCCGTTGAGCTCCAGCTCGTGGACGCCGTGCGCGGTCGCGTACAGGCGGGCCCGCGAAGGCGCGGCCGGCAGCGCGAACTCGCCCCGCAGCAGCACCGGGCGTTCCGGCTCCCGCTCGGCAACGGGAACGGCGGGGGCGACCATGGCGGCCGTGACGTCCCCCGGGGTCAGCAGCCCGGCCTCGACGGTCAGCGCCGGGCTCCAGCCCGAGGCGGCGCCGTCCTCGCCCCACACCCGGACCCGCACCTCGCGCCGTTCCCTGGAGGCGAGCGCGGGCGCCCCGGCGGGCCAGGGCACCAGCACGGAGTCGGCTCCTGGGAGTCGGCCGGTGCGCCACGCCGTTCCGTCGGCGGCGGCGGGGGCGCGCAGTTCGATCTCGTGGGCCGCCTGCCGCCAGCCGGGCCGCCCGGCGTGGACCGTCCACGACAGCCGGGGCCTGGGCTCGCCGATACCGAAGGGCTCGCGGTGGTGCTCGGCGACCGGCGTGCCGACGCGGAGGTGGGCGGGGTCTGGCTGGGAGGTGGACAACACGGCGGATCTCCTCGCTCGTCGCGATACCGGGTCGGGCGCGCTGTTCCTCAGGGCCGGGTCAGGCGTTCCGCGGTGAACCGGTCGGTGATCAGGACGTTGACCAGGCCGCCGCGCAGTGCGCCGCGCACCGCCTCGGTCTTGCGCCGCCCGCCGGCCACGGCGACGCACCGGGGCACCGCGCGCAGCCCGTCGGGCGTGATGCCGATGACGCGCTCGGCGGTGCCGGCGTCCACCGGCGTGCCCGCGGCGTCGAAGAAGTTGAGGCACACGTCGCCCACCGCACCGGCGGCGCGCAGCTGTTCGATCTCGGCCGCGGAGAAGACGTTGCCGCTGCTGGCCAGCACCCGCGAGGGTTCGAGCGACCCGATGCCGACCAGCGCCACCGTGATGCCGTCGAACAGGGCGAGACCGGCGGCGACGAAGGGGTCCTCGCGCAGCGCCTTCGCGCTGGCGGCGGAGCCCGCGACCCCGGGGGAGGGCAGGTGGACGGCGTCACCGTGCAGCACCCGGGCCATCCGGTCGGTCAGCCGGGTGGCGTGCTCGGCGGCGGCCGGATCGCCCACGCCGCCCAGGACCTGCACCACCCGGACCCCGGCCAGTCCCGGCGCGGGGTGGAGGTGGTCCACCAGGGCCAGCAGGGAGGCGCTCCAGGAGGAGATACCGATGACGTCGCCGGAGCGCAGCGTGGCTTCCAGGTAGTACGCGGCGGCGGCGCCGAGCTCCGGCAGGATGCGCTGTTCTTCGTCCTCGCCGACCTCCACCACGAGCGCCAGCCGGAGCCCGTAACGTTCCTGCAGGGCGCCCTCCAGCTCCGGGTGGGTGCCGGCCGGCGGGGACACCGTGATCCGCACGATCCCGTGCTGCTCCGCCTTGCTCAGCAGCCGCGACACCCGGGCCTGGGACAGCCCCAGGCGCCGCGCTATCTGCGGCTGGCGCACGCCCTCGGTGTAGTACATGCGCGCCACCCGCGTCATGAGGCGCAGTTCCTCGGGCGATGCCATCGCTCGTTCCTCCTCGCGAAGTCCCGTGGCCGCCGGTGCGGTTGCCACCTTGACGGGTCTCCGACAGAAGGTTAGCTTATGGTGAATCAACATTCATAGCTGAATGGATATTCAGATGACCCTGTTGACGTGGTGTCGTCGATGACACTGAGGCCCGTTCCGGGCAGCGCGCGCCAACTGCGCGAGCTGCGCCGGTCGTTGATCGAGGCCCCCGTGGCGGAGCGCAGAACCCGGCTCGCCGGTATCGCCGCGGCGATCCGCAGGCGAGACCTGGAGATGATCCTCCGCGCGGGCATGGGCCACGTGGGCGGCGACTTCTCCGCCGTCGACATCCTGACCGTCCTCTACCTGCTGGTCCTCGACTGCGACCCGGAGCGCCCGCGGCTGCCGGAGCGCGACCGTTTCATCCAGAGCAAGGGCCACGGTTCGGGCGCCCTTTATGCCACGCTCTCGTACGCTGGCTTCTTCGCCGACGCCGATCTTGACACCTACATGGCGCCGCTCTCCCCGCTCAACGGCCATCCGGACTGCCGCAAGATCCCCGGCGTGGAGACCAACACCGGGCCGCTGGGCCACGGCCTGCCCTTCGCCGTCGGCTCGGCCATCGCCGCCCGGCTCGACGGCAGCCCGCGCCGCACGTTCGTCCTCACCGGCGACGGTGAGCTGCAGGAGGGCAGCAACTGGGAAGCGGCGCTGACCGCCGCCCAGCACGGCCTCGACAACCTGACGGTCGTCGTCGACCGGAACGGACTGCAGCAGGGTGCCCGCACCGAGGAGACCTCGGCTCTCGAGCCGCTGCCCGCCAAGTGGGAGGCGTTCGGCTTCACCGTCCGCACCGTGGACGGCCACGACCACGAGGCCCTGCGCCGCGAGTTGGGCGCACCCGCGCCGCCCGGACGGCCCCGCTGCCTCATCGCGGTGACGCAGAAGGGCCGCGGGGTGTCCTTCATGGCCGACCGGGTCGAGTGGCACCACCGGGTACCGAACGCCGACGAAGCCCGGCGCGCCATGGAGGAGTTGCAGGGATGACCGCCGCCCCCGCCTCGGAGCCCGCCGAGGCCACCGCGAGCCCGCCGGCGTACGACTGCCGGGTGGCGTTCGCCGACACGCTGCTCGAACTGGCCGCCGCCGACCCGCGGGTGGTGGCCGTGTGCAACGACTCCGTCGGCTCCAGCAACCTGAAGGAGTTCGCCGCCCGCCACCCGGACCGGCTCGTCAACGTCGGCATCGCCGAGCAGACCATGGTCGGGGTGGGCGCCGGTCTGGCGGGCGGCGGACGGATTCCCTTCGTCTGCGCCGCCTCCCCGTTCCTCACCGGCCGGGCGCTGGAGCAGATCAAGGCCGATGTGGCGTACTCGCGGGCCAACGTGAAGCTGTGCGGCATGAGCCCCGGCCTCGCCTACGGCCAGCTGGGCCCCACCCACCACAGCATCGAGGACCTGGCCTGGCTGCGCGCCCTCGCGGACCTCACCGTCGTGGTCCCGGCCGACCCGGCCGAGACCGCCGAGGCGGTGCGCTGGGCGCACGCCCACGACGGGCCCGTCTTCCTGCGCATCGGCCGCACCCCGGTGCCCGCGCTCACCCCCCATGTCCCGTTCGAGCCCGGCCGCGCAGCCGTGCTGCGCCGGGGCGACGACGTGACGCTGGTGGGCCTGGGCACCACGGTCTCCCTCCTGACCCAGGCGGCCGACCGGCTCGCCCTGCGGGGCGTCTCCGCCCGCGTGCTCAACATGTCCACCGTCAGCCCGCTGGACGAACGGGCCGTGCGCGACGCCGCCGAGCACACCGGCGGCATCGTCACCATGGAGGAGCACACCGTGCGCGGCGGGCTCGGCGGCGCGATCGCGGAAACCGTGGTCACCCACCTGCCCGTGCCCATGCGCATCCTCGGCGTGCCCGGCGTGTTCGCCCCCACCGGCGACGCGCGCTTCCTCCACGAGCACTTCCACATCACCGCCGCCGCGGCCGAACGGGCCGCACTCGACCTCCTCGGGCGCGGCCCGTGAAGTCGCCCGCCGTCCTCGCCCTCGACCAGGGGACGTCCAGCACCAAGGCGGTGCTGGTGGACGCGGACGGCGTCGTGCGCGCCACCGCCGCGCGCCCGCTGGCGCTGGCCCACCCGGGCCCGGGGCGGGTGGAGCAGGACCCGGCGGAGATCTGGGCGAGCGTGGTGGCGGCCGCGGGCGAGGCACTCACGGCACTCGCCGGGCGGCCGGGCACGGAGCTCGCGGCCGTCGCGCTCAGCACCCAGCGCGAATCGGTGCTCGCCTGGCGGGCGGACACCGGCGAGCCGCTCGGCCCGCTGGTCAGCTGGCAGGACCGCAGGGGCGCGGCGCGCTGCGCGCGGCTGGCGGCGGGGGCCGAGGGCCGGGAGATCACCGCGAGGACCGGCCTGCCCGTTGACCCGATGTTCTCCGCCACCAAGGCCGCCGCCCTGCTGGACGAGCTGGACCCCGGCCGCCGCGCGGCCCGTTCCGGCCGCATCCGGGTGGGCACGGTGGACGCCTGGCTGCTGCGCCGCATCACAGGCCGCGACGTGATGGAGATCGGCAACGCCTCCAGAACACAGCTGCTCGACCTGGCCACCGGCGCCTGGGACCCCCACCTGCTCGACGTGTTCGGCGTGGAACGGGCCGCGCTGCCGGAACCGGTCCCGTCCACCGGGCCGTTCGGGAGCGCCGACGGGTTGCCCGGCGTGCGTCCCGGCACGCCGCTCGCCGCCGTGCTCGCCGACTCGCACGCCGCCCTGTTCGCGCACGGCGCCGGCCGCCCCGGCCTGGTCAAGGCCACCTACGGCAGCGGCTCCTCGCTGATGGCCCTGGCCCCCGCCGGAACGGATTCCGGGCCCGTACCCGAGGGACTGGCCCGAACGGTCGCCTGGCAGCTGCCCGGCACCGGCCCCGCCCTCGCGTTCGAGGCCAACATCGCCGCCGCCGGCACCGCCGTGCGCTGGGCCGCGCGACTGCTGGGCACCGACGAACGCGGGCTCGCCGCGCTGGCCGAGGAGGCCGGGGAGACCACGGCCGTTCTGGTGCCGGCCTTCGAGGGCCTGGGCGCCCCCTACTGGGACCGCCGGGCCACGGCGGTGTTCACCGGCTTCACCCAGGCCACCACCCGGGCCGACTTCGCGCGGGCCGCGCTCGACTCGACGGCGTTCCAGGTCGCGGAGACCCTCCGCCTGTTCGAACGCGCCCTCGGCCCGCAGCGCGTCCTGCACGCCGACGGCGGAGCGAGCGCGAACGCCGCGCTCATGCGGCTCCAGGCCGACCTCTGCGGCTGCCAGGTACGGGTCAGCGCGCATCCCGAGAACTCGGCGCTCGGCGCCGCCCGCCTCGCCGGAGTCGCGCTCGGCCTGTGGACGGACGCGGACGTGCGGCGCCACGCGGAGCGGGACACGACCCTCGCCCGGCCCCGGCGGGACGCCGCCTGGCGCGCCGCACACCTCGCGCGCTGGCGCGACGCCGTCCGCCGCGCACGGCTGCCGAGCGACGTGCCCTAGACACCCCCACCCACCCACACAGTCAGGAGCACACCATGGCGAACCTCGTCTTCGGAGCGGGAATCTGGGCGTTCGGCCGGATCGTCGACCGGTACGCCACCGACGGCTACGGGCCGGAGCGCTCGACCAGGGCCATGCTCGAACTGGCCGCCCAGGTGGACGGCCTGGACCACCTCGACATCAACCACCCCTTCGACGAACCGGATCTCTCCGCCGCTTCGGTGGCCGCCCTGCTCGACGGGCTCGGCCTGCGGGCCCGCGCGGTGACCCCGCACCTCTACACCCGCGAGTTCACCCGCGGCGCCTTCACCAACCCCGACCCCGCCGTGCGCCGCGCCGCGCGCGACCGGGTGCACGCCGCCGTCGGGGTCGCCGCGGAACTGGGCGCCGGATACGTGAAGTTCTGGCCGGGCCAGGACGGCTTCGACATGCCGGGGCAGGCCGACTACGCCCGGCTGTGGGAGCTGACCGTGGACGCGATCCGCGAACTGGCCACCGCCCACCCGGAGACGCAGTTCGCCATCGAGTACAAGCCCAAGGAGCCCCGGGTCCGCATCACTCTCGGCAACGCGGCCACGACCCTGCTGGCCATCCAGGACGCCGGAGTCGACAACGTCGGTATCGTGCTGGACTTCGGCCACTCGCTGATGGCCGGGGAGACCCCCGCCGAGGCCCTGCAACTCGTCCACCGGCAGGGCCGCCTGGTCTCCGCCGAGCTCAACGACAACTGGCGGGGCTGGGACGACGACCTGCCCGTCGCGTCCGTGCACCTCTTCGAGACCCTGGAGTTCCTCCTCGCCCTGCGCCGCGTCGGCTGGGACCAGCCCGTGCTGCTCGACCAGTTCCCCTTCCGCGAGGACCCCGTCGCCGCCCTGTCCCACAGCATCGAGACCATCCGCCGGCTGGACGCGGCGTGCGAACGGATCGACGTCGACGCGCTGCGCGACGCGCAGGAACGGCAGGACGCGATCGCGGCCCAGAAGCTGCTGTGGGCGGCGGTCGGGTGAACCGTTCGCGGCACGCGCACAGCACGGGACAGGCGACGGAAGGGACACCATGAGCACCACCGCCCGCTCCGGCCCGTACGAGGCCAACTGGCCCTCGCTGCGCGGCCACCGCGTCCCCGAGTGGTTCGCGGACGCCAAGTTCGGCATCTGGTCGCACTGGGGCCCGCAGTCGGTCGCCATGGCCGGCGACTGGTACGCCCGCCACCTGTACGGGCCCTACGAGGGCACCGAAGGCTTCGAGCAGAAGCGCTCCCGCCGCCAGGCCGCGCACCACCGCGCCCACTTCGGCCACCCCGCCCGGTTCGGGCACAAGGACCTGTGCCGGCTGTGGCGCGCCGAGAGGTTCGACCCCGAGGCGCTGATGGACCGCTTCCGGCGCGCCGGGGCGCGCTACTTCGTCTCGCTGGCCGCGCACTGCGACAACTTCGACCTGTGGGACTCCACCCACCAGCCGTGGAACGCGGTCAACGTCGGCCCGCGCAGCGACATCGTGGGCCGGTGGGCGGCGGCGGCCCGCGGCGCCGGGCTGCGCTTCGGGCTGAGCATGCACGCCGGCTCGTGGACCTGGCGCTGGCTGGACGCCGCGTTCGCCGCCGACGCCGAGGGGCCGCGGGCGGGCGAACCGTACGACGGGCACCTCACCGCCGAGGACGGCCGGGGCACCTGGTGGGACGGCCTCGATCCGCGGGCGCTCTACGGCCCGCCGCGCCGCCCCGGCGACCCGCCGCGCGCGGACTTCGTCGACAACTACTACGCCCGGCTGCGCGAGGTCACCGAGCGGTACGCGCCCGAGCTGGTCTATCTCGACGACGCCCGGCTGCCGTTCGACGAGGGCAGCGTCTGCCCCGCGGTGCCGCCGAGCCCGCGCGGCCTGGAGTTCCTCGCCGCCTACTACAACGCCGTGCCCGAGGGCGCGGTGAGCGTCAAGACCGTCCCTGACGAGGACCGGGGCGCGGTGCTCCTGGACGTCGAGCGGCACCAGCTCGGCGAGACCGACCCGGCGCCCTGGCAGTACGACACCAGCATCGGCGACTGGTTCTACAGCGCCGGCGAACGCTACAAGACCGCAGGCGAGATCGTGCACCTGCTCGTCGACACGGTCAGCAAGAACGGCTGCCTGCTGCTCAACGTGCCGCAGCTGCCCGACGGGACCGTCGACGAGGAGACGGGGGCCGTGCTGGACGGCATCGGTGGCTGGACGGACGTCTGCGGCGAAGCCGTCTTCGGCACCCGGCCCTGGCACGTGCACGGTGAGGGCCCCACCCGCGTGGACGGTGCCAAGGCCCGCGAACGGTCGCTGCCCTACACCCCGCGGGACGTGCGCTTCACCCGCCGGGGCGAGACGCTGTACGCGTTCCTCATGGCCTGGCCCGCGGACGGTACGGCCCTGCTCACCAGCCTCGGCACGGACGCGGGGCACCTGCCGCGCCCGCCGCGGCGGATCGCGCTGCTCGGCGGCGGGCCGCTCCCGTTCGACCTGCGCGCCGACGGGCTGCGGGTCACGCTGCCGCCCGAGCCGCCGACCCCGTACGTCCAGGTCCTGCGGATCGAATGAGGGCCCGGGGCGCCACGCACGAGCGCGACGCCCCGCCGCGCTCAGCCCGCGGCGAAGACCGCGCCGTTCGCTATCAGCCCCTCCACCGCCTCCTCGCTCAGGCCGAGGTCGCGCAGGACCTCCCGGGAGTGCTGGCCGTTCACCGGCGCCGGGCGCGCCACCGACTGCGGGCTCGCGCTCAGGTCGAAGGGGAAGCCCGGCGTGGTCACCTGCCCCTCCGTGGGGTGCTCGTAGCTGACGAACGATCCGTTGTGCACCACCTGGGGATCGGTGAGCAGGTCCTCGTAGGAGTGGACCGGCCCGCACCACACCCCCGCCCCGCCGAGCACCTCAAGCCAGTGCCCGGTGGTCTCGCGCCCCAAGTGCTCCTCGACCAGGGCGGAGATCTCCTCGCGCCGGGTGAACCCGTCGCGCTCCGCCTCGAAAGGGGCGAGCCGCGGCTCGCCGAACAGCTCGGCCAGCACGGCCGGTTCGGCGAACGACAGCGCCAGGTAGCCGTCCGCGGTCGGGTAGATGCCGTAGGGGGCGCGGATGTAGCTGTGCGCGTGGATGCCCTCGCCCCGGGTCTGCGGCACGCCGCCGACCGTGCGGACCGTGATCTCCTGCATCTGCGCGCAGATGATCGCGTCCAGCATGTTGACCCGCACGAGCTGCCCCTCACCCGTGCGCTGCCGGTGGAACAGCGCGGCGAGCGCACCCTCGAACGCGGAGTAGGCGGCGAACGCGTCCACCAGGAAGTACGGCGCGGCGGTGGGCGCCCGGCCGGGCGCGCCGGCGCTGAAGAGGGCACCGCTCATCGCCTGGAGCAGCAGGTCCTGGCCGGGACGTGCGGCGTACGGCCCGCTCTCGCCGTACCCGGAGATCGACACGTACACCAGATCGGGCCGCAGCTCCCGCAGGGTCTCGTAGTCAACGCCGAGCCGCCGCGCCACCCCGGGCCGGTAGTTCTGCAGGAAGACGTCCGCGGTCTTCACCAGCTCGCGCAGGGCGGCGAGCCCGCCGGGCGATTTGAGGTCAACGGACAGGCTGCGCTTGTTGCGGTTCAGCGACAGGAACGAGGCGTTGACCTCCCGGCCGCGCGCGCCGCCCGCCGCGGCGCGTCGCTGCCACTCGCCGCCGACGGGCTCGACCTTGATCACGTCCGCTCCCAGATCGGCGAGCTTCATCGCCGCGAACGGGCCGGACATCGCGATGGACAGGTCCAGGACGCGGATGCCGTCGAGCACTCCCATGCCACACCTCACACCATTTGGGGCCTGTGGAGAGCGATGATAGCGCTAACGGCAGCGCTAACATAGAGGGCGGCCGTCCGCCCGACGGGCCGTCGGCTGCGTACAGTTGCCCCGGCCGCGCGGTGCGGCACGGCAGACGGGGAGGCAGGGCGGATGGGAAGCGGTCCAGCGGCGGGGCCCCGGCGGGCCTCGACGCGTTCGGTCACCCTGCGGGACGTGGCCGCGCGCGCCGGCGTCTCCTCGCAGACGGTCTCCCGCGTGCTGCGGATTCCCGACGAGGTCGCGCCGCACACCCGGGAGCGGGTGGAGGCCGCGATCCGGGAGAGCGGGTACGTACCCAACCTCGCCGCCCGCAACCTGGCCTCCAACCGCAGCAAGATCGTCGCCACGGTCATCCCCGCGCTGGGCAGCGAGCTGTTCTCCGAAACCCTGACCGGGCTCTCCGCGGTGCTCTCCCCGGAGGGCTACCAACTGCTGCTCGGCTACACCGACTACGACGACGAGCGGGAGGAAGACCTCATCCGCTCGCTGCTCGGCAGGCGCCCGGACGGCATCTGCCTGACGGGAACGGTGCATCGGCGCAGCACGGTGGCGATGCTCCGCACGGCCGGGGTGCCCGTGGTGGAGACCTGGGACTGGACGGACAGTCCGGTGGACACGCTCGTCGGCTTCTCCAACGAGCGGGCCATGCACGCGATGGTGTCCTCCCTGCACGAGTCCGGGTACCGCGAGCCGTGCTTCGTGGGCTCGCTGCTGGCGGGCGACCACCGCTCGCTGCGCCGGCTGGCGGGGTTCCGGCGGGCGGTGGACGCGTTCCGGCCGGGACGCGAGCCCCGCGTCGTGGACGCCTCCGAGTACCCGCTCACCCTGGAGTCGGGAGCGCGGCTGCTCGACGCCGCCCGCCGGGCGCACCCGGCGGCGGACGTGCTGGTCTTCTCCACGGACGTGCTCGCCTGCGGCGCCCTGCTCGCGGCCGGGAGCGCCGGCGTGCGGGTGCCGGAGGACGTGGCCGTCACCGGCTTCGGCGACTTCGAACTCTCCCGCGTGGTCCGCCCCGGGCTGACCACGGTGTCCCTGCCGAACGCCAGGATCGGCCGGGAGGCCGCGGCACTGCTGCTGCAACGGATGCGCGGCGAGTCCCCCGCCGTCCCCGCCCTGGACCTGGGCTTCGAGATCCGGCGTCGGCAGAGCACGTAGCCACGAGCTGAGGCGAGTCGACTAGGTCCTGTCCTGTCGATCTTGTCGGATCAGCCCGCGGCTCCCCCAGACTCCGTCCGGGAGGTGCCCCCAGATGCGGTGCATCGCAAGGCACCGGATCGCAGCTCATACTTGGCCGTATTCGCGCGATTCGGTAACGCAGCGAGGTGCCGTAGCTGGCGTCGTGGGCCCGGCAAGATCGGCAGGACAGGGCCTAGCGCCCCATCGGCCACTGCGGGCGGCTCGCCCAGCAACGCCGTCAGCTCGACGCCCAGACCGGCGGCAAGAGCATGGAGGGTCGGCAGGCGGGCTGATGTCTTCCGCCCTTGTTCCAGCTTCTTGACGACATCAACGGACACGCCGGCACGGTCGGCCAAGGTCTCCTGTGTGAGTCCCGCAAGGCGGCGCAGCCGACGGAGATCAGCACCGAGGCCCATGCTGCCAAGGGTAGGCGAGCAGAAGCCCAGGCAACGGCCGACGGACCGGCCGAGGCGGAGGCGTTATCTGCGGTGGAAGTGCGGGGGGCGCTTTGCCAGGAAGGCGGCGCGGCCTTCCGCGGCGTCCTCGGTGGCGAAGCAGACGGCCTGGAGGTCGCGTTCGCGCTCCAGCGCCTGGTCGAGGGGGACGCTGGCCGCCGCGTGCAGGTTGGCCTTGGCGGTCTCGGCGGCGATGGGGGCGCGGGCGGCGATGGTCGAGGCGATCTCCAGGGCGCGGTCGAGGAGTTCGGACGGTTCGGTCACCTCGCTGACCAGCAGCCGGCGCTCGGCCGTCGCGGCGTCGATCGGGTCGCCGGTCAGCAGCATGAGGGCGGCGTTGCTCGCCCCGATCGAGGCCCGCAGCTGCGCGGAGACGCCGCCGCCGCCGATCCAGCCCAGCTTGATCTCCGGGGCGCCGAACCGGGCGGTGGCGGAGGCGATCCTGATATCGCAGGCGAGGGCGGTCTCCAGACCGCCGCCGAGCGCGAGCCCGTTGACCGCGGCGATGACGGGCTTGCGCAGGCGGCGCAACGAGTCGCAGTAGTCGGAACGGTTGCGGAAGTCCCAGGGGGTGGCGTAGGCGTCGAGTTCGCCGATGTCGGAGCCGGCGCAGAAGGCGCGTTCGCCGGCCCCGGTGAGCACCACGGCCCGCACCTCGTCGGCGGCGTTGCACCGGTCGGCGAGCCGGGTCAGCTCGGCGGACATGGCGGCGGTGACCGCGTTCAGCTTCTCGGGCCTGTTGAGGGTGATGAGCGCGACGCGGTCGTGCAGCGTCAGGCGGATCTCCTCGACTGTGCTCTCCATGGCGGGGGGCTCCTCGGACGGGGATGCGGGGATGCGGGGGTGCGGGGATATGGGTCAGAGGGTCAGGGCGCGGTGCAGCCGGACGGTCTCGGCGAACGCGTCCGCCGGTGACGAGGCGCCGGTCGCCGCCGCCCGCAGTACGGCGGAGGCGGCGGTCTGGAAGGCCGGGTAGCCGGCGTGGCGGGGCCTGACCCAGGCGCCCTCGGTGGTGGCGAGGGTGCCGGAGTAGAAACCGGAGAACGCCGCGTCGAGCGCCGGGTCCCGCCACGCCTCCCGGCGCGAGGGCTGCGCCAACCGCTCGGGCAGGTAGGTGCGTTGCGCCCCGGCCGACAGCAGCCAGCTCAGGTGGCGGGCGAGCGCGGGGGAGACCTCGGTGCGGCGGGTCACGGCGAGCCCGGTACCGCCGAGCGTGGAGCCGAGCGGCCCGCCGGGTGCCAGCCGCGGCACGTCGCCGAAGCGTACCGGCGCGCCCGCCGCGCGTGCCGCGTAGCTGGCGTACCCGTAGACGAACGGGCAGTAGGCCGCGCGGCCCGCGGCGAGCAGGCCGAGCAGGCCGATGGGGTTGAGGCCGAACGTCGCGGGGTCGGCGCGGCGGGTCAGGTCCCGCATCAGCTCCAGCGCCGCGAGCGCGGTGTCGCGCGGGACCAGGCCGGAGGCGGGCGCGGGGTCGGGCGGCTCGCCGAGTGCGCAGCAGAGCGAGAAGAAGGTGAGCAGCGCGTGCGGACCGGCGAGCGAGAGCACGACGGGCCGCTCGGCGGCGAGCGCGGTCACCTGCTCCCAGGTGGTGGGCAGTTCCGGCACCGTCGCCCGGTGTGCCGCGGCCACCTGCGTGGCCGTGTCGAGCGGGAGCGCCCACAGTTCGCCGGCGGCGGTGTAGGAGTCAGCCGAGGCGCCGACCGTGGTCGCGCGCCACTCGGCGATGACCTCGGGGCCGAACAGCGCGGACAGTGGCGTGAGCGCCCCGCCCGCCAGGGCGTCGCCGAGGTGCGGATGGTCCAGGACGACGAGGTCGTAGCGGGCGCAGAGGTCGGTGATCGGGTGCGATTCGAAGCCTTCGAGGGGCTGCGCGTCCCAGGTGAGGGTGTCCCCGTGGCGTGCGGCGGGCGAGGGCGGCGCGGAGAAGCCGGCCGCGGCCCGCCGCAGCGCCTCGGTGCCCCGCGGGTGGTCCCAGGTCAGTCCGCGGTAGGCCGTCATCGCTCCGCCGCCCCGCCCGCCTGGCCGTTCACAGCTCGCCGATCCGGAAGACGGTGTGGTAGCGGCGCTCCTCGCCGGGGGCCAGGAAGGTCATGGACCCGTCGGCGCGGGCCGCCTCCTCGCCCGCGACGTGGTGCGTGGAGGGCTCCATCCCGACGGCGTAGGCGCCCTCGCGCAGGTGCAGCCACTGGAAGAACGCGGGGAACTCACGGGTGTCGTAGTCGAGTTCGAAGAACAGCCCCAGCCGCTCGTTGACCAGCCTCGGCTGTGCGCGACCCGCGCCGTCTGGGACGAGTTCGTGCTCGTAGACCTGCTCGACGAACCCCGGCAGCGGCGCGGGCATGACCAGGTGCGAGACGCCCTGCTCCGCGACGCTGTCGGAACGCCACAGGGTACGGGCCGCGGGCAGCTCCCAGCGCGCGCCCTCGTCCAGCAGGGGCCAGCCGACGTTGATGTGGTAGAGGTACATGTGCGGCGTCGGGTCGAATCCGGCGTTGCGCACGGTGTCGGTCAGCCGGATCTCGCTGCCGCCGAGGTCGGCCTCGATCCGCCGGGTCAGCCGCAGGTGTTCGGCGAAGACGGCCGCCTGCCGCACCTCGCCCTCCGCCCACAGCACGCACCGGCCGTCGTCGGTCCACCGTTCGCCGTAGCCGTGCAGCCGGGCGGGGGTGTGGGCGACGCGGCCGTGGAGCCCGTTCCACACGGTGGCGCGGTGCGGGTAGCGGTACTGCGAGGCGTCCACCTCGGCGGTGAACAGGGTGTGGTCGAGGCCCGCGGTGACCAGCAGCCCGGAGAAGCTGCGCATGAGCGAGAGGCCGTTCTCGTCGCCGTACTCGTGCAGGCCCGGGTGGCGGAAGCCGGTGGCCGAGCGCCAGCCGAAGCCGTGCCCCCGGTACTCGGCGGTGCCCAGATCCATGGCCCGGTCCACGAGAACGTCGAAGGCCAGTCCGCCGCCGGTTCTGAACTCCAGTGCGCGGATGCCGCGTTCGGCACCGTCGTCGAGCACGACGGCCCGGATGCCGCCCGCGGCGGAGAGGTCACCCGCGCGGCGTTCGAGCGCGGCGCGGTCCAGGTCGCGTCCGGCGATCCTCATGCCATCACCCACCCTCCGTTGACCTCAAGGCACTGACCGGTGACGAACGAGGCGTCGGGGCCGAGCAGGAAGGCGACGGCCGCGGCCAGTTCCTCGGGCCTGCCGCGTCGTTTGAGGGCCTGCCGGTCAAGCACGAAACGCCGGTAGCCCTCCGGGTCGGGGTGGATCTCCTCGGCCGCGGTGGGGAACGCGCCGGGTGACACGGCGTTGACCCGGACCCCGTGCGGGCCCAGTTCCCGGGCGAGCGCCCGGGTGAGCGCGGTGGCGGCACCCTTCGTGGAGACGTAGGCGGCCAGGTCCGACCAGCCGCCGTGCATGGTGATGGAGGCGACGTTGACGATGGCGCCGCCGCCCGCCTCCGCCATGAGGCGGGCGACCGACTGGGCCACGACCCAGTAGGCGCGCTGGTTGACGGCCACCACGCGGTCGTACTCGGCGAGTTCGACGTCGAGGAACGGGGTGGCCGGGTAGATCGCGGCGTTGTTGACCAGGGCCCCGGGGACGCCGAGCGCCGCGCGGGCGCGCTCCACGGCGGCCGCGGCGGCGGCCGGGTCGGCCAGGTCGGCGGCGAGCGGCAGGGCGCGCGCGCCGGCCCGTTCGACGGCCTCGGCGGTGGCGGCCAGGGCCGCGGGGTCGATGTCGACGGCGGCGACGTCGTAACCGTCGCCGGCGAGCCGCACGGCGACGGCACGGCCGAGGCCGCCGCCGGCCCCGGTGACGAGTGCGGCGGTCATCGGCGGCCTCCGGTGGCGGGGGAGCGGGTGGTCTCGTGGCTCACGGCGGAAGTACCTCCAGTAGCGGCTCGGGGCGTGGCGCCGGGGACGAACGGACGGACGAGGGGCGGGGCCCGCGGCGGTCAGCCCTTGACCGAACCGGCGGCCAGGCCGCGCATCAGGTGGCGCTGGGTCGCCACGAAGATGGCCAGGATCGGGATGACGGCGAGCAGCAGCGTCGGGAACACCTTCGTGTAGTCCGCCGAGTACTGGCCGACCGCGGCGTAGACCCCCGTGGTGACCGTGTAGATGCCGCTGCCGGGGCCGAGGATGACCTGCGGGCTGGCGAAGTCGTTCCAGACGCTGAGGGAGTTGAGGATGAACGCGGTGGCGACGATCGGCCGCATCAGCGGGAAGATGATCCGCCACACCGTGTAGTGGCGGCCCGCGCCGTCGATGGCCGCCGCCTCGTCCAGCGCGCGCGGCAGCACCCGCACGAAGCCGGTGAAGACGAACAGGGTGAACGGCACGGTGGTCGCCGTCATGAAGAGCACGAGCCCGGGAAAGGTGCTCATCAGGCCGAGGCCGCGCAGCACGAAGATGACCGGGATGAGGATCACCTGCGTAGGGATGAACATGCCGGCCACGAAGAACATCAGGATGGCGCGGAACAGCGGCCTCGGGGTCCTGGCCAGCACGTGCGCGGCGGGCACGCAGAGCCCGATGGAGAGCACGTTGACGCAGACCAGGAGCCCCAGCGTGATGGCGTAGCCCTTGGGGATGCTGAACTCGGGACTGTTCCAGGCGGCGCCGAGGTATTCGGTGGTGGCCCGGGAGAGGTCGATGGTGAACGGGTTGGTGAGGATGTCCTGCTGGCTCTTGAACGCGTTGATCACCAGCAGGTAGAGCGGGATCAGCATGAAGAGGCACAGGACGCCGAGGAATCCGACGCGCAGCGCGGTCGCCGGACGTGACGAGCGAGTCATCCGATGGATTCCGCCCCTTCTTCCGCACGCCGCCTGAGCGCGAGCACCGTGAAGGCGAGGATCGCGGCGGCGATGATGAGCACGACGGCCTCCGCCGAGGCGAGGCCGATCTGCCGCCCGGGGAAGGACACGGCGAGGATCGAGTAGGCCAGGGTCTGCGTCGATCCCGCCGGCCCGCCGCCGGTGAGGGAGACGACGACGTCGTAGGTCTTCAGCAGCGAGATGCCCGAGGTGATGAGGGCGACGCTGAACGTGGGCGCGAGGGCGGGCCAGGTGACGGCCCGGAAGGTCTGCCAGCGTCCGGCGCCGTCGATCCTGGCCGCCTCGACGAGGTCGGCGGGGACGGTCTGGAGCCCGGCCAGGTAGAGCACGAGCTGCACGCCGAACAGGGACCAGGAGATCACGAAGATCAGGGTCCACAGCGCCCACGTCGGGTCGGAGAGGAAGGGCATCGAGGAGCGCCCGGCCTTCTCCAGCATGGTGTTGACCACGCCCTGCGGGCCCAGTATCGCCTGCCAGAGGAAGCCGACGACCAGGGCGCTGAGGACGTGCGGGTAGAACATCACCACCCGGCCGAAGGTGGTGAACCCGCCGGTCCGCTGGAGCAGCAGCGCCAGGCCCAGCGCGGCGGCGTTGACGAGGATGGCGCCGACGAGCGCGATCGTGCCGGTGACGACCATCGAGTCGGTGATGTCGGCCGACTGGAAGACCCGCTGGTAGTTCTCCCAGCCGATGAACTCGGGGATCTGGTTGGGAAAGCCGTTGTAGTCCGTGAAGCTGTAGTAGACGGCGTAGCCGACGGGGACGACGAGCAGGCCCACGTAGAGCACGAGCGCGGGGGCGACCATGGTGAGGCGCGCACCGGCGTCGCGCCACCCCCGCCATCCCCGGCGACCCCGGCGTGCCGCGGGGCCTGCCGCCTCGGCCGGAGCCGCCGCGGCGCGCTCCGGGACGGTCTTGGTCAGCGTCCTGGCCATGATCAGCGGTTCTCGCTGACCCAGTCGTCGAGGGCGTCGGCGGCCTCCTGCGGGCTCTGCCCGGTGTAGAGGCCCTGGACGATCTCGGTGAACTTGGGGTTGAAGCCGGTGACCGGGAGCCGGGTGTCGCCGAAACCCTCGCCGACGGCGACCAGCCCTGGCGCCTCGTCGAGGATGGCCTGCACCTGGGCGAGCACCGGGTCGTCGGCCGTCTCGGCGCCCTGCCGGAAGACGCCGTCGGCGGTCAGCTGGGACTGGATCGCGGCCTCGTCGGTGACGAGGTACTCGACCAGGGCCTGCGCCGAGGAGATGTTGCCGGAGGCCGCGTTGATCATGTAGGGGTACGCCATCGTGGCACCCTGCGGGCCGGGGTGCTCCTGGCCCTCGTCCACCGGCGGCGAGAAGACCCCGACCTCGAACGGCGGCTCGCCGCCGGCCTTGAGGGTGGTGGCGAACCAACTGCCCTGCGGGTAAAGGCCCACGGTGCCTTCGAGGAAGGCGCCGTCGGCCGCGGCGGGGTCGAGCCCGACGTCGTCCTGGGCGATGTAGCCGGCCTCCAGCCAGTCGGCGTAGTGCTGGAACATCGGCAGGTACGCCTCGCCCGCGGACAACTCCTCGTCGGCGACGGAGGTCTGCCAGCGCGGGTGGACGGTGTTGAGGGTGGGATGGTAAAGCTGCTGGAGCTGGAGCCCGGTCTGGAACTGGCCGGCGGTCTGCAGCGGCGTGTACCCGGCCTCGTCGAGCAGGCCGAGCGCCTCCGTGAACTCCGCCCAGGTGGCGGGGGGCTCGGCGATCCCGGCCTCCTCGAAGGCGGTCTTGTTGTAGAAGACGAGGGACTGGGTCTGCGAGCCGACGCCGACGACGTAGCGACTGCCGTCGATGGCGTAGTCGTCGACCATCGGCGTGCCCTCGGTCCAGGGCAGGTCGCTGAGGTCGACCAGCTGGGGCAGCGTGTCGTCGTCGGGGAATATGGACTGGATGACGTCGGGGGCGGTGCCCGCGGCGAGCTGCTGGGGGAACGATTCGGCGACGCTGCTCCCGGTGGGTGCCTCGATCTCGACCGACACGCCGGTCGCCTCCTCGAAGGGCGCGACCAACTCCTCCCAGTAGGACTGGTCGAGGTTGGGCGTGAGGTTCACCAGCATCCGGACCTCGCCGCCGACCTCCCCGTCGGCGTTGCCGCCGGAGGAACCGCCGTTGCCGCAGCCCGCCAGGGTGAGCAGCGAGACGGCGCCCGCCGCCAGGGCGGCGCGGCCGCGCCCCCATCTCAGTGCTGACATCGTTGTCTCCTAGTACACAGAGGGAAGTAGAGGGTCAGATGGTGCCCCGGTAGAGCAGGGGGCCGAGGACCGAGACATCGGTCGGGCGCTCGCCGCGGTCCACGCGGTAGACGCCGTCGTTGGCGACGAAGAACGTCGGCGCCGCCGGGTACCTGAGGTCCTCGGGCAGCTCCTCGCGGTCGGTCCAGGCGAAGAACTCGCGGGCGAAGGTGGCCCGGTCCTTGCGCCCGTAGAGGTGCAGATCCCCCGCGGTCAGCGGGCTGCGCACGCACCAGTGGACCCCGTCCTCGGCCCACACGGCCCGGTCGCTCAGCAGCACGGACTGCCGGTCGTAGGCGGTGAACACGCCGTCCCAGAAGCCGGGTTCCGTGCCGAGCCGGTCCACGAGGAACAGCAGGTCGTGCGCGTGCCAGGCGGTGCTCGGCGCGACGTCGGCCTCGTTGTGCCAGCCGGTCGCGGAGGCGAAGTAACCGGCGGGTGTCTGGTACCTGGCGTAGGTGCTCAGGCAGCGGGCGGCGAAGTCGGCCAGCTCCGGGTCGTCGCCCTCCCGCAGCACCTCCTGAACACCGTGGAGCGTCAGTCCCATGCCGGCGATCAGCATGGGGGTGTCGGTGCGGTGGGCCCGGCCGCCCGTCACGTACCAGTACCTGTGGTAGCGGGTGTGGTCCTCGGCGTCCCGCCAGGCCGACCTGGCGACGTGGCGGCAGAGCCGGCGCGCCTCCGTGAGGTAGCGCTCCTCGCCGTAGACGCGGTATGCGAGCACCAGGGGCGCCGTCATCAGGCCGTAGTACTCGGCCGGTTCCAGGATGCCGCCGGAGCGGCGGTCCGCGGTGGTGCGGAAGGCACCGGTGCAGTCCGCGTCGGGGACACCGCGGTGGTGGAAGAGGTCGATGAGGCTGTCGAGGTCCTCGGGAATCTGCTTGGCGAACGCGGCGTCGCCGGACAGCTCGGTGTAGAGCAGCTTGACCCAGACCCGGGCGTACTCCTGGTTGCAGGTGCCCGACTCCCCGGGGCGCCCGCCGCCGTAGATCTCGCAGGCGTCGAGGTTGCGGCGGACCGTGGCGAGGATGTCCGCGCGTTCCCCGGCGCCCAGCAGGTGCCCGGCGTGCCGCAGGCCGAGCAGCAGGCCGAGGCTGCCGACGGCGTTGTGGATGAGGCCCGAGGTGGCGGACTCGCCGACCTGGAAGCCGATGTGCCGGTACTGGCCGTCGGGCTGGAGGGCCTGCGACTGGTAGCGCATCATCGTGCGCCACAGCTTCAAGCCCCGTTCGTCCTCGTGGCGGGCCAGCGCCTGGGCGAGGGCACCGAGCGCGGGGGCGGAGAACGCGGCGTGGCCGCTGGTGAAGTCCAGGAAGCTGGCCGGGTTGGTCCCCCACACGCTGTGGTTGTGGAAGCCGTTGATCGCGCCGTCGCCGGTGACCCAGGTGGCCAGCCACCTGGCGAGCGAGGCGGTGTCGGGCACGGCCCGGTCCTCGGGGGACTTCGGGCGGTCGGAGTACGTGGGTGCGGTCATGCGGCAGGTCCTTGGTGATTCCGGGTACGGCTGGCGGAGCCATTCTCGGTGGCCCTCTCCGCGGGGGCGCCGGTGATGTCGGGCACGAGCCCATCCTGGGCGAGATCCGCCCACAGCTCCTCGGGCGGCCAGGACCGGTAGCGTTCCGCGTTGGCCGCGCTCTGCCGCGCGTCGCGGGCGCCGAGCACGACCGAGACGACGGCCCGGTGCCGCAGCGGGTAGGCGACGGCGGCGGCGGGCAGGGTGGTGCCGTGCCGTTCGCACCGGTCGGCCAGCGTGTGGGCCCTGGCGACGAGCGCGGCGGGGGCGGGCAGGTAGTCGTAGGTGGCGCCGGGCGCGGGCCGGTCGCGGCTGAGCAGGCCGGAGTTGTAGACCCCGGCGGCGACGACGCCGACCCCCCGCTCCTCGGCCAGCGGCAGCAGGTCGTCCAGGGCCCGCTGGTCGAGCAGGGTGTAGCGGCCGGCGAGCATGACGAGGTCCAGGTCGCAGCGCCGGACGAGCTCGGCGAGCATGGCGGACTGGTTCATGCCGGCGCCGATCGCCCCGACCACGCCCTGGTCGCGCAGCTCGACCAGGGTGTCCACGCCGCTGGTCGCGGCCTGCTCGCCGTGGTCGTCCGGGTCGTGCAGGTAGACGATGTCCACCCGGTCGAGGCCGAGCCGTTCGAGGCTGCCCTCCAGGGAACGCAGCACACCGTCGCGGCTGAAGTCCCAGACCCGGCGGAGGTCCGCGGGCACGGCGAAGCCGCCGTCGTCCGCCCGGCGCGCGGCCCCGGGGTTCGGCACCAGCAGGCGGCCGACCTTGGTGGAGACCATGAACTCCGCCCGCGGGCGGCCGGCGAGCGCCGCGCCGAGGCGCCGCTCGGACAGGCCGAGGCCGTAGTGCGGGGCCGTGTCGAAGTACCTGATGCCGGCGTCCCACGCGGCGGCGACCGCCCCTTCCGCGTCCGCGTCGCTCGTCTCCCGGTGCAGGTTGCCCAACTGGGCCGCACCGAAGCCGAGTTCGGTCAGGCGCAGGCCGCCGCGCAGCCGCCGCGAGGGCAGGGGCCCTGTGACGTTCATGCCAGCTCCTCCGGGTTCGCGAAGGGGCGGCCCGCCGCGAAACGGCCGACCTCGGCGGCCACGGCCGCGCCGAGCCGGTGCAGCTCGCCGCCCATCGAACCGGCGATATGCGGGGTCAGCCGGACGTTGGGCAGGTCCCACAGCTCGCTGTCGGCGGGCAGCGGCTCGGGGTCGGTGACGTCGAGCACCGCGCTGACGCGGCCCGTTCGCAGCTCGGCGAGGAGCGCGGCGTGGTCCACCACGCCGCCGCGGGCGGTGTTGACGAGCGTCGCGCCGTCCCGGAGCAGGGCGAGGCGCCGCGCGTCGATCTGCCCGGCCGTCTGGGCGGTGAGCGGCTGGTGCAGCGAGACCACGTCGCCCCGGCGCATCACCTCGTCGAGCGTGGCGCGTTCGACACCGAGGCCGGCCGCCATCGGCTCGGTGAGCTCGGGGCTGTAGCACATCAGGCGCAGGTCGAACGGGCGCAGCAGCCGGATCACGGCCCGCCCGGTGCACGAGGCCCCGACGATGCCCACCGTGCGCCGGTAGTTGCCCGCGTCGGTCAGCTCGCGCTCCCGGTCGAGCGGGCCGCGCCGTTCGCGGTGCAGGCGCTCGGCCTCGAAGGCGCGCTTGTTGGCGAGCAGGATCATGGCGAGCGTGTACTCCGCCACGGGTACCGCGTTGGCCGCGCGGACGTTGGCGGCGACGACACCGCGGGCGGCCAGGGCGGCCGGGTCCGCCACGCAGCCGGCGGCGACGCCGCCGGCGTAGACGATCGCGCGCAGCCGGGGGGCGAACCGCGCGTGCCCGGGGCTGAGCACGGGGGCGTCCCAGCCGGCGATGAGCACGTCGGTGGCGGCCAGCGCCTCGCGGGCGGCGGGGGAGTCGTACTCGGTGAGGACATGTGCGGGATCGAGGTCGACGGCGGCGCGCAGCTCCGCGAGGGCCCCGGCGTCGAAGAGCCGGCCGGGCAGGGTGACCGGCCGCATGGCGAAGGTGGCGCGGAGCGCCCGCGCGCTCATGTCGCGAGCCCCGTCGTGCTGGGGTCGAGAGCGGTGGGAACGAGCCGGAGACCGGCGTCGGCGGGCCGCACGTGCGGCCCGGCCGGGTGCGACCAGTCGGCGTCCTGAAGCCCGGCCGTCTCGGCGATGGCCGCCTCGTCCACGGTGATCCCGAGGCCGGGCCCGTCCCCGAGGACGATACCGCCGTCCTCGATGGTCTGGTCGACGGTGAGGCCCACGGGGAAGCCGAGGTCCTGCACCTCGGTCACCAGGTGGTTGGGCACGGCGGCGGCGGCGTGCGCGAGGGGGTTGGCGTTGTAGCCGACGGGGCTGACCGGCAGGTCGCGGCCGAGGGCGAGGGCGGCCACGCGCAGGAAGTGGGTGACACCCCACGTGCTCGCGGTCTGCACGACACCGACCGCGTCGGCGGTGAGCAGCGGCCAGAACTGCTCAAGACCGGTCAGGTTCTCGCCCGAGGCGACGGCCGCCCGCGCCGCGCGGGCCACGGCGCGGTGCCCTGGGACGTCCCAGCGGCGCACCGGCTCCTCGATCCACGTCAGGTCGACGCGCTCCTCGATGCGGGCGAGCAGCCGCACCGCCTGGTGCCTGCCCCAGCTCTCGTTGACGTCGAGCATCACGGCCGGGCGCCGGGTGTTGCGGCTCAGCAGCCCGGTGACGGACGTCAGGCGTTCGATGTCCCGGTCCGCGTCCAGGCCGCCCTTGATCTTGGCGCCGGTGAAACCGCGGGCGGCCCACTGCTCGTAGAAGGCGAGCAGCGCCTCGTCGCCGAGCGCGATCTCCAGTCCCGAGGCGTACCCGGGCACGAAACGGTCCTGGGCGCCCAGCGTGCGCCACAGGGCCTCGTCCGCCATCTTGGCCTTGAGGTCCCACAGCGCCATGTCGAGGGCACCGATGGTGCCGAACGTCGTGCCGCCGTGGCCGCTCTTGAAGACGTAGGCCAGCATGCGGTCGTAGAGGGTGGTGACGGCCCTGGGGTCCGCGCCCTCGACGGCGGGGAAGACCCGCGCCACGTCGCCGTGGGCGCCGAGGCCGACCCCGGTGAGCCCGCCGTCGGTCTCCAGCAGGACGACGGGGACCTCGGTGACCCCGCCGGAGAGGAAGCCGTTCGCGTCGCCGACCGGCCGGCCCCAGCGGTGGATGGTCCTGAGGCTGCGGTAGCCCGTGATCTTCATCGACTCTGCTCCTTGTGTGCCGTGCGGACCGCGGGCGGCAGGGAGGCGGTGACGGCCGACGGCGGCACGCGGTGCGGCCGGTACGTGCGGCGAACGTGCGCGGTCCCACGGGGCATCCCTGCGGAAGCGACACGTAACTTATCATACGACTGACCTGTTGGTGGTGCGGTAGTCTGGCAACTTCTGTACGAGGTTCCGCAACTCCCTTGCGTGACGGCCGCCGCGCCCCGCACGGCGGGGCACGGCGGGGCCCCGGAAACAACGGAGAACCTCGATGAGCTCACGGCACCCGGCCCCGAAGTCGTCGCCCCCGCCGCCTCGGCACCGGCCGCCGCTGGCCGCCGGTGTGGTGCAGAGCCTCACCACGGCCATCGTGACGGAGGAGTACCCGAGCGGAACGGCGCTGCCGCCCACCGGGATGTTGTGTGAGATGTACCAGGTCAGCCGCACGGTGGTGCGTGAGGCGATCACGGCACTCGCCGAGAAGGGTCTGGTCACCGCCCGGCAGGGCTGGGGGACGATCGTGCTCGACCAGAGTCACTGGAGCCTGCTCGACCCTCAGATCCTGGACGCGCTGTTCCAGCGTGCCGACCGCCTGCGCTATCTGGACAATCTGATCCAGATCCGCATCACGCTGGAGTGCCCGATGGCGGCCGAGGCGGCGCGTCGCATCACCAAGGAGGAGGCGGCGCAACTCGGCGCGCACCTGCGCGCGCTCGCCGCGCTCCTGGACGACGCGGGGGCGTACGCGAGCGCCGACATCGCCTTCCACGACTACATCCACCGCGTCTCCGGGGACACCTTCGGCCGCGCCATCGTCTCCAGCCTCCAGGGCCGGGCCCTGCACACCTCGCAGTACAGCGGCAACCCCACCCGCGCGGAGCTGGAGTTGACGCACCTCGCGCACACCCGCGTGCACGACCGCATCCTCGCCGGCGACGCCGAGGGTGCGGCCCAGGCCATGCGCGAGCACATCACCCACTCCTGGGCGCGCCGCCGCCCCGAGGAGCCCTGACGGGCCGCGCCCGGCCCGCCCCGCCGCCCAACTACCCCGTGCACGACGGTTGAAATCGGTCATGCGCGCGGATACGGTCCCTCACCACAAGAGCACATGTATGACGTGTGACGAGAGGGGTCGGATCATGCCAAGACACGTGGGGAGCCGCGGCCGGCGCACGGCCGGGGTGCTCGTGACCGCCCTGCTGTTCGCCGCCGCGGCGGCACCACCGGGCGCCGCCGCGGCGCCGGGCGAGCCCGGACCGTCCGGGCCGACCGTGTACGTCGCCCCCGACGGCCGGGACGGTGCCGCGGGGACGCTGGACGACCCGTTCGGCACGGTGGAGGAGGCCAGGGACGCGCTGGCCGGCCGTACCGACGCGCGCCACCGCGGCACGGTCTACCTCCGCGGCGGCGTCTACGAGACCTCCGAGACCGTCGAGCTGACCGGACGGGAGAACTCCCATGTCACCTACGCCGCCTACCGCGGCGAGGAGGTGGAGTTCACGGGCGCCAGGACGCTGCCGGTCGACAACTTCCGGCCGCTGACCGAGGTCACCGGCGACGACCCGCGCCTGTCCTCGCGCTCCCGTGTCCAGGACGCGGTGTACGACCAGGTGTACGTGTACGACCTGGGCGCCGAGGGCATACCGACCGGCTCCATCAACAAGAACGGGTTCAACTGGCAGGCCCGGCCGTTCGCGCCGGAACTGGTGGCCGACGACGCCGCCCAGACCCTCGCCCAGTACCCCAACGGCGACGCGGTGCTCGACAGTTCGGCCCTCGGCGTGGCCGCCGCGTTCGAGGGTGCCCGCGACCACTTCTCGGACAAGACGCCAGACGGCACCACCCTGCCCTACGAGGAGATGCTGAAGCTCCCCGGCCCGGTCTACCGGGTGGACAGCCCCGAGATCGCCGACCGTTACGCCTCCTGGGCGCCGCCGGCCGATCTGCCCGAGGAGTCGGTGACGAACCAGCCGGAGCGCCCCATCGACACCGGCGTCCACGAGACCGACGGCTGGCTGGCGGGCTACTTCGGCAACAACTACGGCAACGACCGGGTCCGCATCTACTCGGTCGGTGCCGAGGGCATCGACGACGGGGGAGAGGCGGCCGGCTGGAACATCCGCACCACCTACCCGACCATGTACGCCGCCACCGACAAGTGGACGTCGTTCGTCGCGCAGAACCTGCTGAGCGAGCTGGACACCGAGGGCGAGTACTACATCGACCGGTACAACGGCGCCGACGTGCTCTACTACTACCCGCCGGGCGGCACGGTCGCGGACAAGGACATCACGCTCACCGCGTTCGACCAGCCCTTCTTCGTGCTGGAGGGCGTCACCGGCGTGACGCTGGACGGCATTACGCTCAACGGCTCGACGAGCAGCGGCGTTCGACTGCTGGACGCGGAATCCTGCACGCTCAAGGGGATGGTGATCCGCAACGTCAGCCTGGACGCGGTGCAGATCGGCGAGGCCAGCGACGCCATCACGGCGGTCGCCGAGTACACCACGAGCCGCGGCGGGCACAACAACCGGGTCGTGGACAGCACCCTGCACGACCTGGGCGGCGGCGGGGTGTTCGTCGCCGGCGGCGACCGGGACACCCTGGAGCGCGGAAACAACGTGGTCGAGCACAACGAGATCTACAACTTCTCGAAACTGGCCACCTACACCCCGGCCGGCTACCTGTACGGGGTGGGCAACACCTTCCGCCGCAACCATGTCCACGACGCGCCACACATGGCGGTCCAGATCATGGGCAACGACATGGTGGTCAGCCACAACCGGTTCGAGCGCCTGGTCACCAACGCCTCGGACCAGGGGGTCATCTACTCGGGCCGGGACTACACGTATCTGAACAACGAGATCTCGCACAACTACTTCGGCGAGGTCGCCGGAAACAACCAGGCCATCTACATGGACGACGGCATGTCCGGAATGGTCATCCACCACAACTACTTCGCCGAGGTCGAACACGGCCTTTTCTACAACGCGGGCCACAGCAACGTCGCCTCGGACAACGTCTTCCTCGGCGTCCGCTTCAGCGGCCACGACAAGCTCTACCACGAGGGCGGCGAGCGGCTGCCGGTCCCCAACGCCAAGGTCGTCATCGAGCGCTTCAACGACATGCTGCGGGTCGGCGACGGCAGCGGATTCACCAACACCGCCGAGAACGTGGAGCGGTGGTACCGCCACTACGAGCGCCAGTACCCCAACATCAGGGACTGGTACGTGCCCGCGGACTCCGCGGGCGAGCCATGTACCGAGATCGGCACCGAGGAGTGCACCCGTGCGGAGGTGTGGGAGGACCCGGACTCGGTGTACGTGCCCGCGCACAACGAACTGACCCGTTCGGTCCTCATCGACACCGGCGACTTCGCCTACACCGACGACGCCGATGGGTTGACGATCGCCACGTTCAACCCGGGCTTCGACGAGGTCCGCGTCTCGGTCGGCGAGCCTGGCGAGGTCTCGTTCGACCCGGAGACCGGCCGGTTCGACCCCAGGACCAGCAGGCTGAACGACGAGGACGGCTTCGGCCACCGGTGGGTGCGCGAGTGGAACCGCTCGTTCCCCCTGGAGGGCGTCGGGCCGCGCGCCTGAACGGGCCGCTGCCGCCCGTGGATTCACCGCGGGCGGCAGCGGCGCCTGGACGGCGAGCCGACCCCGGTCAGCGGTGGTAGGCGGGCATCGGGCCGCGCAGGTCGGCGCCCACCGCGTCGCAGGCGGCGGTCACCTCGTCCGGCAGCGGCCCGGCGTGGGCGGCCGCCAGATTGGCGCGCAGGTGCTCCACCCGGGAGGCGCCGAGCAGCACCGCGTCCACCCCCTCGCGGCCGAGCAGCCACCGCAGCGACAGCTCGGCCGGCGGCAGGCCCGCCTCCTCGGCGATCCGCGCCAGCCGCGTCACGGCCTCGAACAGGCCCGGGTGCCAATACCGTTCGCGGTACATCGGTGCCAGCCGCGAGTCCGCGAACCGCCCCGCGGCGGGCTCCCGGCCGAGACGGTGGCGGCCGGTCAGCAGGCCGCCGCCGAGCGGGTTGTAGACCACGGTGCGCAAGCCGCGGGTGACCGCGTACTCGCGGTACTCCTCCTCGACGCGGCGGGCCAGCAGGTTGTAGAGCTGCTGGGCTACGCCGGGGCGCGGGGCGCCGATCCGCTCGGCGGCGTGCGTGAGTTCGGCGATCCGCCAGGCGGAGTAGTTGGAGACGCCCAGCGCGCGGATCTTCCCCTCGGCGGCGAACTCGGCCACCGTGCCGAGGGTTTCCTCGATCGGCACGGAACGGTCCGGCTGGTGCAGGTAGAACAGGTCCACGTGCTCGGCGCGGAGCCGCCGCAGACTGCCCTCGAGCGCGCCGCGGAGTCCGGCGGGCGACAGCGGTGCGTGGCCGCCCGCGTCCGGGTGCGGCATCCCCGCCTTGGTGGCCACGGTCACCCGGGCGCGGCGGGCCGGGGTCAGCAGCTCGCCGAGCATCGTCTCGGTGACGCCGCCGGCGTAGGCGTTGGCGGTGTCGACTTCCGTCACCCCGGCGTCGAGCGCGATGTCCAGCATGGTCGCGGCCCCGGCTCGGTCGACGGTGTCGCCGAAGGTCATCGTGCCGAGGACGAGCGGGGGAGCGGGGGAGTTCACTGAGAGGCTCCTTCGGGCGTGGAAGGCCGCCGCCGATGCGGGTGAGCGCCGCGTCGAACCCGTTGAGCGCAGGAGGGAACGGCGACTTGGGGGCCTGAAGGGTCACGGTGACACGGGTGCACGATCCGCGCAAGGTCTCCCGCGCGGACCGCGCAAACCGCGCGCCCCGCGTCCGTGCGCGAGCAAATCGAGAACACTGTTCTTTACTTCGCGTCGAGGGTGCGCCGCAGTCCTCCATGGCGAGAACGGTGTTCTCGCTTTGTGTTCGCCTCCTCGGAAGGACGTTCATCGTGACCACGGCAACCACTTCGGTCCGCAGTACCCCGTCCCGGCGTTGGGACCGCATCGGCCGCGGCCTGATGGCCCTCAACTCCGCGATCACCTTCGCGGTGTTCGTCAACGGGTTCTTCCTGATGGCGGACGCGAGCGACGACCGCTTGATGGTGGAGGGGTGGCGGACCTTCGGATACTTCGTGTTCAGCGCGATGTGGGCGATGCTCGCGTTCCGGCCGCGCCAGGTTCCGGCGATCTGGGAACTGGTGATCTTCCACAAGGTCGCGGCAACGGTGCTCGCCCTCACCATCCTGCACACCGACGAGGGCATGCAGGCCTCGATCAGCGACTCCTGGGTCGCCTCGTCCACGATCTTGGCCTACGGCGTCTGCCGCGGGTGGGAATCGTGGCGAGTCCTCCGGCTTGGGAACGCCTCGGCGAACGCGCTCCGAGTCATGAACGAGCCGTCCGACCGCGAACGCCACGCCGGTCAGCCCGCGGCCACGACAGTACGGTTGGGTACATGGTCACTCCACGGCAAGCGGCGCGCGAACAGATGATGCGCGACATCGTGCGCGTGGGCCGCGAGCACCTGACCACGGTACTTCCGGCCGACCTTTCGCTACGCGCCGTGGCCCGGGACCTCGGAGTCGTTCCCTCGGCGCTCTATCGCTACGTCCGCGACCGCGAAGCCCTCATCACCTTGCTGATCGTCGACGCCTACGACGATCTGGCCGACGAGGTCGATGCGGCCCTCGCGGCAGCGTCCCGCCGGTCCCACCGGAAGCGGCTCGAAGCGGCGGTGCTCGCGGCGCGCGCCTGGGCCGTCCGTGAGTCGTCCAGGTTCGCCCTGCTCTACGGCACACCAGTGCCCGGCTACGCGGCTCCGGGCCACCAGACCGCGGAGCCGGGCACACGACTTGCTCTCGCTCTCGGCGGACTGGCCGAAGACGCTTGGCGTGCGGGCAAGCTGAAGACGATCGACGCGCAGCTCAGCCGAACCGTCCGTGCCGATATGGAGCGATTGCGGCAGACGTATGGTTTCGACATGCCGGTGGGCAATATCTCCCGGGTCTACGGATTGTGGTCGGCAGTCATCGGCGCCATCCTGTTCGACGCCTTCGGCCAGTACGCGGCGAATACGCTGAGCGATCACGAAGCATTCCTCCGCGCGCACGTCGACGGCCTCGCGGACACGATCGGTCTCTGAGCGTCGCGCACGTGACCGTGCCGACTCGCAATCCAGCAGATGGTCGGCCGGTGGAAAACCAGTGCCCGTGCCGATCTTTCCTTGCGATGCTTGTCGCCGGCCGGGTTCGGGCGCCGAATGGGGTGCGCGCAGACGTCGGAGATGTCGCTGATGTCTCCCTGCCGTGTATGCGTACGTGACAGGAGGGAGGACGGTATGGAGCCACTGGAGCTACGTCGTGCAGTCGAGGCAGGCCGGGTGACCGCTTCGGAGCTGGGCCTTCAGGTCGACGATGTGGTCGTCATCCACAACTCGGATCGCGTCGCGCTGCGCCTGGTCCCTTGCGATGTTCTGGCTCGGGTCGCACCTCCGGGGCATCTGGCTGATTCCGAGTTCGAAGCAGAGGTCGCCCGCCGTCTCGTCGACGTCGACGCTCCGGTGGCCGAGCTCGATCCTCGGGTCGACCCCCGAGTCCATGTACGTGATGCCTTCGCCATCTCGCTCTGGACCTATTACGAGCCCGCGGAATCGGAGATCGCACCGGCCGACTACGCGAACGTGCTCCTGAGGCAGCATGCGGCCCTGCGCCAGATCGATCTGGACGCACCGCATTTCACCGATCGAGTCGCCGTGGCGCTGAGAGAGGTGAACGACCGGGAGCGGTCCCCCGAACTGTCCGACTCCGACCGGGAGTTCCTCAGCGACACACTCAGTGGACTGAGCGCCGCGATCAGCACCGAGAAGGCCGGCGACCAGCTGTTGCACGGCGAGCCGCATCCCGGCAACCTCCTCAATACGAGGAGGGGGCCGCTTTTCGTGGACCTCGCCACATGCTGCCGCGGGCCGGTCGAGTTCGACCTCGCCCATGCGCCCGAGGAAGTGGGGAGGCACTACCCGGGTGCTGACCAGTTCCTGATTCACCGGTGCCGCGCGCTGACCTGGAGTATTTTCTCGGCCTGGCGCTGGCGCCGGGACGACCAGATGCCCGACCGGGACCACTGGAGAACGGAGGGGCTCGACCAGGTCCGTGCCGCACTCGAACGCTGCGGACTGGGCTGAACATCAACGACTCGCAAGCAGACACGGCGCATGAGCGGCCGGACGAGTCCTTGACCTTTTTACCTGGATCAACGGGCCGCTGTCAGGCCGGTGGCGCCCGGTCCGCTCGGCCAGGCGCCACCAACCGCGTTCAGTCGTACGGGTAGCAATCCTGGCCGAAGGAAATCATCACCGGGACGGTCTGGGTTTCCGTGCCGTCCGATGCCCAGAGTGTGGCGACGTGGTCGCCGACCGGGGCCGGCGCGATCGACACGTGGACGAAACCGATGTGTTGCCAGTCGTCTTCGTCCACGTCCGAGGGATAGATCTTGCCGCCATCGCTGTACGAGCCGGGAGGCAGGTCCGAGATCCCTGCCGTGATCGTGGTCGACCAGGTTCCGCTCAGCGGGACGAGGAAGTAGGTGTTGGGCCACCCCTCCCCCGGGTCGAGGCATATGCGCTGCGGGTGGCCCGGGGTGTGCTCCAATGTCCAGGTCGCCGCTGAGGCCGGTGACGCGCCGGCCAGGGTCAGCGTGAATGCGGCGATCAGGCCGGAGAATAATCCGGCCACACGACGAGTCAATTTCATTCACAACCTCCTGATAGGACGCATGAAGGGGCATCATGCGTCCCTCGGGCAACGCCTCTGGGGCCGGGAGGCCGTTAATGAGTGTGACCTGAGCAACACCCGTCGGACAAGAGGTAGTTGAAGATTAATCGGCCCGTCGCCCGTCGCCCGCTGCCCTGGAGCCACTGATCCGCTCGGCGCGGTCCAGTCGTCGGTGGCGGCGGCATGTCGGCTGGGCAGGTCCGCGAAGAGGCCGAACCGCAGCTACCCGCCGCCCCGTGAACGCCTCGGCCCGCGCCCCCTCATGGGCGGGCGCGGGCCGAGGCGGCGCGGTTGTCAGCTGGCGGGCGTGCCGACCACGTCGGCGTGCTCTTCCATCCACTCGGCGACACCGGCGGCCGGGTCGTCCGGGTGCTGGTTCACCACGAGGTCTTCCAGGGCGCCGTACTCCTCGTCGGAGAGCTTGATGCCCTCGATCCACTCGGCGACCTCGGGGAACTCCTCGCCGAAGCCCTCCCGGCCCAGGAAGTGCAGGGCCTCGACCTCGCCGAGCGCGCCCTCCGGGTCCTCCAGGTCACGCACGTTGTACTCGGCGTTTGCCCAGAACGGGCGCCAGAGCGTGACGACGATCTCTTCCTGCTGGTCGATCGCGTTGCCCAGCTCGGTGATCATCGTCGAGGTGGAGGACGTCGCCAGGGTGTAGCCGGCCTCCTCCAGACCGTAGGCCGGGAACACGCTCTCCTGCGTGGCCTCGGTCAGACCCGCGCCGGGCTCGATGCCGACGATCCGGCCGTCGAGTTCATCCACGTAGTCGGGCAGGTCGGCGATCGAGGTGATCTCGCTGTACTCGGGCACGGCGAAGGTGAGGACGGCGTTGTCGTAGTAGGCGCCGATGTCCTCGATCCGGTCCCCGTACTGCTCCATGTAGGAGGCGTGGGTGACCTCCGGCCACGCCGAGGGGAACATGTCGATGTCACCCTCGGCGAGCGCGGTGTAGAGCACACCGGCCTCGCTGATCTCCTCGTGCTCGACCGTGTAGCCGGCCTCTTCGAGGACGTGCTCCAGCAGGTAGGCGGTACTCAGGCCATCCGTCCAGGACGGGATGTAACCGAGGGTAATGGTGTCACCCCCGCCGGAGCCGCCGTCACCACCGCCGTCGCTGTCACTGTCGCCGCAGGCGGCCAGCGTCAGGCCGAGCGCGGCGGCAGTGGTCACGGCGGCCACCTGACGAAGCCGAGGGGTGGGGGTTCTCATGTGATCTCTTTCTCTTGTCGAACAGTAAGAGTTCAGGCCGCCGGCACGGCCTGCGAGGACTTCTGCTCGGAGACCGCCTTCCGGTCTTGGAGGGCGACCTGACGGCGACGGCGCAGGAAGGCGCCGAGCGAGCGGCCCGTGGGCTGCCCGATGGCCGCGGTGCTCCGGTCCAGGAAGATGGCCAGGATGACGATCGCCAGACCGGCTTCGAAACCGACGGCGACATCGACGCGGGAGAGCGACTCCACCACGATCTTGCCGAGCCCGTCGGCGCCCACGAAGCCGGCCATGACGGCCATGGACAGGGCGAGCATGATGACCTGGTTGACGCCGGCCATGATGGTCGGCAGCCCGAGCGGCAGCTGGATGCCGCGCAGAATCTGCCACGCCGTGCCGCCGAACGCCTGTCCCGCCTCCACGGTCTCCTTGTCCACCTGCCGGATGCCCAGCTCAGTGAGCCGGACGCCGGGGGCCATCGAGAACACGATGGTGGCCACCACACCGGGGGCGTACCCGATGCTGAAGAAGATCACCACGGGCACCAGGTACACCAGCGCCGGCATGGTCTGCATGAGGTCGAGCACCGGCCGGACGATGGCGCTGACCGTGTCGTTGCGGGCGGCGAGGATACCCACCGGGATCGCGACGACCACCGCGATGACGGTCGCGATGATCACCATCGCGAGGGTCTGCATGGCCGGTTCCCACAGCTCCATGCTCACGATGAGGCCCATGCCGAGGAGCGCGAAGACCGCGAACCGGAACGACCGGATGGCCATGCCGAGGAGCGCGAAGAGGATGACGACGATCAGCGAAGGAAGCGCGAGCAGCCACTCGCTGAGGCCCTCGACGAGGAACTCGAGCGAGTCCTTGATGCCGTCGAGCAGCGGGGACATGTTGTCCTTGATCCACCGGATGCCGGTGTCCACGCGGTCCCCGAGGGGCAGGTGCGGCAGCGAGTTCACCGGATGCCTCCAGCCATGGTCTTGAGGAGGGCGCCGGGCTCGTCGGGGCTCGGCGGAGCCAGCGCGCTGAGCAGGGTCACGCGGGGGATGATGCCGACCAGCGCACCGGCCTCGTTCACCACTGCCAGCGGGGCGCGGCTCGCGGCGGAACGCTGGAACAGGTCGGCCAGGGAGTCCTCGGGGCTGACCTGTGCGACTCCCTCGCTCCGCAGCGGCAGCGTTTCGGTGCCCTCCCGCACGGCGTCGGCGATGTCCTCCTCCCAGACCATGCCGCGCACCCGGCGGTCCTTGCCGACCACGAGCAGGGCGTGAGTCTGGTGCTCGCGCATCAGCCGGTGCGCGGCCTTCGGGCCGGTGTTGGGGCCGATCACGGCGACCGGGCGCTCCATCACCGTTCCTGCGGTGAGCACGCGGGTCCGGTCCACGTCGGCGACGAACTGGGAGACGTAGTCGTTGGCGGGCTCGTTGAGTATCTCCTCGGCGCTGCCGACCTGGACGATCCGTCCATCGCGCATCATCGCGATCCGCTCGCCCAGGCGCATGGCCTCGTTGAGGTCGTGAGTGATGAACAGGATCGTCTTGCCCAGTTCGGATTGCAATTCGAGCAGTTGGTCCTGCATCTCCTTGCGGATCAGCGGGTCGAGGGCGCTGAACGCCTCGTCCATGAGCATGATGTCGGTGCCGGCGGCCAGGGCACGGGCCAGACCGACCCGCTGGCGCATGCCGCCGGACAGCTCGGAGGGCATATGGCCGCCCCAGCCCTTGAGCCCCACCAGAGCGAGGGCCTCCTCGCCGGCCTTCTGCCGGTCGGCCTTGTTCATGCCGCGCAGCTGGAGGGCGTAGGCCGCGTTCTCGCCCACGGTGCGGTGCGGCAGCAACGCGAAGTGCTGGAACACCATGCTCACCTTGTTGCGCCGCATCTCCCGCAGTCGGGCCGGGGACAGGTGCGTGACGTCCTCGCCGTCCATCCGCAAGGTGCCGTCCGTCGGTTCGAGCAGACCGTTGACCATGCGGATCAGGGTCGACTTGCCGGAGCCGGACAGGCCCATGACGACGAAGATCTCGCCGGCCTGGACGTTGAACGTGGCGTCGATGACCGCCGCCGTCAGTCCCTCACGACGAAGGTCGTCGCGGTCGCTTCCCTCGGCCAGCATGCGCACGCCGCGTTGTGGCCGTCGGCCGAAAATTTTGGTCAGGCCTGTCGCTTCTATGACCGGCACGATGCTCCTGGGTCGGGGTCACGGACAACCGCATCTCGCGCATCCTGCGTCGGGCGGCGATGTCGCCGGCACACAAGCCGGTGAACGGCGGCCCCGACGACGCCGTCCACCATTGCACGGGTCCTGCACGAGATGCACACATAAGGGTGTATCGAGGCGATAACGATCAGCCGCCTGCACGACGGTGAGGGCGCGACCGCATTGGCGCTGATCCGCCGGCGGCGGGCCGACCGGCGTGCTCGACGGGCTGGAAACTTGAGTTTACGCGCCTGAGCCGCGGTGGCACCGGCCGGGGGCCCGGACCCGCGCTGCCGAGGTCGCGCCCTCGGTGGATGTGAGTCTGGTCACCGCCGCGATCCGGCGCCCCTCCGCGACCGCCGCGCGCGGTTCCGGGACCTGCGGCGGGGCGCGGGAGAGCCCGCTGACCGGCGTGGGGGCATGCGCCAGATCACAGATCACCGGTTCGGCGAACGAACGCGTCCCGGGGCCAGGGCCGGTCGGCCACGGCGGCGGTGAAACGCGCCGCGAGTGCCACGACCGCCGCACGCAGCTCTGTCCCGCCCTCGACGCGGAAGTCGAACGGCAGCCTCGCCAGCCATTCCTGCGCGTACATGGCTGGGTTGCGAGTGCTGCCGACCAGCACGCAGCCGTCCCCCGAGGGTTCGAGCCGTCCCATGGGCGGCCTGACCCAGGGGGCCACCTCGGCCAGGGGCAGGTCGAACACCACGCGAGTGGAGAACTCCCATCCCAGACCCAGGTTTTCCTCCAGCACCGCCACCGGGTCGAGACCATCGGGTGGTTCGAACCCGTCCCCGGTCCGCCGGACGGCGCGGACCCGGTCGACCCGGTACGTGCGGATTGCGTTCGCGCGGTGGGAGCGGCACAGCAGGTACCAGCGCCCGTAGCGGACGACGAGGGACCAGGGGTCCACCTCTGCCTCCCACTCGTTGCCGACCTCGCTGCGGTACGTGACCAACACGCGGTGCCGGTCCGCGACGGCACCGACGAGCTCGCTGGTGATGGCCGGGTCCGGGCGGGCCGAGTACGGGTCCGGTGCGGCCGACGCGTACTCCCGGAGCATTGCCGCATGGTGGCCGACGCTCTCCGGCAGCGCCTTGACGATCTTGTCCAGGGCGGTGCCGACCAGGTCGTCGGCACCGGCCGCGTTCGGCTGGCCGCTGAGTACGGCCATCACCAGGCCGAGGGCCTCGGCCTGCGTGAAACGCACCGGGGGCAGCCGCGTCCCGCGCCCGAGCCGGTATCCGCCATGCGGCCCCCGGGCCGACTCCACGGGGATACCGGCCTCTCGGAGTATCCCGACGTAGCGGCGCGCGGCTCGCTCCGTGACGCCCAGCCGTATGGCAAGTTCACCGGCCGACGTACCGGGGCGGGCCTGGATCATCTCCAGGGCGCGCAGCGCTCGCGCGGTGGGGCTGAGATCGTTCGGCACGGGAGCAGGCTAGGCCCTGTCCTGCCGATCTTGCCGGAGCCGCGGGCTGCTCCGACAAGATCGACAGGACAGGACCTAAGCGGCACCGCTGAGCTGCGGGGGCAGAAGAGCCTGCGGGATTCCCCTCCCCGACTTGGCCGCCGCCGGACTTCGCCGGGCGTTCGGACGGCCGCCGGACAAACCGGCAGTGGATCGTCCGGATCTCCTCCTACGGTGTTCCTCCGCGAAACGGAAGAAGGGAACTGGTCATGAACATCCTGCTCATCGGCGGCCTGTGGCTGAACGGCTCCGTGTGGGGCCGTGTCGCCTCCGCACTGGAGGCGCTCGGCCATCGCCCGGTGCCGCTCACCCTCCCGGGCCAGGGGGACGGCTCCGCGTCCGCCACGCTCGACGACCAGGTGGAGGCGGTGCTCGCCGCCGTGGACGCGGCACCCGGCGAGCACCTGGTGGTGGGACATTCCGCCGCCTGCTCGCTGGCCTGGCTGGCCGCCGACCGCCGGCCGGAGCGGCTGGCCAAGGTCGCCCTCATCGGCGGCTTCCCGTCCTCCCACGGTCAGCTGTACGCCGACTTCTTCGAGGTGAGGGACGGCGTCATGCCCTTCCCGGGCTGGGGCCCGTTCGAAGGGCCGGACGCCGCCGACCTCGACGACGAGGCCAGGCGAGAGCTGGCGGCCGGTGCGATCCCCGTGCCCCAAGGCGTGGCCAAGGGCGTGGTACGGCTGGCAGACGACCGGCGGTTCGACGTCCCGGTCGTGGTCGTATGCCCGGAGTTCACGCCCGCGCAGGCTCGGGACTGGATCAACGCCGGCGACGTCCCGGAGCTCGCCCGGGCCAAGCGCGTCGACTTCGCCGATATCGACTCCGGCCACTGGCCCATGGTCACCAAGCCTGCCGAGCTGGCCCGGGTCCTGGCCGCGGCGGCCGACGCGGCCTGACGGGGCGGCTGCTGCGACAACGGACCATGCGGGAGCCGCTGTTGCCGAGGGGCCAAAAGCCCATGTCCACCGCGATCACGGCCGGGCAGCGGGGCGAATCCCCGGTCGGGGTCGGAAAGGGCGCGGAAGTCACCGTCCCGGCCTTCGACCCGGCTGAGGGTGATCAGCGGGGCGTGGCGCAGGCAATGCCGGCCTGTGTTCGTGCCCGCGTCACGTGGGGCGTTCGCCGGGCATCGGCCGGGGGCGGGACGGCTTCGGTCCTTCGCTTGAGGGAAGGGGCCCGCCTCCCTCACGGCCGTGCCCTGCCACCGCCCGTGGTCCCGGCCGCCTGCTCGCACGCGCGAGCGTACTCGCGTACCAGCGGGCGGCGGTCGTCCGCGCGCCAGGCAAGGGCAAAACGGCTGGGCGAGATGCCCCGCACCACACGGGTGACGACTCCGCCGAGGGTGATCAGCGGGGCGTTCCCGGCCGCCAGCAGGACCACGCCGAGACCGGCGACGAGTGCCTCGTACGTCTCCTCGGTGCTCGCCACCTCCGCACCGATGAGCGCGGGCGTCCCGCCGCGGGCGTCGGTGGCAAGCCAGTAGTCCCGCAGGGGCCCGGCGCTGTCGGGCAGAGCGAGGAACGGCTCGTCCAGCAGGTCGGCGAAGTCGACGTTCTCCTGGTCGGCGAGCGGATGAGTATTCGCCATCGCGACCAAGCGGGGCTCCTCGGTGACCACCACCCACCGGTAGCGGTCGGGCTCGGGCAGAGGCAGCCAGACGAACGCCGCGTCGCACGTGCCATCGGCGAGCCCGGCGGTCGAGTCGTGCCAGGGGACATGTCGAAGTCTGAGGCGGGCATCGGGGCAGGCGGCGGTGAAGCGGGAGCGGATCGCCGGCAGCACGCCCCCGCGCCCCGGGCTGGTGCTCATTCCCACGACGAGAACGGCCGCCCGGTCGGCCATGACCCGGGCGACTGTCTCCTGGGCTGCCTCCCACTCGGCGAGAATGCGCTGGGCGTGCGGCAGCAGCGCTGCGCCGACCTCGCTCAGGCGCACTTCGCGCCGGTCACGCTCGAACAACGCGGCCCCCACCTGCTTCTCCAGCATTCTGACCTGCTTGCTCAGTGCGGGCTGCGAGACGTAGAGCCGCTCCGCTGCGCGCGTGAAGTGCAACTCCTCGGCCACTGCGGCGAAGTACCTCAGATCCCGTCCGTGAACGTCCATAACCATCGGCTATCACGGCAGGTCTTGGACGGGCAACTGGTCCGCCTCGCAGAGTGGTTCGCACGGACCCGCCGAGCACGGCGGATCACCCGGCACAGGGAGAAGAACATGAACAAGGTCTGGCTGGTCACCGGAGCGAGTAAGGGGCTCGGCCGCGCGATCGCCGAAGCGGCGGTGGCCGCGGGCGACATCGTGGTCGCCGCCGCCCGCCGCACCGAACTGCTCGACGACCTGGTCGCCGCACATCCGGATCAGGTCGAGACGCTATCGCTGGACGTCACCGACATCGCGGCCGTCCAGGCTGCGGTTGACGGCGTGGTAGCCCGGCACGGCCGGATCGACATCCTGGTCAACAACGCCGGGCGGGGCACGGTGGGGGCGGTGGAGGAGACCACCGACGAGGATCTGCGGAACCTGATGGACCTGCACTTCTTCGGCCCGGCCGCGCTCACCCGGGCCGCACTGCCGCACATGCGCCGCCGGCGCTCAGGCGCCATCGTTCAGATGTCCAGCATGGGTGGGCGGTTCTCCTTCGCCGGAGTCGGCGCCTACTCCGCCACCAAGTTCGCCCTGGAGGGGCTTTCCGAGGCCCTGGCCGCCGAGGTCGCCCCGCACGGCATCCGGGTGCTGATCGTCGAGCCCGGCGCATTCCGTACCAGCTTCGCCGGCGCCGGGTCCCTGCAACAGTACGCGGCGCTGGACGCCTACCAGGACACCGTGGGCCCGGTCCGCTCGGGGCTGCCGGGCGGCAACGGCCAGGAAGCCGGCGACCCGGCCAAGGCCGCGGCCGCCATCCTCACCGTCCTCGACGCCGACGAGCCGCCGCTGCGCCTGCCGCTCGGCAACGACGCCGCCGACGCCATCATCGACCACCTCGACCGCGTCGGCACCGAACTCCGCTCCTGGGAGAAGCTCACTCGTTCCACCGACTTCGACGACTGACACCACCCCCGGCCGACTCCACCCCGGCCAGCGTTTCCACCGAAGGCACGGGGCCACCCTGCGCGCGGCGTACATCGATGGACGGCGCGCCGCTCCGTCTCCTCCATCTCGTCCGTCTCGCGCGACGGCGGGCTCACCATCCAGTTGTTCATTCCCGGTGACGTCACGGGGTTCCCCGGCGTGGTCCCGGGCCACCGCTGGACATGTTCGGCTGCCGCGGAAGTGCCCCCGGCGCGTTAGGTGCCGAACTCGACATCCACGGACGACGCGCCTCGCAACGGCGCGATCTGCTCGGCTTCGTTTCGGAGCGCCTTCTTGTCCCGAACCGGCAGCGAGCCGAACGTCGTGATGGCGATGGTCAGCTTCCGGCCGCGCTTGCGTGGCCGCCAGATGCCGGTGATCCTGCCGCCCGCGAGGACCGTGCCGGGCTCGCCGACCGTCTTCCACACCTCCTGGTGGCAGGGCTTGTCGACGATCGTGTCGCGGTCGCGCAGCTGGGTATACGGGTCACGTGGCGGCAGCAGGCGTACACCCTCGGGTTTCGGCGCTGACCGCAGCGCGTCGAGGTCCTCGGTGAGGACCCACGACGTGCCGCCGAACTCGACCCGCGTCAGCTCGTCGGCGACCGGATTCCACCAGGGGGCGGTGTCACCGGCACGGATGCCCAGCCACGCGGCGAAGTCCCGCCGCGTCGACGGTCCATAGCAGTGCAGGTAGCGGCGAAGCAGTTCGGCGCGCGCGACCTCCGGGTCGATGTCCGGGATCGGGTCGCCGAGCCACTCCTCGACCAGGATGAACGGTGCCTTGTTCCCGGCGCGTGGCGCGAAGCAGATCACCCGCTGCAACGTGAGAACGCGGATGCAGAAATGCACCACCGCCTCGCCGAGCGGCTGGCCCGCGGCGTGGGGGCCTTCTTCTTCCCAGACGTCGCGCTGTTTCTTCGGCAGCCTCTGGGAAATCCGCGTGGCGAGCTCGGCGCCCAGCTCGTTGATGGCGAGTTGGCGCCCGGACAGTACGCCACCGATCTCTGCCCCGGTCAGCTCCACCGTCTCGGTCAGGCTCATATTGAGCCTGACCAACGACTGTTCCGCGCCGAGGACGAAGTGGCGCATGGCCTCTTCCGTCGGCGGTAGCACGCCGGTGGTGAAGACCGGTGCGTCCGCGGTGGGGAAGAAGAACGGCGAGCCGCGCATGCACCAGCTCTGCAGCAGGCTTCTCTCCTCCGCCACCGCATCGGCCACCCGTTCCGGGGTGAGGTTCCGCACTCTGGCGTGCAGGGCCAGCTGCGCCGATCCGGGCGGGCTGTTCTGAATCCCGCACCGGCCGGCTGCGTCGAGCAGCCCGTTCTCGCTCAACCGTTCGGTGAGGTGATGGGCGCCCAGGCGGAACGCGATGGCATCGCCCTTCGACACCTTGAAAGCCACCTGCGCACCCTATCGCCGCCCTGCCCCGCCACAGCATGAGCCGAACGACGTGCCTCGGCGGGGGCGACGACGCATCATGGACATCGACGGGGTTTTCGTGCCGGGCCCACTCCGAGAAGTAGAACGCCTCCGCGACCTGGAAGAAGACCTCTGGGCACCACCCGCGGTTTTCGTCGACCACGGCCGAGACGGCAGCGGGAGCCGGTCGCGAGTCCGCCGCGCCCCGGGAGTGCGGGCGGCAGACACTGATCCGGACCGAGTCCGGCGGCGGCGCCCACGCGTTCGCGGCCTGGCTGGCCAAGCGGGGCCGGCGGCTGTCGTAGTCGGTAGGCATGACCATCACCGAGCAGATCCACCACACCGACCTGAAGGTTCCCAGCTCGGCCTGGACGGCGGCCACCGAACCCAAAAGCTGGCCGAAGGGCCCGCGCCTGCCGCAGCCGGACCGGCCGAAGGCCCCAGTCCGTTGCCGTTGCGCGGTGTTGGACGAAGCAGCCCACTGTTCTCTCCGGAGCCCGTACTGCGTGCGTGGGACCTTCGAACGGCGCCGGTCGTGCCGCCCGCATCTGTTACTTGGTGTATCGGGTAGCGAGCTGGGGGGACTGGCCGCCGAAGGCGGCGAGGTCGGCGGTGAACACGTCCTGGAGGAGCTGGTGGTTCTCCACGCCGGGGGCGCTGACAGTCTCGCCGAGTTCCAGGCCGCGCAGGGCGCCGGTGACGAGGTCGTCGGCGCTCATCCGCGGCACGGCGCTCAGGTCCAGACCCTGGGAGGAGTGGAACTCGGTGGCTACTACGCCGGGGCAGACCACGCCGACCTTGACGCCGGAGTCCTCGACCTCGGCGGCCAAGGTCTGGGTCATGGCGACGAGGTAGGCCAGGGCGCCGGCGTAAACGGCGCGCCGCGGCATGACGGCCTTGCCGGCGGGGCCCGAGAAGGCGATCATCCCGGCGACGTTCAGGATGGTGCCGGCGCCGCGCTGCTGCATGGGGCGGACGGCGGCGCGCATGAGCTGGGTGGGGGCGAGCACTTTGACATTGACCAGTTCGCGGGCCTTGTCGGCCGGCAGGTCGGCCAGTGGCATGTAGTGGGCGACGCCGGCGTTGTTGACCAGCATGTCCAGCGGCTCGCTGGCGCAGATCTCGGCGAGGGTGTCGATGCCGTCCAGGGCGGCCAGGTCGGCGGCGACGGTGCGGACGTGCACCTCAGGGTGGGCGGAGGCGAACTCCACGAGACGGTCCTGTCGGCGGCCGACGATGATCAGGTCGTAGCCTTCGGCGGCGAAGCGTTCGGCGAACGCCTTGCCGATGCCGGAGGTCGCGCCGGTGACAAGGGCGAGCTTGCTCATGAGGGGCGTTCCTTTCGACAAGGGTGTTCCGGCCCAGGCGGCAGGGCGGGTGGCGGGGATGTGGCGCAGCCGGGCGAACTCGCTGCGGTACGGGGCGGCGCCATACTCGGGTCGGTCATCGCCCAGATCGTCGGTGCCGACGATGTAGCCCCGGCGGCCCAGGGACCAGGACAGGAACCGGTAGGAGGCCAGATCGGCCTCGGCCGCCGGCCGCTCACCGCTGACCGGAGCGTCCAGAACCGCGACGTTCCGGCCGCGTACTGTCCGGCAAGCCGGACGGCGGCTGACGGCGGCCGCCGGGACGCCGGTGCCATGGTTGGTGTCCTGCTCATGCACTCAGCATGCGTACCAAGCACATCATGAGGTAGTAGACCCGCCTTCCTGGGGCTGTCAGTACCAGGAAAGGCAAAAGGCCCCTTTGCCACAATGGCGCCATGCCCCAGACAGAACTCGGGGAAGCCCTGCGCACCTGGCGCGACCGCGTCACCCCCGATCAGGCCGGCTTGCCCCCAGGCGGCCGCAGACGCGCCCCCGGCCTGCGTCGTGAAGAGCTTTCTCAGCTCGCCGGCATCTCCGCCGACTACATCGTCCGCCTCGAACAGGGCCGCGCCACCAACCCCTCGCCCCAGATCGTCGAAGCCCTCGCCCGCGCCCTGCGGCTGAAACAAGGTGAACGCGCACACCTCTTCCACCTCGCGGGACTGGCCGAACCCGGCCCCGGCGTCGTCCCCCGCCACATCACCCCCGGCGTCCACCGCATCCTCGACCGCCTGAACGGCACCCCTGTCGCCGTCTACGACGCCACCTGGACCCAGCTTCTCGCCAACCCCCTCTACACCGCCCTCATAGGAGACTGGCACGGCCCCGACCTCAACGCCGCCTGGCGCGCCTTCATCACCTCCACAACCCGCGTACGCCACACCCCGGAATCCAACGGCGCCCTCCAGCAACTCCTCGCCGCCGACCTCCGACGCACCGCGGCCCTCTACCCCAACGACCCAGCCCTCACCGACCTGATCACACAGCTCCAACGGCGCAGCGCCCACTTCGCCGGACTCTGGCACACCGGCGCCACCGCCGAACATCAATCCACCCGCAAGACCATCGACCATCCCGCCGTCGGCGCCCTCACCCTGGACTGCGATGTCCTCCACGTCGCCGGTAATCGTCTGCGCATCATGGCCTACACCGCCGAACCCGGAACCGAAGATGCCGAACGCCTCGCCCTGCTCTCCGTCATAGGCACACAGACACTCATCGGCTGAGGACTGGAAACAGAATGAGGGCTCCGGACACCGGGAATGTCGCTGCTCCAGCCCGCGTTGGTGCGGCCGAGGTGCATCATGCGGGAAAGCCGTGGGAGCATATCGAGCCGCTGTTGGCTCGATGACCGGCGGGCCCTGTGCGGCATCCTGTTCGTGCTCCACACCGGCTCCCCTGGCGTCACCTTCCGCGGAAACTCGGCTTCGGCTTGGGGGAGGCCCGTTGGCGGCGGCGGAGTCCGGCAGCGCCTGCACAAGGAGGCAGAATGCTCGACAATCCGTCGGCGCTGGCGGCCGGAAGGCGTCATTCGGTCGGACGGCGCTGGGACGGAACCGTTCTCGCCGTGGGCAATACCGCAGCCGATGAATGTGGTGTCGAGCGATGGCAGGATGTCGTTGTGGTGGCGGCCGGCAACGTTCATACCGCGACGAACACGGGCAAGTCCCATACGGTGGGACTCCGGTCGGACGGCACCGTGCTGGCAACGGGGTGGAACGGCGATGGGCAATGCGATGTCGCCGGATGGCGCGGGGTCACGGCCGTGGCCGCGGGCTGGCGCCGCACGCTCGGGCTGCTCCAGAACGGCCGCGTGCTAGCGATTGGCCGGAGTTCAGAAGGGCAGTGCGACGTACAGTCCTGGCGCGAGATGGTCGCCCTCTCGTGCGGTGACTGGCATTCGGTCGGCGTCCGGTCGGACGGTTCCGCACTGGCCACGGGTAACAACCGACGACGTCAGTGCGCCGTTGACGGGTGGCGTGACCTCGCCGCCATTGCGGCCGGGTATGTCCACACCGTCGGCCTCAGGGCCGACGGGCGGGCAGTGGCGACCGGAGACCGGACTGCCGGGGCGTGCGAGGTCGACGAGTGGGAAGAAGTGGTGGCGCTCGACGCGGGCAGCTATCACACCGTCGGGGTCACTGAGTCCGGGCGGGCCCTCGCGACTGGAGACGACAGCCACGGACAGTGCGAAGTCGGCGATTGGCGCGACATCATCGCCGTGGCGGCCGGTTCAATGCACACCCTCGGCCTGTGTGCCAACGGCACAGTCGTGTCCGCAGGGAGCAACGCCGACGGGCAGTGCGCGGTCGATGCCTGGTCCGGAGTCCAGCGTCCATAAGCCTCCGTGCCGCGCATCCCCGCGGCTCCCCAGGGCGGCCGCCCCGGCAACGTTGCGCTGACCGGCCCCGCTCGGGGCCGGCCGCCGGCGTTCCTCACCGCGCCCGCGTCCGCGCCCGCGGCTGCGGGCGGAGGGCTTCCGGCGCTGTGGGTTCAGTCGCGGGCGGGCCGGAGGGTCACGCGGGAGCTCGCGTGCTCCGCCACGGCGCTGCGGCTGTAGAGGAGCGGGAACGTTCCGTCATCGGCCCAGAGTTCGTGCAGGTCGTCGTAGTGCGGGCTGCTGGGGTCACCGGATTGTCCGGGGGCGTTGATGGCCCGCGAGGCGTCCCAGTCGCCCACGTCCACGGCCATCCGGAATACGGGGCCGACGAGCTGCTCGTAGGTGAGCGGGTGGAAGAAGGACGCCTGTACCGTGTGGTAGGTGCCGCCGCGCGGTATCGGGCCGAAGGTGTCCCCCAGCGGGTGCCGGAAGACGTGCGTCTGAAGGTCGCCCCAGCGCCAGGCGGCGGGGTCGGGGCCGAGGCCGAAGTCCTCGCTGACCAGCCGGAACGCCGGGGCCAAAGTCTCCAGCAGCAGCGTGTCCCGGACCTGGGCGCCGTCCGGGCCGAACCACTCGTCCGGGTTGGCGAACGACTCCAGCATGACGGTGACTTCGGGGTTGATGAAGAAGTTCGGGTTGTCGGCGCCCTCGGGGACGAGCATGCCCAGCCAGCTCGGCCGCAGGCTCAGCATGGCCCAGGTCTCGAACAGCGCGGCGGCGGCCGAGTCCTCGTTCGCGACGCCGTCGTAGCCGCGCAGGAGTTCCAGGGCCTGGTTGGTGGTCGGGTCCTGCGAGGTCAACCCGTCGAGGTAAGGCAGCAGTTGGGTGGCGAAAAGTGACTTCTGGTCGGCCTGTAGTTCCAGCGAGTCCTGGAGGGTGGCGTCCTCGGCGGCCGAGAGGACCTCGTCCAGCCGCTGCTTGCGGAACGGCAGGTGCCATTCGTAGGTCGGCGTCACCGGGTGGCCCTCGGGGAAGTTGTACTCGTTCGCCGAGGCGAAGTAACCCTCAGCGGGGTTGAGTTCGCGCGGCAGCTCCTCCTGGCTGTGGAAGCCGTCCCACTCGTAGCGGCCGTCGCCCGGCACGGGCAGCAGGCCGTCGTAGCCGTCACCGGTGCGGCGTGGGATCAGTCCTGCGGGCACCCAGCCGATGTTGCCCTCCGTGTCGGCGTAGGCCATATGGGAACCTGGGGTTTTCCAGCCGTCCAGAGCCTGGCTGAACTCCTCGAAGTTCCTGGCCTCCTGGAAGGCGAGGGCGCCGAGGTAGGGGGAGGTGCCGGGCTCGGTCCAGGCACTGCGGACGGCGTAGGCGCGGTTGTTCTCCTCGTCCACCCGGACGACGGGACCGTGACGGGTGAACCGCAGGTCGGTCGCGGCTGGTTCCGCACCGGCGACGGGGATGTCCTCCTGGACTGTTTCGAACGACTCCCAGCCGTCGCCGTAGCGGTAGCGCGTGGGGTCGTCGGGGTGCAGCTCGTAGACATACAGGTCGTTCTGGTCGATCGGCATGTTGGTGAGGCCGAACGCGATGTGCCCGTTGTGGCCCAAGCTGACCCCGGGGTTCCAGGGCTCGCCGGCGCCGATGACGTCGATGCCGGGCGCGGTGAGGTGGACGAGGTAGCGGTTCGCCGGGGCGGTGTTGCTGGTCCGGTGCGGGTCGGCGGCCAGGATCGGCCGGCCGGACTCGGTGCGTTCCGGGGCAAGCGCCCAGGCGTTGCTGCCGGCCCCGGCGTCCGCGATCGCGTCGGCGGTGGGGTCGGTGGGGTCGGTGGGCCGCATCTCACCGTTGTCGAACGTGACGCCGGCGGTGGCCAGATCGTAAGTCGCCAGCACGTCGTCGGGAATGCTGCACGGATCGAGACCGTCCGGGATCTCGGGGGTATGCGCCGGCTCCAGCGTTCTCAGGAACCGGCTGGCCTCGATGCCGCCGGCGCAGGTGAGTTGGGTGCGCGCCAGCTCCCAGCGCAGGTTTTCCCCGATGGCGTGGGCGCGGATGCGGACGACGTCCTCGGGTTTCCAGTGGGAAGGCTGGTAGCCGAGCTGGTCGAACTCCTCGGGCAGCGCCTCGGGGTTGTCCGCCAGCCAGTCGATGTAGGCGTTGATACCGGCGGCGTACTGCGTGGCGGCGGCGCGCGCCTCGGGGCCGTAGCTCTCCCACTCCTCCTCGATGTCGCCCCGGTAGAGGAACAGCCGGGAGGCGGTGTCCTGTCCGACGTATTCGGGGCCGAGCACCTCACTGAGGAGGCCCAGGCCGTCGCGCCGCCAGGTGTCGATCTGGAAGAGACGGTCCCGGGCGACGGTGAAGCCCTGCCCGAAGAAGAGGTCGTCGGTGTTCCTGGCCCTGATGTGGGAGACGCCCCACTCGTCGACGGTGATGTCGACCGGGCGGTCCAGGCCCGGTATTTCGAGGCGTTCGGGGCGCGTCTCGCCGCCGGTGGCCGAGGCAGGCGCCAGCAGGGCGGCGCCGAGACCGGCCACCGCCAGTGCGGGCGCGAGGAATCTTCGGGTGACGGTGGTCATGAGATGTCTCCGTGGCTGTCGCGGGTGTGGGTGCCCGCTGCAGTGCGTGCCCCCGGTGCCCGGGGACGAACTCGTCGCCCGGGCACGTCACGCGGTTTTCGTCGCCGGAGCACCCGCGGGCGACGAGCACCGTGCCGACGTGGCGGGGAAGCCGCGCGACGGCCGAATCAGCGCTTCCGCCCGGGATGTACCGGACAATCGTCTCCGCATTCCCGGATCTTCGCGCCGGGGAGGCCATGGGTGAACCCCTATGAGTGCCTATCCCGGGGAACGGCTGCTTCGTTCGGCGCTCATCGACGCCGAGGACATCGCCCTCCGGAACACTGTTCCCGGTGGTGATGGGGGGTGACGGTGGTGGTGGCGGGGGTGCGGCCCCGCCGACGACGTGGGAGAACGTCAGTCGCTCGGCGGGGCCGCGGTGGAGCGGGTGGTCGGCGGACCAGCGGATCAGAAGGTCACGTCGCTGCACATGAAGTAGATCTGGTCGGCGTGGGATGCCTTCCAGATCGTGTAGACGACGTGGTGGCCGGTGCGGCCGGGCGCGCTCACGTCAACCGTGTAGTGCTCGGCGGGTGCGTAACGGTCGGTCTCGGCGACCATCTCCAGGTCGCCCCAGTCCAGGGCGTCGGTCTCGGCGTCGTAGCCCTGCTCGGTGACGTAGACCTGCAGGTAGTCGGCGCCGTGCCTGGCCAGATCGTAGACGTCGACGGTGAAGTCGGTGCCGACCTCGGTGGTCCACCAGGGGCCCGGGGTGTCCATGGCCGCGAACTCGGCGTCGTAGGTGTGGCCGGCGCTGCAGAGCTGGTTGTCGGGGATGAACGCCTGGAAGTCGCCGCCGGTGCCCTCGCGGTACAGGCCGGTCCAGCCCCACATGGCGCTGGGGTTCTCCTGCCACGCCCGATAGCACATGGGGTCTTGCTCCTCCACGATCGGGTCGTTCCAGTTGTACTCCCAGCGCAGCATGCAGCCGTAGACGCGGGAGACGGGGTCCTGGACCGACCCGTGGGCGGAGGCGGTCGGGGTCGACCAGGGGCCGGCGACCACCATGGCCACGGCCAGGACGGCCGTTACCGTGGCGGCCAAAAGGGCGCGGGGGGCCCGCGCCTCGCTTCGCTTGTGTCGAAGGGGTGACATCACGGCTCTCCTATCTGCATGCCCATGACACGCAGTTGGGTGTCCCAGCCCTTCCGCTCCGGCGAGGCTAGTGCGGAGCGGCGCCGCCTGTCGATAGCTTTCGTGAGAAACTTTCCGTCAGAAATCAGAGAAACTATCTGGCTCACTGGCTGCCCGAGTGCCAGAATGGCGCCCCTGCCAGACGAAGGAAGGCGATCGTGACGGACGAGCAGTCGCTGGCATCGAACGCATCGAACGCACCGGCGGCACCGGCGGCGGACGGGTCGAGCGCGGGAGGCGACTCGCGACGGCCGGTCACGATCGCGTACATCGCGGAGTCGGCGGGCGTGTCGATTCCCACCGTGTCGAAGGTGATCAACGGCAGGTCGGGGGTGTCCGACGACACCCGGGCCCGCGTGGAGGAGCTGATCAACCGGCACGGGTACCGCAAGCCGCCGGGTTCGCGCAACAACGTCGTGGAGCTCGTCTTCCGTGAGCTGCAGAGCATGGGGGCGGTGGAGATCATCCGCGGTGTCGAGCGGGTGGCGCGCGAGCGCCGGGTCGGCGTCATGGTCTCCGAGTTCGGCCTCCACGACTCGACTCCCATGACCATGGATGACACGGTCGGACGCCGCCCGAACTGCGTGCTGTCGGTGGCACAGCTCTCGGCCGCCGAGCGTGAGCAGCTGAGCGCGAAGGGCATCCCGTTCGTCGTCTTCGACCCGACCACCGAACTCCCCGATGACGTTCCGTTCGTGGGCGCCACCAACTGGCGCGGCGGCCAGGCGGCCACGCGGCACCTGGTCGAGTTGGGCCACCGGCGCATCGCCGTGATCAGCGGCCCCGAGCAGGTTCTGTGCTGCCGCGCACGGCTGGCCGGCCACGGCTCGGCCCTGGCGGAGGCCGACCTCGCGGCGGACCCCGGCCTGGTGACCCGCGCCCCGCTGACCCGCGAGGACGGCTATGCCGCCGCCCGCACCCTGCTGACCCGCCCCGACCGGCCCACCGCCATCGTCACCGCGAACGACCTTCAGGCCCTGGGCGTCTACCAGGCCGCGCGGGAGATCGGGCTGAGCGTGCCGGAGGACGTGAGCGTGGTCGGCTTCGACGACCTGCCGGTCGTGGCCTGGGTCGATCCGCCGTTGACGACGGTCCACCAACCGCTGACCGAGATGGCCGTGGCGGCCACCGAGTTGGCGCTCGCCCTCGGCCGTGGCGAGAGGGCGTCGCAGCTCGGACTGGAGATCGCGACCACCCTCATCGTCCGGAACAGCACGGCTCCGCCCAAGGACTGAACGGAGCCCGCGCATTCCGTGGACAAGCGCTGAGTTGCTTCACGTTGTGGTGCGGCTGTGGGGCGGTGACGGGGGCACCCGGCCGACCGGCCCCGGGGGACCTGGCGGAGCGCGAACGCGCTCTCAGCGGATGGGCGGGTTGATCCGCGGCTGCGCACGTGCTTCCGGCGGCCGAGGTTCCCGGCGAAGGCTCGGGGCGCCGAGGGGGCTGTATCGGTGTTGTCGCAGCAAATCCGGCATTTACTGCGACATCCCTCACCGCGGCCCTGCGCATGACGCAGTGCTATACGCCACCTGGCCGAAGCAATACGAGAACAGGGCCAGAACGGAAGGTGCCTGCCGGTACCCGGCAACGGCGGGACGGGGCCGCAACCTGCGCCCGCAGCCGGCGCTTTTGTCCCGCGCCTCGGACGAGCAGCACACGGCGTCCTGCCGATCGGCACCGAGCCGCTGCCCGAAGCCATGCCACCTCCGCGCGGTAGATGGCATCCGACTGGCCGGGCACCGGAACCAGCTACGCGCTCCGGGTCAGCAGACCGGCGTCGATGACCTCAGCGATAAGGGCGGCGCCGCGGCTGTTCTGGTGGATGTGGTCGGTCGTGAGCACGAGACCTCGCCGCCGCGAGATCGTGTCGAGGCTGCGGCGCAGCACTGCGTGCTGGACGAGGACGCCGACGGCCGCTGCGGGCGTCACCTCCCGGTATGAAATCGGCGGCGGGTCCGCTTGGCGCAGTTCCTCGATCTGGCGTTCGTGGAGCGGAAGGTAGGCCACCTCGTTGGCGGCGGCGACCTCGGCGATCACCCGGCTGTACGCCTGCGATGCCTGGGCCGCTGCTCCGTCGAGTTGTTGGCCGAGTACCGGTAGCGACAGCAGACCGATCGTCGCGTCGGTCTCCGCTCGCAGCCGTGTGACGACGGCTCCCAGGCACTGTTGGAACCAGCCGGCCGACGGGCGATCGGGGAGCTGCTTGCGCTTCATGGCCTGCTCGACGGGGTAGCCGGCAAGGCTCGCTCGGGCGTCGTTGGTCCCGATCAACACGGTGATCACATCGGGTGGGTTCGTGACGACAGCATCGAGGCCCTGCAAGAGGTTATAGGCGAAGTCGCCGTTGGCGCCGAAACGGGCAAGCTGCACGTCGCCGGGAGGGTGGCGTCGTCCGAGAAGATCCAGGTAGTCGACGCTGAACAACGCGCGGGTGAGGCTGTCGCCGAGGCACGCGATGCGTGTCGTCACGGCGCTTCCTCCGGGCCGGGCGTGCCGACGCGTTCGGTCGGGCGGGTGTCGGTCCGGGGACGGTGGTCGGTGCCGAGGGTCGCGGTGATGGCCAGGATGGACGTCGGCCCCTCCATGTCGACCACGTGCCATACCCCGGCCGGGTTGATGGTGGCCTCGCCCGGCCCGAGCAGAACGTGGTCGGGCACCCCGTCCACGTCGCGGGTGACCGTCACGGACCCGCTGAGACAAACGACCAGTTCGTCGCCGGCGGGGTGGCGCTCCCAATGGTCGCCGAGCCCGTCGCCGTCGAAGATCATCACCATCCGGCCCTCGGCGCCGTCTGCCGCGACCGCGGCGCTGTAGGCCTGGAGCACCTCCGGGTCCCAGGCGAAACCCTCGACCCGTTTCGCTCTCGATCCCAGTCCGAGGTGCACGGGGGTGGTCCGCAGATCCATGGCATTGCGTTCGTGGTTGACGAGTCTCATGCCGACGATCGTCCACGACAGCGATCGGGCGGTCTTGAAGAAAAGGGAAGAGAAGAAGAGAAGCCGACGCGAGGGGCAGACGGTTGGCGGCTACCCGGTTCCGAGGAGGACTTCGCCGCGACGCCAGGCCGTCGGCGATCGGCCCGTGAACTCGCGCCAGTCCCGGACGAGATGGGCCTGGTCGGCATAGCCGGAGACGGTTGCCACATCGCCCCACGGGAGCGGGTCCTGCACCGCCGCCAGTTCGTGCGCGTGCTCGAAGCGCAAGACTCGGGCGAAGGTCTTCGGCGACAGGCCCACCTCACCGCGAAACCGCTCGGTGAGGTACCGACGGCTCCAGCCGAGTTCCGCGGCGACCGCACCAACCTGGACACAACCCCGCGCGGCGACGAGGCGGCGCCATGCCTCGGCTACCTCGGGGCGCGCCCAACGCACATGGTCGCCGCAGGCGCCACGGCCGACAGCTCGGAGGAGCAATTCGTCCAGCGCGGTGAACCGCGCCGCCCATGTTGTCGCCGATCGGAGCCGGTCGACCAGCTCGACGGCAAGCGCTCCGAGAAGCTCGTCAAGCGGGACAAGGCGGTGGGCGAGCTCGGCGGACGGCATGCCGTAGATGGCCCGGGCCCCGAGCGGTGTCAGCGATACCTGAACACCTTGCTGGCGTCCGTCGTGGTGAATCGCGACGGACCGGCACATCAGACCGCCGGCCACGCTGCCGAATCGGGTGACCGGTGACCCGTCGTCAACGCCCGCCGCCACCTCCAAAGGATCTGACAGGCTGATCACCGCAGTGAGCGCGCGGCTCGGCGGACCGCAGTGCACCCCCGTCGGGAGCCCGCGGAGGTCGAAGCCGACATACGAGTCGACGTACTCCCGCAAGACGGGCGCCGGACGTGCACCGATCTCGGTGGCCGTGTGGTCCTCCATTTTCGTCAGTGTACGAGGGGAGTGTCCCATCGGCCACAAATCTACCCTCTCGTTAGGGTAGATTTGTGGGCCGCAGGTGCGAAGGCGGTTCCCCCGGCCGTAGTCGCCATCCGGTGGCGCCCGTCTCTTCCGGCACGGCCTCACCGTCCTGCGCCCGGTCGCCCGCTCTCCGGCTTTGCCCGGGGAAGCGGCGACCGGAGCCGCGCCGCGACACCACCGCGCCCGGCCGGAGGCATCGTTCGGCCCCCGGGGCGCCGCCCCGTGCGCGTCGCCCCCTGCGCAGGACCCCGGACATGGCGAGCGCGGTCGGCCGTTCCCGGGGCCCGCGGAAGGCTCAGTCGAGCGACGTACGGCCGAGGTAGACCGTGTTGGCCGAAGTGCCGCCCTGAAGGGGATTGGTGAACGTGATGACGAGCGCGGCCGAGTCCGCGAAAATGTCGGCGAGTACGCGGCGGAAGCCCTCGCTCGGCGGGTCGTTGGACCACAGGGCGAAGACGCCGCCCGGATGCAGGTGAGCGGCCAGGGCGCGCAGCCCGGCGGGTTCGTAGAACGGCGCGTGAGCGGGATGCAGCACGTGGTCCGGCGCATGGTCGATGTCGAGGAGCACCGCATGGAAGCGCCGTTCCGCCTCCCCGGGATCGAACCCGGCGGCACCCGCCATTGAGAAAAAGTTTCCCTGCACCAGCCGGCACCGGGGATCGGACGTCAGCTCCGCGCCCAGGGGCACCAGACCTCGCCTGTGCCACTCGATCACTTCGCTCAGCGCCTCCACCACCAGAAGCGACCGCACCCGCTGATGGGCCAACACGGTGCGGGCGGTGTATCCCAGCCCCAGTCCGCCGACGACCACGTCGACCTCGCCACCCGGCGTCGCCGCGAGCCCGAGCCGTGCCAGCGCCTCTTCTCCTGCCGTGAACAGGCTCGACATCAAGAACTCGTCGCCGAGCTTCACCTCGTAGACCTCGGCGCCCGACACCGGCTCCCGCCTGCGCCGCAGACTGATCTCCCCCATGGGAGTGGTTCGCCAGTCGATTTCCTCGAAACGCACGCTCAGCCGCTCCCGCTCGCTCATCCAGTGATCCGTCCCGCATCCTGTCGCCGGGCGTGCCGCCCTCATGGGCCAGAAAGCCGGCCGAACGTTCCGATGCCGTCATGATTCCAGGCGGCGAACGTGGCACGTCAGCCTCTCGGGGCCGCTCAACCGCACCACGGGGCGGCCGGTCTTCTCGGACCAGGTGACGACGTCCGCCCCGTGGTCGCGTGCACGTGCGACGACGTGATCCGGATCATCGACGCCGATCACGACTTCCCACTGCCGGGTGGACGGCGGAAAGCTGCCTGCGGTGACGAACTCGGCGCGGGCGAGATCGGCGCCGGTTGTCGCGCGGTAGAAATGCCGGGCTCGATCCGGCTGATCGCTGGCCAGGACCATGCGCTGTGGGGTGCCCGCCAAGTGGGGTGGGAGGCTCCACCCGGCGAACCGATGCGGCTGCCACAGGGAGAAGGCGGCGCCCACCGGGTCGATCAACGTCGCCAGACGACCCTGATCGCCCGCGTCGAAGGGGGGAACGACCAAACGGGCGCCGTTCGCCGTCGCTGCTTCGGCGCGGCGGTCGACGTCGTCGACCGCCAGGTAGTAGGCGATGTGGGCAGGGGTCTCCGGTGGGTAGATGGGGCTGGCGAGGTCGCTCACCCGCCGATCCGGTGACCATCGACAGTGATCTTGGTGGCCTGGCGCCAGTCCTCCTCATCCACCGCGAAGTGCCGGCCCAGCATCTCCGAGAAGAAGGTGACGGTGCCGGGCACGTCGCGGGCCTTGAGGTCCATCCAGCAGAACTCGTTCAATGAACCCGGACGGGGCGTCATTCCGGTCTCCCTTTCTCCTGTACCTGATATCGGGACGTTCAGACGGTCCCTACAGGCGGCGTCCCACCCGGGCTGCCCTGGGCGTAGTCTTCCGTCCGCCATGTCATGGGCCGCCTCGTTCGCGAGGATTCGCGCCTGTGTGCTCGCGCGAGATGGCCTCTCCGCCGAGTCGCGCGATGCTGGGCTGCACCAGCGGTCGGGTGAGCCGGCGCACCGGCGGAGAGGCGAGGAACGCGGCCAGAAGCACCGCGCCGGTGATGACTGCCAAGTGGTCGTGCCACTGGTCGACGTGCTCGTGCAGCCCGTGGTCGCGGGCGGCACGGATGAAGAAGATGTGGAGCAGGTAGATGTACATGCCGCCCGTCCCCAGATAGGTCACCACGGGTATCCGGCGACGCGGGACCAGGTGGATGAAGCAGACGGCGACGGCGGCACCGAGGGCGATGACGGCGGCCCGTACGAGCCAGGCGCCGATCGTGCCGAATACCTCGCCCTCGCTGCCGTAGGGCCCCCGCATGGGCGGCCACGCCAGCCGGACGTCATCGTGCAGGACCCACATACAGGCCATGGACCCCGCTATCACCAGGGCACTGACCGGCCGGCTGCGGCGGGCGGCGAAGAATACGTCGAGGTCGCCCCGGCGAATCTTCCACCCCAGCACGAAGAACGGGAAGAAAGCCACGGTGCGAGAAGCGGAGAACTCCGTGCCGAACTCGTCGAAATAGCCCACGGCCAGCGCGGCCAGGACCGAGAGAACGAACGGGTGCGGCAGCAGGGCGACATAGGCAGGGCGATACGCCAGAAGATGAGGCTCAGCAGGAACCACAATCCCCACGCCGGATCGCCCAGGGAAAAGTCCCACTCGCCGGTGAGCAGGCGGATCTGCACGGCGTGCAGCACACTGAACGCCAAGTAGGGCACCGCAATGGACTCCACCAGCCGGCGGATGTCGCGGGCCGTGGGCGGCCCGGAGCTGCTGAAGCAGCCGCAGACCAGGGCGAAGACGGGCAGGCGCAGTGCCCACGTCGCCAGGTACAGCCACAAAATGCCGTCGATGTGCCGCAGTTCCTCGATGGCGTGCCCGGTGACGACCAGGCTTCCGGAAAGATAGCGGATGTTTCCCAGTGCGGGTCCCGTGTTGCGCTGCGTCGCCCATCAGAGGAGGGGGCCGCGGCCGGCGTCTCCGTATCTCCGCCGGTCTGCATTCCGGGTCTTCCTCTCACCGATCTCCTACACCCGTATGCCTCGGCGGGCGCTTGATCGCGTGGGCGTGTTCTTCTTGTTCTCGGTCCGGCTGTCATGGGTGTCGCCGTTACTCGGAACACGGCTGCGATCTCCCGGTAACGGAGGGCCGTTCGAGCACGCGTGGGGTGACGGCGTTCAGACCGGGGCAGTCGCCACCGGAGGTGAGAACACCAAGACGCATGGAAGGGCTGCTCCCTCGCAGAGGTCGGGCAGGCGGCGGCTCCAGGGCCGCGCCGGATCGGCACGGTGGGGGCGGGCTCCCGAACGCGTGCGGGGCACCCCTCGTGGGGAGGCAGCTTCGGACTGCCGTCTTCCACCGGCTACTAGCCTACCCTAACGTAAGAGTAAGTTGAGACCGGCGGAGGCCCGGTGGGCGATGCGAGGCGGTGTTGCCGTGAGCGGAAAACTGATGCAGATCGGCGAGGTGTCGGACCGCACGGGACTGTCCCTGCGCACGATCCGCCATCAGGAGAAAGCCGGCATTGTCGCGGCCAGCGGGCGCAGCGCGGGTGATTTCCGCCTTTACACGGAGTCGGAGGTGCGTCGGCTGGCGGCTGGTGCGGCGTATGAGGCCGCTGGGCTTCTGTCTGGAAGACACGCGTACGGTGCTGGCGGTACTTGAGTAGTTGCCGGGGCCCGGTGGGCCGTGGCCCACCACCGACGAACAAGCACATGAGGAACTCGTGACCATGCTGAGGAAGTACTGGACCGAGGCGGACGCCCGCTGCGAGGACCTGCGCCGGGAGCTGGCCGGCGCGGAGGACTTCGCCCGCTCGCTGCACGCCCATCTCGCGCGCCTGGTGGGCGCTGCCACGGAGTCGGTGGCGGGGAGGTGAGCGCGGGCCGGGAGTGTGCGGCGGGCGAGGCGGCCCGGCGGCGGACGTTCGCGGTGATCAGCCATCCGGATGCGGGTAAGTCCACGCTGACGGAGGCACTGGCCCTGCACGCGCGGGCGATCAACGAGGCCGGCGCGGTGCATGGCAAGGCCGGGCGGCGCGGGGTCGCTTCGGACTGGATGGAAATGGAGAAGGCGCGGGGTATCTCGGTGACCTCCGCGGTGCTGCAGTTCGCCCACCGCGGCTGCATCCTGAACCTGCTGGACACCCCGGGTCATGCGGACTTCTCCGAGGACACCTACCGGGTGCTGGCCGCGGTGGACTGCGCGATCATGCTCGTCGACGCGGCCAAGGGACTTGAGGAGCAGACGCGCAAGCTGTTCGACGTCTGCCGGCACCGGGGAGTGCCAGTGATCACTTTCGTGAACAAGTGGGACCGGCCGGGCCGCGACGCGCTGGAGTTGATGGACGAGATCCAGCGCGAGTTCTCGCTGCGTCCCACGCCGGTGACGTGGCCGGTCGGCCCGGCGGGTTATCTGCGCGGCTTGGTCGATGTCCGCGACCCAGGCCACATGCTGCGCTTCACCCGCGCCCTGCGGGGTGCGCACGAAGCGGCCGAGGAACGTATCAGGGCCGACCGCGCGGCTGCCGAGGAGGGCGGCGACTGGGATGTCGCGACCGAGGAGATCGAACTGCTGGAGGCCGACGGGGCGGTGCACGATCAGAAGGGCTTCCTGACCGGCACGACCACTCCTGTTTTCTTCGGCGCCGCGCTGTCGAACATCGGCGTGCGGCTGCTGCTGGACGCCGTTGTGGATCTCGCGCCGCCGCCCGGGGCCCGGGAGCTCGCCGGCGGCGGCACGCGGCCGGTGGACGCCCCTTTCGCGGGCCTGGTGTTCAAGGTGCAGGCCAACATGGACCCGGCCCACCGCGATCGCATCGCGTTCATGCGGGTCTGCTCCGGGGTCTTCGAGCGCGGCATGACCGTCACGCGGGCCGCCTCGGGCAAGCCGTTCGCCACCAAGTACGCCCACAGTGTCTTCGGCCAGGACCGTTCCATGGCCGACATCGCCTACCCGGGCGACATCATCGGCTTGGTCAACGCCGCGGCGCTGCGGGTAGGAGACACCCTCTACGCCGAGCGGCCGGCCGCCTTCCCGCCGATGCCGACCTTCAGCCCGGAGCACTTCGCGGTGGCCCGCCCGGCCGACATCGGCCGCACCAAACAGTTCCGCCGCGGTATCGCACAGCTCGGCGAGGAGGGCGTGGTGCAGGTGCTGGTCTCCGACGTCCGCGGCGAGCAGGCCCCGGTCCTCGCGGCGGTCGGGCCCATGCAGTTCGAAGTGGTCGCCCATCGCATGGCCGGCGAGTTCGCATGCCCCGTCCTGCTGGAGCCGCTGGCCTACCGTCTGGCCCGCGCCACCGACGCGGCCGGCGGCGAGGCGCTCAACCGCTCACGCCTGGTCCGCGGCGAGGCGCTGACCCGGCTGAACGACAAAACGGTACTGGCCCTCTTCCCGGATGTGTGGCAGGCCAATTCCTTCGAACGGGCCCACCCCGACGCCCGCCTCGCCCCGCTCATCGCCGCTCATACCTGACCGGGCCGGGTGCCCGGGTGAGGAGGGCGGCGAGGGCCGCCGCCACCGGGATGGTGGCCAGAACGAGGAGCACGGGGCCGTAGCCGCCGGTGAGGTCGCGCCCGACAGAGAGGGCGAGCGGGCCGAAGGCGCTGGCGGCGATCGCGAGGGTGTTCGCCAACATCGCCCCCATCGCCCTCGCGCTCTACAGCTACGCGGCATGGTTCACCGTCCGCGGGCGCCTTGCGGCCTGGTGCGCCGGCGCGCCCGTCGCGTTCGCCGTGGGCCTGTGGGACACCGCCGCCCTGGGCTGGTCGGCGGCCGCGGCGTGCCTGGTCGCCGTCGTCACCCCGGTCAGTCTCGGCCTGTGGACCGGCACCCGCCGGCAGCTGGTGGCCAGCCTGCAGGACCGCGCCGAGCACCTCGAACGCGCCCAGTGCCTCCTGGCCGAACGCGCCACGGCCGCCGAGCGGACGCGCAGCGTACGGGAGATGCACGATGTCGTCGCCACCGGGTGAGCTCATGGTTCTCCAGGCCGGCGGCCTGGAAATCTCCGCCACCGACCCGGCCGTGGCCACCGCCGCCGGCCACATCCGCAGTGCCGGCAGGGAGGCACTGAGCGACTGCGCGGCGTGCTTGGCGTGCTTGGCGTGCTTGGCGTGCTGCGCGAAGAAGAATCGGACGCGCCCACCGCCCCACAGCCGGTACTGGGCGATCTCGACGAGCTGATCGCGGGGTGGCGCGCCGCCGGGATGACCGTCCGTTTCCAACGGACCGGCACCGTCCGGCCCCTGCCCTCGCCCCTGGAGCGCACGGCCTACCGGGTCGTGCAAGAAGCACTGACCAACGCCGGCAAACACGCCCCCGACAGCGCCGCCCGCGTCCATCTCCGGTACAGACCCCCGGGGCTGACGGTGGATATCGTCACCGACACGCCCCGCCGCGGCGCCGCGACCGACGCGGGTGGCTACGGTCTGACGGGGCTGAGGGAACGATTGGCGCTGATCGGCGGCGAGTTCCCGCCGGCCGTCGGCCCGACGGCACCTGGCGGGTCCGCGCCACACTGCCGACGGACACCGCGCCGGAGGCCGTGGGCCCGGTCGGTGAGCCACCGCTGAGCGAGGAGCCCTCTTGGTGAAAGCACTGATCGTCGACGACGAGCAACTCGTCCGGCACGGCCTGCGCATGATCCTGGACACCGCCGATGATATCGAGGTCATCGGCGAAGCCACCGACGGAGCCGAAGCGGTCAGCCTGACCCGCGATCTGCACCCGGACGTCGTGCTGCTGGACATCCGCATGCCCGGCACCGACGGACTCACCGCAGCCGCCGGCCGTTCTCGTGCTCACTACCTTCGACCCCGACGAGTACGTCCACAAGGCCCTACGCGCCGAAGCCAGGGGCTTCCTGCTGAAGGACACACCGCCCCACGACCTGATCGCCGCCGTCCGCACCCTCCACCGCGGCGATGCTTCGCTGGCACCCCGCGTGACCAGACGCCTGCTGGGAAAACTCGCCTCCACCGCGCCCGACTCCGACACCGCGGCCCGCCGCCTGGAGGCACTCAGCGAACGTGAACGGGCGGTGCTGCTCGCCGTGGCCCGCGGTCTGTCCAACGCGGAGACCGGACGCGCCCTGGACATGCGCGAGGCCACCGTCAAAGCGCACGTCAGCAGCATTCTCGCCAAACTCGGCCTGGCCAACTGTGTGCAAGCCGCCATCCTCGCGCACGACGCCGGCTGGGCATGAGCAAACAGCCGTCCCTCACACACGACGCCGGGGCAGGGCTGCTCGATATCCCCGGCGGCATCGCCGCCCGGGCACCGACGCCCGCCGTCGCCCGCGCACCACCGCGGACACCACCTGGCCGTCCGGCAGCGTCAGCCACACCACCGGGCCGTCGGGCGCCCACCGCGGCTCGTCGTGCATGCGGCGAGGCTACGACGCCGACGGGTCCGGCACCCGCTCCGGCAGCAGATCCCGCGGCGAGACACCCAGCGCCTCAGCGATGTCGAGCAGCTGGTCCACGGCCAGCGTCGACGAGCCGCCCTCCAGGCGGTTGATGGTCTTCCGGTCCAGGGCCGACGTGTTCAGCCAGCCGCTCCTGCGTGAGGTCCGCCAACAGCCGCGCCTCCCGGATGCGGGCACCGACGGCGAGCCGGCGGAGAAGGAGTCGGCCGGGCGGGAGGGGCTGAGGCGGGCACACCGGCACGTCAGCCGACCAAGATCATGATGGCTGTACCTGGGCAGGTGCATTTTGGATCATGGGAAACGGGTGTGATGAGCACACATCGTCTCGTGGAGTGGTCTAAACCGGCCAGACTGGCCGGTATTCACCCCCCCCAGCACGCCGGGGCTGCTCGGGATGGCCCCCCTCTGGCTCCGGCGTTGAGCGGCCCCCCTCGCGGAGAGGGGGGCCGCGCTGCTGCCGGGAGAGAACTGGGAGATGATCTTGCCGGGGGAACTTCGAGAAACACCGCCCAACCCGGAGCAACGCAATGAAAAAGGCTCTGCCGCAGGCTAGATAACCTGCGGCAGAGCCAATTCACCGTGTCGGGACGGCGGGATTTGAACCCACGACCCCTTGACCCCCAGTCAAGTGCGCTACCAAACTGCGCCACGTCCCGGTGCCGGTCTGATCAGGGGGTTTCCCCCCGTTGCCGTGCACGAGAACCATACCGCATCCGTGAGGGTGCTCGCTCAGCCGTGCTGGGTGGGGAGGTGCTCGCCGACCGGGGTGCGGTGCCACCAGGTGCCGGTGTCGCGGCGTTCGCGCGGAGTGGTGAAGCGGTAGCGGTACACGCGTGCGCGGATGTGGCGGGGTGGAGCGTCGGGGAAGGGGTTCGTGCGCAGCAGTCTCAGGGTGGCGGGGTCGGCATCGAGGAGGCGGGTGATCAGAGTCCTCAGCCACGGGGCCGGAACGTGCGGGTTGAGCGCCGCGAACCACATCTGCCAGTCCAGCCGGAGGTGGAAGGGGGCGAACTGGCGGGGCAGGCGCCGGACATCGCCGGGCTTGCCGTGGAAGGCGTACTCCCGCCACTGCGTGTCCCGGCCCGGCTCGGGCTCGGCGGTGCCCTCCAGCACGATCTCGTGCCGTTCGCGGGTGATGCTGCCGAACGCGCCGTAGGTGTTGACCAGGTGGAGGCTGTTGTAGGCGCGGTTCATCTGCTGGGCGGGGGAGAGGAGGTTGCGGACCGGCCGGTAGCTCAGGGCGGCGACCACGGCCGCCGCGGTCAGGACCGTTGCCGTGAACCAGGCCGGGGCGTCCGGTTGCTCCGCGGGCGGGCCGGGCAGCGGCAGGTGCCGGGCGAGCAGCGCGCCGTCCACGGCGGCGACGGCGAGGATCATGGTCAGCCAGTTCAGCCAGGCGAAGTTTCCTGAGGCCACCAGCCACAGCTGGGTCACGATGACGACGGCCGCCGCCCAGGTCGCCACCGGCTGCGGCAGGAAGAGCGCGAACGGGACGATCAGCTGGGCCACGTGGTTCGCGGCGGCCTCCGCCCGGTGCAGTGGGCGGGGGAGATGGTGGAACCACCAGCTCAGCGGGCCGGGCATCGGCTGCGTCTCGTGGTGGTGGTAGAGGCAGGTCAGCTTCCGCCAGCACGGGTCTCCGCGCCATTTGATCAGGCCCGCGCCCAGCTCGACGCGGAAGACCAGCCAGATCACGAGGTACAGGGTCACGGTCGGCGGCGCGATGTCGTCGTTGCCCAGGAAGACCATCAGGAAGCCGGCTTCGAGCAGGAGCGATTCCCAGCCGAAGGCGTACCAGGTCTGCCCGATATTGACCACGGAGAGGTAGAGCAGCCACAGCGCGGCCCAGAGTGCCATGGCGGCCCCCAGGGGCACCGCGTCGCCCGCCCCCGCGGCCAGCGCCGCCGCAAGCGCCGCGCCGAGCCAGGCGACGGTGGCGAACGCACGGTCGGAGTAGTGGAGTTGGAAAAGGCCGGGGGCGTGGCGGAACGGCACGCGGCGCAGGAAAGCCGGGGCGGGGGTCAGTCCCCGTTCCCCGGCGAGCACGCGGAACTCCCGCAGGGCCGCGAGGAACGCGAGCAGGTAGATCACGGCCACGCCGCGCTGGACCACCAGTCGGCTCAGCCAGGCGTCGGGGGCTGCGATCCAGTCCATGCTCCATCACTACCACCAGGCCCGCCCACCGGCCCGGCGTACGCCGTTGACCTGGGATGTCGGCTCGGCTTAGCTTCTCGGCGGAGAACGCTTGCTGCGCCCCGCGGGGGCCCGGCCCGAAGGAAGGCCCTCGTCATGCCGCTGACCGATATGCCGCTGGAAGAACTGCGGGCCTACCGCCCCGGCGTTCCCGAGCCGCGGGACTTCGACGACTTCTGGGCCGGCACCCTCGCCGCGGCCCGGGCCGCGGGCGGTGGAACCGCCGAGTACCGGCCGGTCGCGGAGCTGCGGCTGGCCTCGGTGGACGTGTACGACGTGCGGTTCCCCGGCTGGGGCGGGCAGCCGGTCGCCGCCTGGCTGCTGGTGCCGCGCGGCGCCGCGGCGCCGCTGCCCGCGGTGGTGACGTACCAGGGCTACGGCGGCGGTCGCGGGCTGCCGGTCGAGCATCTGCTGTGGAGTGCCGCGGGCTACGCCCACCTCGTGGTCGACAGCCGCGGCCAGGGCCACGACACCCCCGACCCCGATCCGGTGCCCGCGCCGCAGTGGGTCGGCGGGTTCATGACGCGGGGCATAGAGAGCCCGGCGGACCACTACTACCGCCGCCTGATGACCGACTGCGTGCGCGCCGTGGACGCCCTGCGCGAGCACCCGGCCGTCGACGCGGCGCGGATCGTCGTGCACGGGGGCAGCCAGGGTGGCGGGCTGGCGCTCGCCACCGCTGGGCTGGCCGGGGACACGGTGGCCGCGGCCCTGGTCGACGTGCCGTTCCTGTGCCACTACCGGCGTGGCGCCGATGTCTCGTCCGCCGGTCCATACGGCGAGCTGGTGCACTACCTCGGCGTGCACAAGCGCGTCGACCCGGCGCGCGTCTTCGAGACCCTGAACTACTTCGACGGCCAGCACTTCGCGCCGCGGGCGAGCGCCGCCGCGCTGTTCAGCGTCGCCCTGATGGACCCGGTGTGCCCGCCGAGCACCGTCTATGCCGCCTACAACGGGTACGCAGGGGACAAGGACATCACCGTCTGGGAGTTCGGCGATCACGGCGGCGGGCGCGCCTCCCAGTCGGTCGTCCAGCTCGACTGGCTGGCCGGCCGGGGGCTCGGCGCGCAGGGTTGAGCCGCTGATCACAAACCCTGGACAGGGACTGCCGCCCCTCCTGTTTAATTGCGACTGCTTCGCAATTACCGACAAGGTCTGGCAGGGGTGTGCTTCATGACGGCCCGGACGCTACGCAGTGGGATGACCGCGGCGGCGGTGGTAACTGTACTGGCCGCCGCGGCCTGTTCCGCCCCCGGTGACGAAGGCGGCGACGACGAGGGCGGCGGCCACGACGCGCTCGTCATCGGCATAGCCAACGAGCCGGAGTCGCTCAGCCCGCTCCTGGGCTACGGCAAGGACGGCAACTCCAAAATATTCGACGGGCTGCTGCGCCACGACGAGAACCTGGAGCTCCAGCCCGCCCTGGCCACGGACCTGCCGCAGATCAGCGACGACGGGCTCACCTACACCTACACACTCCGCGACGACGTCGAGTTCAGCGACGGGCAGCCGTTCACCGCGCAGGACGTCGTCTTCACCTACGAGACCATCCTCGACGACGGCACGAACAATCCGGCCAAGGACGACCTGGCCGCCATCGACAGCGTCGCCGCGGACGGCGACCACACCGTCGTCTTCACCCTCGCTTACCCCTACGCGCCGTTCGCCGAGCGCACCGTGCTGCCCATCGCCTCCGCCGAGGCGGTCGGCGGGCAGGACGTGAACACCGGGGACTACAACTCCGAGCCTGTCGGCACCGGGCCCTACGTCGTGACCGGATGGAGCCGCGGCGAGCGCATCACCTTCGAGGCGAACCCCGACTACTGGGGCGGCGAGCCCGAGGTCACGCGCCTCACCATGGCGATCATCCCGGACGACGACGTGCGCGCCACCCGGCTGCGGTCCGGCGACCTCGACGCCGCCGTGCTGCCGCCCAACCTGGCCGACACGTTCGCCGAGGACGAAGGCCTGGTCACCATGAACGCGGAGAGCGCCGACTTCCGGGCCGTCACCCTCCCCACGGGCAACCCCGTCACCGGCGACCGCGACATCCGCCGCGCCCTCGACATCGCGGTGGACCGCGAGCTGATGGTCGAGCGCATCCTGGAGGGGGCCGGGCACGCCGCCCACGGGCCGGTACCGGCCAGCAGCCCGTGGTTCGCCGAAGGTACCGAACGGGCCCACGACCCGGACGCCGCACGGCGCATGCTGGACGAGGCGGGCTGGGAGCCGGGCGAGGACGGCATCCGGGTGCGGGACGGCCAGCGCGCCGAGTTCACCCTCTGGTACCCGGCGGGCGACCGGCTGCGGCAGGAGCACGCACTGGCCTACGCCTCCGATGCCAAGGAGATCGGCATCGACGCCACGGTCGAATCCGGCTCCTGGGAGGTCATCGACGAACGCCTCACCGAGGACGCCGTGCTCGCCGGCGGCGGCAGCCCCGCCGACCCCGACTTCGACCTGTACACGCTGCTCAAGTCCGACCTGGCGGGCAACGGCTACAACAACATGGGCCAGTACGACAACCCGGCTGTGGACGAGCAGCTGGACATCGGCCGCCGCAGCGGCGACGAGCAGGAGCGGGCCGCCGCCTACGATGCGGTGCAGCGCGAACTCGCCGACGACCCCGGCTACACCTTCCTCACCCACATCGACCACGTCTACGTGATGGCCGACCACTGGGACGGCGTCTCCACCCAGGTCGAGCCGCACGACCACGGCCTCGGCCACGGCCCCTGGTGGAACGTCGAGGACTGGACGGTCCGTTCGTGACCACCCTTCCCTGGGCCGCCATGGCCAGGCTCGCGGGACGGCGGCTGCTGGCCGCCGTCCCGGTGCTGGCCCTGGTGACCCTCGGCATGTTCGCGGTGGCCGCCGCCTCGCCGTTCGACCCGGTGCGCCGCTACATCGGCGATGGCGGCGTGGGCGCCTCCCAGGAGACGCTGGACGCCCTGCGGGAGAACCTGGAGGCCGGCGGCACGTTCGTCGAGCAGTGGTGGGCCTGGCTGCGCTCCGCCGTCACCGGCGACCTCGGCCAGTCCCTCGCCCTGCGGCAGCCCGTCGACCAGGTCATCGCGGAACGGCTCGGCTGGTCCGCGCTGCTGTGCGCCGTCGCGTTCGTCATCGCCGTGCTGCTGGGCACCACCCTCGGCGTCTTCGCCGCACGGCGCCCCGGCAGCACCTTCGACCGCGTCGTCACCTCCCTCAGCTACACCCTCCAGGCTGCCCCGCCGTTCTGGCTCGCCCTCCTGGCGATCTGGTTCTTCGCCCTGCGCCTCGACGTCCTCCCGGCCGGCGGCCTCACCGACGCCGGTTCCGACGTCGTCACCCCCGGCGCCCTGCTGAGTCATCTCGTCCTGCCCGCGGGCGTGCTCGCCGTCTCCCAGCTGCCCTGGTTCGTGCTGTACGTGCGCCAGGGCGTCGGCGACGCCCTCCGCGAGGACCCCGTGCGCGGCGCCCGCGCCCGCGGCCTGAGCGAACGCACCGTGCTCGTCGGGCACGCCCTGCGCTCCGGGCTGCTGCCCGTCCTGACCCTGATCGGCACCCGCATACCCGAGCTGATCACCGGCGCCCTGCTGATCGAGACGGTCTTCAGCTGGCCCGGCATCGCCTCCGCCACCGTCAAGGCCGCCACCGCCACCGACTTCCCGCTGCTCGCGGCCCTGACCGTGCTCTCCGCGCTCGCGGTGCTCGCCGGCAACCTGCTCGCCGACCTGCTGTACGGACTGGCCGATCCCCGCGTCGACCACGACGAGATGTGAACCCATGACCGCTTCAGCCGCCGAACAGCCCTGGCACGCCCCCGGCACCACCCGCCGCGGCACCCGCACCGCACGCGTCGTCGTCTCGGCCGTCCTGGTCTCGGCCGCGGCGCTCGCCGTGCTGCTCGTGCCGCCCCTCTTCCCTCTCGACCAGCAGGCCGTCGACCTCACCGCCAAGCTGTCGGCGCCCGGTGCCGACCACCTCTTCGGCACCGACGAGGTCGGCCGCGACGTGCTGCTGCGCAGCGTCTACGGCCTGCGCGTCTCCCTGCTCGTCGGCCTCGTCGCCGCGCTCGTGGCCAGCGGCATCGGCCTCGCGGTCGGCTGCGCCGCCGGGGCGCTCGGCGGCAGGACCGACCGGGTCGTGATGCGCCTGGTGGACACGTTCACCGCTGTCCCGCACCTGCTGATGGGCATCTTCATCGTGGCCATGTTCCGGCCGGGGGTCTGGCCCGTCGTCGCCTCCGTCGGACTCACCCACTGGGTGTCCACCGCGCGCATCGTGCGCGCCGAGGTGCTGTCGCTGCGCGCCCGCCCGTTCGTCGACGCCGCGATCTCCGGCGGCGCCTCGCGGCTGCGGGTCGCCGCCCGCCACCTGGTGCCAGCGGTGCTTCCCCAGGCGGGCCTCGCGGCCGTGCTGATGGTGCCGCACGCCATCTGGCACGAGTCCGCGCTGTCGTTCCTCGGCCTCGGAATCCCCGCGCACGAGGCCAGCCTCGGCACCATGATCAACGGTGCCCGCGGTTCGCTGGTGACCGGAGAGTGGTGGCCGACGCTCTTCCCCGGCCTGTTCATCGTCATCCCCACCCTCGCCATCGCCGGGCTCGCCGGTGCCTGGCGGGAACGGATCAACCCGCGCCGCCGATCGGAGCTGGTCCTGTGAACGACGCATCCGCCGCCCGGCCGCCGCTGCTGGCCGTCCACGAGCTGTCCGTGCGCTTCCTCATGCCCGGCGGTCGCCACGTCGCCGCCGTCAACGGGGTCTCCTTCGAGCTGGCCGCCGGCGAATGCCTCGCCCTGGTGGGGGAGAGCGGCTGCGGCAAATCGGTGCTGGCCTCGGCGCTTCTCGGCCTGCTGCCCGGCAACGCCCGCACCCGCGGCACCGCCCTGCTCGGGCCGGACGACCGCATCGACCTGCTCGGCGCGGAGGAGACGACCCTCGCCCGCACGGTGCGCGGCCGGCGCGCCGGGCTGATACCGCAGAGCCCGGCCGCCCATCTCACCCCGGTGCGGACGGTCCGTTCCCAACTGGAGGAGACGGTCCGCGAGCTGCGCGACACCCGCCGCGGCGCCCTGCGGGCCGCCGCGGAGGCCGCCGCCGCCCGCGCCGCGTTCCCCGCCGACCACCTCGACCGCTACCCGCATCAGCTCTCCGGCGGCCTCGCCCAGCGGGCCGCCACCGCCCTCGCCCTCGTCGCGGACGCGCCGCTGCTGATCGCCGACGAACCGACCACCGGCCTCGACCGGGACCTCGTCGACCGCACCGTCGACGAGCTGCGCCGGCACACCGACGAGGGCCACGGCCTGCTCGTCATCACCCACGACCTGGCCGCCGCGGCGCGCATGGCCGACCGCGTCGCCGTCATGTACGCCGGCCGTATCGTCGAAGTCGCCACCGCTGCCGACTTCTTCGGCGCCGCGGGGCCCCGCCACCCCTACGCCCGCGGCCTGCTCGACGCCCTCCCCGAACGCGCCTTCGCACCGATCCCGGGGCTGCCGCCCGAGCTGGACGCCCTTCCCGAGGGCTGCGCGTTCGCCGCCCGCTGCGACCGCGCCACCGACATCTGCACCACCCTGCCCGCCCTCACCGGCGGGGTCGCCTGCCACCACGCGTCGGAGGCCGTCGATGCTTGAGCTGGAGCACATCACCGCCGGCTATGTCCGCGGCGAGCCCGTCGTCCGCGAGCTGAGCCTCACCGTCGCGGACGGCGAGGCGGTCGGGCTGCTCGGCCCCAGCGGCTGCGGCAAGTCCACCCTGGCCAAGGTGGCGGCCCTGCTGCACCGCCCCTTCGCCGGGACCGTCCGCCTCGCCGGTGAGCCCGTCCGCGGCTTCCGCTACCGCGCCCCGCGCGCCCAGCGCACCCGCATCGGCGTCGTCTTCCAGCAGCCCCGCCTCGCCGCCGACCCCCGGCTCGCCCTGCGCGACCTGATCGCCGAGCCCGCCCGCGCCACCGGCCGCGGCCAGGAGCTGGCCGAGCGGGCCGCCGCGCTGGCCACGGAGGTCGGGCTCGGGCCGGAGCTGCTCGGCCGCCGCCCGCACGAGGTGAGTGACGGCCAGCTCCAGCGCGCCTGCCTGGCGCGCGCCCTGCTGCTGCGCCCCTCGCTGCTGATCTGCGACGAGATGACCGCCATGCTCGACGCCTCCACCACCGCGGCCCTCGTCGCCGTCGTCGAGGACTACCGACGAGAGAACGGCGCCGCGCTCCTCGCGGTCGGCCACGACCGGGTGCTGCTGCGCCGCTGGTGCGACCGCGTGCTCGACTTCCCCGCCGTTCCCGCCACGGCGTGACGCGCCGCCCCCCGGCGCCACCGCGGGGCCCGGGCCGCGGGCTCCGCCCCGCCCCGCTACCGTGACCCGCATGACCATCCGTGTGCTCCTGGTCGACGACGATCCCCTGGTCCGTTCGGGCCTGCGGCTGATGCTGGGTGCCGCCGAGGACATCGAGGTCGCGGGCGAGGCGGCGGACGGCGCCGAGGTGCGGGAGCTGGTCGAACGGCTGAGGCCCGATGTCGTCCTCATGGACATCCGGATGCCCGGCATCGACGGCCTCGCCGCGACCGAACGGCTGCGCGGCCTCGCCGAGCCGCCCGAGATCGTGATGCTCACGACGTTCAACGCGGACGAGCACGTGCTGCGGGCGCTGCGTGCCGGGGCGGCGGGCTTCGTGCTCAAGGACACCCCGCCCGGCGAGATCGTCGACGCGGTGCGGCGCGTGGCCGCGGGCGATCCGGTGCTCTCCCCGGCGGTCACCGAGCGGCTCATCGCCCACGTCACCGGCTCGTCCCGCGACGCCAGGCGCGCCCGTCGCAGCCTGGACGCCCTCGGCGAGCGCGAACGGGAGGTCGCCGTCGCGATCGGGCAGGGCAAGTCGAACGCCGAGATCGCCGCCGAGCTGTACATGAGCCTGCCGACGGTCAAGACGCACGTCTCGCGCATCCTGGCCAAGCTGGGCCTCAACAACCGCGTGCAGATCGCCCTGCTGGCCCACGACGCCCGCCTCCCGGGCGGCACGTGAGCCGGGCACATGAGCCGGGCACGTGAGCCCGGCGCGGGAATCTTCGGCGCGCCGCGCTGTTGACACCGGTGTGGACTCAACGGCACGACTGCGATCGGTGCGCTGGTCGGTCCTGGACCGCGCGCTGATCCGCTCGGGACAGCGGCCCGCCGAGGCGCTGCGGGACACCGTGCGCTTCGCGCGCCAGGTCGAGGACCTCGGCTACTTCAGATTCTGGGTGGCCGAGCACCATGGCGTGCCCGGTGTGGCCGGGTCCGCGCCGACCGTGCTGGCCGCCGCCGTGGCCTCCGCGACCGAGCGCATCCGGGTGGGTACCGGGGGCGTCATGCTGCCGAACCACCGTCCGCTGGTGGTGGCCGAGCAGTTCGGCGTCCTGGAATCCCTCTTCCCCGGCCGCGTCGACATGGGCCTCGGCCGCTCGGTCGGCTTCATCGATCCGGTGCGGCGGGCCCTCGGCGCCGACAAGGACGCCGCCGACCGGTTCGGCGAGCAACTGTCCGAGCTGCTCGGCTGGTTCGAGCCCGGCGGGCCGGTGCATGCCGTCCCCGCCGAGGGGCTGCGGGTGCCGGCCTACGTCCTGGCCGTGGGGGAGGGCGCGAGCATCGCCGCCGCACACGGACTGCCCTTGGTCATGGCCCACTTGAGCGACGAGGAACGGATGCGCGCCGCTCTCGACCGTTACCGTGCGGACTTCACCCCGTCCCGGCACGGCGACCGACCGTACGTGATCGTCGCCGTGAACGCGGCGGTCGCCGCGACCCGCGAAGCGGCCGAGCTGCTTCAGGTGCCCGAGGCGTGGGCGACGGTGTGGTCCCGCACCCGCGGCGTCTTCCCGCCCCTCGACCCGCCGGGGGACGTCCTGGCCAGGGAGCTGACCGAGCGGGAGCGCCGCTACTTCGCCCAGGCCCGTGCCGGACAGCTGTCCGGCACGGAGGAGGAGATGACGCGGACCCTCGGCCGACTCGTGGACCGCACGGGTGCGGACGAGCTGATGCTGACCCTCGCCGCCCACGACAAGACCGACCGGCTCGACTCGTACCGCAGGCTGGCCCGCCTCGCCGGACTCACCCCCCGCGGCGTCGTCGCCACCTGAGCCCCGGCCCGGGCTCGCACCCGCCGGGCCGCGCCCCGTCCGCCGGGTCGCGCCGCCGTGTTATCCGGGCCAGGCCGCCAGTGCGCGGTCGACCACCCGGTGCAGCGCCTCGGCGCCGGTGCCGTCCGAGGCGTGCACCGACAGGCCGAAGGAGACGGAGGCGATGTAACGGGCCAGGTCGGCGGCGTCCTCGTCCGGTGCCAGGTCCCCTTCGTCCTGCGCCCGTTCGAAACGGCGGCGGAGCGCCGTCTCCGCGGCGCGGCGGCCGTCGGCGAGCCTGGCCCGCGCGGCTTCGCCCTGCTCCCCGGTGGCCAGCGCGCCATGCACGAGCAGGCAGCCGCCCCCGGGGTTGCGGGCGGAGGTGACGACCGCGACGGAGCCGCGCAGCAGATGCTCGGCCGCCGCGCGGGCCGTGGGCTCCTCCAGCGCGGTGCGCAGATGGCGGGCGGGCCCGTCCTGGTAGCGGTCGAGGACCCGGCCGAAGAGAGCCTCCTTGTTGCCGTAGGCGGCATAGAGGCTGGGCCGGTTGATCCCCATGGCCTCGGTCAGGTCGGAGAGTGCCGTGCCCTCGTAGCCCTGACGCCAGAACACGTCGAGGGCCCGGTCGAGCCGTTCTTCGACGTCAAAGGCGCGCGGCCGTCCCACCGCCATGGGGTCACCTTCCCTGATTCCCTGAATTTCGTACTGATAGGTATAGTACCCTTTCGAGTTGAGTACCAATCGGTACAGAATCGGGAGAGATTCATGGGAACGGCACTGGCGGGGCGAACGGCCCTGGTCACCGGCGGCTCGCGCGGCATCGGCGCGGCGATCGCCCTGGCGCTCGCGGACGAGGGTGCGGACGTGGCGATCAGCTACGCGACCTCGCGCGAGCAGGCGGAGGAGGTCGTGGGCGCCCTCGCGCGCCGGGGGGTGCGCGCGACGGCGCACCGGGCCGACCAGAGCGACGAGCGGGCGGTCGAGAGCCTCGTCGAAACGGTGGCGGCGGAGTTCGGCCGCCTGGACATACTGGTGAACAACGCCGGCGTTTCGGTCCGCGGCCCGGTCGACGCCGGCGAACGCGCGGCGTTCGACCGGCAGCTCGCGGTCAACCTCGGCGGTGTACTCGCCGCCGTCAGGACCGCGAGCCGGGTACTGGGCGAGGGCGGCAGGATCATCACGGTCGGCTCGACCCTCGGCTCCCGCGCCGGATTCACGACCGTGGCGGAGTACGCGGCGACCAAGGCGGCGGTGGCGGGGTACAGCCGGGGCGCGGCCCGCGACCTGGCGCCGCGCGGCATCACGGTCAACGTCGTCGAGCCGGGCGCGGTGGACACCGACATGAATCCGGCGGACGGCGCGGAGGCCGACGTCCAGCGGACGGCCAACGCGATGGGCCGCTACGGCCGCCCCGAGGAGATCGCCGCGGGCGTCATCTTCCTGGCCACTCCGGCCGCGTCGTTCATCACCGGCACCACACTGACGATCGACGGCGGCTATCTGGCATAGGTCCCCGCCCCGGCCCCCTCCTGCGGACCGGGCCCCCTCCTGCGGACCGAAAAGGCCCGCAGGAGGGGGCCTGACCGTCCGGCGCCACTACCGCATCGGCAAGGGCCCCGAACCGGCCGGGGAACTGCCGCGGCTCACCGCGGGTCCGATCCAGGTTCTCGTGTGCCCACCTCCAGCCGCGGCCACTCCGCGAGATCCCGCAGCAACTGCCGGTCGTGCGTCGCGACGACCACGGCGGCGCTCGTGTCGCGGATCGCGTCGGTCAGCTCGTCGACCAGCGCCGACGACAGGTGGTTCGTCGGTTCGTCGAGCAGGATCAGCCCGGGCCGCCCGGCCAGCGCCAGCGCCAGGTCGAGGCGCCGCTGCTGCCCCTGCGACATCCGCCCGACCGGCGTGCGCATCGCGTCGGAGTCCAGCAGCCCGACCGCCCCGAGCGGAACGGCGTCGGCATCGCGCAGCGCCCCGCGCGCCACCAGCCGTCCCACGTGGCGGGCATGCACCTCGTGGGCGGTGAGCGCGGGGTCCTGCCCGGCGGTCTCCTGGGTGACCCGGACGACCCGTGCCCCCTTCGCCGTCCGGACGTACCCGTCCGTGGGCTGGAGCGAACCGGCCAGCACCGCGAGCAGCGTGGACTTCCCGGCGCCGTTCGGTCCGGTGACGAGCAGCCGGTCGCCGCCGTCGAGGGAGAGGTCGACCGGACCGGCCAGCCGCCCGTCCACGGCGACGCCGTGTGCCCGCAACTGCGCCGCACCCGGCCGGACGGCCAGATCCGGCCACCGCAACGACGGCGGCGGCGCCGGCACGTCGACCCGGTGCGATTCCAGGGCCTCCTGCTGCCGGCTCAGGGCCTGCACGACGCCGGGCGCGCGGGACTGGCGCTGGTGCTTGCCGGTCCCCTTGTCCGGCCGCCACCCGGTGGAGAGCCGGTCGCGGGCCTTCGACACCGCGTCCTGGAGCCGCCGGTGCTCGGCCTGCTGCTCGTCGTGGTCGTGCTCCCAGCGCTCACGCTCACGACGCCGGGCCTCCTGCCAGGCGTCGTAGCCGCCGGCGTACAGGCGCGGCTGCCCGTCGCGGGTCGGGTCGAGGTCGAGAAACCGGTCCGCGGCATCGCGCAGCAGCGCCCGGTCATGGCTGACGATGGCGAGGCCGCCGTCGTGCTCGCGCAGCGTGCGGGTCAGGAAGCCCAGCCCGTCGGCGTCGAGGTGGTTGGTCGGCTCGTCGAGCAGCAGAACGTCGTGCCGCGCGCCGAGCAGGCACGCCAGCCGGACCCGGTACCGCTGCCCGACCGACAGCGTCGACAGGGGACGGCCGCGCTCGGTGCACGCACCGAGGGCAGCGAGAGCGACATCGACGCGGCGTTCGGCGTCCCACGCGTCGAGCCGGGTGGCGGCGTCGAGCGCGGCGGCGTAGCGGTCGTCGGCAGCGGGATCGCCCTCGGCCATGGCCAGGGCCGCCTCGTCCAGCGCACGGAGGGCCGCGAGCGACGCGGCCAGCGCCTCGGAGGTCAAGGTGCCGACGGTCGCACCGTCGCGCGCCGACAGCTCCTGGCGGGCCAGACCGATGGTGCCCGCCCGGTGCACGGTGCCCGCGTCGGGCGTGATCAGTCCGGCGAGGACGTGCAGCAGCGTCGTCTTGCCACGGCCGTTCTCGCCGACGACGGCGACCCGGGACCGGGCGGAGACGGTGACCGAGACGTCGTTCAGGACGCGCCGGGACCCGCGCGTGAGGGAGACGCCCTCGGCGCGGACGTGTGCACTGCCGCCCGCCTCGGCGGGCAGGGACATGGCTCCGGGGGTTGGGGAGAGGGTCAACGGTGCTCCGCAGCTCGCAGTGGAGCCGGGCAGCAGGAAGCGGCCGCCCGGACATGACCGGGACGGCGAGCGCAGATTCACACAGGGAGAAGGCGCCGCCGTCAGCGGGCGGAACGGACCTTCTGCGACCAGATACCTCGTGCCATGCCGACCATGGTAACAACGGCGGCGGACAGGTGCCGCTACCGATACCGGTACCGGTACCGGTCGGGTGGCGTGTTGCCTGATCGAGGACCTGAGGCGGTCGATCGTTCAGCCACTCCCGCGCCGCCGTGGCCGAGACACCGGCCGGTCCTCCGTTCCGCAGCATGCCGAACGGAGGACCGGGGGAGCCGGGTGGTGCCGGGGGCCGGACGTCAGGCCGGCTCGGCGGGCACGATCCCGCGGGCGATGCCGAGGTCCACCAGGTCCTGCGGGCGCAGCCGCAACTGCTCGGCCGTCGTGGGCACGTCGTCCGGCCCGCGCTTCAGGATCGCCACGGCCCGCTCCGGAGCGACGACCGAGTAGTAGCTGTCCGGCGTCACCCACGTGTGTCCTGGGGAGGTGAGCGCCACGGCACCGCCAGAACCGCCCTCGCCGACGAGCAGCGTCGTCACCGGGATGCGGCAGCCGGCCACGGCCGTGATGGTCTCCGCGATGGCCGCCCCCACCCCGTCCCGTTCGGCCTCGGCGTCGTTGGCCGCGCCCGGGGTGTCGACCAGGCTGAGGACCGGGACCGACAGCCGGTCCGCGAGCGTCACCAGGCGCGTCGCCGCGCGGAACCCGGCCGGCCGGGTGGCGGCGCCGCACTGCGCGACGTACGCGACGCTGCGGCCGTCGCGCATCCCGAACCCACACAGCAGACCCGGATCGGTCCCGCCCAGCGGCGCCCGCTCCGCGAAATACGCCTTCAGGTACGCCTCCGCGCCCGGGCGGTCCGCCTCCCGCGCGCGCCGCACGGCCTGCCAGCCGCTGTCCGGCGGCGGAACGGCCCGCAGCGCCTTGGGCGGCGCCACCGGTCCCGCCGCGGGCGCGGTGAGCAGCCGCAGCCAGCGCGCCGCGACGGTCCCGAGACCGGCGGCGGGCACGATCTGGTCGACCTGGCCCGCGGCGAACTGCGCCTCGGCCGTGTACGCGTCCGCATCGGCCCCGGGCGGCCTGGTCCGTGACCCGGCGAAGCCGATCTGAGCCCCGGGCAGCGCCACCCGCACGTCCGCACCCGCGCCGAGAGTGGCCCACCCGCCACCGGTGACGGGCCCGGCGAGCACCGCCAGGTGCGGCAGCCCGGCTGCCCGCAGCCGGACCATCTGGCGCGCGATCCGCTGCAACTGCGTGAGGGCGCACATGCCTTCCTGGATGCGGCTGCCGCCGCTGGCGATCAGTGACACCACAGGAAGCGAGAGGTCGCGGGCGGTGATGAAGGCGTTCTCGATGCGCGCCCCGGTTTCCTCGCCGATGGAGCCGCCGAGGAAACCGAACTCGAAGGCGATCAGCACCGCCTCGGTGCCCCCCACATCGCCGATCCCGCAGACCACCGACTCCGGCTCACCGGTGCGCGCCCGGGCCCGGGCCCGCGCCTCGCCGTAACCGGGCCAGCCGATCGGACCGTCGGCCGCGGCCGCCTCGGCGGCCCTGGGCAGCTCCGTGAACGCGGGCGTCAGAGCCGCGATCAGCTCCCGGGCCGGAACGGCCCGGCCGGTGACGGCCGCCGTCACGCCAGCTCCTTCTTGAGGACCTTGCCCATGTCGTTGCGGGGCAGCATGGCGAGGAACCTGACCTCCCGGGGGCGCTTGTGGGAGGCGAGCTGCCCCGCGACGTGGTCGGTCAACTCCTGTGCGGAGGGCGGACTCGTCTCGTCCCGCGGCACGATCCAGGCGACGATGCGCTCGCCCAGGTCCGGGTCGGGAGCCGCGGTGACGGCGGCCTCGGCGACACCGGGGTGGGTCAGCAGCACGTTCTCGATCTCCCCGGCCCCGATCTTGTAGCCGCCGGACTTGATGAGGTCGGTCGACTTGCGCCCCACGATCCGGTAGCACCCGGCCGCATCGCGCGTGGCCATGTCGCCGGTGCGGAACCAGTCGCCGTCGAACGCCGCCGCGGTGGCGTCGGGCCGGCCCAGGTACTCGGTGAAGAGATTCGGCCCGCGGACCTGGATCTCGCCCACCGTCTCGCCGTCGCCGCCCGCCACCGGCCGGCCCGACTCGTCGACCAGGCGGACCTCGACCCCGGGCAGCGGCACCCCGACCGTGCCGGTCGCGGGCGGCGCGTCCGCGCGGACGCTCGTGTTCATCATCGTCTCGGTCATGCCGTACCGCTCGATGACCCGGCGCCCCGTAGCAGCCTCGATCCGCTCGTGGTCGGTCCGCGGGAGCGGCGCCGATCCCGAGACCAGCAGCCGCGCGCCGGCCAGCGCGGCGGCGATCCGGTCGTCCGCCCCGGCGGCCTCGGCGAGCCGGTGGTACATCGTCGGCACACCGAACAGCATGGTGCCGCCGTCCGAGAGGGCATCGGCGACGCCTTCGGGCGAGAAGCGACCGAGATGGCGCACGGTGCCGCCGCGCCGCAGCGGGCCCAGCACGCCAAGTACCAGCCCGTGCACGTGAAAGAGGGGGAGCGCGTGGACCACGACGTCCTCCCCGGTCCACTGCCACGCGTCCGCCAGCGCGTCCAGCGTGGCGGCCACCGCGCGGTGGGGGACGACGACCCCCTTCGGCGGTCCCGTGGTCCCGGAGGTGTACACGATCAGCGCCGGGTGCTCGGGTCCTGGCTCGGGCGGTGCTCCGCCGTCCGGCTCATCCCCGGCGGCCAGGGCGGTGTCGAGCCGGGGGAGCGCGGCCAGGGCCTCGGGCAGCACGGCCCCCGGCGGCGCGAGTATCAGCGACGGCGCGCTGTCGGTGACGATGTGGACCAACTCGCGGGCGCCGCTCTTCGGGTTGACCGGAATGACGGGCACCCCCGCCAGAAGGCAGGCGACGGCAGCCACCGCGGTCTCGGGCGCGGGGGTGGCCCAGACCGCGACGCGGCCGTGCCCGGCCAGCCGCCGGGCCAGGGCGACGGCCGCCGCGTGCAGCCGGGCGTGGCTGAGTATCTGGTCGCCGAAGTGCAGGGCGGGCTTGGCCGATCCATCGGCCAGCTCCGGGAACAGTGCGCTCATTCGCATCATGCTAGAGCCTGGGGCCGCGGCCACGTCGGCTCATCCGCCGCTGACGGCCTGCGGAAACAGCGCCCGGAACGCCTCTCCGGAGTCGCCGACGCCGTGGGCGAACGGATTGTCGAAGTACCAGACCAGAAACAGCAGAAAGGCGATCAGCGCACTGAACATTCCGGCCAGCAGCAGCTCACGTCCGGACCGTTGGATCTGGAGGGCGAACACCATGCCCACCGCCACCGCGGCGCCCGCGATCAGACCGATCCACACCACGACGGGCATCGTCGGCTCGGCGCTCTGCCCGCGGCCGACCCGGGCCTCGTCCGCGGCGGCCACCTGGTCGATCATCCCCTGGTAGGCCTGGATCTCACGCACAGTCTCCGGCTCCTGGCCCAGTACGGAGGCCCGCAGCTGCTTGAGCAACTCGTCGCCCTTTTCGGTCAGTTCGCCGTTGTCGACCATGTAGGACCACTCGTCGTCCACCGTGTGGGCGACGTAGGCGTCCACGTCCGAGCGGATGCCGTCACGTATGCCGGCGGAGAACACCGCGGCGCGTTCGCTGACTTCGTGCAGGGCCTGCGCCTCCTGCCGTACCCACTCGTCCGCCGCGCCGCGCGCCTCCCAGACGCCGGCGATGGCCAGGCCGAGCACGATGGCGTACACCACGCCCATCATCATCGTCATGTACTCGATGACGTCGGGCGTTTCCGAGGGATCGTCGTCATCCCCGGCCCGCCGTTGCCGCATCACGACGGCGACGAGAACGACCAGGCAGGTGGTGATGACCACGAGGGTCAGCATGAGCCAATCGGACACCGGGACCTCCTAGGAGCCGCCGGAGCGGGGGCCGGAACGGGAACGGGGGTGCAGCGCCGCCGCGGCCAGCACGGCGGGGGCCACGATCAGGAGCGTGCGGGTGGTGAGCGAGCCGTCGCCGGCGGGTGGTTCATCGTCCACCGGAAGCCGCAGGGCAGCGGACAGCGAGGTGGGCGAGGTGGGCGAGGGGGACGGCGGGGGAGGCTCGGGAACGGCGGGCGGTGACGGAGACGGCTCCGGCTCCGGTGACGGCTCGGGTTCCGGTTCCCGTTCCGGCTGCGGCGGCGCGGGCGGCGGGGCCGCAGGCGCGGGCTCCGGCTCCGGCTCCTGAAGCTCCGGCTCCTGGGGCTCGGGCTCGGGCGGCGGACTCGGCGGCTCGGGCTCCGGCGGGGGAGAGGGCGTGGGTGGTGGCGTCGGCTCCGGCGGCGGAGTCGGGAGCGGCGGCGGGGTGGGCACGGGCGGGACGGGCGGCGGCGGGGGTATGGGGCACGGCGGCAGCCAGGGGAACGGCGGTGGCCAGGGCCAGTCGCCGAAAGCCGGTGCGGGCTGGGCCGATGCGGCTCCGGGCCCAGCGCCCACCACGATCAGCGCGGCGCAGGCGGCTCCGGCGCCCGCCCGGAGTGCGTGCAGCCTCTTCTTCACGGGGCGATCCTGCGCCCACTCCGTGTGCGGCATGAGGCTCTTGCCGGTAATTCGCCTGATCGGGTGAAGGCGGGGGCCGGATACGGCCCCGGGGTCAGCTCCGCAGCAGCCCGGCGGGCTCGTCGAGGGCCGCCCTGACGGCGAAGCGCGCCGCGCCGAGCAGCGGCCCGTCCGGGCCGAGCGGCGAGGCCGTCACCGGCACCGGTGTGCTCCGGCCCCCGGCGGCGACCGCGGTGCGTCGGGCCAGCTCCCGGCCGACGGGCGGCAGCAGCCACGGCGCGAGCCTGGCGAGTGAGCCGCCGATGACCACCTGCCGGGGATCGAGCAGATTGACCGCGCCCGACAGCGCGATGCCCAGGGCGGTCCCCGCCTGTTTGACGGCGCGCAGCGCGTCCGGGTCGCCGGCCTCGCAGCGCTCGGTCAGCGCGCCGAGCCGGACACCAGGACCAGGCTCCAGCCCGGCGGCGCGCAGCACCGCCTCCTCGCCCGCGTAGGTCTCCAGACAGCCCCGGCCGCCGCAGGAGCAGGGCCTGCCTTCCGGCCGGACCGGCAGATGGCCCAGTTCGCCCGCGAACCCGTGGGCGCCGCGGAGCAGTTCGCCGTCGAGCACCAGCGCCGAGCCGATGCCGATCTCGGCCGAGACGTGCACGAAACTGTCGGGCCCGCCTTCCGGTGGCACGTGGTGGGCGGACCACAGCTCGGCCAGCGCGCCGAGGTTGGCCTCGTTCTCCACGGTGACCCGGCCCAGATCCGAGGGCAGCGCCGCGGCCAGGTCCGTGCCGTGCCAGCCGAGGTTCGGCGCGCGCAGCACGGTGGCGGAGTCCCGGGCGACCAGGCCGGGCACGGCCACCGTCAGCCCGGCCGGGCGCAGGCCGAGGCCCTGGGCCCGCTCGGCCGCGGTGTGCAGCATGCCGCCCAGTGCGTGCAGGACGACGGCGGGGTCGCTGCCCTGGTTGCGCGTGGCGTGCACCGCCCGCACGCGCACGTCGCCGCGCAGGTCCATGACGCACACCGCCAGGTGGTCCACGCCGATCTCGGCGCCGACGCCGCACGGGCCGCGGTCGGTCAGGAGCAGCTGGGTACCCGGCCTGCCCACACTTCCCGACCGGCCGGGACCCTGTTCGACGAGGAGGCCGCCGCGCAGCAGCTCGTCGACGAGCGTGGAGACGGCGGCCCTGGTCAGGCCGATCTCGGCGGCGACGGCGGCGCGGGAGAGCGGCCCGCCCGCGGCCAGGGCGTGCAGCACGCGGGAGAGGTTGCGCTGCCGCATCTCGTGCTGCGCCTTCGGCGCGGGCTGGGCCACGGCGTTCCTCAGCGCCGCCGCAGCAGCGCGTCCGCGTCGGTGAGTGCGGCGTCCAGCCTGGCCAGCGCCTCCTCGTCGCGGGCCACGGCCGGGTATTCGGGACCGGCCGCGGTGTCCCATTCCCGTGCGACCGCGGCGGGGGCGCGGCCGAGGAGCAGCCCGGCGGCCTGTGCGGCGGCCCCGAGGGCCACCAGCTCGTCGGCGCGCGGGACCTTGACCGGTCGGCCGGAGAGCCTGCGCACGGTTTCCCGCCAGGCCGTGCCGCGGGCGCCGCCGCCGATGAGCAGGATGGGCTCGCCGGGGTCGGCGGAGTCGTCCAGCACCAGGTCGAGGGCCCTCAGCAGCGCGAACACGGCGCCGTCGTAGGCGGCCTGGAGGACCTGACCGCCGGAGGTCGCGTGCACGAGTCCGTGCACCAGGCCGGTGGCGTACGGCAGGTCGGGGGTGCGTTCGCCGTCGAGGAACGGCAGCACGACCGCGGAGCCGCCGGGCTCCGTGGCCTCCCGGTCCAGGCCGAGGAGGGTGGCGAACCGGTCGACGGCCTGCGTGCAGTTGAGGGTGCAGGCCAGCGGGAGCCAGCCGCGCCACGCGTCGGCGAAGCCGGACACGATGCCGCTCGGGTCCGCTGGCCGCTGTTCGCTGACCGCGTAGACGGTGCCGGAGGTGCCGAGGCTGAGCACCGGGCGGCCCGGTGCCAGGCCGAGGCCGAGGGCACCGGCCATATTGTCCCCGGTGCCCGCGGCCACGAGGATGCCCTCGGGCAGCGGCAGGCCCTTGGCCACCGTACCGGCGGGCTCGCCGGCGCCCACGACGCGGGGCAGCAGGTCGGGGTCGAGGCCGACGCGTCCGAGGATGTGCTCGTCGTAGCTCTCGGTCGCGGTGGACCACCATCCGCTGCCCGAGGCGTCGCCCCGGTCGGTGGTGCCGCCGTGCACGCCCTGACCGGTCAGCCGCCCGGTCAGGTAGTCGTGGGGCAGCCGCACGGCCCGGGTGGCGGCGGCGGCCCGCGGCTCGTTCTCCCGCAGCCAGGCCCACTTCGTCACGGTGAACGAGGGCGGCGGCACGCTTCCCGTCCGCCGTGCCCACTCCGCCGGTCCGCCCAGCTCGTCGATCAGCCGGTCGCGCTGCGGTGCGGACCTGGTGTCGTTCCACAGCAGCGCGTTGCGCACGGGGCGGCCGTCCGCGTCGAGCGTGACCAGGCCGTGCTGCTGCCCGGCGACCGAGACGGCGGCGGCCTGCCGGGCGGCGGGGCCGCACTGGTCGACGGCCTCGGCCAGTGCCCGCCACCACTGTTCCGGGTCGCTGTCGTGCTCGTCGGTCACCACGTGCGGCGCCTGTCCGCGCGCCACAACGGCACCGGTGGCGGTGTCCACCACCAGCGCCTTGGTGGACTGCGTGGAACTGTCCACGCCGACGACGAGGGGTCCATCCGGTGCAGCCATGAGCGCGGTCCTCTCTGACAGGCCGGTGTAGGGGCCTGGATTCCCCAGGCGTGCCTGTGCATACTAATTTGTCAACGGCCATGACGAAATACTGGGGAGCCGAGGAGCCGCCATGTCATTCCAGCCCACACCCGCGGACAAGTTCAGCTTCGGTCTGTGGACCGTCGGCTGGCAGGGCCGCGACCCGTTCGGGGACGCCACCCGCCCCGCCCTCGACCCGGTGGAGTCCGTCACCAGGCTGGCCGAGCTCGGTGCCCACGGCGTCACCTTCCACGACGACGACCTGATCCCGTTCGGCGCCTCGCAGAGCGAGCGCGAGGGACACATCAAGCGGTTCAGGCAGGCGCTGGACAGCACCGGGATCGTCGTGCCGATGGTCACGACCAACCTCTTCACGCACCCCGTCTTCAAGGACGGCGCCTTCACCGCCAACGACCGCGACGTGCGCCGGTACGCGCTCCGCAAGACCATGCGCAACCTGGACCTCGCCGCCGAACTGGGCGCCGAGACCTTCGTGGCCTGGGGCGGCCGGGAGGGCGCGGAGTCCGGCGGCGCCAAGGACGTCAGGGCCGCACTCGACCGCTTCAAGGAGGCTTTCGACCTGCTGGCCGAGTACGTGACCGAGCAGGGTTACGGGCTGCGCTTCGCGCTGGAGCCGAAGCCGAACGAGCCGCGCGGCGACATCCTGCTGCCGACCGTCGGCCACGCCCTGGCGTTCATCGAACGGCTGGAGCGGCCCGAGCTGTTCGGGGTCAACCCGGAGGTGGGCCACGAGCAGATGGCCGGGCTCAACTTCCCGCACGGCATCGCCCAGGCACTGTGGTCGGGCAAGCTGTTCCACATCGACCTGAACGGGCAGAACGGCATCAAGTACGACCAGGACCTGCGCTTCGGCGCGGGTGACCTGCGGTCCGCCTTCTGGCTGGTGGACCTGCTGGAGTCGGGCGGCTATGAAGGGTCGCGCCACTTCGACTTCAAGCCGCCGCGCACCGAGGACTTCGACGGCGTGTGGGCCTCCGCAGCCGGCTGCATGCGCAACTACCTGATCCTCAAGGAGCGCGCCGCCGCCTTCCGCGCCGACCCGGCCGTGCAGGAGGCGCTGCGCGCCTCGCGCCTCGACGAGCTGGCCAGGCCCACCCTTCAGCCGGGCGAAAGCCCGGCGGCGCTGCTCGCCGACCGTTCGGCGTTCGAGGAGTTCGACCCGGAGGCCGCCGGCCGCCGCGGCATGGCCTTCGAGGCCCTGGACCAGCTGGCGACCGACCACCTGCTGGCCGCCCGCGGCTGACGCGGGAGGGCCGGCGCGAGCGCCCCCGGTCAGGCGGCCGGGGGCGCCGTGCTGTCCCGCACCACCAGGCGGGTCGACAGTTCGGTCCGCATGCCCTCGGGGCGTTCGCCGTCCAGGAGGCGCAGCAGCAGCCGCAGCGCCGCCGCGGCCATCTCGGACAGCGGCTGCCGCACGGTCGTCAGGGCCGGCGTCGCCCACACCGCCTGTGGCAGATCGTCGAAGCCGACGACGCTCACGTCCCGCGGTACGCGCAGGCCGCGTTCGCCCAGCGCCCGCACCGCCCCGAGCGCCATCGCGTCGGAGCACGCGAACACGGCGGTCGGCGGCTCGGGCAGCGCCAGCAGATCGAGCACCTGCCGCCCGGCACCCGCCTCGTCGAACGACCCGTACCGCACGTACTCGGGCGGCACCTGCAGCCCGGCGGCGGACATGGCGGAACGGTGGCCCGCCACGCGCCCGGCGCCGCACGTGCGGTGCCGGGCGCCTCCGATCACCGCGATCCGCCGGTGCCCGAGGCCGATCAAATGCTCCGTGGCGCTGACCCCGCCCTGCCAGTTGGTGGCGCCGACCGAGGGAATGCCCGCCGGTGGATCGGCCACCGGGTCGATCATGACGCAGGGGATGTGGTGCTGCTCCAGCCACGCGTGCTGCGCGGCATCCAGTTCTTTCACGTGGAGCAGCACCCCCGCCGGGCCGTCCGCCGGGCCGCGCGCCGACAGGCGTTCCAGCCAGCCGCGCCCGGGCCCGTCGCCGCGCGCGCCGGTGAGTGCCGCGGAGATCACCACGCCGAGCCCGGCCTCGTGCGCCGCCTGGTCCACGCCGTGCAGGACGGCGCCCGCCCGCGGACCGGACAGGTCGTGCACCACCAGGTCGACGAGGTCCGGCCGGCGGCGCGCGGCCGGCCGCTGGCGGCGCACGTAGCCGAGCCGGTCGAGCACCTCGGTGACCCGGCGGCGGGTCTCCGGTGCCACATCCTGGCGGCCGTTGGCGACCTTGGAGGCCGTGGGCACGGAGACGCCCGCCTCTCTGGCCACGACCGCCAGGGTGGGGCCACCCGATCCCGTGGCACGGACCATGCGAAACCCCTCTCGCCCGGCGAGGGCCCGAAACTTTCGGATATCGCGCGAAGGCCCGCCGAAATATCGGCCGAGTGGCAGGCTTCTCTTACGTTAATGCCGCCCCAAGTGACTGTGAAGACCCGGGGAGTGGCATCGACGGCGGCCCCGAAATAAAGAAAGCCATCGCTCGAAATACCGAACGGCGAAGGGGGAAGTCCGGGCGAAACGGCGCTATTCCCGCACGTTCGCGAATGCGGGAATTTCCGGCCGGGTTCAGGGTGCGGCGGGGGAATCCGCGCCCGGACCGCCGAAGACCGCCACGTCGAGCCGCGCGAGCTGGTCCGCCGACAGGGCCAGCCCGGCCGCCGCGGCCGAGTCCCGTGCCGTCTCCGGACGGCTCGAACCGGGGATCGGCACGACCATGGGCGAGGCGGCCAGCATCCAGGCCAGGCAGACCTGGTGCGGGCTGGCCCCGAGCTCCGCCGCCACTTCACCGAACGCGGCGTGCCGCTCGCCGAGTTCACCGGCGTTCGTGATGCCGCCGAGCGGGGCCCAGGGCAGGAACGCCACGCCCAGGTCCGTGCACAGGTCGAGCTCGGGACGGCTGGAGAGGAACGCGGGGGAGTACTGGTTCTGCACGCCGGCCAGCCGGCCGCCCAGCACCTCCTGCGCCTGGCGGATCTGGCCGGGGTCGGCGTTGGAGATACCGGCCAGCCGGATCTTGCCCTCGTCCAGCAACTCCGCGAGCGCCCCGATGGAGTCCGCGTAGGGCACCTCGGGGTCCGGGCGGTGGAACTGGTAAAGCCCGATGGCCTCCACGCCGAGCCGGGCGAGGGACTGCTCGCAGGCGCGCTTCAGGTCCTGCGGCCTGCCGTGCTTCTGCCAGGACCCGTCGCCCGGCCGCCGCAGGCCGCCCTTGGTGGCCACCAGCACGTCCGCACCCGCGGGGTGCGACGCCAGGGCCTTGGCGACGAGGCGTTCGTTGTGGCCGACCTCGTCGGCGTGAATGTGGTAGGCGTCGGCGGTGTCGATGAACGTCACGCCCGCCTCCAGCGCGGCGTGCACCGCCGCCAGCGAGCGGGCCTCGTCCGGCCTGCCCTCGATCGACATGGGCATTGCCCCGAGCCCGATCGCGCTGACCTGGACGGAGCCGATGCGACGCGTCTGCATGGGAAAGCCCTTTCGCGAAGAAGTGGTTCACGGACCGCGCCCGCCTCGGGACGGGCGCCAGGCGATCCTCACCCCGTGGCTTCCATCTGTCCAATAGAAGAAGGTGCACCGACTGATCGCGTAGCCTTCTCAATCGTGGAGATCCGGCAGCTGGAGTACGTCATCGCCGTGGCGGAGGAGCGTCATTTCACCCGTGCCGCCGATCGCCTGCTGGTGTCCCAGTCCGGGCTGTCCGCATCGGTGCGCGCGCTCGAACGCGAGCTGGGCGCCCGGCTGTTCCTGCGCAACACGCGCAGCGTGGAGCTGACCGAGGCCGGGCGGGCCCTGGTGGCCGAGGCCCGGCGCACCCTGGCCGGGATGCGGGCGGCGCGGGAGGCGGTGGCCGCCGTTCAAGGGCTGCTGCGCGGCACCCTGGCCGTCGGCACCGAGCAGTGCGTCGGCGCCGTCAACGTCTCCGCGCTGCTCGCTGGGTTCCGCACCCGCTACCCGGGCGTGGAGATACGGCTGCGGCAGGGCGGCTCGCAGTCCCTGGCCGAGGACGTCGCGGCCGGCCGGCTCGACCTCGCCTTCGTCGCGCTGTGCGGGCGGCAGCCGCCGCCGGGTGTCCGCTCGCTCCCGCTGGCCGAGGAGCCGATGGTGCTGCTGTGTCCGCCGGGACACGCCCTCAGCGGCCGCGAGCGCGCCGAGTGGGCGGAGCTGAGCGGCGAGACCTTCATCGACTTCGCCCCCGACTGGGGCGCCCGTGCGCTCAACGACCGCTCGTTCGCGGCGGCCGGGGTGAGCCGCACGGTCGGACTTGAGGTGAACGACGTGCACAGTCTGCTCGACCTGCTCGGGCACGGCCTCGGCATCGCCCTCGTGCCCCGGCACATCGCCCGCAAGCCGCAGGCCGCGGCCCTCACGGTGGTGCGGCTGCCGCCCTCGGCCACCCCGGTGTGGACCGCATCGGTCGCCGCGCCCGCGCCGGACGCGACGGGCCCGGCCGCGCAGCGGCTGCTCGGCCTCGTCCCCGGCCTCGCGGCGGAGGGTCGGCGGGACGAGCGGGGCCAAAAGGCCAGGGAGGGCAGGGCGGACCGGGCCGGCCCCGCCTGAGCGGCCCGCGGAAGGTCAGCGCGGGTCCGCGCACCACTCTCGCAGCAGCGCCGCCAGCTCGGCCGGGCGCTCCTCGTGCAGGTAGTGGCCGCAGCCCGCCCACAGCACGACGCGGGTCAGGGGTGGGCCACCGCGGTGCGCTCCCACGCGGCGGCCGCCGGGGAGGCGTGCACGGACAGCGCCGGGCACCCGCGGCGGCGCAGGTACGCCTCCGCGGCGGGGCGCGGCCCGAACGCGCCGGGCGCCAGGTACATCCCCTCGCGGTAGCGGGCCAGCAGCTCCGCGTCCATCGCGGCCATCAGCCGCTCGTGCCGCTCCCGCACCGCCCGCGGCGTCGTGCCGCCGCAGGCACGGCGCACGAACGCCACCGCCATCGACGCCCCCTCGCGGCGCAGCGCCTCCTGCTCCGCCGGCAGCCGCGCCGCCTCGGCCGAGTCGCCGCCGTAGCCGGCGGCCACGGTGACCATGGACCGCACCAGATGCGGGTGCCCGACGGCGAGCGCCGTCACCACCTGCTCGCCCATGGAATGGCCGACCGCGATCACCGGGCCGGTGCCCCGGCGATGTAGCCAGCCGCCCAGATCGGCCGCGACGTCCCGCGGGGTGCACCGGTCCGTGCGGCGCGGGGTGCCGCCGTGCCCCGGCAGGTCGGGGACGAGGAGCCGGTGGTGCGGGCCGAGCAGCGGCATGAGCGGAGCCCAGTCGCCGCCGTCACCGCCCCAGCCGTGGACGAGGAGCAGCGGCGGCCCGGCGGCGTCCGGCGGCGTTCCCGAATCGACCGCGGCGGGTGTGAATACCGGATGTGCGTGATCGCTCCCGCTCACCGACGGCTCACGATCCGTCGCCGTCGTCCTTCTTCCTGCGGAACCAGCGCCGCTTGCGCTGCCGGGGCGGCCGCTCGCGCCTGCGCCCCGAACCGTGCACCCAGCCCGCGGGCGGCTCATCGGACCGCCAGGGCTGCGGCGCGGGGCCGCCGTCCTTCCAGCGCTCCCTCAGCATGCGCGTTCTGGCCGTCGGCTCCTGCACTTCCGCGTCGCGCACGAAGCTCTCGTCCAGCACCACGTCGTCCCACTCGTCGCGCTGCGGGTCGTTCTCGCCCTTCGGCTCGGTGCCCATGAGCTGTCTCCCGTCCACCCGAGATGCGCGGAATCCCCGCGAGGTCAACGCCTCGCGGGGTCCCGTGGTTCCTGTCGTCGCCGGCGTGGCCCGCCCGGGCCACGCCGCCGCGTTGTCCTACGAATTGCTCTCCGACGCCTTGGCGCGCTCCTGCTCGCGGCGGGAGGCCATCAGGCTGGTCACCGTGGTGACCACCAGCACCACGCAGATCACGCCCAGCGAGACGAAGGTGTTGATCTCCGGGACGTGCACCCCGGACTCGTGCAGGGCGTGCAGCACCAGCTTCACGCCGATGAAGCCGAGGATGATCGACAGGCCGTAGGAGAGGTGCACCAGCTTCTGGAGCAGGCCGCCGATCAGGAAGTACAGCTGGCGCAGGCCCATCAGCGCGAAGGCGTTGGCGGTGAAGACGATGTAGGCGTCCTCGGTCAGGCCGTAGATCGCCGGGATGGAGTCCAGCGCGAAGAGGATGTCCGTGCTGCCGATCGCCAGCATCACGATCAGCATGGGCGTGATCAGGCGGCGGCCGTTCTCCTCGATCCACAGCTTGGTGCCGTGGTACTGGTCGGTGGAGGGCACGCGCCGCTCGACCATCTTGAGGAAGCGGTTCTCCTCGTACTCCTCGTCCTCGTCGTTGCTGCGCGCTTCCTTGACCAGCTTCCAGGCGGTCCAGATGAGGAAGGCGCCGAAGATGTAGAAGACCCAGGAGAAGCTGGCGATCAGGGCGGCGCCCGCGGCGATGAACGCGCCGCGCAGCACCAGCGCGATGAGCACGCCGACCAGCAGCACGCGTGCCTGGTATTGCGCCGGCACCGCGAATTTGGTCATGATCAGCACGAAGACGAAGAGATTGTCCACACTCAGGGACTTCTCCGTCACATAACCTGCGAAAAATTCACCGGCGGGCGTGCCGCCCTCCATGAGCAGGAGCGCAAGCCCGAACAACACCGCCAGCACGATCCAGATGATGGTCCACGTCCCGGCCTCTCGGAGCGACACTTCATGGGGCTTGCGCCCGAAGAAGAAGTCGACGGCGATGAGTGCACACAGCACCAGCACCGTGAGCACCCACATGGTCAACGAGACGTCCACTGTTCCTCCGGTCTTCCGCTTCCGTTCGATCAAACTGTCCGGCGAAATGCTTGGCATGGCACGTCGGGGGGCCGCTAGGGTCCCCGTTCATGACTGTGTCCGCCACCACTCATCCCCGGTTCGCCGCAGCCCTGGCCGCCCTTGGGCTGGACGGCATCGAGACCCGTTCCTTCCCTGCGGCGACCCGCACCGCGGCCCAGGCGGCCGAGGCGATCGGGTGCAAGCTTAATGGAATAGTAAAGTCGCTCGTGTTCGAAGCGGATAAGGAACCCGTACTGGTGCTGATGGACGGCGCCTCCCGCGTGGACACCGAGCGCCTGCGTGCCGAGCTCGGCGCCGCCCGGGTGCGCCGGGCCGATGCCACCACCGTGCGCGCGGCCACCGGCTACGCCATTGGGGGTGTTCCGCCGTTCGGCCACGTCACCCCGCTGCGCACGCTGGCCGACCGCGGCCTGCTCGGCGAGGAGGTCGTGTGGGGCGCGGCCGGCACGCCGCACACCGTGTTCCCGCTGCCCCCGGCCGCCCTGATCGCGCATGCGCGCGCCACCCTGGTCGATATCGCGGAACGCCCGGCGTGACGCCCCGGTGATGCCCACGGCACGGGCCGCCGTCCGGGCCCGCGCGTTACGGGCCCGCGCGTTATTCGAGTGCGGGGCGGCGGGCCGACCGGCAGGATCGGGCGCCATGGGGCAACCTGCCGCGGGGCTGCGGCTCTACCGTGACATCTTCCGGATACCGGGCGCCCGGGCGTTCGTCGGTGCGACCCTCGTGGGCCGGCTGCCGATGTCGACGCTGTCCCTCGGCACCGTCTTCCTCATCACGCACGTCACCGACAGCTACGCCGCGGCCGGGGCCGTCGCGGCGGGCGGTGCCCTGTGCTACGCGCTGGTTGTTCCCCAACTCGGCTACGCCGTGGACCGGTTCGGCCAGCGGCGGGTGCTGCGTCCGGTGGCCGCGGCGTTCGGCCTGGCCGGCACGCTCTTCGTGCTCGCGGCCCAACTGGCCGCCCCCGGCTGGCTGCTGTTCGCCTCCGGCGCGGCGTTCGGCGCGCTGATGCCGCCGCTGTCCGCGCTCGTACGGGCCCGCTGGAGCCATCTCGCGGCCGGCGACGCCGGCGGCACCCTGCTGCGTTCCTCCTATTCCTTCGAGTCGGTGGCCGACGAGCTGATCTTCGTCGTGGGCCCGCTGCTGATCGCCACCGTCGTGCTGATCCATCCCGCGGCCGGTGTGGTGACCGTCACACTCTTCGGGGTGACCGGCTGCCTGCTGCTGGCCGCCCAGCGCCGCACCGAGCCCCCGGTGCTGCCGCGTCCCGCCGTCGGCGGCCGCGCACTCTCCTCGGCCGGGCTGCGCCTGGTGTGCGGCGTGTACGTGTGCACCGCCGCGATGTTCGCCGGGTGGGAGCTGAGCACCATGGCGTTCGTCGACGAGCACGGTGAGACCTGGATGGTCGGCGGGGTGATGGCCACCTACGCCCTGGGCAGCGCGGTCGGCGGCCTGTGGTACGGGACGCGGGAGTGGCGGCTGCCGCTGGACCGCCAGTTCCTGCTCGCGCTCGCCGCCGTCGTGCTGGGCACGGGGCCGCTGTGGGCGATGCCGAGCGTGGCCGCGCTGTGGATCTTCTCCCTGTTCTCCGGCATGCTCATCGCCCCCACGGTCATCGCGGGATACAGCCTGGTCCGGCAGGGCATGCCCGCGGCGATGCTCACCGAGGGCATGGCCTGGATGTCCACCGCGGTGGGCATCGGCCGCGCCCTCGGGGTGCTCGCCGTGGGCCTCGTCATCGAGGCCCACGGCGCCCGCTGGGCCTACGCGCTCACCCTCGGCTGCGGCCTCGCGGGGCTCGTGGTCGCGCTGTCGGGTCTTGGCCGGCTGCGGGCACTGGCCACCGCCCGTTTCACCGACGCGGCCTGAGCACGTAGTCGGCGCCCGCGCGCGTGGGGAATTCCAGCAGGCCCGGTGCGGGCCGCGTGGCCGCGGCCGGTGAGCCGTCGCCGCTCTCCACCTCCAGGTCGGCCGCCGAGCGGACGCGGGCGACGCGGCCGAGCCGGGACGTCACGCGGGCCTCGGCCAGCGCGCCGCCCGACCAGTTCAGCGCCACCTCGAAGCCGCCGCGTGCCAGCAGGCCGCGCACCCGCCCCTCGGGCAGGGCGCCCGGCAGGGCCGGCAGCAGGCGCAACTCGTCGGTGTGGCTCTGCACCAGCCATTCGGTGATGCCCGCGGTGGCCCCGAAATTGCCGTCGATCTGGAACGGCGGGTGCAGGTCGAAGAGGTTCGGCGCGGTGCGCTCGGGGGTCAGCTGGTCCGACAGCAGCTTGAACGAGCGGTCGCCGTCGGCGAGGCGCGCCCAGAAGTTGATCTTCCAGCCGAGGGACCAGCCGGTGCCCGCGTCGCCGCGCTGTTCCAGCGTGACGCGGGCTGCCTCGAACAACTCGGGGGTGTCCGCCGTGATCTGGTTGCTCGGATGCAGCCCGTACAGGTGCGAGACGTGCCGGTGGTCCTGCTCGGGGGCCTGCGCGTCCCAGTCCTGCTGCCACTCCTGCAACTGTCCCAGGGCGCCCACGCGCATCGGCGGCAGCCGCCGCGCCGCCGCCCGCGCCCCGGCCCGCAGCTCCTCGTCGATGCCGAGCAGGCGGCCGGCCGCGTCCACCGCGCCGAAGAGGTCGCGCAGAATCTGCCCGTCCATCGTCGGACCCGCGCACAACGAGCCGCCGTCGCCCGGGTGGTGTGCGTTCTCGGGGGACACCGAGGGGCACGTGACGAGGTGCCCGCTGCCGGGGTCCTCGACGAGCGTGTCCAGGAAGAAGCGGGCCGCGTCCGCAAGCACCGGGTAGTGCTCGCGCAGGGCCGCCATGTCGCCGGTGAAGCGGTAGTGCTCCCACAGCGACATCGCGAGCCAGGCACCGCCGGTGGGCCACATGCCCCAGAACGCGCCGTCCACGGGGGCCGTTCCGCGCCAGGCGTCCGTATTGTGGTGCGCGACCCAGCCGCGCGCCCCGTAACTGTCGCGCGCCGTGCGCGCCCCCGACTCCCGCAGCTCCCGGAGCAGGTCGAACAGCGGCTGCCAGCAGTCCAGCAGGTTGGCGGGCCCGGCGGGCCAGTAGTTCATCTCGGTGTTGATGTTGATGGTGTACTTGCAGCCCCACGGCGGGTCGGTCATGTCGTTCCACAGACCCTGGAGGTTCGCCGGCTGGGTGCCGGGCCGGGAGCTGGCGATCAGCAGGTAGCGGCCGTACTGGAAGCACAGCGCGGCCAGTTGCGGGTCGTCCCCGTTCGCGAAGCCGGCGATCCGTTCGTCCGTGGGCAGCACGGCCGCGGCGGTCGCGGGCACCTGGAGGTCGGCCCGCCCGAACAACTCGCCGTGGTCCGCCACGTGCCGCTCGCGCAGCCGGGCGTAGGTCAGGGACCCGGCGGCCGCCAGATCGCGGTCGGCCCGCGCCCGCGGGTCGCCGCCGAGATCCCGCCACGAAACGTAGTTGGTCCCGGCCGAGACGAGCAGCGTCACCGCATCGGCGCCGTCCACGCGCAGTTCGCCGTCGCGGGAGGTCACCGTGCCGCCCTCGGCGACCGCGCGGGCCAGCGCGGTGAACCGGACCCGCCCGGCCACCCCGCCGGAGTCCTCGCCGCGCCCGGCCAGCGCGATGGTGGCCGCGTCGGGGGAGGAGGTGCCGGTGGCCAGCGGACTGCCGAAGGCGGCGGTGAACGTGACAGCGCCCGGCGAGTCCGCGGTGAGCCTGACGGCGATCACCTGGTCCGCCGCGGTCGCGAACACCTCCCGCCGGTGCCGCACCCCCGCCCGGGAGAACTCCACCGCGTGCACCGCGGTGGCCAGGTCCAGCTCGCGCCGGTAGCCGGAGACACCTCCGTCCTCTCCGCCCTCGTCGTCCTCGCCCGCGGGGAAGGCCAGCCGGAGGCTGCCCACGGTCTGATAGGGCGGCTGCTTGACCGGAATGCCCATGAACCCGGCATCGATCAGCCGCTGCGCCGCGTCCCACTCGCCCGCGAACACCAGGCGGCGGATCTCGGGCAGCGCCTCGCGCGCCCCGGGGTTGTCGAAGACGTGCGGGCCGCCGGCCCACACGGTGTCCTCGCTGAGCTGAAGCTCCTCCGTCGCGGTCCCGCCGTACACCATCGCGCCCAGCCGGCCGTTGCCGACGGGCAGGGCCTCAAGCCATGCGCGGGCCGGTCGGGGGTACCACAGGCGGTGCGGAGTCGTGGACATGCGGGCGGGCCTCTCGACGCGTACGGCAGGGGCGGCCGGACCGCGCCCGTTCGACATGGTGAACGCCGTTCGGCATCCAGGGGATTGTGCCATTTTCGCCCCTGCCGCGCGCCCCCGTGGGCCGTGCTCAGGCGTGGGCGGGGCCCATGAGCAGCTCGGCCCAGACGACGTGTCCCTCGCCCGCGTTCCCCGGGCGCACGCCCCACAGCTGCGCGAGCGCGCACACGAGCAGCAGGCCGCGCCCGCCCTCCTCGTCCTCGCCCGCGTGCCGCACCCGGCGCTCCGGTCCGCTGCCGGCCCCCGTCACGGCGACCCGGAGGCGCGGGCCGTCGAGGCGCAGCTCGCAGCCGACGATCTCGCTCTCGGTGTGCCGCAGCGCGTTCGTCACCAGCTCGGACAGGATCAGCGTGGCGTTCTCGCAGGTCTCCTCGGGCGTCCGCCAGGCGACGAGCTGGCGGTGCGCCCGCCTGCGGGCCTCGGCTGCCGAGGTGTCCACCGCCGGCAGGAGGAACCGGAGTCGCTCGTTCGACTGAACCGCGCTCCCCGTTCGCATGAGCGGCTGAGGGTGTGAGGAGAAAACCACCGTCCTACTGTGCGGGCTGTCCCTCTCATCCGGCAAGAGGCATCCTGCAAATTACAAAATCGTCGGTAGCAGACTGTCGAGCACGCTGATGGCATGGCACACTGCTTGACCATGGCGGCAGTTGAAGTGGGGTGCTAGTGGCGGGCGGACAGGCCAGCGGAGCGGCGACCGTGTTGCGGCTCGTGCTCGGCAAGCGACTTCAGGACCTCCGCGAGGCGGCCGGCGTCTCGTTCGACGAGGCGGCGCGGGCCCTCGACGTCACGCACGCCACCATTCGCCGGATGGAGAAGGCCCAGGTCGGGCTGAAGATCCCGTACGTGGAGAAGCTGCTGCGGATCTACGGGGTGATCGACCAGGAGGAGATCGAAGGCTTCCTGCACCTGGTCCGCGAGGCCAACCAGCCCGGCTGGTGGCACCGTTACCGCGACGTGCTGCCCGACTGGTTCACCGCGTTCGTCAGTCTGGAGGCCGAGGCCGACCAGATCCGTGCCTACGAGCCGCACTACGTACCCGGCCTGCTGCAGACCGAGGCGTACGCCGCGACCGTGCTGCGCGCCGGACTGCCGCACGCGCCCGCCGAGGAGATCGAGCGACTGGTCGCGCTGCGCCTGGCGCGCCAGGAGTTGCTCACCGGCAAACGGCCGCCGCTGCTGTGGATTGTCCTGGACGAGACCGTGCTGCGCCGGCCCATCGGCCGGCCCGACGTGATGCGCGACCAGATCACCCGCCTGATCGAGAGCACCGCCTCGCCGCACGTGAGGCTACAGATCATGCCGTTCTCGGCAGGGCCGCATCCCGCCATGTACGGGCCGTTCCACCTCTTCCGGTTCCCGCTGCCCGAGCTGTCCGACGTCGCGTGCGCGGAAAGCCTGGCAGGCGCCGCCTACTTCGACCAACGCGACGACGTGTCGGCGTTCCGGGAGGCGCTGGACAGGATGTGCGCGCAAGCCGCGCCAGTGCACCGCACCGAGGCCATCCTCAGTGGTATTCGCAAGGAGATCTGAACCATGGATCGCATTTACAACGGCATGCCCGCGAAACACCTCGGCACGGAGGGCTGGGCCAAGCCGTGGAGCGGCGGCAACGGCGGGAGCTGCGTCGAGGTGATGAGGCTCGGGGACGGGCGGGTGGCCCTGCGGCAGTCGACCGATCCGGACGGACCTGCACTGATCTGCTCGCATCATGAGATCCAGCGATTCATCCAGGGCGTGAAATCAGGGGAGGCCGATTTCCTGCTGGTATGACCGCGCAGGAGAGCAGGCACGGTGTCCACCCACGGGGGGGCGGACACCGTGCCTGCACGACACGGACGAAGAGACGGAGCACGGTGTGAGCGAAGCGGGCTTCACGGCCGACCAGATCGACACCAGCCGGCCCCACCCGGCCCGTATGTACGACTATTACCTCGGCGGCCAGGACAATTACGAGGTCGACCGGGCCGCCGCCGAGCGTGTCATCCAGCTGCTGCCCGACATCAAGCTCGCCGCGCGGGAGAACCGAAGCTTCCTGCATCGTGCCACCAAGGCCGTCGCCCGTCGCGGCATCCGGCAGATCATCGACATAGGCACCGGCATACCGACGTCGCCCAACACCCACGAGGTCGCCCGGTCCATCACCCCGGACGTCCGGGTCGCGTACGTCGACAACGATCCGATCGTCAGCGCGTACGCGGGCGCCAAGCTCGTCAACGACGGGAACGCCGCGTTCGCCCTGGCCGACCTGCGCGACCCGAAGGCCGTGCTGGAGAATCCGGCGATCAGCAGGCTGATCGACTTCGAACAGCCGGTGGCGCTCCTGCTCGTCGCGATCCTGCACTTCATCGAGGACGCCGCGGACCCGGGCGGCATCGTGCGGGCCCTGACCGAGCCGCTGCCTCCCGGGAGCTGCCTGGTGCTCAGCCACGGCACGCTCGACTTCCACGACGAGAAGCAGATCGCGGCGGTGCGCGAGGTGTACTCGCGCGCCACGGCGAGCCTGACGCTGCGTCCGCGCGCCGAAGTCGCCGCATACTTCGACGGGTTCGACGTGCTGGACCCGCCCGGCCTGGTCCAGCCGCCGTTCTGGCAGCCGGAAAGCCCGGTACCCGACGACCCGGAGCTGCACGGCCTCGGCTTCTACTGCGGCGTCGGCGTCAAGCGCTGACCGGCCCGCGGTGTGCCGCCGGCCGGAGCCGGCGGCACACCGCGTCCCGGCCGTCAGCCCTCGGCTGTGACCTCGCGGAACCCGAGCGAGAACTCGGCGGTGCCCGCGTGCAGGTAGTACTGCGGCAGCGGGCCGGGACCGCAGGACTGACTGCCGATGCCGTGCTGGCCGTGGTCGAGGTTCACCCACACCGTGTCACCCGGCGCCAGGTCCGTGGTGTGCTCCGCGGCGTCGAGCTGCTCGGAGGTCCAGCGGCGGGCGGTGAACCAGAACGGCGCCGAACCGGCGGTCATCCGCAGTCCGCGGTCGTCCCCGTCCCGCAGCTCGGCCCAGCGCACGTCCGCCCGCGCGCCGTTCTCCTGGGGACGCACGTACGGCGTCTGGAGCGCGTCGACCGTGGACGCGTACCGGCCGAGGCGGGAGGCGGCCCGGGTGTCGGGGTACGCCTCGCCGGGGCCGCCGCCGTACCAGGTGGCCTGTGAGAACGCGGCGGGCAGTCCGAGGCGCAGCCCGAGCCGCGGCAGCGGGCACGGCCATGCGCTGTCCGGCGTGACCGACACGGTCAGCCACAGCTCGTCGTCCGTGGCCGTCCACCGGTAGTCGGCGCGCAGCCCCAGCTCCTCGCCCGCCGGGGCGACCCGGGTGCGCACGGTGAGCGCGTCGCCGGTCAGGTCCACGCCGTCGATGCGGTGGCGCATGCGGTCCAGGCCGAGTTCGCGCCAGCGCATGCCGTACCTGGCGTCCTCCTGCCAGGACGCACCGAGATCGTTGTCGGTCGGCGCCCGCCAGACGTCCAGGCGCGGGGCCTGGGCGGGCGTGAGGCCGCCGAGGCGGAGCAGACGGCCGTGGGCCGCGTCGAACGAGGCCGGACCCAGCTCGATCCGGCCCCCGGCACGGCGGCCCGGCACGGCCGCAGCGGCGGGGGCGCGCCGCGGGACGGCCCCGCCCGCGCTCACCTGCCCCCAGGCGACGACGTGTCCTTCGGCGGCCCAGGCGGTGTCCCGGGCGAGCACCGCGCGCACGGTCCTGACGGCCTCGCCGCCGTCCGTGCCGCCGGGCGCGGGCGGCAGTTTGACGTCGGCGGACTCGCCCGGCGTCAGCGGCGGCACGTTCAGCCGGCCCTCGGCCAGCCGCTCGCCCTCGACCTCGTGGACCCATTCGAAGGCGAGGTGGGAGGTGTCGGCGAAGTCGTGCCCGTTGGTGACGGTGACCGTTCCTGCACCGGCGTCGCCGGTGATGTGGACGGGCTCGATGACCTTCTTGAACTCGATCAGACCGGGGGAGGGGGTGCGGTCGGGGAACAGGAGGCCATCGCACACGAAGTTGCCGTCGTGCAACTCCTCGCCGAAGTCGCCGCCGTAGCCGAAGTAGGTGCGCCCGTCGGGCGTCTGCTTGGGCAGGCCGTGGTCGATCCACTCCCAGACGAAGCCGCCCTGGAGCCGTTCGTACTTCTCGAACAGCCGCTGGTACTCGGACAGGCCGCCGGGCCCGTTGCCCATGGCGTGGGCGTACTCGCACAGCAGGAACGGCAGCGAGCGGCGGTGCGCGTCCAGCTCGGGATCGGCCAGCGGCGGCTCCTCCCTGCGGCCGATCCGCTCGACCTCTTCGTGCGAGGCGTACATGCGGGAGTAGAAGTCGCTGTCGGGGTAGTCGGAGTCGTTCTCGTAGTGGATGGGGCGTGACGGGTCGCGGTCGCGTATCCAGCGGGCCATGGCGCCGAGGCCCGCACCCGCGCCGCACTCGTTGCCCAGCGACCAGATCACGACGGAGGGGTGGTTCTTGTCGCGTTCGACCATGCGGCGGGCGCGGTCGAGGAGGGCGGGGGTGAAGCGCTCGTCGTCGACCGGGTTGCCGCGCCATTCGGGGAAGAAGCAGAAGCCGTGGGTCTCCAGGTCGCACTCGTCGATGACCCACAGGCCCAGCTCGTCGCACAGGTCGAGGAACGCGGGGTGCGGCGGGTAGTGGCTGGTGCGGACCGCGTTGATGTTGTGCTGCTTCATCAGCAGGATGTCCTGGCGCATGGTGGCCTCGTCGACCGCGCGCCCGGCCTGCGGGTGGAATTCGTGCCGGTTGACGCCGCGGAAGAGGATGCGACGGCCGTTGGCCTTGAACACGCCGTTCTCGATGCCGACGGTGCGGAAGCCGATGCGCAGGGGGATGCGCTCGCCCGCCGTGGCCAGTTCGCCGTCGTACAGGCGGGGGATCTCGGCCGTCCACGGCTGGACGGGGACGGCAGTCTCCTCACCGGTGGCCAGGTCGATGCCCAGCTCGGGAACGGTGACGCGGCCGCCCGGCTCGGCGTCCACGCGCAGGGTGCCCCGGCCGGTGGCGTGGTCGTAGCCGGCGTGGACGAAGAAGTCGGCCGGTGCCTGCCGCGGGCGGTGCAGGAGCGTGACCTCGCGGAAGATACCGGGCAGCCACCACATGTCCTGGTCTTCCAGGTAGCTGCCGGCCGACCACTGGTGGACGCGGACGGCGAGCACGTTGCCCGTGGGGCGCAGGAGCGCGCCCACGGCGAACTCGTGGGGCAGGCGGCTGCCCTGGAACGTGCCCAGCTCCTCGCCGTTGAGCCACACCCGCGCGGCTGACTCCACGCCCTCGAAGCGCAGCACGCTCTCGCCGTCGGCGGGCCAGTCGGCCGGGAGGTCGAAGACGCGGCGGTGGTCGCCGGTCGGGTTCTCGGTCGGCACCCGGGGCGGGTCGACGGGGAAGGGGTAGCGGACGTTGGTGTAGGCCGGGGCGCCGTGCCCCTGGAGGACCCAGTGCCCGGGAACGGTCACTTCGGACCAGCCGGCGGCGTCCGCTCCGTCCGCGGTGAATCCGGTGTCCGCCTCCTCGGCGGTGCCGGAGAGCCGGAAGGCCCAGGTGCCGTTGAGAGCAAGGCGGGCGGCATCGGACGCGGCGTACCAGGCGCGGGCGGGAAGCGAGCCGCTGCCGGGCGACGGGTCCTCGTAGTAGGGGAGCCGGTCGTCCTCGGGCCGGGTGTCCATGAGTCTCCTCTGACGTGCGGGTGCGGCCGGCGGGCCGGGCCGCCGACGTCGATCTGTTGATATCTGTGCTTCGTTGTTTGATCACGCTAGAACGTGCCGGGGCTTCCGACAAGCCCCCGCCGGGCGGGTGGTCCCCGGTGGCGGACCGGTGAGGAAACAGGCGCGGCCGTCACCGCGGGGCGCTCCCCTCGTTCGTGTTCACGAAGCCGTAACACCCTTGGCATGGACACGACTTGGCGAGGGTAAAGCGCTCATGCACCACTCATCCCCCGAAGACCTTCCTTGGGAGGTTCCATGAAGCTGCGCCGCTGTCTGACAGTGGCCGCCACCGCGGTCGTCGCCCTCGGCGTATCCGCCCTCGGCCCCGCGACGGCCTCGGCCCAGGAGACCCCTGCCGCCGCCGTCGAGTATGTGGCCCTCGGTGACTCCTACTCCTCCGGTGTCGGTGCCGGAAGCTACGACGGCGGCAGCGGCGACTGCCGCCGCAGCACCGTCGCCTACCCCGAACTGTGGGCCGATGCCAACGCGCCCGCCTCGTTCGACTTCACCGCCTGCTCCGGCGCGCGCACCACCGATGTCCTCGACAACCAGCTCGGCCCTCTCGACGCGGGCACCACCCTCGTCAGCATCAGCATCGGCGGCAACGACGCGGGCTTCGCGGACACGATGCTGACGTGCGTGCTCCAGGGCACCAGCGCCTGCCTGTCCGCGGTCGACACCGCCAACAGCTACATCACCGGCACCCTGCCCGGCCGCCTCGACACGGTGTACGACGCCATCAGCACCCGCGCCCCCAACGCCGAGGTGGTGGTGCTCGGCTACCCCCGCATGTACGAGCTCGACGGCAGCTGCCTGCTGGGCATCAGCGAGCAGTCGAGGGCCGCGATCAACGGCGCCGCGGACAACCTCGGCGAGGTCATCGGCAAGCGCGCCGCCGATCACGGCTTCACCTACGGCGACGTGCGCCCCGCCTTCACCGGACACGAGATCTGCTCGGGCGACGCGTGGCTGCACAGCGTCACCTGGCCGATCGGCGACTCCTACCACCCCACCGCGGACGGTCAGTCCGGCGGCTACTACGCGGTGTTCGAGGATCTGGCCTGACGCGGCTCCGCCGCTCCGGCGCCGTCCACCGCAACGGACCGGCCGCCGCCCCCGCCGCCCCGCGCGGCGGCCAGGGCGGCGGCCGGCTCCGACTCGGCGGGCCCGGCGGGCCACCACCGCCCCCGGGACTTGAGGAACGGCCACCACCGGCCGTCCGGGCCCCAGCGCAGCTGCACCCCCTCGCCCACCACCGTCCACCGCCCGTCGCCACCGCGCAGCACCGGGCGGGACTCCTCGCCCGCCCAGGCCGCGGCGAGCTGTCCGAGCGCCGCGGCGGGCACCTCGCCGGGCTGCTCCTCCAGCGCGGCGAGCGCGGGGCGCCCGCCGAACCGCCAGGCCCGCACGGCCAGATCGAGGTCGAGCGCGGAACGGTCGCAGCCGGCCGCGAGCCGCGCCGCGATGTGCGCGGCGGGCCCGGCCGTGGCCATCCGCACCGCGTCCTGCCACTCGCCGAGCGGCGCGGGCTGCGCCTCCTGCGCGTGGCCCGGTCCGAGGGCGGCGGCCAGCAGCCTCGCGGCCCGTGCCGCCGTGTCCGCGACCAGGAACTCCAGCGCCCCGACGTCAAGTCCGTCCGCCGGCGGCACCCCGCCGCCCAGCGCCGGGCCGGTGCCCGGCTCGGCGACGCGGGGCGGCGGGGCGGGCAGCGGCAACGGACCGGCCGCCCACCGCGCGTACGACTCCGCGGCCGGTACCCCCGCGGGCTGCGCCGCGGCGTTCCCGGCCGGCTCCGCCCGGGCGGCGCTGCGCCGTTGCAACTCGTCCGTCAACTCCTGCTCCCCGCGCCCGCGCAGCAGCAGCAAGAGGAACGGGTCGGTGTCCAGCAGCCGCGCCACCTGGTAGCTGAGCGCCGCGGTGTGCGCGCAGTGGTCCCACTCCCCGCACTCGCACTCCGGCTCCAGATCGCCGATGCCGGGGAGCAGATCGACCCCGGCCGCCGCGGCGTCCGCCACGAGTTGCGGGGACATCTCCCGGTCGAGCAGCGCGGCGATGTGCCCGCCCTCGCCGGCCACAGTGTGCAGCAACCGGTCCCATTCACGGTCGGACAGCTGCCGCAGCAGCACGTCCGCACGGTGGCCGGTGCCGTCGCCCGCCTTGACCACGGCGGTCAGCCGGCCGGGCCGCACCGAGACGGCGCCGACCGCGCCCGCCCTGGCGTGCCGTCTGCCCTGCCGCAGCCGTTCGCCGTCCAGCGCGGTGTCCTCCAGTGCCTTCAGCCAGCTCCTGCCCCACCAGGTGGTCGCGAAGCCGCGTCCACGGGCGGGCGGCAGGGCCTCGAAGACCAGTTCCTCCGACGTTGCCCGGTTCATCATGCGCTCCCCAGCCGCTCGGTGCCGCGCAGGGCCACCAGCTCCGCGAGCTCGGCGTCCGACAGCTCCGTGAGGGCCGCCTCGCCCGAGCCGAGCACCGCGTCCGCAAGCGCCCGCTTCCGTTCCAGCATCGCGGCGATCCGGTCCTCCACCGTGCCCTCCGCGATCAGCCGGTGCACCTGCACCGGACGGTCCTGCCCGATCCGGTAGGCCCGGTCGGTCGCCTGTTCCTCGACCGCGGGGTTCCACCAGCGGTCGTAGTGCACCACGTGCTCGGCGCGCGTCAGGTTCAGCCCGGTGCCCGCGGCCTTGAGGGACAGCAGGAACACCGGCACCTCGCCCGCGGAGAAGCTGCGCACCATCTCCTCGCGCCGTGGCACCGGGGTGCCGCCGTGCAGCAGCAGGGTGCCGATGCCGCGCGCGGTCAGATGCGCCTCCAGCAGCCGCGCCATGCGCACGTACTGCGTGAACACCAGCACGCTCGCGTCGCCGGCCAGGATCGTGCCGAGCAGCTCGTCCAGCAGCTCCAGCTTGCCCGAACGGCCCGCGAGCCGCGGGGCGTTCTCCTCCTTGAGGAACTGCGCGGGATGATTGCAGATCTGCTTGAGCGAGGTGAGCAGCTTGACCACGAGGCCGCGACGGGCCAGCCCGTCGGCATCGGCGACGGCCGCGAGGCCCTCGCGGACCGCGGCCTCGTACAGCCCGGCCTGCTCGGCGGTGAGCGCGACGGCGCGGTCGGTCTCCGTCTTCGGCGGCAGCTCGGGTGCGATACCGGGGTCGGACTTGCGCCGCCGCAGCAGGAACGGCCGGATCAGGCGGGCGAGCCGGTCGGCCGCCGCCGGGTCGGCGCCGCTCTCGACCGCGTCGGCATGACGGCTGCGGAACGTGGCGAGGCCGCCGAGCAGCCCCGGCGTGGTCCAGTCCAGGATCGCCCACAGCTCCGACAGGTTGTTCTCCACCGGCGTGCCCGTGAGCGCCACGCGGGCCCGGCCGGGGACGGCCCGCAGCTGACGGGCGGTGGCGGAGTGCGGGTTCTTCACGTGCTGCGCCTCGTCGGCGACCACGAGGGACCAGTCCGCCGCGCCGGCCAGCCGCGGCGCGTCCCGCCGCAGGGTGCCGTAGGTGGTGAGCACCACCTCGTCCGGCCCGAGTCCCTCCAGGTCACGCGCGGCGCCGTGGTACCTGCGCACCGGGGTCGCGGGGGCGAACGTGCCGATCTCCCGCTGCCAGTTGCCGAGCAGCGACGCGGGACAGACCACAAGCGCGGGCCCCGCCGTCCCGGCGTCCGCCTGGCGGTGCAGATGCAGCGCGATCAGTGTCACGGTCTTGCCCAGGCCCATGTCGTCGGCCAGGCAGGCGCCGAGACCGAGCGAGGTCATCCGGTGCAGCCACGTCAGGCCACGCAGCTGGTAGTCCCGCAGCGTGGCGGCCAGCGCCGGGGGCGGTGCGACCGGTTCGGCATCGGCGCGTTCGGGGTCGGCCAGCCGGTCGCGCAGCGCGGCCAGCCAGCCGGTGGCGGTCACCTCGACCCGTTCACCGTCGATCTCCGTGGCACCGGTGAGCGCGGCACCCAGCGCCTCGATGGCGGTGACCTTCCCGTCCCGCCGGTCGCGGACCCGGCGCACCTCCTCGGGCGCCACGAGCACCCACTGGTCGCGCAGGCGCACCACGGGCCGGGCCGCCTCCGCAAGGCGATTCAGCTCCTCGCGGGTCAACTCCGTCCCGCCCACGGCGAATCGCCAGTCGAAGGAGAGCAGCGCGCCGGGGGACAGCAGCGCCGGCCCGGCGGATGACCGCGCGCCGTCCGCCGCGCCCGCCTCCGGGCCCACCACGGCCTGCGCGGTGAGCCCGCGCACCAACTCGCGCGGCCAGTGCACCTCGACCCCGGCCGCGGCGAGCGCGCGGGAGACGGGGACGCCGAGCAGCTCGCCGATCTCGTCGTCGGCGAGGTCCACCGCGTCCGGCACGGCGGCCGAGAGCAGCGGGGTCAGCGCCCCCCAGGCCGCCGCCGCGCGGCGCAGTGTGAGCAGCGTGTCGGCCCGCACCCGGGGCCCGAACGAGCCGGCCGCCGCGGACGTTCCCGCCCACACTTCGGCGGCGTCCGCGACCAGGCCTGGATCGCCGACGCTGTGCAGCTGGAGCACGGCGCGGAAGCCGGCGGCCGCGCCCTCCGCCGCTGGCCCGTCGGCCGAAAGCAGCGCTGCCTCGATGCGCAGCGAGAGGCGGACCCCCGCGTCGTGGCCCGCGGCCACGCCCTCCGCCCACGGCCGGTGCCCGGGGAACCGGCGCGGCGCCGCCGCGGCGAACGCGGGCCCGCCCGCCGCGGACGCCGCGGCCGGGGTGCGCGGCAGCCCGTCCGCGACCGCGTCGAGGAAGGCGCGCAGCAGCGCATCGGGGCGCGGCAGCAGCGGCCCGCCGTCGGCCGCCTCGCCGGGCAGCGGCACCGCGTGGGCGTGCGGCGGCATGGCCCGGGCCAGCTCCCGCAGCCGCGCCGCGTCGGGGGTGTCCAGCGGGCCCAGCCGCCAGGCGTCGTGGTCGGCCGGGCTGATTCCCGGCAACAGCCGCCCGCGGGCCGCGAGTTGCAGGGCCAGAACGGCTGCGGCGCCCCAGCTGGCCGCGGCGGGGTGCGCACCTGTCGCGGTGCGGGCCCTGGTCAGCACGGGTACGGCCGCTGCCACGGGCACCAGCAGTGCGGGCACCTCCTGGACGCGGACCCGACCGTCGGCGTCGGGCAGCGCGACGGCCAGGTTCTCGGAGGGCTCCTCGCCCGGTACGGGTGGGCTGCCGTCGGGACGCCAGAAGGCGACGTGCGAGGCGCGGGGCGGATCGGCCGGCAGGAAGACGGCCGCGCAGGAGGCGAGTGCGGAAAGGCGGGCGGGGGCGGCCGGGCCGGATGTCACAGCGCTGACCCACTCCTCAAACTTGACTAGCGGCAAGGCGACCGCCGAGGGTACCTCAGGTATCCCGCGATCCGGAAATCGACCCCGCAAAACCGGCAAATGCCGCACGAATAGGGGGGTTGAGTACACCCCTGGGGCGGGGGTTGCGGCCATGGTGAGGGTTCGGCTCCGCTTCTACGCTGTTCAGGAGCGTTCCATCCACCCTTCCGGAGACGACATGCCGCAGGCTTCCGCCGCCCTTGCAACACCGCGTTCCAGGCCAAAACCGGCGGATGAATTCGCCCCGCTGCTCCGGGAGATCAAGGGGCAGGAGCTGCTTGCCCGCCGCACCGGCTGGTACGCGGCCGCGATCACGGTCAACCTGGTCATCTTCGCCGCGCTCGTCGCAGGCGTGCTGCTGGTCGGCGATTCCTGGTGGACGGTGGCGCTCGCGGCGCCCCTCGCGCTGTTCTCCACGCGCACCGCGTTCTTCGGCCACGACGCGGGGCACTCGCAGATAGCGTCGTCGCGGCGGATCAACCGCCTCCTGGGCCTGTTTCTCGGCAATCTGCTGCTCGGCATGAGTTCGGCCTGGTGGAACGACAAGCACAACAGGCACCACGCCAACCCCAACCATCTCGACAAGGACCCGGACGTCGGGGAAGGCGTCCTGGTGTGGACGCAGGCCCAGGCCGCGAGGCGCGCCGGCTTCAACCGCTGGCTCACCCGCAACCAGGCATGGCTGTTCTTCCCGTTGCTGCTGCTCGAAGGCATCGCGCTGAAGGTCTCCAGTATCCAGATGGTGGCCTCTTCCCGGGGCTGGGAGCGGCAGGGCCGGGCCCGCGCTGTCGAGGGGCTCCTGCTCGCCGCGCACTTCGTGGCCTACGTCTCGCTGCTCGCCATGGCCATGGGCCCGGGGAAGGCCGTCGTCTTCGCGCTCGTTCACCACGCCCTGTTCGGCCTTCACCTCGGGAGCGTCTTCGCGCCCAACCACAAGGGCATGGAGATGCCCGACCCGGACAGCGGCCAGCGCTGGGGACACCTGCGCCGGCAGGTCCTGACCTCGCGGAACGTTCGCGGCGGGCCGGTCACCGACTGGCTCATGGGCGGCCTCAACTACCAGATCGAGCACCACCTGTTCCCGAGCATGCCGCGCCCGCACCTGCGCCTCGCCCAGCCCGCCGTGCGCCGGTACTGCCAGGAGGCCGGCGTGTCGTATGCCGAGACCGGACTGGTCGACTCCTACCGGCAGGCCCTGCGCCACATGCACGAGGTCGGCGCCCCGCTGCGGCAGGACTGACGTAACGGGACGGTTCCGCGCGGAACGGTGGACACTGGAAGAACGTTCACTCATCGGCGCGGCGGCCGCCGCCGCTAAGGAGGTAGCAAGGATGTCTCGTGGCGGAAAGGTGGCCATCGGTGCGGTGGCCGCGGGCCTCGTGCTGTGGGCGCTGACCAACTTCTGGATCGCTGCGCTCGTCATTTTCGGCGTTCCCGCCGCCGCCTACCTCTTGCTCGACGCGCCACAGCGCCGTCGGCTGCGGAGGGCGGGGCGCAAGGAGCTGGGCCGCTGATCCGGGCCGTGCCGCCCCGACCGCAGCCGCGGTCGGGGCGGCTGCCGTGCCCGGCGCGTTCTGCCCGCCCCGGTGGCGGGGTTGACCAGAGGAAACGGTACGGTCCCTTCCGGATAGCGGTACCGCACAGGTGGTTGCCCACAGCCTCTTACTGGGGAAGGCTGACACAGCAGTCGCCTTACGAGAAGGGGGAGCTGGGGATGGCACTGAGTACCACGCTTGACTGGCTGCTGGACGACCTGGCGCAACGGCTGCCGCGCGTGCGGCACGTGCTGCTCCTGTCGAGCGACGGGTTGGTCACCTCGGTGAGCCGGGGCCTGAAGCGGAGCAGCGCGGAGCACCTTGCGGCGGTCGCCTCCGGACTGCACAGCCTTGCCAAGGGGGTCGGGGAGCACTTCCGATGCGGCGATGTCCGTCAGACCATGATCGAGTTCGATGACGGTGTGCTGTTCGTCACCGCCGCGGGCGACGGCAGTTGTCTGTGCGTGCTGGCCGGGGCCGATGCGGACATCGGGCAGGTCGGCTACGAGATGACCCTCCTGGTGAACAAGGTGGGCGAGCATATGGGGCTCGCCGCGCGCGACGTCACATGACTTTCCGTCGCTGATTGACTACGGAGGGTTGCGGTGGGGGAGGGTCTGCCGCTAGGGTGGTTACACAGAGTAATCACCCCTGAGGGAGACCCTGATGAATGTCACGCACACCGGCATCGGCACCGCGGACCGCCCGGACACCGTCGTCCCCGGACGGCGGCCCGCCGCCCGGACGCCCCGCCCCCGGGCCGTACGGCCCGCTCCGGCTGCACGGCCCGCTCCGGCCGAGCGGCACGAGCGGCCCGGCGGCCCGGGCGATCCTTTCCCGCTGGTCAACGCCACCGGCGGCGCGGAGCTCCTGCGCATCGGCGCGGCACGCTTCGCCCGCCTGGCCCGCGTCGGCTGTTTCGACCCGGTGGACATCCGGCTGAACCGGCACTGGGTCATTGTCTGGCGCTATCCCGCCGAGGAGCTGCTGACCTTTGCCGAGCAGTATCCCGCCCTGCTCAAGGGGCCGGCCCCGGCCGAGCTGCGCGACCTGCTGCGCCACGGCGCGGATCTCAGGCCCCCACGCTGGCGCCGCCGCCGCACGGCACTGCTCGCCGGGCAGGCGGAGGACCCCTGGCAGAAGGCCGCCGCACTCGCCGTGGTCCTGGAGCCCCCCGCCCTCGACGCCGCGGTGCCGGACGCCGAGGAGCGCAGCCTGCTGTGCCGGCTGCGCCCCCCGCTGATCGACGGGCGGCTCAGCCCGGAGCAGCAGGACGTCGTCGCCCCGCTGCTCACCGCCGCCGACCCCGCCGAAGCCCGCGAGTACCGCGCCGCACTCCTCGACGCCCTGGCCGCGGCCCGCGCCGTGCAGCCGGCGGCCAGTGCGGCGGTCAGAGCTGTCCGACGTCCATGACCTTGATCACCGCACGTCCCTCCGCATCCGACGCGGTCAGGTCCACCTCGGCGGAGATGCCCCAGTCGTGGTCGCCCGCCGGATCGGCGAAGGTCTGCCGCACCCGCCACAGGCCGTCCTCGGGCCGCTCCTCGATACTCAGCAGCCGCGGACCCCTGGCATCCGGGCCCGTCCCGATTTCGTCGTACTCCTGCCAGTAGTCCTCCAACGCCGCCGCCCAGGCGTCCGCGTTCCAGCCCGACTCGCCGTCCAGCTCGCCCAGCTCGCCGGTCCGGTCCAGCGCCGCCAGCTCCACCCGGCGGAAGAGGGCATTGCGCACCAGCACCCGGAAGGCGCGGGCGTTCGCGGTCACCGGCCGCACCTGGTCGGCCCGGTCCTGAGCCTCGCTGGCGTCCTCGCTCTCCGGATTCGCCAGCTGCTCCCACTCGTCGAGGAGGCTGGAGTCCACCTGGCGCACCAGCTCGCCGAGCCAGGCGGTGATGTCCTGGAAGTCCTCGGACTTCAAGTCCTCCGGCACGGTGTGCTCCAGGGCCTTGTAGGCGCCGGCGAGGTAGCGCAGCACGATGCCCTCGGTGCGTGCCAGCTCGTAGTGCGAGACCAGCTCGGAGAATGTCATGGCCCGCTCGTACATGTCACGCACGACCGATTTGGGGGAGAGCGGGTGGTCACCGACCCACGGATGGCTCTTGCGGTAGACGCCGAAGGCGTGGAACAGCAGCTCCTCCAGCGGGCGGGGATGGCTGATGTCCATCAGCCGCTCCATCCGCTCCTCGTACTCGACGCCCTCGGCCTTCATGGCGGCCACCGCCTCACCCCTGGCCTTGTTCTGCTGGGCGGCGAGGATCTGGCGCGGATCGTCCAGCGTGGACTCCACGACGGAGACCATGTCCAGCGCATAGGAAGGAGATTCCGGATCAAGCAGCTCAAATGCGGCCAGCGCAAACGTCGACAGGGGCTGGTTCAGCGCGAAGTCGGCCTGGAGATCCACGGTCAGCCGCACGATGCGGCCCTGCTCGTCGGGCTCCTCCAGGCGCTCCACGATCCCGCCGTCCAGCAGCGAGCGGTAGATGGCGATGGCGCGGCGAATGTGCCGCAGTTGCTGCCGACGGGGCTCGTGATTGTCCTCGAGCAGCCGCCGCATCGCGTCGAAGGCATCGCCCGGCCGCGCGATGATGGACAGCAGCATCGTGTGGGTGACGCGGAAACGGGAGGTCAGCGGCTCCGGATCGGCGCCGATCAGCCTCTGGAAGGTGTCCTCGCTCCAGTTGATGAAGCCCTCCGGCGGCTTCTTCCTGACCACTTTGCGACGCTTCTTCGGATCGTCGCCCGCCTTGGCGAGCGCCTTCTCGTTCTCCACGACGTGCTCGGGCGCCTGCGCCACGACAAAACCGGAGGTGTCGAAGCCCGCCCGCCCCGCCCGCCCGGCGATCTGGTGAAACTCGCGGGCCCGCAGCACCCGGACACGGCTGCCGTCGTACTTGGTGAGCGCGGTGAACAGCACTGTGCGAATGGGGACGTTGACGCCGACCCCGAGCGTGTCGGTCCCGCAGATGACCTTCAGCAGACCCGCCTGCGCCAGCTTCTCCACCAGCCTGCGGTACTTCGGCAGCATCCCGGCGTGATGCACCCCGATGCCGTGCCGCACGTACCGGGAGAGATTCCTGCCGAATTTGGTGGTGAAGCGGAAGTTTCCGATGAGCGCGGCGATTTCGTCCTTCTCCGCACGCGTGCACATGTTGATGCTCGTCAGCGCCTGGGCCCGCTCGACGGCCTGGGCCTGCGTGAAGTGCACGATGTACACCGGCGCCTGATGCGTCTCCAGCAGCTCCGTCAGCGTCTCGGTCAGCGCCGTCGTCCGGTACTCGTAGCTCAGGGGCACCGGACGCGTGGCCGACCGCACCACCGCCGTCTGCCGCCCGGTACGGCGCGTCAGGTCCTCCTCGAAGCGGGACATGTCCCCGAGCGTTGCGGACATCAGGACGAACTGTGCCTGCGGCAGTTCGAGCAGCGGAATCTGCCACGCCCAGCCCCGGTCCGGCTCGGCGTAGAAGTGGAATTCGTCCATCACCACCTGGCCGATGTCGGCCTGCGCGCCGTCCCGCAGCGCGATCGAGGCGAGGACCTCGGCGGTGCAGCAGATCACGGGGGCATCGGCATTGACGGAGGCGTCACCGGTGAGCATCCCGACGTTTTCCGTGCCGAAGAGTTTGCACAGATCGAAAAACTTCTCGGAGACCAGGGCCTTGATCGGAGCCGTATAGAACGTCACCTCGTCCCGTGCGAGGGCCGCGAAGTGCGCGCCCGCCGCCACCAGGGACTTCCCCGAGCCCGTCGGAGTGGACAGGACGACGTTCGCCCCGGAGACCACTTCGATCAGCGCCTCCTCCTGAGCGGGATAAAGGGAGATCCCCCGCTCCTCCGCCCACGACGAGAAGGCGTCGAAAAGGGCATCCGGGTCGCTGGCCGTCGGCATCTGATCGATAAGGGTCACCGGTCCATACTGCCCGCACCCGGCCCCCGACGGGGAACCGGCCCGTACGGCGAAGATCGACTGGCACTACGCTGTGCCGCCGACGGGGTAGCACAGAACAGAAGAAGGGGCGGGGCCGCAGCCATGATGGGACCGGCGCACTCACTGTCCGGAGCAATGGCCTGGCTGGGGGTCGGGGCCGCCGCGGCGTGGGCGGACCATGCCATGCCCTGGCCGGTACTCGTGGCGGGCACGCTGATCTGTGCGGGGGCGGCGCTCGCTCCCGACCTCGATCAGAAATCCGCCACCATCTCCCGAGCCTTCGGACCCATATCCAAGCTCCTGGCCGGGCTCATCGACAAGATCTCCGAGTGGGTCTACAACGCGACTCGCGGCAGGAAGGACCGCCGCCGCACCGGCGGCCACCGCACCCTCACCCACACGTGGATATGGGCGGTGCTGATCGGAGCAGGCTTCTCCTTCGCCGCCATCACCTGGGGCCGCTGGGCCGTGCTGATCATCCTGTTCATCCACATGGTGCTGGCCGTCGAGGGGCTGCTGTGGCGCATGGCCCGCGTCTCCAGCGACGTCCTGGTGTGGCTGCTGGGCGCGACCAGCGCCTGGCTCCTGGCCGGCGTGCTCGACCAGCCGGGCAACGGGTCGGACTGGCTCTTCGACGGAGAGCCCTACCTGTGGCTCGGCCTGCCCATCATCCTGGGCTCGATCGTCCACACCCTCGGCGACTCCCTGACCATATCCGGCTGCCCGATGCTGTGGCCGCTGCCGATAGCGGGCAGGCGCTGGTACCCCATAGGCCCGCCCCGCTTCATGCGCTTCCGCGCCGGAGCCTGGGTGGAGAACCGGGTGCTGATGCCCGCGTTCATGATCCTCGGAGCCGCGAGCGGAGTCGGCGCCGTCGTCATGGGCGCCTGATCCGGGGCGAGCACGGCCCGGCCCGCGGAAGAGCCGGGCCGCACCCGCCTGTGCCGTGGCGGCGCGGATCACCCGTGCCAGGACCGCCACAGCGCCGCATAGGCGCCGTCGGCGGCCACCAGCTCGTCGTGACTGCCCAGTTCGCTGATGCGCCCGTCCTCCACGACCGCGATCACATCCGCATCGTGGGCCGTGTGCAGCCGGTGGGCGATGGCGATGACCGTGCGCCCCTCCAGCACCCGGGCAAGCGATCGCTCCAGATGCCGGGCGGCGCGCGGGTCGAGCAGGGAGGTGGCCTCGTCGAGCACCAGGGTGTGCGGGTCGGCGAGCACCAGCCGCGCGAGCGCGATCTGCTGTGCCTGGGCCGGGGACACGGTCAGCCCGCCCGAGCCCACCTCCGTGTCGAGCCCGTCCGGCAGCTCCCGCACCCACGTGTGCGCGTCCACGGCGGTCAGCGACGCCCACAGTTCCGCGTCGGTGGCGTCGGTCCTGGCCAGCAGCAGATTGTCGCGCAGCGGCCCGACGAAGACGTGGTGCTCCTGATTGACCAGCGCCACGTGTTCCCGCACCCGTTCCGCCGTCATGCCCGACAACCGGGCGCCGCCCAGCGTCACCGCGCCGACCCGCGGGGCGTAGATCCCCGCCAGCAGCCGGCCGAGGGTCGACTTGCCCGCCCCGGAGGGGCCGACCAGCGCCATCCGCGTCCCGGGCGGCACACCGAGCGACACCTCGTGCAGCACGTCCGACCCGGCCAGGTAGCCGAAGCGCACCTGATCCGCCGCGAGGTCGCGCCCCTCCGGCGACACCGACAGGTCGCCCTCCTCGTCCTCGATCTCCCGCACTCCTACCAGCCGCGCCAACGACACCTGGGCGACCTGCAGTTCATCCAGCCAGCGCAGAATCATCCCCACCGGCTCGACCAGCATCTGCCCGAGCAGCGCACCCGTCGTCAGCTGGCCCACCGTCATCCAGCCCTGGAGGACGAACGCGCCGCCGATCAGCAGCACACCGGTCAGCGTCAGCGCGTGGTAAATGTTGATCGCCGGAATCAGCAGCGAACGCAGCCACAAGGTGTACCGCTCCCACGCGGTCCACTGGCCAACGCGCCGGTCCGACAGCTCGATCCGTGCGCTCTCCAGACGATGCGCCTCGATGGTCCGCCCGGCGTCGACGGTCTCCGCCAGCGCCCCGGCCACGGCCGCATAGCCGGCCGACTCGGAACGGTAGCCCGCCGGCGCCCGCCGGAAGTACCAGACGCACACGACGAGCAGGATCGGCACCGCCAGTACCACGGCCAGGATCAGCGGGGGCGCCGTCACCACGATGCCGCCCAGCAGCAGCGCGGTCCACACCACCGCGATGGACATCTGCGGCACGGCCTCGCGCATCGCCTTGGACAGGCGGTCCACGTCGGTGTTGATCCGCGCCAGCAGATCGCCCGTTCCCGCGCGCTCGAGTACGCCCGGCGGAAGCCCCACGGACCGGATCAGGAAGTCCTCCCGCAGATCCGCCAGCATCCGTTCCCCGAGCACGGCGCCGCGCAGCCGCACCATGCGCACGAAGAACGCCTGCACGGCGAGCGCGACCGCGAACACCGCGACCGTGCGCTCCAGATGCAGCTCCCGCACCCCGTCCGAAAGGTCCTGGACCACTCCGCCCAGCAGATAGGGGCCGGTCATGGACGCCAGCACGGCGATCGAGTTGACGCCCACCAGGACGAGGAACGCGCGCCGATGCCGGCGGATCAGTTCGCCCACGTAGGCCCGGACAGTCGTCCGGCCGGCCACCGGCAGCGTCGTCGCATGCTCGGTGGAGGCCGGGTCGTACTCCGGCGGTTTCAAGCCGATCACGCGGTCTCCTCGGCAAGTTGAGCGGACTCGGGCTCGCGCGTGACCACCGCGCGGTACTCGGGGGTGCTGCGCAGCAGCTCGCGGTGCGACGCGGTGGCGATCGCCGCACCCTCGTGCACGAAGGCCACCAGGTCCGCGCGGTCGAGCAGCAGCGGACTCGACGTGAACACCACGGTCGTCCGGCCCGACCGCAGACCGCGCAGGCTCTCCGCGATCCTGGCCTCGGTGTGCGAGTCGACGGCCGACGTCGGTTCGTCCAGCACCAGCACCTCCGGGTCGGTCAGCAGCGAACGGGCCAGCGCCAGGCGCTGCCGCTGGCCGCCGGAGAGGGAGCGGCCCCGTTCGGTGATGCGGGTGCGCATCGGGTCGCCGCTGCCGTCCGCCGAGGCACGCGCGAGCGCCGCGAGCACGTCGTGGCACTGCGCCGTGCGCAGGGCCTCACCCGCGGACACCCGGCCCGAGGCGGGCACCGACAGCAATTCGTGCAGCGTGCCGGACAGCAGCACCGGGTCCTTGTCCTGCACCAGTACCGCGGTGCGTGCCACAGCGAGCGGCACCTCGTCCAGGGCCACGCCGCCGAGCAGCGCCGACGGCTCGCCCCCGCCCTCGACCGGGTGCCCGCCGAGCCGGCCGGCCAGCCGCTCGGCGAAGTTCGGATCGCCGCACACCACAGCGGTCAGCCGTCCCGCCGGAACCAGCAGCCCGGTGGCCGGATCGTGCATGTCGCCGCTCGGGGGCTCGGCCGGACCCGCCGGGTCCTGACCGCCCGCCGCACCGCGGCCCGCCTCGCGGGCGAGGCCGAGGACGCGCACCGCGCGCCTCGCGGACGGCCGGGAGAAGGTGAAGGCCATCGCCGCCTCCTGGAACAGCCGGAGCGGGAACAGCAGAAAGCTGACCGAGCTGTAGATGGTGACCAGCTCGCCGGCGGAGAGCCGGCCGTCCAGGGCGAGCCGGGCACCCTGCCACACCACCACGATCATCAGCAGTCCCGGCATGACGACTTGGAGAGCGTCGATCAGCGACCACATCCGGGCGTTGTGCACCGAGGCGGACCGCACCTCCTGGGAGGCGCGACGGTAACGGTCGAGGAACAATTCCTCGCCGCCGATGCCGCGCAGCACCCGCAGCCCCGCCACCGTGTCGGACGCCAGCTCCGTCGCCCGCCCCGACTTGCTGCGCTCCCGGTCGGCCCTCCGGGTCGCGGCGGGCAGGAGCGGCCAGACGGTCAGCACCACGGCCGCGATACCGGCGAGCACGATGAGCCCGAGCTGCGGTTCGTACACGATCAGCCCCGCGCAGACGCCCAGGGTCACGACCACGGCGGCGGCGAAGCGCGAGAACGACTCGACGAACCAGCCGATCTTCTCGACGTCCCCGGTGGACACCTTGACCACCTCACCGGCCGCGACCTGCCGGGTCAGCACGCCGCCGAGCTCGGCGGTGCGGCGCGCGAGCAGCTGCTGCACGCGGGCCGCCGCGGTGATCCAGTTGGTCACCGCGGAACGGTGCAGCATGGTGTCGGCGAACGCCATGAGCAGCGTGACGCCGAGCAGCAGCAGTCCGGTCATGGCCAGCCGGCCGCCGGACTCGTCCACCACGGACTCCACCGCCAGGCCCATGCTGATCGGAAGCATGGCGATGCACGCCATGTGCAGGGTGCCCCAGCTCAGGGCCTTGAGCTGACCCCCCAGCTGACGTCGGAACAACCAGACCAGGAACCGGAACCCGGATCGCGTGTCCGGGTCGCCGGGGTCGGTATGCGGAAGATCGCGAATGTGCATGACATCCCAGAGTCAGTGCGAGGTGGAACTGGGCAACCTGGAAAGGGTCACGGCCGTTCGTGCCGAAAATCAACGGGTTTTTCCTGGGCATGCGCGGTTTCCGCCACCCACCCGAGTGTGTCCGTGACGTGCTGATTGTATGAACTACCCGCGTGGCGGCGCACGCCGGGCGGCTGTCCGAAAACCGTCGGCAAGCCCCGCTGCAAGGCGCGGAGAAACATTGCGGCGGACACGAATCCCGCCGCGCCGACGCCACGGGCGGGCGTGCCCGGGCGCGTTCCCGTCCCCCGGCGCCCTGCCTGGTCGTCGTCCGGCGCACCGTTGCCCCTCCGGTCGCTGCGGCGGGATTCGTGTTCGCCGCGCCGGCGCATGCGATACAAACTGCGACATGCGCCCGCGCCCCGGTGAAGTCCTCCATTTTTCCGAGGACCCCTCCCTCACCCTCTTCCACCCGCACGTCGCGGCCACCGGCCGCGGTTCCGAGGCGTACGTCTGGGCGGTCGATGCCCCACGCGCTCCCGACTACTGGTTCCCGCGCGCCTGCCCCCGGGCCATGGCGTGGGCCGTCCCCGGCACGACCGGCGACGACCTGCTGCGCATCGTCGGCCCGGGCGGCGGTCGTCGGGTGCACGCCGTCGAGTACGGCTGGCTGGAGCGGCTCCGCACCGTGCGGCTGTTCGCGTACCGGCTGCCCGCGGGCCCGTTCCGGCCCATCGGCGAACCGGTGCCGCACGCGGTGGTCGCGACGCGGAGCGTCCACCCCCTGGGGCCGCCCGAGCCCGTCGGGGATCTCCTCGCGCTCCACCGGGACGCCGGGATACAACTGCGCGTGCTGGACAACCTCTGGGAGTTCTGGGAAGCGGTAACCGCGAGCACCCTCGGCTTCAGCGGCATCAGGCTGCGGAACGCGCGACCCCGTCCGGCATAACTCCGCCCGGCCCGGCCGACCGGGTTCAACCAACGAAGCCGGGCGGCCCGCTCACGTGCGTAAACAAGCCTGTGGGGGCCCGGGCCCGTTCACTTTCCTGTGGCCGCGCGGACCGGCGCGGCCCTCCCGGCGGTTTCTCTGTTTGAAAAAGGAATGCGCCGGGTGTTGACGGAAGCCTGACGCGCTCCCACTATGAGGGACATTACCGCTGAGTGGGAGCGCTCCCATTGGCCGTGCGGATCGCTCTCGCTCGGCGGTGGTTCTCGTACCCATGCACAGGATCGAGAAGGGCCGCAAACATGCCACCCTCCCAAGGCATTTCCGCCGTCTGCCAGGTCGCCTGGCGTGGCGGCCGGCCGCCCGGACGCGAGGGCCGGGCCGGGCCGGAGGAGAACGCGGCCGCGGATCAGTGTCCGCGGCCGGACGACAGGAGTACCGCGGACCGGCGTCCGCCGCTCCGCACGCGGATACAGGAAGTCAACCGTCGCAGCTCGTTCAACCGGCGCAGCCGGGGAACGGGACTGTGAGCCCGCGGCGCGCGTCACCGCCTGGGACGCGCGCCGGCAGCTGATCGCAGCCCCCGCTTCCTGCCGTGGTGTCAGCCGCTCCGGGCCCCCTGCGGGAGGGGGTGTCCGGTGGGCAGCGGGTGCCGCCCGTTCCGCACCTGTCAGGGACGAACAGGTGCGGAACGGCCCCCCGCCCCGGATGGCCGTGTCGACGGGTCATGAAGTCATCCGGGGCGGGTGCGGCGACTCCGGGCGTGGACCGTTCGAAGTCGAAAGCGATCAGAGTATTGACGGGGCCATGTCGGCTCCGGACGATAAAGCCGCCGCCGCCGGGTGGGAGCGCTCCCAACCCGACTGCCGATCACCCATCCGGGGTGCTGAGGCAGTCACCACCCGGCGGCGGTTCTCGCATTGACTGCGAAGCAGGGAGAAGGGCCTACCGATGTCACCCCCCATTACCGACCGACCACCCGCAAGAACCCGCAGACGGATGCGCCCCACCGGCCTCCGCCGCGGCCTCGCCCCGGTCTTCGCCGCCTCGGTGCTCTGCGGCGGGCTGCTGGTGCCGGTGGCCTCCGGCGGCGCCCAGGCGCAGCCCCAGGCACAGGCGCCCACGTACAACTACGCCGAGGCGCTCCAGAAGTCCATGTTCTTCTACGAGGCGCAGCGCTCGGGCGCGCTGCCCGACGACAACCGCGTCGGCTGGCGCGGCGATTCGGGTCTGAACGACGGTGCGGACGTCGGTCTCGACCTGACCGGCGGCTGGTACGACGCCGGTGACCACGTGAAGTTCGGCCTGCCGATGGCCTTTTCCGCGACGATGCTGGCCTGGGGCGCCCTCGCCGCCGAGGACGGCTACGAGCAGGCGGGCCAGCTGGAGCACCTGAAGAGCAATCTCCGCTGGGTCAACGACTACTTCATCAGGGCACACCCCGAGCCCGACGTGCTCTACGCCCAGGTCGGCGACGGCCACGAGGACCACCGCTGGTGGGGCCCTGCCGAGGTCATGCAGATGGAACGGCCCGCCTACCGGGTCGACGCCGAGTGCCCGGGCTCGGACGTGGCGGCCGAGACCGCGGCCGCAATGGCGTCCGCCTCCCTGCTGTTCGCCGGGGACGACCCGGGCTACGCGGCCACGCTGGTGCGCCATGCCGAGGAGCTGTACGCGTTCGCGGACACCCACCGCGGCAACTACTCCGACTGCGTGCCCGCGGGTGACTTCTACCGTTCCTGGTCCGGCTACCAGGACGAGCTGGTCTGGGGCGCGTACTGGCTGTACAAGGCGACCGGCGACGACGCCTACCTGACCAAGGCCGTCAGCGAATACGACCTGCTGGGCACCGAGCCACAGACCTCGACACGCAGCTACCGGTGGACGATCGCCTGGGACAACAAGCAGTACGGTGCCTACGCCCTGCTGGCCATGGAGACCGGCGACCGGACTTACGTCGAGGACGCGAACCGCTGGCTCGACTACTGGACGACGGGCGTGAACGGGCAGCGCGTGCCGTACTCGCCGGGCGGCCAGGCGGTCCTGGACACCTGGGGGTCGCTGCGGTATGCGGCCAACACCTCCTTCGTCGCCCTGCTCTACGCGGACTGGCTGGCCGGAACGGACGCGGAACGGGCGGAGCGCTACCGGGAGTTCGGCGAGCGGCAGATCAACTACGCCCTCGGCGACAACCCGCGCGAGTCCAGCTATGTGGTCGGCTTCGGCGAGAACCCGCCGCAGAACCCGCACCACCGCACCGCCCACGGCTCCTGGACCGATCAGCTGACCGCGCCGGAGGAGACGCGGCACGTGCTGTACGGCGCGCTCGTCGGCGGGCCCGGCTCGGCCGACGACCGGTACACCGACAGCCGCCAGGACTACGTGGCCAACGAGGTGGCCACCGACTACAACGCGGCGTTCTCCGGCGCCCTCGCCCACCTGACGGCGCGTTACGGAGGCACCCCGCTGGCCGGCTTCCCGCCGGCCGAGGAGCCCGACGACGCCGAGCTGTACGTCGAAGGCGCGCTCAACGCGACGGGTGCGACGTTCACGGAGATCAAGGCCACCGTCCGCAACCAGTCGGCCTGGCCGGCGCGGGCGCTGGACGGCGCCTCCCTGCGCTACTGGTTCACGCTGGACCCGGGCGTCGACCCGGCGGGGGTGACGGTGACGAGCAACTATTCCGAGTGCCCCGGCCTGGAGACCGGCGTGCACCACGTCTCGGACGACCTCTACTACGCGGAGATCGACTGCTCGGGACGGCTCATCTATCCCGGCGGCCAGTCCCAGCACCGCGCCGAGGTCCAGTTCCGCATCGACGGGGGCGCAGGCTGGGACCCCGGCAACGACTGGTCCTACCAGGACGCCGGCGAGACGTCCGCCAGGGCCGCCCACATCACGCTGTACGACGGCGGCGAACTGCTCTGGGGCACCGAGCCCCCGGCGGCGGCCGCCGAACACCGGACGGACCCGACCCGGGGAGCGACGTCATGAGCACCGGAAATCCCTCACTGACCGCCGCGGACTCGCGACCCGCCGTGCCGCGGACCGCCCCCGTGCCGGTCCAGTTCCCGACGGGGGCGGGCAGGGCGCTGGCCGTGCTGCGGCTCGCCACCGGTGCGATCTTCCTGTGGGCCTTCCTCGACAAGACCTTCGGCTTCGGCTACGCCACCGCGTCCGGCAATGCCTGGGTCAACGGCGGCTCGCCGGCCGGAGGTTACCTGGGCAGCGTGTCGGGTGGCCCGATGGAGTCCACGTTCAACGCGTGGGCCGGCCAGATGTGGGTGGACTGGATGTACATGGCGGGCATGCTCGGCATCGGGGTGGCCCTCGTCGCCGGCGTCGGGCTGCGCGTGACCGCGTTCGCCGGCCCGCTGATGATGCTGTTCCTGTGGGCCGGTGAGTTCCCGCCGGCCCGGCACCTGTCGGACGGCACGCCCAGCAATTCGTCCAACCCGCTGGTCGACCAGCACCTCGTGTACGCCGTCGCCATGATCGTCGTGGCGGCCACCTCCGCCGGCCGGGTCTGGGGCCTCGGCCGGGCGTGGGAGCGGCTGGCGCTCGTCCGCCGCTATCCCTGGCTCCGCTGAGCCGGCCCGCGCATGGACCGCGGGTGCGCGAGGGGTGGGTGATGGCCTCCTCGCGCACCCGCTTTCACCTGTGTGCCCAACTGCGCGTCGGGCGCGAAAAGAGCGTGTGCCCGTACCGGCCGTGGGCCGGGGCCCTGACCTCCCCACGGCCGTCCGGCGCGGGGCCGCGACCAGGGGGTCAGCGGCTGCCCACCGGGTCCGCCAGAAGTTCGGGAACGGCACGCACCGCCGCCTCGCGCAGCGCGGGCACCGCCGTCTCCGGCACCGACCGGTGCGGCCAGCGGACGCGGGTGCCGACCTCGGCCCAGCCGCCGACCGCGCACAGCGCCTTGTCCAGCGCCGGATCGCTGAACCCCGCACGCGCCAGCGGCGCGACGTGCCGGTCGAGGAAGGCCCGCAACCGCTTCTCGACGTCGAGCGCCGCGGCCGGGTCGGCTGTCATCAGGTCGTACCAGCGCACCGCGCCAGCCGGGCTCAGACAGGCCACGTTCGAGTACGACCCGGCCGCCCCCTCGCGCCGTGCCGAGGCCAGCGTGTGGCCCGCGACGAACACCGCGAAACGCTCCGTCAGCCCACTCGCGACCGCGGCCCCCGGTACCTTCAGGCCGATCACCTCGGGCAGTTCGTCGCCGATGCGGGCGAGCAGCGCCCGGCTCACCTGCGTCTTCGCGTACGGCGGGTTGTAGAGCACCAGCGGCACCCCGCCGGCCGCCCCCGCCATGCGCCGCAGTGCGTCCAGGACCTCGTCGGGGGAGAGGGGCAGCCAGTCGGGCAGCACGACCTGAACGGCGCCAGGCCCCAGCGCGGCGGCGCGCCTGATGCGCCCGAGCGACACCTGGCCGCTGGGGTGGCCCGCCCCCAGCTGGAACGGCAGGCCGGCAGACGTGCACCGGGCGGCGACCATCTCGTGCAGCCGGTCGCACTCGGACTCCTCCAGAGTGTGGAACTCCCCGGCCGTGCCGTTGGTGTAGACGCCGTGCACCCCCGCCCCGAGGACGGCCTCCAGCGCGGCCTCCAGGCGGCGGAAGTCGATGGTCTCGTCCGGGGCGACGGGCAGCAGCACGGTGGACCAGACCCCCGCCAGGCTCCCGGAGTTGAGTGCGTGCATCGTCTCCCCAGGGACGTATGGCGCGGACATGGGACATCGTATGTCCGGGTTTTCCGCCGGTCCATACCCCGGCGGCTGCCGGGTCCTGGCAATCCTGGTTCCCGCACGGCCACGTTCGGGCGCTCACGCCGCCCCATTCCCGGCCTAGCCTCGATGGCATGGGAGAAGACGAGCCCGCCCGCGGCAACGTGCTGGGCGCTTTCCTGCGCACCCGGCGCGCTTCGCTGCGGCCCGAGGACGCCGGACTGCCCGCAACCGGCCGCCGCCGGGTGCCGGGACTGCGCCGTGAGGAGGTCGCCCTGCTGGCCGGAGTGAGCACCGACTACTACCGGCGCCTGGAACAGGGCAGGGAACGGCACCCCTCGGCGCAGGTACTCGACGCGGTGGCGGCCGCGCTGCGCCTCGACGCGCGGCATGCGGCCCACCTCCGCAGCTTGGCACCGACCGCACAGCGCGTCCCCCGCACGGTGCGCACCGAGCGGGTGGACCGGCGCCTGCGGCAGATGATTCACACCTGGTGCGACACGCCCGCCTTCGTCCTCGGCCGCACCGGCGACATCCTCGCCCGCAACGGGCTCGCCGACGCCCTGCACGCCCCGTTCGCCCGGTCCGACAACCTGCCGCGCATGACGTTCCTCGACCCGGCGGCGCGCGACGTCCACCGCGACTGGAGCCGCGGTGCCGCGGCGTGTGCCGCCCTGCTGCTGCGGGCGGCGGACACCTGCGCGAACGACCCGGGGCTCGTGCGGCTCGTCGGCGAACTCTCCGTGCACAGCCAGGAGTTCCGCACGCTGTGGGCCCGCGGCGACATGCGCGGCAGGCTGGGCGGTACCGCGCTGTTCCGCCATCCCGAGGTGGGCGATCTCGACCTGCACTGCGAGACGTTCACCGTCGACAGGGCGCGCGGCCAGCGGCTCGTCGTCCACCACGCGGAGCCCGGCAGCCCCTCCGCCGACGCCCTGGCCCTGCTCGGCTCGCTGGCCGCCCCGGGGCCGGCGCGCGGCGGCTGACCGCCGGCTCAGCCGGTCGGCGGCTGCTCCGGGCGCGAGCGCTTCAGCTCGTGGAATCCCGGCTCCCCGGCCAGCAGCAGCACCCCGTCCCACAGCCGTCCGGCCTGCTCGCCGCGGGGCACCGGGGCGACGACGGGGCCGAAGAACGCCGCCCGGCCGCCCCGTTCGCCACCGACCGCGATGACCGGGGTGCCGACCTCGGGCCCGACCAAAGCCATCGCCTCCGCATGCGAGGCGCGCACCGCCGGGTCCCAGCCGGGGGAGTCGGCTGCCGACGCCAGCCGCGCGGGCAGCCCTGCCTCGGCGAGTGCCGCCCCGGCCGTGTCCCACTCGCCACGCTCGTGGAGCCGGGCCCCGAGTGCCGTGAACAGCCGGCCGAGCGCCTCCTCGCCGAACTCCTCGGCCACCGCGGCGCAGATGCGCACCGGCCGCCACAGGAAGTCGCCCCACTCGCCCTCGGGATTGTCCTGGCGGCCCTCGTTGAGCACCGCGAGGCTCATCACGCGCCACCGCACCGTCACCGGCCGGACGCGCTGCGCCTCCAGCATCCACCGCGACGTCAGCCACGTGTAGGGACACGAGGGATCGAACCAGAAGTCGGCGGTCAACGGGCCCTCGAACACGGCGCCTCCACACGGCGGGTCGGGACGGGGGACCCCCGATCGTACGCGCGCGAGCGTGCCCCGGCGTCCTGTGAACGCCCCGCGGCCGGGCAGCCTGCCGCCGGACCCCAGGGAAGGCCGGCCGGTGACGGACAACCTGACGGGCCGCGCCCGCCCGGGTCGGCCGCCGGGGCCCGAACGCCCTGCCCGCCGCGCCCTGACGTACGGTGAAGGCCGCCCGGCAGCACGCCGGGACCGTGTACAGGGGGACCAGACCCATCGTGTTGATCCTTGCCGGAGTCAGCCGCGCCTACGGCGAGCAGCAGGTGCTCGGCCCACTCGACCTCGACGTCTCGGTGGGGGAGTGCGTCGCCCTGCTCGGGCGCAACGGCTCGGGGAAGTCCACGCTGCTGCGGCTGGCTGCCGGGCGCGAGGAGCCGTCCACGGGGCGCGTCGCGTTCGACGGCCTGCCGATGAGCGAGGACGACCCGCGGATCCGTTCCAGGGTCGCCGTCGTCGGCGACCCGCCCGCCTGCTACCCCGACCTGACCGTGCGCCAGCACCTGGAGCTGGTCGCCGTCGGCCATCGCGTGCCCGAACCGCAGGCGCGCATCGACCTGGCCCTGCAGACCCACCGGCTGACCGGGCGCGCCGCGGCGCTGCCCGCCGAGCTGTCCTCCGGCCAGCTCCAGGAGATGCTGCTCGCCGCCGCACTGCTGCGGCCCATGGACCTGCTGCTGCTCGACGAGCCCGAGCAGCGGCTCGACCCCGCGGCCAGGGAACGGCTGGCCGCACGGCTCGCCGAACGCCGCGCGGCCGGAACCACCCTGCTGCTCGCCACCCACCACCGCGCACTCGCCCGGGCCGTCGCCGACCGCGTGCTCGTGCTCGACCGCGGCGTGGTCACCGCGGAGGGCCCGCCCGGGCACGTCCTGCCCGAGGAGGCCGACGGGGACCCGGCATGACCGCCCCGGAGGCGCTCCGGTGGCTGAGGGCCCGGCGCGGCGCCGCGCGACGGCGCACGTCCGGCTACGCCGCCTACGTCACCCTCGTGCTGCTCACCAGCTGGTACGGCCTGTACGCGATCGGGCTGGCCATGCAGATCAGCAGGGACGGCGGCCCCTTCCCCGCGCACGAGGAAGCGGTGCGCGAGGCGTTGCCGTTCGGCGCCGTGGCGGCGGGGCTCGTCGCCCTGTGCCTGATATTCGGCGACGCGCTGTGGCGCGGGCCCGTGCTGCTGCCCCGGCCGGACGCCGACTGGCTGCTGCCCATGCCGGTGCCCCGGTGGCCGCTGCTGCGGCCCTGGTTCCTGCTGTCGCTCGGCCTGCTCTGCCTCGGCGCGCTGCTCGCCGGGCTCGGCCTCGGGCTCGTCCTCGCGGCGGCACGGCTCGGCGATCCGGGCCCGCTGATCCTGGCGTGCACCGGGCCCGCCGTCTGCCTCGCCCTGCTGGCCGTGGCCGGAGCCGTCGCCGTCCAGCGTTTCGCGGCGGCCGCCCGCCTCGCACGCGCCGCGGCGGGCCCCGCCCTGCTCGGCGCGCTGCTGCTCGCCGTGCTGGCCGCCCGGGACGCGGCCGAGCCGGGCGGCGGCGCGCCCGAGGCGGTGCGCACCGCGGTCCTGTGGTCCGGCCCGTGGGGCTGGGCGGCGCAGCCCGCGCTCGCGGCGGCCGGCACGCACCCCCCGTACTGGCAGGCCGCCGCGGCCCTGCTCGCCGCCGCGGCGGCCGTGGCCCTCGTTCCGCTGCCGCGGCTGGTCCGCGGCATGCCCGCCGCCGTGCTGCGCACGCGTTCCCGCGCGGTCGGGCGCGTCGCCGGCGGGCTGCTCGCCATGGACCTGCGCACCGTGCGGCTCGCGATGGCGGCCGCCGCCACGGGCGCCGCCCGCGGTGCCGGCCCGCCCGGGCGGCTCGCCCGCCTGTCCCGCCGCCTGCGCCCGCCTCGTCGGCTGTGGCTCGCGGTGCTGTGGCGCGACACCGTCGCGCTGCTCGGCGCCCCTCGCCGCCCGGCGGCGGCGCTCCTGCTCCTCGCCGCCGCGTTCACCGCGGCAGCCGCCACCACCGCGGCCTCAGGTGCCGCCGCCCTCGTGCCGACCGCCCTCGCCGTCTGCCTCGGACACGCGGCCGCCGCCCGGCTGGTGGAAACGGCCCGCCTCGACGCCGACGACCCACGCCGGGCGGCCCAGTGGTGGCCCCGCTCGGCGGCGGCGCTCACCCTCGCCCACGCCGTGGTGCCCACCGCCGTGCTGCTGCTCGCCGGACTGCCTTTCGCGGTGCCGCTGGACCTGACCACCGGTGTTCCCGCGGTCTCCCTGCTGTTCGCCGCGGCGCCGGTGCTGACCGCGGGCGCGCTGATGGCGGTGCACCGGCCGGTGCTCCCCGGCTGGGTCCTGCACAGCGGCATGCTCGGCGCTTCGGGACCGGCCCTGGCCGCCACCTGGTACGCGGCGGGCCCGCTCACCGCCGTGACCGGGCTGACGGTTCTGCTGACACCGCAGCTGTCCGGGGGCACGGCCGCCTGGCCGGCCTTCTTCCTCTGCTGGTCGCTGGCCGCCGCGCTGCTGGCCGGCGCCTGGTCGCGGGCCCGCCGGGCGGGCCGCGGGCGATAGCGTGGCGTTCCATGCCAGGAACGCCGCAACCACCCCCGCTCCCCGTCACCGCCGACGATGTCGCCCGAGCCGTGCGGCTCGCCCTCACCACCCTCGCCGAGGCGTCCGGCGCGGACTGGGAGCACAAGGCCGGCGGGCTGGAGTGGACCTGCTGGGAAACCGCCGAGCACCTTGCCGACGACCTGTTCGCCTACGCCGTCCAACTGGGTCCCCGCACGCCGCCGCTGGACGGCGAGGTGCCGTTCGTGGCCGGGAGCCGCAGACCCGGCGGCCCGGCGATCAGCGTGCGCGCCGACCGTTCCGCCGGGCCTGCGGGCCTGCTCCAGGTCCTGGAGTCCTGCGGGGCCCTGCTGGCCGCCATGGTGCGCACGACGCCGCCGCACGTCCGCAGTTACCACAGCAACGGGGTGTCGGACCCGGAGGGCTTCGCCGCCATGGGGATCGTGGAGACCCTGGTCCACACCCACGACCTGGCCGAAGGGCTGGGCCGGCCGTGGTCCCCGCCCGCCGACCTGTGCGCGCCGGTCCTCGCCCGCCTCTTCCCCGATGCCCCGGCCGGCACCGACCCATGGTCCACGCTCCGGTGGGCCACCGGCCGCGGCGAGCTTCCCGGCCATCCGCGACTCACCACGTGGCGATGGGACGGCACCCCCAGGCCATAGCGCGGTGGGGCGGCCCGCCGGCCGCGGCGCCGCCGACGAAGTTCGGCCGTCCGCGGACCGGGCCGTCCCCGCCCCGAAGCGGCGGGCGGGCGGGCGCGCCGGCGGGTGCGGCGGGCCACGGGATGCGCGTGGTGCGCATGCCGCCGGTGCCGCGACGTTCGCCCGGCGCCTCGGCCTTCCCGGCGGGGCGGTGCCGACGCCGCGTTTTGGCGGGAAGGGCCCTGACCGGCTTCCGGCCCCCGGCGCACACTGTCGGGCACGGGCGGGCACCGCCGGTGGTCCCGCCGCTCGAGGGAGGACTCCCGCATGAGACCCGCCGACCCCGAAAGATCCCGCTCCTGGCTGTCGCGCGGCTCCGTCGTCGCGCTGGCCACCGCGCTGTGCACGGTGCCGTGGACGGCTCCGGCGCACGCCCACGGCACGGTCATCGACCCCGCCTCCCGCAACTACAGCTGCTGGCTGCGGTGGGCGGACGACTGGCAGAACCCGGCCCTCGCGGCGCAGGACCCCATGTGCTGGCAGGCATGGCAGGACGACCCGGACGCGCTGCTGCTGTGGGACCAGGTGTCGAAGACCGGCGCGGGGATCGGCCCGTACAACAACTGGAACGTCCCCGACGGGCAGTTGTGCAGCGCGGGCGGCGCGGCGGGCGGGCGGTACGACTCGCTGGACGCGGTCGGCTCCTGGCACCCCACCGTGATCACCGACCCCTGGGACAACTTCACCGTGTCCGTGCACGACTCCGCCATGCACGGTGCCGACTACTACTGGATCTACGTCAGCCGACCCGGTTACGACCCCACCGCCGAGCCGCTGAGCTGGGACGATCTGGAGCTCACCCTGACGACGGGCAGCTACGAACCCGACTGGGGCGCGCCGTCGCCCGAGCCCCACCTCCCCGGCCGCACCAACACGGTCTGGACGAACGCCTCCACGGACCACAGCGGCCCGGCCGTCGTTCTCACCGTCTGGAAGCTGGCCGACCAGGACGAGTTCCACTTCCTGTGCAGCGACGTCCTCTTCAGCTGACGTTCCGAGCCGTCGTCCGGAGTCGGCGTCCCGAGCTGAACTCCTGCCCTTGCCCGTCCTGACCCCGCCCGCGGTGGCCCGCGCCTGAATGCGTGAAGTGAGCAGCTTGCGCGAAACGCGCACGCAGTCGTAGGGTCGCCGACGTGCCGACTCCCCGAGGGCCGGTCTACGAGGACGTGGATGGAAGGCAGGCCGCCATGGCGATTCCGATCAAGGCAAGCGTGGAGCGCGTACCCGGCGGGATGATGCTGGTACCGCTCCTCCTCGGGGCGGTGATCAACACCATTCACGACGGGACCGGGGAGTTCTTCGGCTCCTTCACCGGAGCGCTGTTCTCCGGCTCCCTCACGATCCTGGCCGTGTTCTACGTCTGCATGGGCGCCACGATCGACGTGAGGACAACGCCCTACATCCTGAAGAAGGGCGGCACGCTCCTGCTCACCAAGGCCGGGGTCGCGGTCGTCGTGGGAGTCATCCTCGGCCACTTCATCGGGGAGGCCCCGGTCGACGGCGGCGCGTTCGCGGGCATCTCCACACTCGCCGTCGTCGCCGCCCTCAACGACACCAACGGCGGCCTGTACATGGCGCTCATGGGCCAGTTCAGGCGCTCCAAGGACGCGGCCGCGTACTCCCTGATGAGCCTGGAGTCGGGGCCGTTCCTCACCATGCTCACCCTGGGCGTCGCGGGCCTCGCGGCGTTCCCCTGGGAGACCATGCTCGGCGCGATCCTGCCGCTGATCGTGGGCATGCTCATAGGCAACCTCGACCCGCAGATGCGCGCCTTCCTCGCCCCGGCCGTCCCCGTCTGCATCCCCTTCTTCGGCTTCGCGCTCGGCTCCGGCATCGACCTGGGCACCGTGTGGACGGCGGGCCTGCTCGGCGTCGGGCTCGGCCTGTTCGTCCTGGTCGTCAGCGGCAGCACCCTCTTCGTCGCCGACCGCATGGTCGGCGGCAGCGGCCTGGCGGGCCTCGCCGCGGCCTCCACCGCGGGCAACGCCGCCGCCGTGCCGGCCCTGGTCGCCGCCGCCAACCCGGCCTACGAGGCGGCGGCGGAGAAGGCCACCGTGCTCGTGGCCGCCTCCGTCGTCGTGACCTCGCTCCTGGTGCCGGTCATCACGCTGGCCTACTACCGGCACCTGCAACGGCGTTACCCCGACCAGTACCCCCCGGACTCCGCACTCGACGCGGCCGCGGGCCCGGCGCCGCCCGCGCCCGCGAAATCCGGCCCGGGACGGGACGATACGGAGCCCGACGGTACGAGCCCCGCCGCCGACGATGCGCGAAACGCGCAAGAACGGGAGCGGCCCGTCGACAGGACCGAACGCGCATGAACGCCCACCCCGCCGTCCTGATCGTCGCGGACGACCTCTCCGGAGCCGCCGACAGCGCCGTCGCGCTCGCCGCCCGCGTCCGTACCACCGTCGTCCTGGAGGCCGCCGCGCCCTGGCCCGACGCCCCGGTCATCGCCGCCGACACCGACAGCCGCTACCTGCCCGGGCCGGACGCCGCCGCCCGCGTCGGGGCGGCCGTCGGCCGTGCCGGGCCCGGCACCCTCGTCTACAAGAAGATCGACTCGACCCTCCGTGGCAACATCGGCCCCGAGACGGCGGCCGCCCTCGCCGCGCTCCGCGGCCGCACGGGCCGACGCCACCTCGCCGTCGTGGCCCCGGCGTTCCCCGCCACCGGCCGCACCGTGCGCGACGGCCGCGTTCTCGTCGACGGCGAGCCCGTCGAAGCGCGGCATCAGGAACGCAGGCCGCTCGCCGAACAGTTGACGGCCGCGGGTCTGACCGTTGCGGCGCTCGGCCTCGCCACCCTGCGCGACGGCGGGGCCGCCGCCGCGCTGGCCGCCGCGGCGCCGCACACGGACGCCGTCGTCGTGGACGCCGTGACCGACGAGGACCTCGCGCGGGTCATGGCCGCAACCGCCGGGCTGCCCGCGCTGCTGGTCGGCTCGGGCGGCCTGGCCCACCACCTGCCCGGCCTGCCCGCGCCGGCCGGGCGGCCCGACGACCGGGCGGGCCCGGCCGGCCCCTTCCTCGTCTGCATCGGCAGCAGGACCGAGGTGGCCACGGCACAGCGTGACACCCTGGCCGGCGAACTGCCCGCCCTCGCCGTGCCCGTGCCCTCCGCGCCGGCCCCCGCGGCCGTCGCCCGGGCCCGCATCACCGCCGAACTCGCCGCGGACCGGCCCGTGGTCGCCTTCCCCGACCCCGCCGAGCCCGTCCGCCCCGACCGGGCCGCGGCCGTCGCCGCCGGCCTCGCCGCCGTCCTGCGGCCCGCGCTCGCGGCGGCCGGCACTCTCGTCGTCACCGGCGGCGAGACGGCCCGCGCCGTCCTGCTCGCCGCGGGCGTTGCGGCCCTCGACGTGCAGGGCGAGACAGAACCCGGGGTCGTCCACCTGCGCACCCCCGCCGGACTGTCCGTCATCACCAAGGCTGGTGCGTTCGGCGACGCACGCACCCTGCTGCGCGTCGTTCGCGCCGCCTCCGCGCCGCCGGGGCCCGCGCCCGCGGCAACCGGGCCTTCCCGGCCCTGATTTGTCTCCCCCGCACCTCCTCAGGAAGGCTGGCCCTCATGTCCCACCCCGTTGTCGCGATCACCATGGGAGATGCCGCAGGCGTCGGCCCCGAGGTCGTCGTGAAGGCTCTGGCCGGCGACGCCGCCCGCCTGCCGTTCCGCCCCCTCGTGGTGGGGGACGCCACCCGGCTGCGCCGCGCGGTCGAGCTGACCGGTGTCCCGCTCGACGTCAACCCCGTCGGCTCGCCCGAGGAGGCCGCCTGGCAGCCCGGCACCGTCGACTGCATCGACCTGCGCAACATCCCCGAGGACCTGCCGTTCGGCCGTCTCTCCGCCGTGGCTGGCGAGGGCGCCTACCAGTACGTGGCCGCCGCCACCCGGCTCGCCGGGGAACGGCGGGTCGCCGCCATCTGTACCGCCCCGCTGAACAAGGAGGCGCTGCACGCCGCCGGGCACAAGTACCCCGGCCACACCGAGCTGCTGGCCGAGCTGACCGGCACCCCCGAGGTGTCCATGCTGCTGTCCGCGCCCCGGCTGCGGGTCATCCACGTCACCACCCACATCGGTCTGGTCGACGCGGTGGCGAAGATCGAGCCCGGCCTGGTCGAGCGCACCATCAGGCGCGGCCACGCCACCCTGGCCGCCGCCGGCGTGAGCACCCCGCGCATCGCCGTCTGCGGCATCAACCCCCACGCCGGGGAGAACGGCCTGTTCGGCCACGGCGAGGAGGAGGAGAAGGTCGTGCCCGGCATCGAGGCGGTCCGGGCCGACGGCATCGACGCGCAGGGCCCCCTGCCCGCCGACACCGTGTTCTTCCGTGCTGTGCGCGGGGACTTCGACCTCGTCGTCGCGATGTACCACGACCAGGGCCACGGCCCGGTCAAGGTGCTCGGTCTCGACGCGGGCGTCAACATCACCGTCGGCCTGCCCGTGATCCGCACCAGTGTGGACCACGGCACGGCGTTCGACATCGCCGGCACCGGCCGGGCCGACGAGGCAAGCATGGTCGAGGCGCTCCGCCAGGCCACCGAGCTGGCCCCCGGAGGCGGCGACTGATGATGAACGGGGCGGCCAGGCGCCGCGAGATCCGCGACCTGCTCCGGGTGGGGCCCATCGCGGTCGCCGAGCTGTCGGAGCGGTACAACGTCTCGGAGTCCACGATCAGGCGCGATCTGGCCCGGCTGTCCGAGTCGGGGGAGATCGTGCGCACCTACGGCGGCGCGCTCTCCTCCAACACGGCCGAGGAACAGCCCCTGCGGGAACGCGAACAGCTCGCGGGGGCCGAAAAGGCGGCCATCGCCCGCACCGCCGAGCCGCACGCCGCCGAGTGCCGCCTGGTGCTGCTCGACGCCGGTACCACGGTCGGTGCCCTCGCCGGGCGGCTGGCCGCCCGCGGCGGCCTGACCGTGGCCACCACCGGGCTGACCTCCATCAACATACTGGCGGGCGTGCCCGGCATCGAACTGATCGTGCTCGGCGGCACGGTCAGGCAGCTCAGCCTCGGCATGGTCGGCCCGCTCGCGGAGTCCGCCGTGTCCCGCCTCACCGCGGACGCGGCGTTCCTCGGCGCCGACGGCGTCGTCGCCGGCCGCGGCATCTGCGAGGCACGGCCGGAACAGACCGCGCTCAAGCAACTGATGATCGACCGCTCCCGCGAGGTCTGCGTCCTGGCCGACTCCGGAAAGCTCGGCCGCGCCAACTCCCACTGGTGGGCGACCTTCGACCGGCGCTGGACCCTGATCACCGACGCCTCGGCGACCGAGGAGCAACTGCGGCCGTTCCACGCGGACCCGCTGTGCACCGTCGAGGTCGCCGCCCCCTGACCGGCCTCCGCCACCTCGGGTCACCGCCTGGCGACGGCTGCTCACCACAGTCCGCAGGAGTTGCCACCAACGGGCCTCGCCGGCGGCGCGGTGCGCCCGAGAACGCCGCCCGCGCCCCGGCCGACCGCACCCCCGGTTCCCGCCGGAGCCGCCTCAGCCGCCGAACGGCGGCGCCGTGAGGCCGTCGAGGCCGAGGGCGCGCGGGTGCCGGTAGAGGGCGCGGACGCGGGCGTCGTCGTTGGCGTCGGTGACCACGTCGGGCCAGCCCATGAACCAGGCCCACAGCGGCTGGTCGGCCAGCACCTCGTCCGACGGCAACTCGCCCACCTCGCCGAGCCCGATCGGCCGCCCCTCCGCGAGGTCGAGCAGGCCGCGGTAGTGCTCCGGCTCGTAGTGCCCGCCGTAGGTGTCCATGGCCAGCGCGTCGACCACGTCGAGCCCGGGAAAGTAGGGGGCGAACGGCTGCGCGCTGTCGTAGGCGGCGTTCGGGCTCCACACCCAGATCAGGTTTCTGAGGCCATGGTGACGCACCAGCCGGTCGAACAACTGCCGCCACAGCAGCGTCAGCCGCTCCGGCCGGCCGCCCCACCAGAACCAGCCGCCGTTCATCTCGTGGTAGGGCCGCCACAGCACCGGAACGCCCGCGTCCTGGAGCCGGCCGAGCACGGCGGCGGCGGCGTCGACCTGCGCGCACCAGCGGGAGTGGAGAGCAGAGCCCGGGTCGAGGACGGCGTCGAAGTCGGCGTCGGGCAGGTCCCGGATGATGCCGCCCTGGAACTCCACCGGTTCGTCGTCGGCCGGACAGACCGCGTGCCACGTGTACGTGACGACGGCACCGCGCCGGTGCCAGCCGACCGCCTCGGCGACGTTCGCCGCGCGCCGGTCGATGCCGTCCAGGGTGCCCGGGGCGGAGAAGCCGATCTCCTGCCCCCACAGGGCAGGGACGACCCCGGTGAGCTCGGTGATCCGCTCGGTCCACGCGGAGCCGTGCACCGGCTGATTGTGCTGGCCGGTCAGCAGCGCCCGGCCGCCGAGCCGGTACAGCAGGTCGAGGAGTGCTTCGGCGCGCGGACTGGCATCCGGGGTCACGGGGGAGGACGGCATGCGTGTCACCGTAACCGAGCGGCCGCGCGCCGCGTTCCGGACGGACTGGTCAGTAGGGGCCGTTGACGTTGTCCATGGAGCCGTAGCGGTCGGCGGCGTAGTTGCACGCGGCGACGATATTGGCGACCGGGTCGTACAGGTCGTACTCGGTGCCCTTGACGTGGTAGGCGTCGAACGTCGGCTGGATCACCTGGAGCAGGCCCTTGGAGGGAACGCCGTTGCGGGCGTTGATGTCCCAGTTGTTGATCGCGTTCGGGTCACCGCTGGACTCGCGCATGATGTTGCGGTGGATGCCCTCGTAGGAGCCGGGTATGTCGTGCTCGTCCATGATCGCCATGGCCTCGCGAATCCACCCGTCGAGTGTGTTCGGGTAGTCCGGCTCACTCGCCGGCTCACTCTCCGGCTCGGCGTTCTCCGAGGTGCTGTTCTCCTCCGCGGCGGGCTGCTGCGCCGGAGCGGGCGTGGGTAGGAGCGCGGACTGCTTCCCGCCGATGCCGTCGCGCACCGTGTTGACCTGCGCGCCCTGGGCCTCGGTGGTGAAGGCGACGGGGGAGACCGTGCCGGTGGCGACGGGGGAGGGGGCGACGGACTTTGTCGTCTGTGCGGCGGCGGCCTCGTCGGGGACGAGCGAGACGGCCGCCGCGGCAGCGCCTGCGGCGACGACGCCGGCGATCGAGACCCGGCGGGTCCTGGTCAGGCGAGGGCCATGGGTGCTGCTTGCGGACATGTAAGACGCACCTTTTCGAAATAGGGGGAATGCCGCGAATGCGGACGACGGCCATTCTTAGCGGGGCTGAAGCGGCCCGACAAAGCCGTGACCTACGTGCGGGCCCCGTAGCCCCGAGCGCCCGCCCGCCCCGCGATCCGCGCGCCGCAAGGGCCGACGCGGTACCGCGCCCCCTAAGCCGTTTCGTAGGTGACCGGCGTCACGTGCCGGGCGTCACAGCGAGCCCACAGATCGCCTACGGTTCGTGTCGGCGGCAATGCGCGCGGGGGAAACGGCGTATGCGGCCATGCCTCTCTCCGTTCACCACATCGTCGTCGACGCCCACGACCTGCCGTCCCGCGCCCGCTTCTGGGCCGCGGCACTGCGCTGGCGCGTGCTGTCCGAGCGCGAGCGGGACGTGGTGATCGGGCCGGACGAGGCGGCGCCGGTCGGCATGTGCTTCATGCCGGCCGTCGGGACCAAGCAGACCAAGAACCGCCTGCACCTGGACCTGACGACGACCGCGGGCGACCGCGACGCCGAGATCGACCGCCTCATCGCGCTGGGCGCCGAAGAAGTGGACATCGGCCGGACCGGCAAGGAGTCGTGGACCGTGCTGGCCGACATCGAGGGGAACGAGTTCTGCGTCGTGCGGCCGAAGGAGACGCTCATCGGCTGAGGAGACGGCGTCGCGCCGCCCGCTCGCGGCCCCTTCCCCAGCCTCCGACGCGCGTCCGCCACAGGCGGGCAAGGCGCTCTACGGGTCATGCCGGTTCCGCGCCGTGATGTCGAGTACGTCGAGGAACGCGGTCGCCGCCGGCGTGCGGCTGAAGCGGCTCCAGATGACGTACTCGACGCGGGCCGGTGCGTCGGCGACCTCGATGGTGATGACGCCGGTGAGCTGGGGCGCGTAGGCGGAGGGGAGCATGCCCACGCCGAGGCCCTGCCCGACGAGTCGGGCGATGAAGTCCGCGGTGGTCACCTCGAAGGCGACGTCACGGCCGAGACCGGCGGCCGAGAAGGCCTGGTCGGATTGTTCACGTCCGGCTGTCCCGGCCGGAAGGTCCACGAACACCTCGGACGAGAGCCTCCCCAGGCTGACCGCTGCTTCGCCGGCGAGCGGGTGGTCCGGCGCGACCACGGCGACGAGCCGGTCACGGGCGAGTTCACGGGCGGCGACACCCCGGGGTCGCGCCGTGGTCGGCAGCCCGAGGAATGCCACATCGATGGTTCCCTGCTCGACCCGCTCGACAAGGTCCTCGCTCGCGCCCACCCGCAGGCTGATGCGCACCTCCGGGTACTGCCGGCGGAAGTCACGCAGCGCGCCCGGGATGTCGACCGCGGCAACCGTAGGGATCAGGCCCACGGCGAGCCGTCCGCGTACCTCTCCCACGGCCGCGGCGACCTCGGCCGCGGCGCGTTCGGCGGCGTCCAGGCACTGGCGCGCGGCGGGGAGGAACGCTTCGCCGGCCGTCGTCAGCCGCACGCGGCGGCTGGTGCGTTCGAAGAGCCTTGCGCCGAGTTCCCGTTCCAGGCGCGCGATTTGGTGACTGAGGGCGGACTGGACCACGAGACATCGTTCGGCGGCGCGGGTGAAGCTGTTGGTCTCGGCGACGGCGAGAACGTAGCGCAGCTGCTGAAGCTCCATCGATTCATCTTGTATCGAGATTGATGCGATGACAAACATGTATTGGACTCATTGATCGCGTCGCGTTGAGACTCCGCATATGACAAGTCCAGCCGTACCGAGGGCTTCCGGCGGAGCCGGCCGGGGTGCACGTCGTGGAGATCTGTCTCGCACCGCCCTGACCGCGCTCGCTCCCGCGGTGTGGGGCACGACCTATGTCGTCACCACCGAGCTCCTCCCGCCGGGGCACCCACTGTTCGGAGGACTCCTGCGCGCGTTGCCCGCCGGCCTGATCGCGCTGGCGATCACCCGGACGCTGCCGCGCGGGGCGTGGTGGGGGAAGGCCGCGGTGCTCGGCGTGCTGAACATCGGCCTGCTCTTCCCCCTGCTGTTCGTCGCGGCCGAACGCCTGCCGGGCGGCGTTGCCGCGACCCTGGCGGCTACGCAGCCACTCGTCGTCGCCCTCCTGGCCGTGCCCGTTCTCCACGAACGCCTCTCCGCGCGGCGCTTGATCTGGGGGCTGGTAGGCGCGACTGGCGTCGGCCTGGTCGTGATCGGCCCGAACGCCGCGTTCGACGGCGTCGGCCTCGTGGCCGGCCTGGCCGGCGCGGCCGCCATGGCGTTCGGGGTGACGCTCACCAGGCGCTGGGGACGTCCCGCCGACATCGGCCCCACCGCGTTCGCCGGCTGGCAGCTCACCGCCGGCGGTCTGTTCCTGCTGCCCCTCACCATTCTCGGGGAAGGGCCCCCGCCCGAGATCGGCCCGACCGCGGCCCTCGGCTACCTCTGGCTCGGCCTGGTCGGCGGCCTGATCACCTTCGTCCTGTGGTTCCGCGGCGTCACGACACTGCCGCTCACCTCGGTCGCGGTTCTCGGCCTGTTCTCGCCGCTGGTCGCCGCGGTACTCGGCGCCGCCCTGCTCGGTCAGACCCTCGGCCCGGTCCAGCTCCTGGGGTTCGCGCTGTCACTCGCCGCGATCGTCGCGGGGCAGCTTCCCGAACCCACCCGCTCGCCCACCTCTGTTTCCCACCCCACGCAGGAAAGGACACCTCGATGAGGATCACCGTGATCGGAGCCGCAGGAATGGTCGGCTCGCGCGTCGTGCGCGAGGCCACGAGCCGGGGGCACGGCGTCATCGCCGTGTTCCGGAGGGAAAGGCCGGCGCTCCTGCCGCCCGGCGTGACGGCCGTCGAGGGGGGATGCGAACGACCCCCGCCACATGAGCGGGCACGAGGACACCGCCGTCACGACCACGACCGCGCTGCTCGACGCGGCCGCAACAGCCCAGGTGCGTATCCTCGTTGTCGGCGGCGCCGCCCCGCTGCGGGTTCCGGGACGCCCCGACCGGCTCGTCGTCGACAGCCCGCGGGCGGGGATGACCGAGCGGAACGCGTTGACACGACCGCTGCCCGCGCGGCGAGCGTTTCGGATTGTCGAACAGCGGTTCGCGGTTCGCGGCGCCGGCCGACGTCAGAGCCCGAACGCCGTGATCACCTGCTCAGCGAGATCGTCTTCCGTCAGCGCGGTGTCGACCCGGATGGTGCGCAGTCGGAGACGCTCGGCTTCCGCTTGGAGGCGCCTGGTGAACATGCGGTCCCGTTCGGCGATGTTGCGGTCGGCCTTTGCCGGATCACTGGTCTTCCGGACGAACCCTTCCCCTGGTACCGACCGACTCCGGATGGCGGCATGGCGGAATTCGGGGGTGGGAAGAAGCCAGACGGCGTGCTCAGGAGCAGCAAGCAGAGGTTTGACGAGGTGAGGCAGGAGCCGGAATCCCTCGACGATGACGTACGGCTCCTGCGGCAGGCGGAGAAGGTCTTCGACGATCAGGCCGAATCCCTCACCTCGAAACCAGTGGAACGTCTCAAGCATGACTTCCGGAGACCGGTTCACCCAGCGCTCGTCCATGTCCATGGCGATGAACTCGTGCAGAAAGGGGGCCTCCTCGGGGGTGGTCCGCCCCGCATGGTCCCGCATCACCTCGTCGGTCGGGTAGAGGCGCCAACCGCAGCGGTCGGCGAGCCGGCGGGCGATCGTCGACTTGCCCGCACCACTCCCGCCACCGATCCAGAAAGCGTGCCGCAGCCGTGCCGGAAGCTCCGCGGCGTCGGCCACCTCTTCATACGGTCCGGGCTGCATCTGTCTCCGATCAGACGGGACGGCCGAGGCGATCCTCACGGCCTTCTTGCGAAACTACCGCCCGCAGGATCGTCATGGCCTGCGGGCCGTTCACAGCGACGCGGTGCGTCCCGCCGGCTTCCTGCGGACAGGCCGTCTTCGCATACCGGGCCGGCGCGGAGACGGCAGCGGCCACTGTTGAGTATCGCGAGTCGTGCGGACCGACGCCTGCTGGTGTGCGCCGGCCGCAGGTGCACACGGCCGGCGGAACAGTTCGTGCACCGCCGGGTAGTTGCGATCGCCGTACCCCTCGGCCACGGCCCGCACGGCGCCGGTCGTTCGTTCATGATCTGAGTTGTCATGCCGGCGAAGTTAGACTGTCACATCAATGTGAGAGTCAACGCGATGAGTGGTGATCGATCCCATGCGCATCGGAGAGCTGTCCGCCAGAACGGGGGTCAGCGAGCGCTTGCTTCGGTACTACGAGGAGCAGGGCTTGCTGAGCCCGCAGCGGCTGCCGAGCGGATACCGCACGTATGCCGAGGAGGACGTCAGGACCGTGCGCGGCATCAGGACCCTGCTCGCCGCCGGGCTCAACACCGCGACGATCGCCCAGCTGCTTCCGTGCATGGCCGACGACGACGGGCGGCTCGTTCCCGTCTGCTCCGGCATGGGCCCCGACCTGCAACGGGAACGGGAGCGCATCGACGACGCGGTGTCCGACCTCTTGGCGGCACGCGACGCGCTGGACACCCTCATCTCGGCCGTGCCGGACGATTCCGCGGGCGCGGCGGCCTGCGAGGAGGCCGCGGGCGCGGCGGCGTAGGACCGGCGCATCCCGGGGGCGGGGGCGGGGGCGCCGCTCAACGGGTGGTGCCATCCGGTGCGCGGCGCAGCGCGCGGCCCGGGAGCGCGCCGGTGTGCCGGCCGTCCCGCACGACGGACACCCCGCCGACGAGGACGTGCGGGATGCCCTCGGGGAGTCGTCGCGGCTCCTCGAACGTCGCCGTGTCGCGCACCGTCCCGGGATCGAACAGCACCAGGTCGGCGTGGTATCCGGGCGCCACGAACCCGCGGCCCGTGAGCCGCAGCCGCCGCGCGGCGCGCCCCGTCAGGTGGGAGACGCACTCCTCCAGCCCGAGCACGCCCTGCTCCCGGACGTAATGGCCGAGGTAGCGCGGGAAGGTTCCCCAGGCCCGCGGGTGCGGCCGGGCCACGGCGAGCAGCCCGTCGCTGCCGCCGGTGTGCGCGGGATGCCGCATGATCGCGCGGACGTTCTCCTCGTTCCCGACGAGCTGGAGGACCGTCGTGGACAACTCGTCCGCGATCAGCAGAGTGCGGCAGACCTCGAACGGCGGACGTCCCGACGCGGCGGCCATCTCGGCCACGGTCCTGCCCACCGCGGCCGGGTCGCGGGAGCCGGAGATCCGGATCGTTTCCCACTCGACGGGGACGCCGTGGCAGCCGTCGGAGCCCACCACCTCAAGACCGTGCCGGATGCGTTCTTGTGCGGCCCGGTCGCGCAGCCGGCCCAGGGTGGCGGCCGGTCCGCCCTCGGCCGCCCAGCTCGGCAGCAGCGCGGCGAGCGTGGTCGAGCCGGGCAGGTAAGGGTAGGTGTCCAGGGAGAGGTCGGCGCCGGCGTCGATCGCGGCGTCGAGCAGCGCGAGCAGCTCCGGCGCACGCCCTTCGTTCACGCGGAAGTTCATGGTGGCGTGTGCGAGATGCAGGCGGCAGCCGGACCTGCGGGCGACGTCGATCATCTCCGCGTACGCCGTCAGCGCCCCCGCGCCGTACGAGCGGTGGTGCGGCACGTACAGGCCGCCGAACGCGGCGACGACGCGGCACAGTTCGACCAGCTCGTCCGTACCGGCATACATGCCGGGGGCGTAGGTCAGCCCGCTGGACATGCCGACCGCCCCTTCGCGCAGGGCGGCGGCCACCAGTTCGCGCTGCCGGTCCAGCTCCGCCCCGGTCGGCGCGCGGTCCGCCCAGCCCATCGCCAGCATCCGTACCGACCCCTGGGGCACCAGGTAGCAGGCGTTCACGGCCGTGCCCCGGCCGAGCCGCTCCAGGTAGCCGGCGACGCTCCGCCAGTTCCAGTCGAAGCCGGGCGGGTCGCCGTTCCATCCGGCGACGGCCCGGCGGATCTGCGGCAGCGTGACGTCGTCGACCGGGGCGTAGGAGAGACCGTCCTGCCCCAGGACCTCGCACGTCACGCCCTGGCTCACCTTCGCCTCGTGCGCCGGGTCCGTCAGCAGGGCGAGGTCGGAGTGGGCGTGCATGTCGATGAATCCGGGGCAGAGCACGAGCCCGGCCGCGTCGACGACCCGGCGGCCGGTGGGGAACGGGCCTCCGACGGACTCGATCAGACCATCGGTGACGCTCACATCGGCGACCCGGCCGGGGGCTCCCGTGCCGTCGACGACCGTGGCGCCGCGGATGACGAGGTCGGCCATCAGCGCCGCGCCGGTCCCGGTGCCCCGCCGCCCATGCCTCCGCCTTCCCGCCGCCGCTCCCGCGCGGCGGCGATTGCGCCGCGCAACGCAGCGGTTGTAGCATCGCCGACTTGCGCAGGTCAACGGGGGCGCGGCGGCCCGTCGTTCCCGGGGAACCAGAGAGGCACAACGATGGCCGACAAGGTGCAGATCCACACCGACGCAGCGCCCGCACCCGCCTGGAACTTCTCCCAGGGCCTGCGGAAGGGGCCTTTGGTGCAGGTCTCGGGCCAGGGCCCGCAGGACCCGGCCACCGGCGCGTACCTGCACCCGGGGGACGTGGGCGCGCAGACCCGCAGGACGCTGGAGAACGTGAAGGCCGTCCTCGACGCGGGCGGCGCGAGCGTCGAGGACGTGCTGATGTTCCGCGTCTACCTGACCAGGCGCGAGGACTTCACCGCGATGAACGAGGCGTACGGCGCCTTCGTCAGGGAGCACTGTTCGAGCGGGGTGCTGCCGTGCCGGACGACCGTGTTCGTCGAGCTGCCGAACGAGGCGATGCTCGTCGAGATCGACGCCCTCGCCCACATCTGACGCCGGGCGGGCCCGGCCCGTGCGAGGTTCCCGCGCCCGCGGTGGTGGCCCGCGCGATGGGTGCCCGCCGCGGACCGTGCGCCCATCGGGCAGGCATCGTCGGCTCATCAACGGGTAAGCGTCGGGAAGTACGGCTGCTTCACGACGGAAGGACCGGAGGGCACGATGCCCCGACTGATACAGCGGATCAGGCAGTTCAGCCGCACGCCCCAGGGGCGCAGGGCGATCGCCTCTGCGCGGCGGGCGGCATCGGACCCGAGGAAGCGTGCGCAGGCCAGGCGTCTGCTCGGTCGGCTGCGCGGGCGTCGCTAGCGCGCGAAACCGGTGGCGGGCGGTGGCCCGTCCCCGCGCGGTCCCGGTGTTGACGGGCATCCGGGGCCGCACGGGGACGGGCGCCAACCGGCCACGTATACGATTCGTGCCGCCCGTGCGCCCGATTGCGGGCATCCACGCCACTGACCTGCCCGGCATGCGGTCGCGTACGGAAAGGCAACGTGCTGCCGACACCGGCGCGCCGCCTGCCCACCCCCCGCCGCCGCGGTGGCCGGGGCGGCGGGGGGTGGACGGGCCACCGCGCGTCGGCATGCGGAGAACCGACTCCTCAGACGCGGTCCCCGGGTGGGCAGGGGCCCGCCGGACGGGCCGCGCGGCGGCCGTTCCCATGCAGGAAAAATCCCCTAAAGGTGATATCGGCACTTATGTCGACAGTAATCCGTACCGGGCTGCCATGACCCGCTGGTGAAGTTGGCTTGTTGAACGGCGTTGCAGCAATCATGTCTTTCCCCCACCATGACTGGGCGTGCACCTGTGTTCGATATCCGGTGTCGTGCATGGGTGACCGCGCCGTCGGCCCGGAAGACACCGGGAAGCCCGCGGGGGCCGTCGGCACAGCAGACGCAGGGGAACTGCTACGGGGGCACGGGGGAGAGATGCCATGACGCGAAGGGCGACTTGTCGCGGCCGGGCCAGGTCCGGTGCGAAGAGATTCCGGGAAGCCGCCCGCCGACCGGTCGGCGGTGCCGGAATCTGACACCGCTTCCTGCGGCAGGGCGCAGCTGATGGCGCGCCGCCCCGGGACTCCGAACGGCGCGGCGCGGGGCGAAGCAATGCGCATAGCACGGCGGTCCGCCTTGTCCGGCCTGTTGCGTGACTCCATTCCCCGCCCATGAGGAAACGGGCGCCTCCGGCCGACCCGCGCACCCGCTCACCCGAGACGGCCGCCCCGCCGATTCCCACGACACGCACCGGGAACATCCATGAGGAAGGCGAAGCCATGCCCGTCATCCGTGTGCTTCTCGCCGGCGAGAACAAATTGCTCCAAGAAGCGGTATTCCAGCTTCTCGCCGCGCATCAGGACATGCACGTGCTGGGAGCGGTCGCCGGCGAGGCCGAGATGTTGCGCCGCGCCGCCGAGCTGCGACCTCACGTCATCCTTCTCGAACCCTGGCCGCCACCGCTGGCGGCCGTTCGTGTCATCCGTGCCCCGCGTGCCCGCGTCCCACGGGCCGCGCTGCTGGTCCTGGCGACGCGCGGGGTCAACCGCGGGCACCTCCTCGCGGCGGGGGCCCACCGATGCCTGCCGGCGGGCGCCGGCCAGGCCGCCCTGCTCAGTGCCGTGCGCGAGCTCTCGCCCGAGCCGGAACCGCTCAGCCACCAGGGGGTGACGCTCTCTCCACGTCAGCAGGAAGTGCTCGCCCTCGCCGCCGAGGCGCTGTCCAACAAGCAGATAGCCCGGAGCCTGGACATCAGCATCGGAACCGTCAAACGGCACCTGCACGTCGTGTTCCGCAAGCTCGGGGCCGTCTCCCGGCTGGACGCGGTGTCGAAAGCCGCATCGGTCGGGCTGCTGCCGCGCCACGTGCCCTCGGCCCTCGGCGGCGTGCGGAACTGACGGCCGGAGGGGTATCCCGCCGAGACATTGCACAACTTCGCGAAGACCTGACATAGCGGGGATTGAATCCGGGCACCGCGGCGAAGAAAGTGGTGAGTACGTTCCGGTGTGTTGTTCCCGAATGGAACGGCACGGCGCCGGGCACTCCACAGCCCGCGGCACGGCCGGTATCCCGGCGGCGGAGCGGGACGCAGGAGGCGTGCCGGCATGCCCACCGCCTCTCCAGGGACCTGCGCTTGACCTCAACTCGCCTTGAAGTTCCAAGGTCTTGAGCGTCCACCTGGCCGAGTCCGTTCGGCCGTCGAGGAGAGGAAGACACTGCTGTTGTCCGAGAGCCCGCCGCGGGCCACGAAAGGCGAATGGATCGGCCTCGCCGTTCTCGCGCTTCCATCCATGCTGGTCACGATGGACCTGACCCTGCTGCACCTGGCCGTGCCGCAGATGAGCGCAGACCTGAACCCCTCCAGCTCGCAGCTGTTATGGATCACCGACATCTACGGCTTCCTCATCGCCGGGTTCCTCGTCACCATGGGAACCCTGGGCGACCGCGTAGGGCGGCGACGGCTGCTGATGTGGGGCGCGGGGGCCTTCGGCGTGGCCTCGGTCCTCACCGCGTATGCCCAGACGCCGGAAATGCTGATCGTGACCCGCGCCATCCTGGGCATCGCCGGGGCCTGCCTCGCGTCCTCCACACTGTCCTTGATCCGCAACATGTTCCCCTCGCCCGCCCAGCGCACCACCGCTATCACCGTGTGGTCGACCAGCTTCATGCTGGGCGGGGCGCTCGGCCCCGTCGTCGGCGGCGTGCTCCTCGAATACTTCTGGTGGGGCTCGGCCTTCCTTCGCGGTGCCGGTGATGGTGCTGCTGCTCGCCCTCGGCCCCTTCCTGCTGCCCGAGTACCGCAACCCCGAGGGCGGGCGCGTCGACCTCGCCAGTTCCCTGCTGTCGCTGGCCGCCGTCCTGGCCGTGATCTACGGCCTCAAGGAAGTCGCCAAGCACGGCCTTCAGCCCGTGCCCAGCGCGGCCATCCTGGCCGGGGTGCTCGTCGGTTACGTGTTCATCCGCCGCCAGCGCACCCTGGAACATCCGCTGCTGGATGTCCGCCTCTTCGCCAACCGGGCGTTCAGTGCCTCGCTGTCGACGCTCCTGCTGACCGTCATGTTCCTGATGGGCGTCCAGTTCGTCGTGGCGCAGTTCCTCCAGAGCGTCCTGGAACTCTCGCCGCTCCGGGCCGGCCTGTGGCTGCTGCCCGCCGTGCTCTCCGGCATGGTGGCGGCCCTCGCCGCCTCCGCCATCATGGGCAAGGTACGTCCGGCGTACGTGTTCGGCGCCGGGATGGTGCTCGCGGCCGTCGGTTTCGCCGTGCTGTGGGGCGTTTCCGCGTCCTCCGGGCCCGGCCTCGTGATGTTCGCCTCGGTGCTGATGTTCGCCGGGCTCGCCCCCGTTTCCGCCCTCGGCATCGACATGATCGTCGGCGCCGCACCACCCGACCAGGCCGGACCCGCGGCCGCGATCTCCGAGACGTCCAACGAGTTCGGCGGCGCACTCGGCATCGCCGTCATCGGCAGCATCGGCACCGCGGTGTACCGGGGCCAGATGGATCAGGACTACCCCGACGGCGTACCGGCAGGAGCCGAGGACACCCTCGCCTCCGCCCTGGAGGCCGCCGCCCGGCTGCCCGACCAGGCCGGTGAGACGCTGGCCACCGCGGCGCGCGAGGCTTTCGCCCGCGGCCTCCAGGTCAACTCGTTCGTCGCCGCGCCGCTGATGCTGCTGATGGCACTGGCCGTGTCGTTCCTGCTGCGCCAGATCAAGCCCGCGGCGGCCGAGGAGGAGGCGGCGGCCGAGCCGGCCCCGGGCGCCGAGACGTCATCCGCGGCCCCCGGCCTGCAAGAAGAGCCGGCCAAGAGCTGAACCCGACGTCCGTCCTTCGCAGGGGCTGCTGTCCCTGAGATCTCCCACGTCACCGGCCTGCACGGTTCGCTGATCGGCCGCGGGGCCGCGGTCGGCCCGCGCCGGAACGGGCCGTTGAGCACCGGCTGTTCGTCGGCGCCGGCCCGGGCCGGCCTCTCAGGCGGGCAGGAACGGGCCGCGAGCCGTGCGGAATGCGGGCCGTCGGACGGCAGGGATTTCTGACCGCGCCGCCGCTGCCCAGGCGTGGACGGCCCGGGGATAATTCTCCGGCATGTGCCGTACGCCAGGCGGGTATTGTGCCCTGGGCAGCGGCGGGATCGACCGCTGAATTCACGCGCAGGGCTGTGCGCACCGCCCGGTGCGCCCGTATCCGGTAACACGTGTGCATGCGGAGGGAAGGGTCGTTCCTGAACGCCAGAGCGGCTACTCGGAAAGTAGGCGCGAATGAGTCCGGCGTGGTTTCGGAATTCCCGCCCGATTACCGCCGGGTGACCAGGTGGAGGTGGCCGGCGGAGCCGGTCCGCCACGGACACGGCCCGAACGTTCACCGCCCGCGCTGCTCGCCCGAACGGGAAAGCCTCGAGTGGCAGAAGGAGATCCCTGATGACCGTCGACCCGGCCGTGGAATCAATGGCCTACAGCCGCGAGCACGCCGACATCTACGACATGATCCACTCCGGACGAGGCCGTGACTGGGCCGCGGAAGCCGACTCGATCGCGGACATCGCCGTGGCAAAACGCCCCGGAGCCGACTCCCTGCTCGACGTGGCCTGCGGAACGGGGGAGCATCTGCGGCGTTTCCGCGAACGCTTCACCACGGTCGCGGGTCTCGAACTCTCCGCGGGAATGCGGGAGCTGGCGCAACGGAAACTTCCGGGCGTCACCATTCACGCCGGTGACATGCGCGACTTCGACCTGGGGCGGCGCTTCGACGTCGTCACGTGCATGTGCTTCTCGCTCGGTTACATGACGTCGGTCGGGCAGCTCCACGAGGCCATCGCGAGCCTCGTGCGGCACGTCAATCCGGGCGGAGCCGTCATTGCGGAGCCCTGGTGGTTCCCCGAAAAATTCCTCGACGGATTCGTCTCCGGAGCCGTGACCCACGAACGGGGCCACGTCATCAGCCGCGTGTCCCACTCCGTCAGGGAGGGCGGGAGAAGCCGGATGACCGTCCGCTACACCGTCGCCAATGCGCAGGGCATCCGGGACTTCACCGAGACCGAGATCCACTCGCTGTTCTCGTGCGAGGAGTACCTTGCCGGATTCGCGCGCGCGGGCGTCGAAGCCGAGTTCCAGGAGGGCGGCCCCAACGGCCGCGGCATGTTCATCGGGACCCGCGGGTGAGGTACGTCCGCCCGCGGGCAGAGGAGGAGATCACATGCGCGTGATGATCGCGACGTTCCCGTCGACGTCGCACCTGTACCCCGTCATACCGCTCGCCTGGGCCCTGCAGAGCGCGGGCCACGAGGTGTGCGTGGTGGGCCACCCCGGCATGGGGTCGGACGACATGGCCGCGACGGTCACCGGCGCCGGTCTCATCGCCGTCCCGGTGGGGGACACGGTGGTCGCCCAGCAGCAGGACCGGACCGAGGAGGAGGGCAGCCGGCTCGACATCCCGCCCGACGCCTTCGCCCTCGACGTCGTGGGCAGCGGTCGGGGGACTCGGAGCAGTTACAGGCCCGCCTCATGGCGATCATCGGCCAGTGTTACCCGCTCGGGGACCCCGACAAGGGCATGGTCGCCGAGCTGATCGGGTTCACCCGCTCCTGGCGGCCCGACCTCGTGCTGTGGGACCCGCTGTGCCTGCCCGCCGCGGTGGCCGCCAGGGTGACCGGAGCAGCTCACGCCCGCATCCTGTGGGGCCAGGACAAGATGGGCTGGGGCTGGGAGAAGGTGAGCGGCCGGTCCGCCGCCCGCGACCCCATGGCACGGTGGCTGGCCCAGCTGCTCGAACGCCACGACCTCGACTTCGGCGAGGACCTGATCCTCGGCCAGTGGAGCCTCGACCTGGTCCCGCAGGCCGCTCGGCTGCCGCTGGACACCCGCACCGTTCCCCTGCGGTGGGTCCCCTACAACGAGGCCGCAGTCCTGCCGGACTGGCTGCGCGAACCGCCGGCCCGCCCCCGCGTCTGCCTCACCCTCGGCGTCAGCTCGCGCGCCCTGTTCGGGAAGGACACGGGCTTCCCCCTCGAAGAGACGCTGGAGACCGTCGCCGGTCTCGACATCGAGGTCGTCGCCACGCTCAACCGGGCCCAGCTCACCGGCATCGGCCCGCTCCCCGAGAACGTGCGCGCGGTGGACTTCGTTCCCCTCAACCAGCTGCTGCCCTCGTGCGCCGCCATCGTCCACCACGGCGGCTGGGGCACCTTCTCGGTCGCGGCCACCCACGGAATCCCCCAGGTCATCCTGCCCGTCCCCACCTGGGACGAGCGGGTCGCGGCCCGCTACGCGGCCCTGCGCGACGCCGGGCCGCTGGTCGACCCGCAGGGCCTCACCCCGCGCGAGCTGCGCCGCCAGCTCGTCCGCGTCCTCGACGAGCCCGCCTTCGGCGAGGGCGCCGCCCGGCTCAAGGCCGACCGGCTGGCCGCTCCCTCGCCGCCGGAGATCGTGCCCGTACTGGAGCGGCTGACCGCGCATCACCGCGCCGCGCCGAACCACTGAGGCGCCGGGCGTCCGGGGCCGGGCACGCCCCGGCACCGAGCCGTCCCCCGGGAACGCATGCCCCGGCCCGGACGTCCCACTGCCCCACTGCCCCACCGCCCAGGACCCGACACGCCCACGCCCGAGGCCGCCATGCATCCGACGCCGAACGACGCCACCGCGACCGCCGCCGCACGCCGCTGCGCGCAGGCACTCAACTCCCTGCACTCACTCCTCTACTTCACCCCCGACCTCGCCGGCGAACTCGAAACCTTCGGCATCGACGACCACACGAGCATCTACCTCGCCGGCCGGGCCTCCCCCCTGGGCGCCGCCGGGCCCGAGCTGGTGACCGCGGCGTTCAACGCCTTCGCGCCCGGCCTCATCGCCGCCCGCCTGCCCGCCCTGTGGGGGCACATCACCCCGCGGCAGGCGGTCGCGGCACGCCAGAAGGCCATCGGCCGGGCGCTGGAACGCCTGATCGGCAAGGAGATCACCACCTCCCGGGCCATGGCTGACTCGGCCCGGCTCGCCGCCGTGGCCGCCACCGCCGAGCCCCACCGACCGAGGAGCACCGAGCATGCCACTGTCCGCACTGCGCGAGGTCGAGCACGAGATCACCGTTTCCGCCCCGGCCGCCGCCGTCTACCGCCTGATCGCCGACGTGGCGAACTGGCCGACGATCTTTCCCCCCGCCATCTACGTCGACCACGTGGAGCGCAGCGAACGGAGCGAACGGATCCGCATCTGGGCCACGGCCAACGGCGAGCCCAAGAACTGGACCTCCCACCGGACCCTGGACGAGTCAACGCGCCGCATCGGCTTCCGCCAGGAGGTCTCCGCCCCGCCCGTCGCCGCGATGGGCGGCACGTGGATCATCGAGGAACTGCCCGCCGGCGCCAGCCGCATCCGCCTCCTGCACGACTACCGGGCCATCGACGACGACCCGGCCTCGCTCGAGTGGATCGACCGGGCCGTCGACCGCAACTCGCGCTCCGAGCTGGCGGCGCTGAAGGAGACCATCGAATTCGCCCACGCGGCCCGGGACCTCACCTTCTCCTTCGAGGACACCGTGCACATCGACGGAGCGGCCAAGGACGTCTACGACTTCGTCAACGAGGCCGACCGCTGGTCCGAGCGGCTGCCGCACGTCGTACAGGTCCACCTGGCGGAGCCGTCCCCCGGCCTGCAGACCCTGCGGATGGAGACTCGCGCCAAGGACGGTTCCACGCACACCACCGAATCCCACCGCGTGTGCTTCCCCCACCGCAAAATCGCCTACAAGCAGGTCACACTCCCCGCGCTGATGGCCCTGCACACCGGCCTGTGGACGTTCGAGGACACCGCCCGGGGCGTGGCCGCCACCTCCCAGCACACCGTCGTCATCAACACCGACGCCATCGCAGAACTCCTCGGCCCTGACGCGGACGCCGCCCGTGCGAAGGAGTACGTGCGCGGCGCGCTCGGCACCAACAGGCCGCGCCACCCTCCGACACGCCAAGGAATACGCCGAGGCCAAGCGCTGAGATGGGCGCCGCACCCGATACCGACGTCCTCGTCGTCGGCGCGGGCCCGGTCGGCCTCATGCTCGCGGGCGAACTCCGGCTGGGCGGCGCCGACGTCGTCGTCGTCGAGCGGCGCGAGCGGCCCACCACCGAATCCCGGGCCTCCACCCTCCACGCGCGCACCATGGAGATCCTGGACGCCCGCGGCCTGCTCGCGCCGCTCGGCCCCGTCCCGGACGAGCCACGCGGCCACTTCGGCGGAATTCCCCTCGACCTGACCCTGCCCGGCTCCCACCCCGGGCAGTGGAAGGTGCCCCAGACCCGCACCGAGGAACTGCTCGGTACCTGGGCGGCCGGGCTCGGAGCCCGGCCGCACCGCGGGCACCGGCTCCGGGGCCTGCATCCGCACCGCGACCACGTCCAGGCCGAGATCGCAACCGCCCGCGGCCCGGTGCGCCTGCGCGCTCGCTACGTCGTGGGCTGCGACGGCGAACGAAGCACCGTGCGGAGCCTGTCCGGCATCGCCTTCCCCGGCCGGGACGCGGCCCGCGAACTCCTGCGGGCCGACGTGGCGGGCCTCGACGTGCCCGACCGCCGCTTCCAGCGCCTGGCACGGGGCCTGGCCATCGCTGCCCGCCGCGGCGACGGCGTCACCCGCGTCATGGTCCACGAGTTCGGCGCCCCCGCCCGCACCCGCACCACACCACCGGCGTTCGCCGAACTGGCCGACGCCTGGCGGCGCGTCACCGGCGAGGACATCTCCGAAGGCACCCCGCTGTGGGTCAACTCGTTCGGGGACGCCTCCCGCCAGGCCGCCGCCTACCGCAACGGCCGCATCTTCCTCGCGGGCGACGCCGCGCACCGGCAAATGCCGATCGGCGGACAAGCCCTCAACCTCGGCCTCCAGGACGCCGTCAATCTCGGCTGGAAGCTCGCCGCGCACCTGCGCGGCCACGCCCCCGACGGACTCCTGGACACCTACCACGCCGAACGGCACCCCGTCGGCGCCCACGTCCTGGCCAACATCCGCGCCCAGGCGACGCTGCTGCTCGACGGGCCGCAGGTCGCGCCCGTACGGGCCGTCATGGCCGAGCTCACCGCGCACGAGGCCGCCCGGGCCCACCTGGCCGGAATGATCTCCGGCCTCGGCGTCCGCTACGACCTCGGCCCCGGCCACCCCCTGCTCGGCGCCCGCCTGCCGCCCACCCCGCTCCTCGCCGCGGACGGCCGGCCGACCACGTCCGCGGAACTGCTCCGCACCGGCCGCGGGCTGCTGCTCAGCCGCGACGGCGACGAGGAACGGGCCGCGGCCCTGCACCGGGCCGCCGCCGGACCCACCGACCGGATCACCCCCGCCCGCGGCCCGGCAACCGGCCCGCCGCCCGCCGCCCCCGCCGTCCTGGTACGCGCCGACGGGCACGTGGCATGGGCCGGCGACGGGACGCACGGGCTGGCCGAGGCCCTGAACCGCTGGTTCGGCCCGGCCGCCCCGCGGACCGCGCCCCGGAGGAACAGCGCGAACCCGACCCGCCACACCGACCGCACGAACGGGAGGAACCCGATGGGCAAACTCACCGGAAAGACCGCGCTGGTCACCGGATCAAGCCGCGGCATGGGACGCGCCACGGCCGTCCGCCTGGCCCGCGAGGGCGCGCTCGTCGCCGTCCACTACGCCACCGGCCGGGACGCGGCCGAGGAGACCGTCACGACCATCGAGGGGGAGGGCGGCAGCGCGTTCACGATCCAAGCCGAGCTGGGCATGCCCGGCGACGTGCACGAACTCTTCCTCGGCCTCGCAGCAGGACTCAAGGAACGCACCGGCGGCACCGACCTCCACATCCTGATCAACAACGCGGGCCGCATGGGCGGCCTCTCCGTCGAGGACACCACGCCGGAAGCGTTCGACAGGCTCATGGCCGTCAACGCCAAAGCGCCGTTCTTCCTCATCCAGCGCGCCCTGGCCAACATGCCCGACGGCGGACGCATCATCAACATCTCGTCCGGGCTGACCCACTTCGCCAACCCGGACGAGATCGCCTACGCCATGACCAAGGGCGCGGTCGAACAGCTCGCTCTGCACTTCGCCAAGCTCCTCGGACCACGCGGCATCACCGTCAACACCGTGGCGCCCGGCATCACCCGCAACAGCAACCCGGCGTTCGACATCCCGGCGGCCGTCGAACAGATGGCGGGACTCTCGGCGTTCAACGGCGTCGGCGAGCCAGAGGACATCGCCGACGTCGTCGCGTTCCTCGCCGGCGAGGACGCCTGCTGGATCACCGGCTCCTTCGTCGACGCCAGCGGCGGCACGCTGCTGGGCTGAACCCCGGGGCCCGGGCCGGCGACGCCGCCGGCCCGGGCCCGCCGCACGACCCGAGGAGAGAAGGACCATGACGACTTCCGCGGCCCCAGGGCCCGCCGCCGCGCCGCGGCCGTGGGCCCTGCTCGCCGTCCTTGCGGGCAACATGCTGATCGACGCCCTGGAGGTCTCCACCCTCCTGATCGCCGCGCCGGCCATCGGCACCGACTCCCACCTGGCACCCGCCGGCATCCAGTGGATGCTCAGCGGGTTCGCCCTCGGCTTCGCCGGACTGCTCCTGCTCGGCCCTCAACTGGCGGACCGCTTCGGACGCCGCCCCGTATACCTGGCGGCCCTGGCGGTCTTCGCCGCGGCCTCGCTGGCCGCCGCCGCGACAAACGACCCCGCCCTCCTGGCCGCAACCCGCTTCGTCAAGGGCTGCTGCGCCGCGCTCACCGCCCCCATGGGGCTGGCCATCATCACCTCGGCCTTCCGCGACGGCGCGCCCCGCCGCCGGGCCGTCTCCGTTTACGTCCTCTTCGGCGCCGTCGGCTTCACCACGGGCCTGCTGCTGTCCGGCCTGCTCACCGAGGCCCACTGGCGCCTGACCCTCGCCTTCCCCGCCCCGTCGTCGCCGCGCTGTTCGCCGCCGGCACCCGCCTGATCCCCCGCGACGGCCCCCGGCGGCACCGCGCCCCCGGCCGCCCCGACGTCCCCGGTGCCCTCCTGCTCACCGCCGCCATCGCCGCGCTGATCGGCGCGCTCTCCCACGTCCCCGCCGAAGGCTGGGCGGGCCGCCGCGGCACCGCCCTCCTGCTGCTGTGCGCCGTTTCTTCCGGCCTTCTCGTACTGCGCGAACGCACCGCCGCCCGCCCGCTGTGGCCCGCCCACGTCCTGCGCAGCCCGGGTCTCGTCCGCGCCGCCCTCGTGGCCGCGGCGCTCAACGGCGCCCATCCCGGCGCCCTGCTCACCGCCTCCCTGCACCTCCAGACCCAGCGGGACCTCGGCCCCCTGCCGACCGCCCTGGCCTTCCTGCCGGCCGCCGCGCCCCTCGCCCTCTGCGCCCTCCACTCCGGCCGCATGGTCGAACGCTTCGGCCCACGTCGTCTCATCGCCTGCGGCCTCACCTCGGCACTCGCCGGCTTCGCGCTGCTGTGGCAGCAGGGCCTCGACGGCCCCTACCCGACAGGGCTGCTGCCCGCGCTGCTCGCCGTCGGCGCCGGCTTCGTCCTCGCGTTCGCGGCCCTGAACACCCAGGCCACCGCGGGCGTCCCCGACCGCGACAAGGCCAGGGCCGGCGCCGCCTACCAGACGGCGGTCCAGATCGGTGCCGCCCTGACCGTCGCCTGCACGGCCGCCCTGCTGCCCACCGCCCCCACCGGCCCCCTGCCCGGCCGCGCCCCTGCCCTCACCGCCGTCCTGGCCGTCGCGGCCCTCGGCTGGCTCGCCGCCGTCGTCGGCACGCCGCGCCGCCGCGGGGCGACCCCCTCGCGGCCGGGCCGCACCGCGCGGCCCGCGGCCGTTCCCGGGCTGCCGCAGCCGCTCCTCGCCGGAGAGGACGAGTCCGACGCGGCCGAGCCGCACATCGTGCGCGGCCCCCCCGCCCGGCCGCATCCCCGGGGGACGGCAGGCCCCCGCCGGCGTCCCCGGCCCGCCGGGCGAAGCTGTCGTGCACATCGGCCTCCCGGTAGTACACCCGGCCCCCGCGCCGCCGCCTGCTCCACCCGTGCTCGGAAGCGAGCCGGTACACCGACCCCGACGGAATGCGGAAGAACCGGGTGACGTGTTCCACGCTCAGCCAGCGCTCGGGCACTTCGCGGCGCGCACCGCCCGCCGCGGCCGGCAGCCGGCGGGCGAGCCGCGTCCACTGCTCGCTCGGCCACCGGTGGCCCGCGTCCGCCGTACACGTCACCAGATCGGGCACCGCCTCGGCCGCGGGGTGCGCCGTGGCGACCAGTTCCCCGCCGCACCCCACCTCCGGGCACGCGCCCAGATGCAGTCGGCCCGGGCCCTCACCCGGCCTGGCGCCGCGCCGCGCCGCCAGAACGCCCAGCGCGAACTCCCCGCACACCTCGGCCGCCGCCGCGTGACCGGCCAGCCACCCCACGTGCGCCCGCAGGAAAACGGCCAGAGCGGCCATGTCGCGCGGCGGCGCCCCGACGGACCGCTCCTACGCCACCAGCACGCTCCAGGAGCCCGCCAGCGCCAGCAGCTCACCGCACACCCGCGCCGCGGCCTCGTTGAGCCGGATACCGGGGGACGCGCCGCCGCCGCTGGTTCTCTCCCGCAGCTGCCGCGGGGCCTGACTCGTCAGCGGTTCACCGCACTCGGCGTACAGGTGCGCCGCCTCCGACAGGTGCATCGTCAGTTCCTCGCGGCAGGAGCGGCACAGGCGGAACCCCGCCGCGGCCCTTCGCGGCGCCCGCCCTGCCGCCTTCCGGCTCGAACAGGAAAACCCCACGCATTCCCATTCCCCGTGCTGTACCGGCATAGCGGTCCTTTCCGAGAACGACGGGCCCGTCACGGCTGCGCGAGCCGGAATCCCACACCGCGCACGGTCACGATCCAGCCGGCCGACCCGAGCTTTCTCCTCAGCCCGGACACATGCGTGTCGAGCGTGCGGCTGTGAACGGTGTCGGATTCCTGCCACACGCATTGCATGAGCTGTTCCCTGCTCACCACGGCACCGGGCCGAGCCATCAGCACGTGCAGCAGGCCGAACTCCTTGCGGGTGAGCCGCAGCGGCTGCCCGGACAGCACCGCGGTCCTGACGGCGGGATTCACGCTCAGCGGCCCCATCCGCACGACTCGCTGCTCCCTGCGCGTGGGGGAGGAGCGGCGCATCACCGCCTCCATACGGGCCAGCAGCTCCTGAAATCCGTACGGTTTGACCAGGTACTCATCGGCGCCGGCCCGCAGACCGAGCACCCGGTCCGCCTCGTCGGACCGCCCGGTCACGGCGAGCAGCGGCACGTGGGACGTCGCCGTGAGCGACCGGCACATGTCCAGCCCGTCCACATCGGGAAGTTCGAAGTCCATCAGGATGACGTCCGCGCCCTGCCGGGCCCGCAGCGCCTCCATGCCCGTCCGCACACAGCGCACGCGGTGCCCGTGCTCCTCAAGGCGCCTGCACAGACTGCGCGCGGCGCGCTCGTCGGATTCGACCACGAGGATCTGCCACGAAAGCGCATCCTGTAATGGTCCCGCGACCATGAACTGCGTGGAATCGTGCTGCGTATGGTGCCGCACGGAAATCCTCCTGCAATTATGCCGTCAGAAGAACGGGGATTCACTGAGGTTTTCTCAGCCGAGTTCATTTCCATGAGGTGTTGAGGACGAGTGCGGCTTTGGCGATGGCTCCGATGCGGGAGGGGCTGATCGTGACGTGCTGGAGTGCCCGCCAGCGTTGTTTGAGTTCCGCCGCTGCGCGTTCGCCCAGGGCCCGGATGCCCCGCAGCAGCCGGTTGTGGGTGCGGTTGTCCGCGGCGAGTGGGGAGGAGATGTCGGGGTGCGGGCGGAAGGGCGTGTGGATACCGATGCCGGCCCCGGTGTAGCCCGCATCAGCCAGGGTCGGCAGGCTGTCGCGGGCGGCCGGGTACAGGGCGGGCAGGGCGTGGATGCGGGCGGCGGTCAGGTCGTGCACCGATCCGGGCTCGACGTCGGAGACCCACAGGGGAGTGCCGTCGGGTGCGGCGATGAACTGCACGTTCCCCGCGAAGTGCTTGGCCTTCCCGGAGTACCACAGGTCGTTGCCCTTCTCGGTGGTCCCCGCCACACGGTCGCAGGCGACGAGCGTGCCGTCCAGGACCACATGGGTCATCCCCTCCGCGTGGCAGCGCCGCAACACCTCGTGCAGGTCCGGGGCCTGGCTGGCGAGGACGTCGATGCCTTCGTGTAGGTAGCGGTAACCGGTGGCCTGCGGTATCCCGGCGTCACGGGCCAGGCAGTGCACGCACCCGGCCTCGCGGAACCAGCGCAGCACCAGCATCGCCTGTCGGAAAGGGCCCAGCACGCGGGAGCTCTTCGGGGGGCCGATCCGGCGGCGGTGTCCGGTCAGCAGCCGGGCCAGGTACTCCACCACGTGGCGCGGGACATCGAGCATGGCAGCATAGGGGATCAACGTGAAGCCTCTGGTTCAGCGGACGATCTTGTGGTGAGAACCGTCCTATCAGGGGCTTTACGTCTGTCCATACCCGGGCCATCACTGTCCGATCCGGTCTGCGGTGCCCAGATCAACCCGCTTCGCGAAGATCATTTCGCTGAGAAAACGTCACTGGCGCATTGCCGTTCACCGAGACCCTGTCACAAGAACGGCGCGCACCGAGCGGTTGATGACACCTTGGTTGACCATGTGCCTCAACCGCCCTTGCCGACAGGCACCTTGGCCGGGCGATTCGCGTCGGCCGCGGGCCGCGGCGCCGGCCATGCTCGGTATCCGCGAGCCCCGCCGACTGCAACAATTCCCGCACGAGACGCTGTACGGGTATCGGCCGACGGCCGCCCCGGGCAGCCCATCAGAGAGGAAACTGGCGTGAGCAACGAGCCGTTGAAGCTGGCGGTGGTGGTCGGGAGCGTGCGCGAGGGCCGCATGGGGGAGAAGGTGGCCGGCTGGGTCACCGCTCAGGCCGCCCTGCACGCGAAGTGGGACGTGGACGTCGTGGACCTCGCCGACCACCCCCTGCCGCTCGCCGTGGCGGGCATGGGCCAGTCGGTGGCGGAGGAGGTGCAGCGCGTCAAAGACGCCATCACCCCGCGGCTCGTCGCCGCTGAGGCATTCATCGTCGTCACGCCCGAGTACAACCACTCCTTCCCCGCGTCACTGAAGAACGCCATCGACTGGCATCTCACGGAGTGGTCGGCCAAGCCCGTCGGCCTGGTCTCCTACGGCGGAATGGGCGGCGGCCTGCGGGCCGCCGAGCACCTGCGGCAGGTCTTTCCCGAGGTGCACGCCATGACGATCAGGGAGATGCTCTCCTTCCACAACGCCTGGGGAGCCTTCGACGGGGACGAGGCGCTGCCGGACGCCGAGGCCGCGGCCAAAAAGTTCTTCGACCAACTGGCCTGGTGGGCCGAAGCCCTGCGCCGGGCCCGCGCGAGCAGCCCGTACCTGCCCTGACCACACCGCCCGGGGCCGGCCGCTCGCGGCCGGCCCCGGGCGGTGCCCGTTCCCTGCCACCCGACGCGACCACGCCTGTGAAGGACGGAGTCCTCCATGCCGCAGCCGGCCACGGCCCGCGAGGTCGAGTTACCTGCCGGAAGAGCACGCCTCTCGGCCCTGCGCCGAGCCCGCCGCGCACGAGCCGCGCGCCGTCCTCTCGCCCTCCACGGCGGCGGCATGCGCGCCGGCTACTTCCACGGCCGGGCCGATCCCGCAACCTCCCTGCTCACCCTGGCCGCCGCCACCGGATACGCGGCCCTCGCCATCGACCGCCCCGGCTACGGCGCCTCCGCCGCGGCCTTCCCCGACGGCGCGACGCTCGCCGAACAGGCGACCTGCCTGCGGGCCGCTCTGCGCCGCTACGCCGTGACCCGCCCGACCGGCGCCGGCTTCCTGCTGGTCGGCCACTCGTTCGGCGGCAAACTCGCCCTCACCGCCGCGGCCGACGCCGCCGCCGAGGAGGACCTGCTCGGCGTCCGGCGTCGGCGAACGGTGGGCGCTGCCCCCGACCGCCTCGCCCGCCCCCGGAACACCCACCGTCTCTCCACTGGGGCCCGCTCGCGCTCTACCCGCCCGGCACCTTCCGCCTGGCCCAGCACCTCGTCGGCCCCACCCCGCCCAGGGAAGCCGGCGAGCTGCTCCACTGGCCGCGGCAGTACCCCCGGCTGGCCCGCCGCATCCGGATACCGGTCAGCCTCACCTTCGCCGAGCACGAACGCTTCTGGACCTGCGACCACGACGCCGTGCACGCCATGGCCGCGCGCCTGGCCGCCCCACTCGTCCACACCGGGCACCTCGCCGGTGCCGGTCACAACATCAGCCTCGGGCACGCCGCCCGCCAGTACCACCTGCGCGTCCTGGCCTTCCTCGAAGCCTGCCGCGACCGCCGGGCCCGCCCGGGGCCCGCCGAACGGCACGGTGCCCTCACCCGCCGTACCGGCGGGTGAGGGCACCTCCTTCTCCTGCCCCCAGGTCAGCCGCCGACGCCGCAGTTCGCCCCGTTGAGGGCAAACCTGCCCGGCACCGCCGCCTCCCCCGAATGGCTGACGAGGTAACCGATGCTTACACTCGCGCCCGGCGCGATCGCGCCGTTGTGCGAGGCGTTCGTCGCGGTGACGATGTCGCCGTTCTGGGTGATCGTGGTGTTCCAGTCCGACAAAACCGTCTGCCCCGCGGGCAGCGGGAAGGTGAGCGACCATCCGTCGACCGGCTCGGTACCGGAGTTGGTGATGGTCAGGTCGACCGTCATGCCACCGCCCCAGGAATTCGCCGTGGCCTCGACCCGGCAGGTCGGCTCCGTCCGCTCGAACGACACCCGGTGCAGGCCGCCCGGCAGGTCGTTCACGACATAGAACTCGCCCTCCGCCGTGGTGCCGAACGCCGTCACCTGCGTGGGCATCTCCCCGATCTCCGCCTGGAGATAGCCGCCCGCGCCATCCTCGCGCAGCGCCCAGACCGTGGACGAGCAGTAGTCGGTGGCGATGTAGGTGCCGCCGACCAGATCCGCGAACTCCTCACCGCGGTACACGCGTCCGCCGATGACGGCGCAGCCGCCGGTCTGCGGGGAGTAGGTGAAGACCGGGTCGGTGTACTCGGCGCCGGGGTCGCACTGCGCCTCGTCGAACACCTCCGAGCCCTCGTAGCAGGACCAGCCGAGGTTCGCCCCCGCCTGCTCGCCGGGCGCGAGGTGGTCGATCTCCTCCCAGCGGCCCTGACCCACGTCGCCGATCCACAGCGAGCCGTCCGCCGGGTCGAAGGAGAACCGCCAGGGGTTGCGCACCCCCCATATCCAGATCTCCTCACGGGCACCCGCCACGCCCACGAACGGGTTGTCCTCGGGGATGCAGTAGCCGAGGCCGCCGCAGTCCCCGCCGACGTCGATACGCAGAATCTTGCCCAGCAGCGTGTCCAGCCGCTGCCCGGTGTCGAACGGGTCACCGGAGCCGCCGCCGTCCCCGATGGCCCAGTACAGGTACCCGTCGGGGCCGAACGCCAACTGGCCGCCGTTGTGGTTGTTGTACTCCGCGTGTTCCTGCGACAGCAGCGGCTCCAGGCTCGCGTCCGCCAGCCCGTACCGCGCCAGCGTCACCGCACCGTCCGGCAACGCCGTGTACGCCAGGTACAGTTCCTGGCTCTCGTTGAAGTCGGGCGCGAGCGCGATGCCGAGCAGCCCGCGCTCGTTCCCCGACTCGTCCACCGCGGACGTGATGTCCAGCAGCGGCGTCTGCTCAAGACCGGTGTCCGGATGGTAGACGCGGACCGTTCCGCTCTTCTCCACGATGAAGAGCCGGCCCGTTCCGTCGTCGGGCCCGACCAGCGCGGTCGGGCGCCGCAGGCCGGACGCCACCTGGGTGGCGCTTGCGGTCACCTCCTCCAGGGGCACCGCGGCGGCCTCCGCCGCCGGCCCGGCGCCGTCCGAACCGGCGGCGGACGGGGAGACCGCGGAGGGGGCGACGGGTGGGGAGGCGGACGCCGTCAGGGGGGCGATCAGCGTCAGCGACAAAGCGAGCAGGGCAGGACCTGCCCAGCGTCTTTTCGACATGTCGGCTCCAGGGGCGAGGGGTGGTTCCTGGGAGTGCACGGGCGCGCCCGGCCCATGACGTCACGTCCGCGACACCACGCTCCGGCCCGGATTCCGTCACGTTCCATGATCTGACGCGCCTGGCGGGACCGTACCGGCTCCCCAACCACCACGCCAGGCCGCACGCGATATTGCCCGCCCCAGCCGGGCGAACGCACCACTCAGCCGAACTCGTCGTGGTCGTCGAGGACTTCACCGATGACACGGCGGTGCTCCGCCGCCGTTGCCGGACGGGCGTCGATGTCGTCCGCCAGGCAGATCAGCGCCTTCCACAGCGCCCACCCCCGGGCCCGCGCCCACATCCCGCGGCCCTGCCCGACGGCCGCGCGGAACGCCTTCCGGCTCTCCCCACGGAACATCGTCCACGCGATCACCAGATCGCAGGCCGGGTCGCCCACCCCCGACGTGCCGAAGTCGATGACCGCGGCCAGCCGCCCGTCCCTGACCAGCAGATTCCCGCCCGCGATATCCCCGTGGAACCACAGCGGCGCGCCCCGCCGGCCGGCCGCGAGGGCCGCCTCCCACACGGCCGCCGCCCGCCGGGTGTCGATGCGGCCCGCGAGCGCCGCCAGCGCCCGGCGGGTCTCCCCGTCGTAGTGGCCGGGCGGCGTGCCGCGGTAGAAGCTGTGCGCACCGGCCGCGGGGCCGCCCGTCGCGTCGATGCGCTGGAGCGCCAGCACGAACTCGGCGACCGATGTCGCGAAGCCCGCCCTATCGCCGATACGGTCCGGCCGCGCCGTGTCGCCCGCCAGCCACCCGCGGACCGACCAGCGGAACGGATACCCCTCTCCCGGTTCGCCCATCGCCAGCACCGGCGGGATCGGCACGGGCAGCGCCGGCGCCAGAACGGGCAGCCACCGGTGTTCCTTCTCCACGGCCGGGGCGTACCCCGCCGCGGTGGGCAGCCGCACCGTCATCCCGGAGCCGAGACGGTAGGTCCGGTTGTCCCAGCCGTCGACCACCACGGGCTCGACCGGCAGACCGCTCCACTGCGGGAACTGCACGGCGATCAGCCGCTTCACCAGCGCCGCGTCGATCCCCGCGCGGCCGTCGTCGTTCAGCCTCTCGACCATCACCGGATCATGACGCGGACGGGCGGAACGACGCCACCGAATTGACGCGGACCCGGCGCCGCGGCGCGCACCCGAGCCGACCGCTCAGGGCGCGTTCCCCTCGACCAGCGGCCGCAGCTCCTCCTCCAGCGCGTCGCTCTCGACGCGCTGCCAGTACGTCGACGGGGGAGCGTACGACGTCTCCGGGCAGCTCTCGTCCACGCTGGTCGTACCGTCCAGGCTGAACTCGGCGACCAGCTCGCCCGTCTTCGCCTCGAACACCCGGTAGATGTACCGCTCGGAAAACACCTCCGGATCGCGATCCCCGTACGGGGCGCCCCCCAGGTAACTGCAGTCGCCGACCTTCTCGCCCTCGAACTCGTCGTCCGAGTACTCGCACACCACCAGCTGGGTGAAGCCGTAGGGCACCGACGGCGACCACTCCTGCGGAAGCTGCGGCACCTCCACCTCGGGAATGGAGCCCGGCCGGAACAGCACGGCCGGATGCGGCCCGGGCCCGCTCCACGCCGGGCCGTCCGGGGAGTAGGCCACCACCGCCCCGGCGTCGAACGGGTCACCGCCACAGGCGTCGTAGCCGTCCCTGGTCTCCGGCGGCCTGGGCGGCGTCGGGATCTCTCGGGGCTTCGGGCTGGTCGGCACCGCGGGCACCCCGTCGGTCGGCGACTCCCCCTCGCCGCCGCACCCACACAGCACGGCCGCGGCCACGGCGACCGTCCCGGGAACGACCCCGGCCCTCCGACGACGCGTACGTTTCACAAGACGCCCCTGCCCCCGAACGCCCGTCCGGAATCCGGCCCGAGACGGGCGCCCCATGGTACAGCGGTGCGGAACACCGTGATGCCAACAACCTCGCCCCCTCGCCCTTGATACCGGAGGACCGCCGCCGGGCAGCGGCCACCGGGGACGCGCGGCCGTTACCGCACGCCCCCGGTCGCCACCCGCGCCTACGCGAGCTTCCGGCCAACCCCGCACAGCTCGTGCGTGATATCCGTCGCCGTTCCCACCTCGGCAAACTGAGGACGCCACTGCGGCAGCGGAACAACCCCAGGCTCGACCAGCTCCAGACCGTCGAAGAACGCCACCATCTGGCCCGGGCTGCGCAGCGTATACGGCACCGAACCGCCCTCGTTGTACCGGCGCTGCGCCTCGGCGAACTCCCGGTTCGTGTCCGTCCCGTCGGCCAGCGCCACATAACTGCCCGCGGGCAGCCCCTCGACCAGGCGCCGAACGATGGCGTGCGGCTGCTCCTCATCGCCGATGTGCCCCAGCACACCGAGCATGGTCAACGCGACCGGGCGGGAGAAGTCCAGCCGCTCGGCCGCGGCGGCCAGGATCGCGTCGGGATCGCGCACATCGGCCTCCACGTAGTACGTGCGGCCCTCCGGCGAACTCGTCAGCAGCGCCCCCGCGTGGGCGAGCACCAGCGGATCGTTGTCCACATACACGATGTGCGCCTCCGGCGCGACGCGCTGCGCAAGCTCATGAGTGTTGTCCTGGGTGGGCAGCCCCGTCCCGATATCGAGGAACTGCCGTATTCCCGCCTCACCGGCCAGGAACTGCACCGCCCGGTCCAGGAAATACCGCTGCCCACGGGCGATGTCCACAATGCCGGGGAACGCCTCCCGATAGGCCTCACCGGCCACCCGGTCGACCTCGTAGTAGTCCTTGCCTCCCAATAAGTAGTTCCAGATGCGGGCCGAGTGCGGTACCGACGTGTCGATGGGCCGCGACGCGCTCTCGCTCATGCTCACACTCCTCTGCTCAGCGGATACGGCCCCATCCCACCATGCGGACGCCCCTCCAGCCCTTCCGGCCCCACCCCGAACGGCCCCGACAACCAAGGCAGTTCGGCCAAGTCCGGCAGCCCCCGCGCCCCGCCCGCCAGGCGCGGCTACCACTCCGCGGGCGTGACCGGTCCCGAACAGCCTGCGCTACACCTGTGAGTCGTTGCCCGAGACGGCAGGCAAGCAAGGGATACCCGGCCGCGCACGTGGCGGAAAGCCGTCCGTGGCTCGTTACCCCGGTGCACGAGTCTGCCCCAGCAGAAGGAAGCGATCTTGGCGCTCATTCCGCAAAGGCTCTTGGTACCGCAACGAGCACCCCAACGGTGCGTGCACCGATCGGCCCACCGCAAAGGGGGCCCGGTCGCCCCATGAACGACATCCACGCCGACGACACCCTCGCTCGCGGAATCGACAACCTCCTGGCGCGCCAACTCGACGACGGACACTGGTACGAAGGACCGCACACCAACGTCAGCGCCGAATCGGCCGACATCATCGCCCGGCACTGCCTGGGCATCACCGACACGGCCGCCCTCGAACGCACCGCCCTGCGAGTACGCCGAGGACAGCACGACGACGGGTCCTGGCCCATGTTCCCCGGCGGGCCGGGACACCTGTCCGTCACCGCCGAGGCATACCTCGCGCTGCGGCTGGCCGGCGACCCGCCCGACGAGCCGCACATGCGGTCCGCCGCGCGATTCTGCCGCCGCCACGGCGGGCTCGGCGCAGCACGCACCGAAACCCACTTCTGGCTCGCGGTACTCGGCATCCGCGCCTGGGACCGCGTTCCGCCCATCCTGCCCGAACAGATCCTCTTCCCGGCCGGCACCCCGGTCGCAGTCCGCTCGCTGGGCGTCTGGTCACGCCACCTGCTCACACCACTATCGGTCATCGCCGCCCAGCGACCCATCTGGCCAGCCGGATTCGACCTGCCAGAACTGTACGACCCGACATCCCCCGCCGAGACCGCACCACCCGGCAAAGCCGAACGAGTCATGCGCGCCTACCACAAACACCCGCTGCGCCCACTGCGAGGCCGGGCACTGGCGCGGGCGGAACTATGGCTACTGCGCAACCAGCAGGCCAACGGCTCCTGGTTCCACGTCTTCCTGTTCACGGCACTGGGAACACTGGCCCTCAAAGCCCTCGGCTACACCACCGACAACAACGCCTACCGCTCCGCACTCGCCGCGCTGGACGGCTTCGGCGCACCCGTCGAAACCCCCGACGGGGCCGCACGCCGAATCGTCCCCTGCCCCGGACCCGTATGGGACACGGCCTACTCACTGCTCGCCCTGCTCGACGCAGGAGTAAAGCCCACCCACCCGGCGATCGAACGCGCCTGCACCTGGCTCATCGCCCAGCAGTCCACCAGCGGCGGCGACTGGCAGCGCGACCGGCCCCGGGTACCTCCCGGCGGCTGGCCGTTCTCCCCGGGCCTCAACAACTACCCGGACCTGGACGACACCGCGATCGCCATCACCGCGCTCACCCGGCTCCGCGACAGCAACGGGCAACTGCCGCCCGCCGTGGCACCAGCGGTCGAACGCGGCCAAGCCTGGCTCGCCGGCCTCCAGTCCCGCAAAGGAGGATGGGCCGCCTACGAATCCGGCGACCTGTCACCGCTCACCGAACTCTCGCAACGCCTCCCCTACAACGACCACGGCCCGATGCTCGACGTACCCACCGCCGACGTCACCGGCCACGTCCTCGAAGCCCTCACCGCCGCCGCACCAGAAGGCGGAGCACGAAGGCCATCGGCCGCGGCCGAATGGCTCCTCGCCCAGCAAGAACCGGACGGCTCCTGGTTCGGCCGCTGGGGCGTCAACCACATCTACGGAACCGGAAGCGCCGTCCCCGGCCTCGTGGCCGCCGGAATCAGCCCCGGCGACCCGCACATCCGACGCGCAACGGACTGGCTGCGCCAACACCAGAACGCGGACGGCGGCTGGGGCGAGGACTGCCGGTCCTACGACGACCCGGCCCACCGCGGCCGCGGCCGAAGCACCCCCTCGCAGACCGCCTGGGCCCTGCTCGCCCTGCACGCCGCAGGCGTCGGCGCCGACGACAAGCAGGTGCGGGCGGCATTCACCTGGCTGGCCGACCACCAGCGCCCCGACGGCTCATGGGACGAAGAAGTCTTCACCGCGACCGGCCAGCCGGGCGAGATCTACTTCGCCTATCCGGCGATCGTCCAGGCAATGCCCGTCATCGCCCTCGGCCGATACCTCGCACCCACACAGCCTCCCGGCCAACCCGACCCACCGCACCCCCGGCTCACCGCGGAGCAGGGGAGCGGCCATGGCACCGCGTGACGGCGAAACCCTGTCCGAAGCCGAGCCGGCGCACCGACAACCCGCCCAGACCTGGACAGCGCTGCCGCCACACGAACTGGTGAACCTCGTCCGCCGCAGCCCAGGAACCGCGGGCCCCGCGCGGACAGCACGCCTGCTGATCGCCCTGAGCCGACCGCGGACATGCACGCCCAGCCTGACCATCTTCGCGCTCGGCTACGGCATCGTCGCCGACGAAGTCCGCTGGCAGTTCTGGCTCGGCGCCTTCCTGATGCTGACAACCGGAATGCTGGCCAACCTCTACAACGTCCACACCGACCTGGACGAGGACAGCGTCAACATGCCCGGCCGGCTCGGCCTGGTCGGCGAGATCGGCTGGCACCGCTACCGCACCACCCTGGCCATCTGGAGCGCGGCAGTGGTGCTGTCGTCGGCACCGCTCGGACCCGGCCCCCTCGGCATCTTCCTGCTCGTACTGGCAGGCTCCCACCAGTACTCCTACCGGCCACTGCGACTCAAAGCCAAACCCGTCGCCGGCCTGCTCGGCTTCGCCCTCGCCGGCTACGGCCCTCTCGTATTCGGGTACGCCGTGGCCTGCACCGCCACCGGCCAAGCCGACCCGCCACCCAACCCGGACGCGCTCCTGTGGCTGCTCGCCCTCATCACACTGTGGTTCCTGGCCAAGGGCCTGGTGAAAAACGTGCCCGACTACGACGGCGACAAGCGCACCGGACTACGCACCTCCGCCACCGTGTTCCCCACCCGACGAGCCGCCGCAGTCGCAGCCGGTACCGCGACAGTCGGCGTGCACCTGGTCGCCCCGCTGTTCACCTTCCTCGCCCACGGAAACGAGGGCGCGGGCAGCCTCAGATGGCTGCTGCTGGTACCCGCCGTGCCGTTCGCCGTACTCCAGGCCATCCGAATGACCCGAGCCGTCGGCACCCACGCCAACAGCGTCCTCAAACAGGACATGTGGTTCACCTTCCTGTTCATCGCCCTGGTCCTCGCGCTCTCCGCACCCGCCGCGGTCACCGCACCGGCCCTCGCCGCCACAGCACTGCTCATGGTCGCCGTCGACGCCCTCCGAGTCGACTCCCGCGAAAACAACCTCACCCGCACAACCACGGGCTGAACCCGCGGCGGCCGCACCCCGCCCCACCCCCAACCGATGGGAGAATGCCGTGACTTCACACCTGTCAGGGCCGGTGACCGCGCCCGGCGGCCGACGCCCGCGCCTACCGGGCCCACGGACGCCGCGGGAAGTCGCGACGGCGCTCGACAGCTTCCGGGACTCGGTGGCCGCCGGAATGAGCCACCTGCACCACACCTACGGACCCGTCGCGGCCCTCGGCATCGGACCACTGCGCTGGACCTTCCTGTTCGGCACCGACGCCAACGAACTGGTACTCGGCAACACCGAAAACTTCGAGTTCTCCTACGGCGGCCTCCAAGCCATCGCCGGCGACACCGCCCTGGTAGCCCTGCCGAACGCCGAAAACCGGACCATGCGACAACTGCTGCGCCCACTGTTCGACCGCGAACACGTGGACGCCTACGCGGACCGCGTCCTCGACCGGGTGCGCGACCGCCTCGCAGCCTGGCCGCAGAACACGACAGTGGACGCCTACACCGAACTACGGCTCGCAGTGCGGCTGGCGTCCGTCGACTCCTTCATCGGCCCCGGCGTCCTCAACCGCGAAGGCAACACACTCGACACCACCCTCGAACAACTCCACACCGTACTGAACCGCTCCTCCATCCTGACCCTGCTGGTATGGAACGCCCCCCGCCTGGGCCGACTACGGCTGCGAAAGCCCCTCAGCCGCATCGACCGGGTCGTGCACGCCGAAATCACCCGCAGGCGCGCCGGGGCCACACCCACACCGGACCCGATCGACCCCATCGGCTTCCTGCTGCGCCCCGGCATCTACCCCGAGCTGCCGGCCGGAGACCACACAGTCCGCGACACGGTCGTCAGCCTCCTCATCGCCAGCTACGACCCGACCAGCTCCGCGCTCGGCTGGTCGCTGTACGGCCTGCTGGCCAACCCGGAAGTCCTGGCCGAGGCGAAGCGGGAAGTCGCCCGCGAACTGGGCGACGAACCGGTACGGGCCGCCACCGCGCGCCGGCTCAAATACCTCGGCCACGTAGTCGCGGAAGCCATCCGCGTCCACCCACCAGTAGTGGCGAGCGCCCGCCACTGCGTCAAAGGATTCGAAGTCCACGGCCACCGCATCCCCGCCGGCAGCCGCCTCATGCTCAGCCAGTTCACCTCCCACCGCTCGCCCGACTCCTGGCCCGACCCCGAACGATTCGACCCCGACCGGTGGGACAGGACCGGCACCGCAACCGCCGCCGTCCCGCCCGCCGCCTACTTCCCCTACGGCTCCCCACGCCGCAGGTGCCCCGGCAGCGGCATGGCCGCAGTCATCGTGCCCGCGGTACTCGCGGCCGTGCTACAGGCAGGGGACATCACCCTGGCCGACGACCACCCACCCCGGCTCGACGGATTCGCCGCACTGCGGCCCAAAGCCGGACTCCCCGTGCGCGTCCACCAACCGCACTGAGCCACACCAGAACACGAAACGCCGACGCGAACCGACACCAAACAACGAAACAGACCAAACAGCGAAACAGAAGGACACGACGATGACAACGATCAACCAGCCGAAGCCGGCCGTGGACAACAACACCACCGCGCCCACAACCGCCCCGCTGGAACTGTCGAGCTTCGACCGCTACCTCCTGGCACACACCAAGGCCAGCACGCGGTGGGGCCACGTCGTCGCCATGGGCGCCGCCCTCGCAACCCCGGCAACGGCCCCGAAAGGCAAGCGCCTGCGCCGGACACTGCTGGGCGTGCCGGTATTCTTCTCCATCGCCTGGCCCAGCCACTTCATCTTCGAACGCAACATGCCGGTCGGATTCACCGACTCCAAAGCCGCATTCTCCGGCGACCTCCGCATGATCTGGATGATGGTCACCGGACGCAACCGCGAACTCGCCGAGCGGATCGAGGAACTTCAGCGCCTGCTCGCCGACCAGGCGGGCGACCGATGACGGCTGAGGACGTCCGACGCCTGATCTACGGGCAGATCGTGTCCAAGGCCGTGCAGACATTCGTCCTCCTCGGCCTGCCCAACCTGATGCGGGACGCCGAACACCCCCTCGAACAATTGACGCGGTCCGTCGGCGCCAACCCCACCTCACTGCGCCGCCTGCTGCGAGCACTGGCCGCCTTCCGAGTCGTCCAGGAAACCGCCCACGACACCTTCGCCCTCGAACCACTCGGCCACCAACTGCGCTCGGACACCCCCCGCACAGCACACCCGACCGCACTGCTGGCCGCCAACCTCGTAGGCCAGGCATGGGACGGAATGGCCCACGCCGTCCGCACCGGCAAACCCGCGTTCGAGGAGATCACCGGCACCCCGTTCTTCCCCTACCTGAGCGACAACCCGCCCCTCAGATCGATATTCGACGCCTCCCAAGCCGCCGGACTCCACGCCGAACTCCCCGGAATCCTCACCGCCCTCGGCCCCACGCCGCCCCGAGTCGCCGTGGACGTCGGCGGCGGTGACGGCGCACTGCTCGAACACATACTCACCCACCACCCCGGCACCCGCGGAGTCCTCCTTGACCGCCCAGAATCCCGCGAACCCGCCACCGCACGGATGAAGCGCGCCGGACTCGCAGACCGATTCACCTTCCACGCCGGGGACTTCCTCACCGACGACGTGCCGACGGGAGACCTGGTGCTGCTCCGCCACATCGTGCACGACCTCGGGGACGACGACGCGGCCACCGTCCTCCGCGCATGCGGGCGCGCCCTGCGACCCGGCGGCAGACTCGCCCTCATCGAAATGGCCACACCGGAAACAGACGCACACCAGGACGAACTGGCCTGGGACACGGCCGTGATGGACCTCTACATGATGTGCCTGTTCGCCGGGGGGCGCGAACGCAGCACACAGGAAATGACCGAGCTGCTCCACTCCAGCGGCCTCGACGTGGCAAACCGCACCCCCCTGCCCGGCGGCGCCGTACTGACCCTCGGCCGACCACACAAAACCGAGGAACTCGTCATAGAATGGTTCCGCACCTACCTGATGCGCGACCACCCCGAACTCGGCCGCCCCGGACCGGTCTGTCCATTCGTCGAACCAGCGCACCGGGCCGGCACGATCGCCATCGAACACGCAGAAGACATCGACGGCGAAGACCCCACCGAACTGCGCCGCCTGATCCTCGGCACAGTCGCCAAGTTCCACGACAGAACATGGGACCACGGAAACAAAACGCTACACTCGCTCGTCCTCGTGCTCCCGCAACTGAGCCGCGCCGGCTGCCAACAACTCGACCAGACACAGGCGGACCTAAAACCCGAACTCGCCACGCGCGGCCTGATGATGGGCCAATTTCACGAACACTGCGCGGAAACCGCAGCACGAAACCACGCCTTCCCCGTATCCCAGTCGCCGGTACCCCTCATCGCGATCAGAAACATGGCACTCCACGACATCCTGTTCCTGCACCACGATGCCAGATGCTTCCACGCATACGCCGAACGATTCGGTGATCGTTTCGCTAAAGGTGGGGTCGCCGACCGGGTGTTCGTGCAGTATTACGAGCGGGCGGCTGTGCGGTTCCGATCGGGTCAGAGCGGCGGACGAGGCGAAGCGGTGTGACATGGGCGCAGCAATCCCTGCTGGCCTCGCCCCCCCCGGGCTGGCCGAGCCTGGTGCCGGCACTTCGAATTCGCGGCGGCACGAAACCACGACAGCTCGGTGTCATCCTCACCGAGCCTCAGCCTCCGCCCACAAAACCCCGCCACGGCCCGCTGTCATCTTCTTGGGGGCCGGTAACTCCCGAGGAGAATACTGCCGGTGGTGCCCCTGGCCGTCTGCACTGCGTTCGAAATGAGTATCGACACCTACCGGTCGTGAGGATGGTCCCCGAGGACCGGCGTCCCAGCTCTCCAGTCGGTCAGTCCGGGAGCAGGGGAGATCCGCGTCCTATCCGCCGCCAGCGTCCCGTGAAAGACAGGTCACATAATGGACATCAGTACCGAATTCACTCATGCCATAGCTCCCGGTGCCCTGCCCGTGCTGGGGCATGCTCCTCATCTGATGCGCGACCCTTTGAAGTTCCTTGGCTCCTTGTCCGGGCATGGCGATCTGGTCACGATCCGTCTTGGTCCCCGACGGGCCTATGTGCCCTGCCATCCCGAGATTCTGCGGCACATGCTGGTCGATTACCGTACCTTCGACAAGGGCGGTCCACTCTATGAGCGAGCCCGGGAGGTGTTCGGAGAAAGCCTGGGTCTTTGCCCGCACGCCCGGCACCGCCATCAGCGTCGCATGCTGCAACCTGCTTTCGGTGCAGACAACATCGCAGCCTACGGCGCCATCATGGAACAGCAGATCACCGCGCTCACCGCTTCCTGGCGCGGTGGACATGCCTTTGAAGCGTTTCCGGCTTTCTTCCGGCTGAGTGCGAACACAGCGATGCGCATGATCTTCGGCGCCGGCTGCACGGATGAGGCGGCCACCGCCGTGCAGCAGTCGATTGCCACCCTCACCCGCGGCCTGGCCGTGGACCTCTTGCTTCCCAAAGTCACCCAGAGGCTCCCTCTGCCCGTCATACGCCGGCAGACCAAGGCCCGCGAAACTTTCCTGACCTCCATGGACCGCCTCGTTGCAGAACACCGTGTCCGCCCCCACCCGGCCTCCCTGCTGGCGCTGCTGCTGGATGCCCAGGGCGAGGACGGCCGTCCTCTGACCAGCGACCAGCTGCGCGAACAGGCGATCGCCTTCCTGAGCGCCGGCACGGACACCACCGCAGCAGCCCTGACCTGGATGTTCCTGTTGCTAGCCGGAAATGCCACGGCCCAGCGACAACTGGAAGACGAGGTCGACCGAGTCCTCCACGGCCGCCCTGCACGCTTCGCGGATCTTCCGGAACTGCCCTACACCCGACGTGTAGTGACCGAGGCTCTGCGGATGCGCCCGCCGGGCTGGGTGTTCACCCGGGCCACCACCGCACGCACCACCATTGCCGGCCAAGTGCTGGAGCCCGGCTCCCTCGTCCTCATCAGCCCCTGCACCGTCCAGCACCGGCCGGATGTCTATGCCCAGCCCGAGGAGTTCAGCCCTGACCGGTGGCTACCCGAACACGCCTCAGCCCTGCCGCGCGGCTCCTTCGCCGCCTTCAGCAACGGCGGCCGCAAATGCATCGGCGACGAGTTCGCCATGACCGAAGCCACCCTCACACTCGCCACCGTCGCCAGCCGCTGGCGACTCACCCCCGAGCCGCAAACCGACCCCCGCCCCAAAACACTGGCAACAACCCTGCTGCCCCGGCGCATGCGCCTGCGCGTGACCCCGCGCCACGAAAGCTCCACGGAACCGGGAACCCTCGCAGACACGAACAGCAAGAGGAAATGAACCGGGAAAATCCGGACGAAAACACAAAGCGATATTAAGAACTTTAAGTGACACCTCGTCAGGAGCAACCACCAGCACCTGACGAGGTGTCAACCTAAGCCACACAGACACCCCCAGCCGAAAAATACAATTGCGGAGCAATTGTATTCAGCAATTCCGGAGGAATTGCTCCTGAATCCCGGAGGGATTCAGGACCGAATTCCGGAGGGATTCGGCTCCGGCCCGTAGGGCCGGGCGTCGTTCCTGCGGAGCAGGAC